>NZ_DHDZ01000028.1:0-42270 GCF_002399615.1 Pedobacter sp. UBA4863 | reverse complement strand
GGTCGTACTTTCAGCTTTTCAGCTATCGTAGTTGTAGGTGATGAGAACGGCGTTGTAGGTTACGGTTTAGGCAAAGCTAAAGAGGTTACTGAAGCTATCGCTAAAGGTGTAGATGATGCAAAGAAAAACTTGGTAAAAGTTCCTTTGTTGAATGGTACTGTACCTCACGAGCAAATCGGTAAATATTCTGGAGGTTTTGTGTTAATTAAGCCTGCTGCTGTAGGTACTGGAGTAATTGCTGGTGGTGCGATGCGTGCCGTGCTAGAAAGTGCTGGTATCCACAACGTATTGGCTAAATCAAAAGGTTCATCAAATCCTCACAACGTGGTAAAAGCTACTGTTGATGCATTAACCAAAATGCGTGATGCTTATACCGTAGCTCAAAACCGTGGTGTAGATTTAAACAAAGTTTTTAACGGATAAGATCATGGCTAAAATTAAAATCACTCAAGTAAAAAGCGTTATCGATAGAAGCGAGCGCCAAAAGAGAACCATGAAAGCTTTAGGTTTATCTAAGTTAAACCAAAGTGTCGAGGTTGAGGCAAATGCTGCAATCATTGGCATGGTTAGAAAAGTTAATCACTTAGTAGCTATCGAAGCTATATAATATTATTATCAGAATTTGCTTAAGATTTATATCTTAGGCAAATTTTTTTGTTTAATCGTTGTTTCCTGATTAGTGAAAGCGAAGGGGCAACATAAAAGTTTATTATGAACTTAAGTAATTTAAAACCTGCAAAAGGTGCTGTAAAAGCAAGTAAGAGAATTGGTCGTGGTCAAGGTTCTGGCCGTGGTGGTACATCAACACGTGGACACAAAGGAGCTGGCTCACGCTCTGGTTACTCATCAAAAGTTGGTTTCGAAGGTGGTCAAATGCCTTTACAACGTCGTGTGCCTAAAGTTGGTTTCAAGCCAATTAACCGTACCGAGTATGTTGGTGTAAACTTAGATGTATTACAAGGATTAGCTGAAAAATTTAACTTAACTACCGTAAATTTTGCTACATTGCAAGACCATGGTTTAGCTTCTAAAAACGATTTGGTGAAAATCCTAGGTCGTGGAGAAGTTAAAGCTAAATTAGAAGTTACAGCTCATGCTTTTTCTGCAAGCGCACAAAAAGCAATTGAAGCTGCTGGAGGCTCAATCGTAAAATTGTAAAATGAAGAAGCTATTTACTACTTTAAGTAATATTTGGAAAATTGAAGAATTAAAAGAGCGTATATTATTTACGCTCATGATTCTTGTAATCTACAGACTTGTTTGTCAGGTTGTGTTGCCAGGTGTAGATCCTGCAATGCTTTCTAATGCTCAAAAATCGGGTTTGTTAGGTTTGTTAGATATGTTTGCAGGGGGTGCTTTCTCTAAAGCATCAATAGTGGCCTTAGGTGTAATGCCTTATATCTCTGCATCCATTGTGGTGCAGTTATTAGGAATAGCGGTACCTACCTTCCAAAAAATGCAGAAAGAAGGAGAAAGCGGCCGTAAAAAATTAACGCAGTACACTCGTTACCTAACTGTAGCCATTACCATTGTTCAAGCAATAGGTTATGTTAAAACACAGGTGCCTACAGAGGCAATTGTGATTAACCATACTTTGTTCTATTTCTTGTCGGCAATTGTATTAACCTCGGGTACCCTGTTTGTGATGTGGTTAGGAGAGAAAATTACCGATAAAGGTATTGGTAACGGTACCTCATTAATCATTATGGTGGGTATCATTGCTCGTTTGCCAATTGCAATAAGCCAAGAGATAACTTCTGTATTTGCAGGCAATGATGGTGGTCTAATTAGGCTGGTATTAGAGATTGTAGCTTTATATGCCATTGTTATATTTACTATTCTAATTGTGCAGGGCGTACGTAAAGTGCCAGTACAATATGCTAAGCGAATTGTAGGTAATAAGCAGGTTGGTGGTGTAAGACAATATATCCCTCTAAAAGTAAATGCTGCAGGCGTTATGCCTATCATTTTTGCGCAAGCATTAATGTTTGTGCCAAGTGCTTTAATTGGTTTGTTCCCTAATTTGCAAGAAAGTTGGTTACACCAATATTCAGATATCACTTCGTTAACTTATAGCTTAACGTTTGCTTTCTTGATTATAGCATTTACCTTCTTCTATACGGCCATTACCGTTAATCCAACGCAGATGTCTGACGATATGAAGAAAAATGGCGGCTTTATTCCGGGCATAAAACCAGGATTGGCAACCTCTTCATTTATTGATGACGTGGTGTCTAAGATTACTTTCCCAGGATCACTGTTTTTAGCAGCCATTGCTATTATTCCTTCATTGGCCGTTAAGCTTGGAATTCAACAGGAATTTGCCCATTTCTTTGGCGGTACCTCGTTGTTAATTTTGGTAGGTGTGGTATTAGATACGCTACAACAAATAGAAAGTTATTTATTAATGCGCCATTACGATGGTTTAATGAAAACAGGTAGAGTAACCGGTCGTTCGGGCATTCCATCTGCTACAAGCACCAGTGGAGCTGCATTATAATGTCTAAAATCTATTACAAGTCTTCCGAAGAGGTTGAATTAATTAGAGAAAGCGCTTTGCTTGTTTCTAAAACTTTGGCCGAAGTAGCCAAGGTAATTAAACCTGGGATTACAACAATAGCATTAGATAAGCTGGCATACGAGTTTATTAAAGATAACGGTGCTGTGCCAGCTTTTCTAAATTATGGCGGGTTTCCTTATTCTCTTTGTATTTCCCCTAATGAGCAGGTGGTGCATGGGTTTCCAAGTGATTATGTGATTAAAGAAGGAGATCTGATCTCTGTAGATTGTGGCGTAATTAAGAACAACTATTTTGGAGATTCTGCCTATACATTTACCATCGGAGAAATTAACGAAGAGCAGAAGAAGCTTGTAAAAGTTACCCAAGAATGTTTAGCTTTTGCCATAGAAAAGGCGGTAGTTGGTATGCGCATAGGCGATGTTGCCCATGCAGTACAATTTCATGCCGAAGCTAATGGTTTTGGTGTAGTAAGAGAATTGGTAGGGCACGGTGTTGGAGTGAAGTTGCATGAAAAACCCGAAGTACCGAATTATGGTAAAAGAGGTAGCGGAATTAAATTAGAAGAGGGCATGGTGTTGGCCATAGAGCCAATGATCAATGCCGGAACGGCGGCCGTTAAATTCTGGAGCGACGGATGGACAGTAACTGCTAAAGACAACAAACCATCGGCACATTTTGAACATACTGTTGCTATAAAAAGAGGCAAAGCAGACGTTTTAAGCACTTTTTCTTTGATAGAAGAAGTTTTAGCAGAAAAAAGGTAAATAATTGAAAAATAATATTTAATTTTGCAACCCTGTTTAGTAGCAGCTAATTAAGTAAAAATCAATAGAATATGGCTAAACAAGCCTCAATTGAACAAGACGGAGTAATAAGAGAAGCATTATCTAATGCCATGTTTAGGGTAGAACTTGAAAATGGACATGAGATTATTGCGCATATATCAGGTAAGATGAGGATGCACTACATCAAAATTTTGCCTGGAGATAAAGTAAAATTGGAGATGTCGCCTTATGATTTAACAAAAGGCAGGATCACTTATAGATACAAATAAAAATGCAACCATCACAAGCGGCCGTCTTTAGTTTTAAAATAGCTTGTGATAGCTTCATTACCAAAGAGAGAAAATAAAAGAGCAATGAAAGTTAGGTCATCAATTAAAAAGCGTAGCGCTGATTGTAAGATTATTCGTCGTAAAGGGAAACTTTACATCATTAACAAGAAGAATCCGAAATATAAGCAACGTCAGGGATAATTAAAAACATTGGAACGAGTTCCGCACAACGGTGGCCCGCCGTTCGGTCGTTCATTAAAAAACAAATAGAAAAATGGCAAGGATTTCAGGTGTTGATTTACCAAGAAACAAAAGAGGAGAGATTGGTCTGACTTATATCTACGGAATAGGTAAAACCACTGCACAACGTATTTTAAATACTGCAGGTATCGATCTTAACAAAAAAGTGCAAGATTGGTCTGATGATGAGTTATCGGCTATCCGTACAATGATTAACGACGAGATTAAAGTAGAAGGCGCTTTACGTTCTGAGGTTCAATTAAACATTAAACGTTTAATGGATATTGGTTGCTACAGAGGCCTACGTCACAGAAAAGGTTTACCTGTTCGTGGTCAACGTACTAAAAACAACTCTCGTACTCGTAAAGGAAAGAGAAAAACAGTTGCTAACAAGAAAAAAGCATCTAAATAATAAATGATAGATATGAGAACTGAGATATGAGAAGTGAGAACTTCTTGTAGATCTTCTCAAATCTGGAATAGAAGATAAAAAATAGATGTAGAGTGCCGGGAAGGGGAAGGTCTCTTATCTCAATTCTCACATCTAAAAAATCTAAAAGAAAAAATGGCTAAAAGTAAAAAAGTTACCAAAAAACGTCTTGTTGTGATTGAGCCAGTAGGCCAAGCTCACATCAATGCTACGTTCAACAACATCATTGTTACCTTAACAAACACTAACGGACAAACCATTTCATGGTCTTCTGCTGGTAAAATGGGTTTCAAAGGTTCTAAAAAGAACACGCCTTATGCTGCAGGTCAAGCTGCATCAGACTGTGGTAAAGTTGCTTTCGATTTAGGTTTACGTAAAGTAGATGTTTTCGTTAAAGGTCCTGGTTCAGGTCGTGAGTCGGCTATCAGAACTTTGCAAGTAGCAGGTATCGAAGTATTGTCTATCAAAGACATCACTCCACTTCCACACAATGGTTGTCGTCCTCCAAAGAAAAGAAGAGTTTAATTAATTATTTTTTAAAGCTAAGAGTCTGCAGCTTCAGGTTGTATGATACTTTAAAATCACAAACAAAATGGCAAGATACACCGGACCAAAGTCCAAAATCGCCCGTAAGTTCAGAGAGCCAATTTTTGGCCCTGATAAAGTACTAGACAGAAAAAACTATCCTCCAGGCCAACACGGCGCTTCTAAAAGAAGAGGAAAGCAGTCTGAGTACGCAGTACAGTTAATGGAAAAACAAAAAGTAAAATACACTTATGGTGTGTTAGAAAAACAGTTCCGTAACTTGTTTACTAAAGCTTCTTCACGTCAAGGTATTACTGGTGATAACTTATTGCAATTACTAGAAGCACGTTTAGATAATACAGTATATAGATTAGGTATTGCGCCAACCCGTTCAGGTGCTCGACAATTAGTTAGCCACAAGCACATTACTGTAAACGGCGAAACAGTTAATATTCCTTCGTACCAATTAAGAGCTGGTGATGTTGTTGCGGTAAGAGAGAAATCAAAATCTCTTGAAGCAATTTCAAACTCAGTAGCTGGCAGAACAATCAACAAATTTTCTTGGTTAGATTGGAACGCTAAAGAATTATCGGGTAAATTCTTGTCATATCCAAATCGTGACGAAATTCCTGAGAACATTAAGGAAAACCTTATAGTCGAGTTATACTCGAAGTAATCATAACGGTTAAGGCCCTAGTGGCTTTAACCTTTTTATGTTACACAACATTAATAAACGATCTAAAAACATTAATAAATGGCAATTTTAGCATTTCAGAAACCAGATAAGGTAATCATGCAGAAATCAACGGATTTCGATGGTCAATTTGAATTTCGTCCTTTAGAGCCCGGTTTCGGTGTAACCATTGGTAATGCCCTAAGAAGAATTTTACTTTCTTCTTTAGAAGGCTTTGCTATTACCAGTATTCGTTTTTCAGGCGTTTCTCATGAGTTTTCTACTATCAAAGGTGTAGTTGAAGATTTAACAGAAATCATCCTTAACTTAAAGCAAGTGCGTTTTAAGAAAGTAGGCGAATCTGGCGATTCTGAAAAAATCTTTATCATCATAAATGGTCAAGATCAATTCTTAGCAGGAGATATTACTAAATTCTCTAACAATTTTGAGGTTTTAAACCCAGAGTTGGTAGTTTGTAACATGGAAAAATCAGTTACTTTGGAGGTTGAACTAACCGTAAACAAAGGGCGTGGTTATGTACCTGCAGAAGAGAACAAAATTTCTGATAGCGTAGTTGGTGTAATTGCAATCGATTCGATTTTTACGCCAATGAAAAATGTGAAATATACGATTGAAAACTATCGTGTTGAGCAAAAAACGGATTACGAGAAATTAGTTTTAGATATTTCTACTGATGGATCTATCCACCCAGAAGAAGCTTTGAAAGAAGCAGCTAAGATTTTAATCCAACACTTTATGTTGTTCTCTGATGAGAACTTAGTGTTAGAATCTCAAGCTAAAGAAGAAACTAAAGAGGTTGATGAGGAAATTTTGCACATGCGTAAAATCCTTAAAACTGAATTGGTTGATCTAGATCTTTCTGTACGTGCATTGAACTGCTTAAAAGCGGCTGATATCCGTACTTTGGCTGATCTAGTTTCTTACGATGTAGCTGATATGTTAAAATTCAGAAACTTCGGTAAGAAATCATTAACTGAAATCCAAGAATTGGTAAAATCTAAACAATTATCGTTTGGAATGAACCTTTCTAAATTTAAGTTAGACGAAGAGTAAAAAGGTTGTAAGTTTTACGTATTACGCATCACTTATAATGTATTACTTAAAGAATTAAAATTAATTCACTGTGTGTAATTCCCTCAGATTAAGTTCAAAGAGACGGTACACACTTTATAAACAAAAAAATGAGACACGGTAAAAAACACAACCACTTAGGAAGAACTACTTCGCACAGAAAAGCGATGTTGGCTAATATGGCTTCTTCTTTGATTACGCACAAAAGAATTACTACTACATTGGCTAAAGCAAAAGCTTTACGCGTTTATGTAGAGCCAATCATCACTAAATCTAAAAACGATACTACTCACTCACGTCGTACAGTATTTGCTTACTTGCAAGACAAAGAGGTAGTAACAGAGTTGTTCCGTGATGTTGCTGCTAAAGTAGCTAACCGTCCAGGTGGTTATACTCGTATTATCAAATTAAACAACCGTTTGGGTGATAATGCAGAAATGGCTTTAATCGAATTGGTAGATTATAACGAGGTGTACGGAAAAGATGCAGCAGCTGCTGAAAAGAAAACTACTCGTAGAGGTAGATCAAAAGCTAAAAAAGCTGATGCTCCTGCTACAGAAGTGAAAGAAGAGGCAGCTCCAGTTGTTGAGGCCAAAGAAGAAGTTGCTGAAGAAGCAGCTCCTGAAGCACCAGCTGCTGACGATGCAGAAGAGCAAAAAGCGTAATCTGTCTAACTTATTATGCTTAAAACCCTTTAGGAAAGCCCTAAAGGGTTTTTTGTTGGTGTTACTTTTTGATTTGTAGGTGTTCTAGCTTTTTGCCCACCAATGTTTTTTCGCCAACTGGTTCAAATCCTAATTTTAGATAAAGTCTTTTAGCTTTGGGGTTTTCTTGATCTACTAGCAGGCCCAATGTTTCTTTCCGGTGCTTAACATATTCGTTAATTAAGAAATGAAATATTTTTGAACCGATACCTTTGCCCTGCTGGTTTGGGTTTACGCCCACACAATCAATGTAGTATTCTCCTGCTTGGGTTTCGTCTTCGGGGGTAAACGATCTGTTAAATAAGGTTTTTATCTTTTGGGCAACGGGTTCGCGTAATTCGGCTAATTTGCCTCCATTGTAAACTAAGGCGGCGGCAACAAGTTCATTTTCAATTTCTACCACCCAACAGTTTTGGTAAGAATATTGATTGTTAGGCGCTGCTATTAAACTGCTAAGAAAGTGCAATGCTTTTTCTTTAGAATTTTCGCCAATAAACTGGTAGGTAATTTCTTCCATGGCCAAAAAAATGTAATTGGCTATAGTTGTAGCTTCTTCGGCTTTTGCTCTTCTAATAATCATTTTAGGGTAAGTTAAAATAAGATTGTACCAGCAGTGATTTCGTAAGGTGCTTTGCCTTGTTCAAATATTCTGGTTAGTTGGGTGCCTTCTACAGTAATTTTATGGTTCATTACTCTAATCCAATTGCCTTCTCTCAAACCAATTACTTTAAGGTTGTTTTGCGTTAGAAATTCTAAAATTCTAGTTTCTCGGGTTTCGCCATTGTGTTTAAGCTCTGTTTGCGGATCTAAGTAATGCGGGTTGATATTGAAAGGTACCAAGCCCATACAATCGAAACTTGGTGGATAAACGATAGGCATATCATTAGTAGTTTTCATGTTAATGCCCCCAATGTTGCTGCCTGCACTACAACCTAAATAAGGTTTGCCTTTTTCTACGTTTTCTTTGAGAATGTTCATCAAGCCTAGTTCGTGCAGTATTTTTACCAATAAGAAAGTGTTGCCACCGCCAGTAAAATATCCTTTAGCATTGTTTAGCGCCCCGGTTTGGTCTTCAAATTCATGCAATCCTTTTACGCTAATACCTATCTCAGCGAAAAACTCGGCAGCTTTTTGTGTGTACTCGTTATGAGATATTCCTCCTGGCCTAGCAAAAGGAATAAAAATAATTTCATCTACTCCTTTAAATAAAGTGATGATTTCGGATTTAAGATAGGCAAGATATTGTTCCCCAAATAGGGTAGATGTGGATGCTAGTATGATGTTCATAAACCAGATTGATTTGTAAAATGTTCAAAGATAGGAGGTGTTGGACAAGAAATGACCAATATTCGGTTATTATTAAGTTTTAGTGTATTATTTTTGCTTCTTATAATTTAGTATCACCATGAACAAACAGAGCGACATCTTATTTTTAGCACAGCTAGAGGAAAGCTTAAAAAACGCAACTTTTGTAAAGTTGGCATTGGGCAATTACAAAGGCAGTGACGAGCCCTTGAAACAGCTATATGTAAGGCCGGTAGTAATTAAGAATAAAAAAATGTTGGCCTTTAACTTTCGCTATCAAACAAGAGATATTTTTAAAAATTCTACAGAACAAGAGGGAATTAAACTAATTGAAGATTATTTAGCTAACGGATTTCATATCGCTACTTTGTTTACTACTACACAAGAGCATATTTTAGAGAAGAATGCTAAAGGCGTATTTAGGGTGCGAACTAAATTACTGGCGGAAAAAAAAGAAGCGAGTTTAAGCCATAACAAAGAGAAAAAACGTTTGATTTTGGCAAAAGACAATATTTACTTGCAAGAATTGGGTTTGACAGGAGAAGATGGTGCAGTTTTTAAAAATGCCCAGGATAAGTACAAGCAGATCAATCAGTATATTGAGATCTTAAGCTCGTTAATAAAGGAGTTTCAGGTTGGTACGATTAATACTGTAGTAGATATGGGTTCTGGTAAAGGATATTTGACTTTCGCTTTGTACGATTATCTGCTGAATCATCAGCAGAAAGCAAATGTAGTGGGTGTAGAGTTTAGAAAAGATTTGGTTGATTTATGTAACGCTATTGCCGCTAAGGCTAAGTTCGACCAGCTTTCTTTTGTGGAGGGAACTATTGAAAGTTACCATAGCGATAAAATTAATTTACTAATTGCCCTACATGCTTGCGACACGGCTACGGACGATGCAATTTACAAAGGCATAAAAGCGAATGCGGAACTGATTGTTGTTGCGCCCTGCTGCCATAAGCAAATTCGTAGGGAGATAGAAAAAGGCAAAGCGAAGAATGAGCTAAACTTTTTAACCAAACATGGTATATTCTTAGAAAGACAGGCAGAAATGGTAACGGATGGTCTGCGTGCTTTAATTTTGGAATACTTTGGCTATAAAACAAAGGTTTTTGAGTTTGTATCTGATATGCACACGCCTAAGAATGTTTTGGTGGTAGGAATTAGGAATAAGGAGCAAGGAGTAAAGACTAAAGACCAAAGCCCAAAGACTAAAGCTGATATTTTACAGAAGATAAAAGATACCAAGACTTATTTTGGTATTGGTTACCATCATTTGGAAAGGTTGCTAGGCCTATAAGGCGTTAAAAGGCAGTGATTTTTGTTAATTAAACCTGATGGTAGCGGTTATACTTTTTGTTAGTTGTTCGAGAAAGATTGCTTCTCCGAATGGTCGGAGCAGGCTGTCGTGCCTTCTCGCAATGACGCGAAAGTGAGTAGGTATCGAACAAAAAGATAGGAGCGAACAGCAGGGCTAGCTTAGCGATGAAATACTGGCAATCATTTTCCACTCATTTTTAGACTTTAAACTTTTTACTTTTAACTCAATTTCTGCCAAGCTGTCAGCAGTAATCTTGGTTTTTCTTCACATTTTAGCAGTTTTTTGAGGTTAAAATCTGCCAAAAGCCTATTGGCATAAGGCTTGTTGAATAGCAGATATAACTAAAAAATAACAAAAGAAATATATAATAAAATGGGAAAAATAATTGGTATAGACTTAGGAACTACGAACTCTTGTGTTTCGGTAATGGAGGGTAACGAGCCTGTTGTTATTGCAAACGCGGAAGGTAAACGTACTACGCCATCTATTGTTGCTTTTACGGAAAACGGTGAGCGCAAAGTGGGCGAGCCTGCAAAACGTCAGGCAATCACAAACCCAACAAAAACAATCTACTCTATTAAACGCTTTATGGGTAGCAGTTTCGGTGAGGTTGATAAAGAAATTGGACGCGTACCTTATAAAGTGGTAAAAGGCGATAACAACACGCCACGTGTAGAAATTGACGATAGAAAATATACGCCACAAGAAATTTCGGCAATGGTTTTACAGAAAATGAAAAAAACTGCTGAAGATTTCTTAGGTCAAGAAGTTACAGAAGCCGTAATTACGGTGCCTGCTTACTTTAACGATGCGCAACGTCAAGCTACAAAAGAGGCCGGTGAAATTGCAGGTTTAACAGTGAAACGTATCATTAACGAGCCTACTGCCGCTGCTTTAGCTTATGGTTTAGATAAAGCACACAAAGACATGAAAATTGTGGTGTTTGACTGTGGTGGTGGTACGCATGACGTTTCTGTATTAGAATTAGGTGATGGTGTTTTTGAAGTAAAAGCTACTGACGGTGATACGCACTTGGGCGGTGATGACTTTGACCACGTATTAATTGAGTGGTTGGCAGAAGAGTTTAAAGCAGAAAACGGTATGGACTTGCACAAAGATCCAATGGCGTTACAACGTTTAAAAGAAGCTGCTGAAAAAGCTAAAATTGAGCTTTCTAGCACTACTTCTACCGAAATTAACTTGCCTTACATCACTGCCGATGCTAGCGGTCCTAAACACTTGGTACGTACTTTAAGCCGTGCAAAATTTGAGCAACTAGCTGCTGACTTGATTAAACGTACTATCGATCCTTGTAAATCTGCTTTGAAAAACGCTGGTTTATCTGTTGGCGATATTGATGAAATTATCTTGGTAGGTGGTTCTACTCGTATTCCTGCTATTCAGGATGCGGTTAAAGCTTTCTTTGGAAAAGAGCCTTCTAAAGGTGTAAACCCTGATGAGGTGGTGGCAATTGGTGCTGCTATTCAAGGTGGTGTATTAACTGGTGAAGTTAAAGATGTATTATTGTTAGATGTTACGCCACTTTCTTTAGGTATCGAAACTATGGGCGGTGTAATGACTAAATTAATTGAGGCTAACACAACCATTCCTTCTAAGAAAACAGAAACTTTCTCTACTGCGGCAGATAACCAACCATCAGTAGAAATCCACATCTTACAAGGTGAGCGTCCAATGGCTAATCAAAACCGTACAATTGGCCGTTTCATGTTAGACGGAATTCCGCCAGCGCCACGTGGTGTGCCTCAAATTGAAGTTGCTTTTGATATTGATGCGAACGGTATTTTAAATGTAAGCGCTAAAGATAAAGCTACTGGTAAAGAGCAAAAAATTCGTATCGAGGCTTCGTCTGGTTTAACTGATGCTGAAATTCAAAAAATGAAGCAAGAAGCTGAAGCTAACGCAGAAGCTGATGCTAAAGCAAAAGAAGAAGCTGATAAAATTAACAGTGCTGATGCCTTAATTTTCTCGACCGAGAAACAATTGAAAGAGTTTGGCGATAAATTATCTGCCGATAAAAAAGCTCCAATTGAAGATGGTTTGAAAAAACTGAAAGATGCACACGCTGCTCGTAACTTCGCTGATATTGAAGCTGCACAAACTGAGTTGCAAAATGCTTGGAATGCTGCCTCTGAAGAGATGTACAAAGCAGGTCAGGACGGACAGCCACAAGGAGATGCTGCACAAGCAGAACCACAACAAGGTGGCGATACCGTAACTGATGTTGATTATGAAGAAGTAAAAGACGACGATAAAAAGTAAAAGTTGGAAAGTCCGAAGTCCGATGACGGAAGTCTGAAAGCTTAAAGACCTAAAGATAGAAAGCGTTGCTGATTAATTTCAGTAACGCTTTTTTGTTGGTGCTTATCGTTATTGCGAGGAGGAACGGCAGCCTGCTCCGACCATTCGGAGAAGCAATCTTAAAGCGATGACCGTTAGCACTAGTCCAATAAATTGCATAAAACAACATCTATTAAAACTGATGAAAAAACATAGACTAGCGAATAAAGATTGTATGTTAAGTGACAGGTTTACTTTTTACTAGTCTTTCGGTAGTGGCACAAAGCAAGTAACGTTCAAATTCTAGGCATAAAGCAAGGTAGTTAAACTCCATGCCGTAAAACTTGGCAATTTTAACTGCAAGTGCAATGGTAAGCTGGGTTTGGTTCTCTTCTAATCTGGCGTAGGTAGATCTTTCTATATTCAAATAATATGCTACCGATTTTTGACTGATTGCTTTGTATTCTCTTAGTTTTTTTAAAACATTTCCAATATTCATAAACGCAAAATTTAGTTAGTATAATTGAAGTTACTACATTATGCTTTAAGAATGAAATTAAATGTAAGTAGTTGTATTGTTTGTGGTTATGGTTTTTATTGAAAAGCTAAGATAGTTGATTTCAATCCCCTCTCTCATAAAAAAAACTTTTAATTTTCTAAATTTTGTGCAAATTTTACACATTTTTTGTTTTTGTATAGTTGCGTTGTAAATTGGAATAACCAACCAAATAAATATGAAATTAATTGCTCACCTCCCCCACAATGCTATTGAAGTACCTAGACTATTGTTAAAGGAATTAAGCATAAAAGTAAGTGATTTTAGCTTAAGGAATAAACTAGAAGATCACCCAGATTTTCCGAGTTTAATGGCTGTGAGCGATTGTTTTACAGCGTGGAATATGCCAAATGCAGGCTATCTTATAAAAAAGGAAAGCTATAAGGTAGAAGAATTGCAATTTCCATTTATTGCACAAAGTCCTGCAAATGGAGGTTTATTAATGTTAATCCATGAAATTGTTAATGGTAAAGTAACCTACAGCGATGAAAAAGTTAAAAGAAAACAAATCACGGAACAAGAGTTTTTAGAAAGATGGAGTGGGGTATTACTTCACGTAGAAAAAATACCAAAAAGCGGAGAGGAGAAATATTCTAGTGAGCAGTTTATAGGAACGCTTAATAATTTAAAAATACCTGCACTTATTACATTTGTTACATTGGCCATTTTGGTTAGTTTAAATTTTAGTACGCTTGGTTTAGGTTACACCTTTCTACTTATTTTAAAATTTATTGGCTTAGGTATTTCTGCTTTACTGTTAACTCATAGTATAAATGCTAATAATCCATTGATACAAAATCTATGTAGCTTAGGTAAAAAAAATAACTGCAATGCTATTTTAAAATCTGATGCGGCAAAAGCCACTTCGTGGTTAAGCTGGGCTGAAGTAGGTTTTTTCTATTTTGCGGGCACTTTCCTTGCTTTACTATTTGTTCCTTCTTCTATATCAATACTGATTTTATTTAATGTTTGCGCTTTGCCTTACACAGTTTGGTCTATTTATTATCAGTTCAGCCATAAGAATTGGTGCCTATTGTGTTGTACTGTACAAGTTGTTTTATGGCTAGAATTTTTTGCCGCTTTGAGTTCTAATTCTTGGACTTTGAACCTTGCAGTTCCGTCTTCAATTTTTGGCCTAGTGTCAAGTTTTATAGTGCCAGTTTTATTATGGTTTATCTTAAAACCCGAATTGCAAAAAGCTGCAGAATATAATTTGTTAAAAAGGCAATTGAAAAAGTTTAAATACAATAGCGAGTTGTTTGGGCATGCGCTTACTAAACAGCCACGTTATGCTGTGCCTAATGAACTAGCGCCAATAACCCTTGGAGATCCAGCAGCACAAACCATTATTACCATGGTAAGTAATCCCTTTTGCGGCCCATGTGCAAAGGCTCACGAAACGTTAGATAAATGGTTGAAAACAAGAAAGGACATTCAACTGAAAATAGTGTTCACAACGGCCGACCATGATGATGACCAAAGAACAAAGGTAGCACGCCACATAACAGCCTTAAACTTAACCAACAATGTAGCATTGGTAGAAAAAGCCCTGAACCAATGGTATGCACAGCGTGAGAAAAAATACGATGAGTGGGCAAAACATTATCCGGTTAATATTGGAGAAGAAGTAAGCAAAACCACCAAAAAACAAAAGCAATGGTGCCAGATGACCGAAATTACCTTTACGCCAACCATATTGGTTAACGGATATAAAATACCGGAACCCTATAGATTAGAAGATATACCATATCTGATAGGTTAGCTAAAGAAATACCCAAAATTCGCGGATAGGGTAAAAGGGGCAGCCCGGTTGCAAACGACACTGCCCCAACAACGAGTAAGCACGTATATGCGTACCGTCTAAGTAAACCTGCGTGAAGGTTTACAAAACCTTAGTTAAAACAAATTTAAAACTTAAAAAATGAAAAGTTTAGAATTAAACGAAAAAGCATTTGCTGGAGCAACTTTGCTTAGCAGGGCCGAAATGAAAAAAGTAATGGGAGGATTGGAAGACTTAGGAACCAGTGGCGATTGTGAGAATGAATGTTATAACAATTCTGATTGTACAAATGGTACTACTTGTGTCCCTTATGATTTTGGTTCTAGCTGTCCTGGTAGAACAATTTACAAATGTACAAACAACCATGCCTAAGGCAATAGTCGGGTTGTAGACCCGACTATCTTATATCACTTTTATGAAAAAGACAACTTTTATCACGCTTATAATGGTGTTTAGGCTAACATACACCTTTGCACAAGATAGTCTTTGGATACAGGGCACCATTGATGAACGGTTTAATAATAAGGAAATCAAATTGTACAAGTACATCGGGCATAAAAATTCAATGGCGACAGCATTAGAGCTAGTCGATACCATTATCAATGGCAGTTTCGGTTTTAAATTTGCAGCCAAAACAGCAGAATCTTATAAGTTGATATGCCAAGACTATAAGAAGAACGCAGATGGATATTATTCAACAAAAATAACCGGGTTGCTTGCCGATACTGGAGTCGTTAAAATCCAGATAGACTCCATGTTTAACAAGGTATTGGCAGAAGGAAAATTACAATGGAATAAAGAACGGGATTCGCTGGCATATTACCTTAGGGGCGATTTGTTTGACCCCACCCAGATTAACAAAGCAGAGGTTACCTTTATAAAAAAGCATCTGCAAAACCCCTTTAGTGGACAGCTTTTATTCGAACTATATAATAAAATAGAGGATAAGATATTAGATTCCCTTACCAAAATACTGCCGTCAAAACAATTTGAAAGTTCTACAGGTATGTTCATTAAATTTTTAACAGACAGTGTAATTGTAGGAAAATCTTTAGCATATTTCCAGTTACCAGACACTTTAGGCACAATGATAAATAGTAAAACTCTTTTGGGCAAATATGTACTGTTTGATTTTTGGGCCTCATGGTGCGTGCCGTGTAGGGCAGAAAACCCTTATATAAAACAGATATATAAAAAGTACAAAAACAAGTTACAGATTGTTCAGATTTCGTTTGATAAGGATAAAGACAAATGGTTGGAAGCAATCGGCAAAGACGGGTTGCAACCATTTATACATATTTCTGATTTGAAGAACTGGGACAGTCTTTTGTCCAAAAAGTTTAATATCATGAGTATTCCAGCAAATTTAATTGTGGATCCCAATGGAAAAATAATTGCTAGAAATTTGAGAGGGAAAAAAATGTTAGAAGAAGTAAGAAAATTAATAAATAAATAGCATTGCTTTTTGGATATTGATCTGCATTCTAAAATATTTAGGAGGTAAGGGTCTGTAAAACAAGTTAATGAAATGGATTACGGTTCTGCCTGCTTACGTATGATAATAAATTTATATGTGGTTGGTGTTATCACCATTCCACGCATTGAACTAAAAAGTAAAACAATGTGGTGATAACACCGATCGTAAGAAAAAATACTTTTAAGTCTAGATGTTAAAAAAGGGGCAGCACTATTGCAAGCGAGACTGCCCCAACAACGAGTAAGGGCGTTTACCCTCACCGCCGTAAGCAGGCCAGCGTGGAAGGCCTGCAAAAACTTAAACATCCAAATTTATAAAAATTATGAACAAGCAAAATTTACTCAGCCGTGCTGAGATGAAAAAAGTAATGGGAGGGTATGCAATGCCTGAAGAAGTGGGGAAAGACTGCGCCTTTGCAATATGTAGTTATCGCGGAGCAGGTGGTGAATGGGTCTCAGGATCATGTGGGAGTTCAATAAATGGAGAACAATGCCGCTGTATTGCTCAGGACGGATCATCTAGTGTGCCATTTTCTGGCTGTTTAGCTTGATTTTTTCAATTTTTATACCCACGATATTCGTGGGTATATCTAAAGAATTTTATATGCGATATTTATTTTATTTTTTACTTCTCATATATCCTAGCTATGTAGAAGCTCAACATATTTTTTCTCTGAAAATCAAAACCACGAAGGATTTTGAAGGGGATAAATTCCTTATTGCTATTTTAGATAAAGACCAACGAAAAGTATTGAAAAAAGATAGCTTAACTGTCAAAAACGGTCAGCTGTTCTATGATGGCACAATCAATGAAGAAGTTGCCTTTGTCTCCGTCTCAAAAGTTAAAAGCAAACTATCTAAAATCATAATAATAAATTCTGGAGAAAATAATCTTATACTTTCGAATACTACCATTCCGATAGCTGGATATGCTCCTCTAAACATCACAGGCAATAAAGGCATAGCAGTTCTAGACAGCCTACATCAAATAAGGGATAAATATTACGATAAGTTTAGTATCGCTGAAGGAGGTGCGAGGGTATTAACCAAAGAAGGAATTGCTGAGTTAAACGAAAAACAAATGGATTATTTAAAAAATTATCCTGATAACTATTTTTCTGCTTTACTTCTATATGAATTAAGCTTATACAACTTTCGTAAGGACTATCAATTATATGTTAAAAATACATATGATAATTTTTCTGAAATTGCAAAAAAGAGTGACATCGGTAAGGTTTTATCAGACAACATAGCTAACTATTTTCTAGTAAATAAAAATACATTAGTAGAAAAGAAAGTTCCGTTCTTTCGTGTTGAAAAATATGATGGTTCAATATTTAAAAATGAAACGCTAAATGGAGATATATATTTAATTGTTTTTTCAGCCACTTGGTGTGTCCCATGTAAACAAGAGTTACCCATTTTAAAAAGCATTTATAAAAAATATAGCAGTAAAGGTCTTAAAGTAGTTTATTTTAATGAAGACGATGATATTGGCAAATGGAATTTACATATTAAAGACAACGATTTAGCCGCATGGATAAACGTATCTGAGAAAAAGAAAGCAAGGGATGGAATAATTAGCAAGAAATTTGGCGTCTATAGCGTACCTGCATATTTCTTGATTGATAAGAACGCTAATATCATTTATAATTCAAATATTGATCAAGAGGGCAGATTAAACAAATTAGCAAAAGCTATTGACAAAGTTTATAGTAAATAACAATTATATCATTGAAAACCTTCCCTTTTTACAAACAACCTGATCAAATGGACTGCGGTCCAACTTGCTTACGCATGATAGCGAAGCATTATGGTAAAAATTTCAGTTTACAAAGATTAAGAGATATAGCAGGCATCAACAAAGAAGGTGTTTCTTTATTAGGTATTAGTGAGGCCGCCGAGAAAATAGGCTTCCGTATTATGGGCAGTAGGTTAACCTTGCAACAACTAACAGAAACAGATTTTCCTGTTATTTTACATTGGAACCAAAATCATTTTGTTATTCTATTTAAAATTAAAACAACAAAGGCTAATGGCGTTTATCATATTGCAGATCCGGCTAAAGGGATTATTCAATATACAGAGACCGAGTTTTTAAAACATTGGCTAAGTACTCACAATAATGGACATAGCCAAGGTATTGCTTTAATGCTTTCGACAACGCCTGCTTTTTATGAGCAAGAGGGAGACAAAAAAACGGCATTAGATTTTGGGTTTTTATTACGTTACTTGTACCAATACAAGCAGTTGGTGTTACAACTCTTTGTTGGTTTGGGTGTTGGTAGTTTGTTACAGCTTATAATACCTTTCTTAACACAATCTGTTGTAGATATTGGTATTAATACTAAAAATCTCAATTTTATTTACATTGTACTTATTGCCCAAACTATGTTATTTATTGGGCGTATAAGTGTAGATTTTATTCGCTCTTGGATATTGTTGCACATTAGCACCCGTGTAAATATCTCTATTCTTACTGATTTCCTTATTAAGTTAATGAAATTGCCTATGAGCTTTTTCGATACAAAAATGACTGGAGATATTATGCAGCGCATGAACGACCAAAAACGTATCGAGAGCTTTTTAACAGGTTCTACTTTAAGTACTATTTTTTCGCTGTTTAATCTGTTAGTTTTCACTTTGGTTTTGGCATATTACAATATCAATATCTTCTTTATTTTTTTGGTAAGTAGTGTGCTTTATTCCTTGTGGGTAATTGCTTTTCTAAAGCGGCGCAGGGAATTAGATTTTAAACGATTTGACATCTCCTCTAAAAATCAAAGTAGTATTGTGCAATTAATTGACGGTATGCAAGAGATTAAGCTTAATAATTGCGAACAGCAAAAACGCTGGGAATGGGAGCATTTACAAGCTGGATTATTTAGGTTTAGTATTAAAAGCCTTTCGCTTGGCCAAGTGCAACAGACAGGAGCTTTTTTTATCAACGAAGGGAAAAATATACTCATTACTTTTTTAGTGGCTAAAGCTGTAATAGATGGTCAACTTACTTTAGGTGGTATGATGGCGATTCAGTATATTGTAGGGCAGGTGAATAGCCCCATTGAACAATTGCTTGGTTTTATACAACAAATGCAAGATGCTAAGATTAGTCTAGAAAGATTAAATGAAATTCATGAGATGGAAGAAGAGGAGCCTGTAGATAAGGTTTTTTTGAAAAACCTTCCCTTAGATCAATCTATCAGCTTGCAAAATGTAACTTTTTTTTATCCAGGAGCTGGTAATGAGCCTGTGTTAAATGAAATTAACCTAAATATTCCACAAGGTAAAACAACCGCTATTGTGGGTATGAGTGGTAGTGGAAAAACAACTATTCTAAAATTATTGCTAAGGTTTTATAGCCTGCAAAAAGGGGAGATAAAAGTTGGTGCGGGAAATTTGGACCAAATTGGCTTTGGTTTTTGGCGTAGCCAATGTGGAACGGTAATGCAAGATGGCTTTATTTTTTCTGATACGATAGCTAAAAACATTACAGTTGCTGATGAATATCCAGATATGGATAAGTTAAAACATGCCATAAAAGTGGCTAACATTGGAGATCTGACTGAGGGTTTGCCTTTAGGGCTAAATACAAAAATTGGAGCAGAAGGTAACGGAATTAGTCAGGGACAGAAGCAACGTATATTAATAGCACGTGCTGTTTATAAAGATCCGGCTTACATTTTCTTTGATGAAGCTACCAATGCACTTGATGCCAATAATGAGCACGTCATTATGCAAAATTTAGAAGCTTTTTTTGAAGGACGAACAGTAGTGGTGGTAGCTCATCGATTAAGTACGGTCAAAAATGCCGATAATATTGTGGTGTTGGATAAAGGTAAAATTGTTGAGGAAGGAACGCATGAACAATTAACAAAATTAAGAGGAGAGTATTATCATTTGGTAAAAAACCAACTAGAGCTGGGCAATTAATTTAAACTTTATTTATGCCAAGAGAAGAAAAGATATTGCTAAACAGAAATAGCGAAGAAATTAACGAAATTATTACCGCCGTACCTTCGTGGATTTTACGTTGGGGCATCACTCTAATTTTTTCTATTTTATTGTTAATTATTTTGGCTTCGGCCCTAATACGTTATCCAGATATTGTAAAAGCACCGTTAAAAATTAATTCATTAAATGCTCCTAAAGAAATAATTACTCATCAGCAAGGGAAATTAATTAAACTATTAGTTAGAGATAATCAGTTTGTGCAAAATCGTCAAGCTTTGGCCTTTTTAGAGAGTACAGCTAAGCATGAAGATGTGTTAAAGTTGCAGAAGCAACTAGAGGTTTTAACAATTCAAGTAGAAAATAATACAGGTAAGAAGCTCGAGACAATATTGCCGAAAGGTTTAGCTTTGGGAGAATTGCAGACCTCGTATCAAAATTTTTATCAAGAATTTATACAATTCTCTAATACGCAAGAAGGAGGCTTTTATCTTGCTCAAAGAGCATATTTACAAAAAGACCTCAATGAGATTAGTAAATTGGAACAGCAAATTCTAAAACAAAAACAAATACAGGAAAAAGAGTATGCTAACATTGCCGAAGAATATGAAAGTTATCAGAAACTGAAGAGTAAAAATGTAATTTCTAATAGTGAATTTAAGCAGCAAGAAAATAAATATTTGTCGGGTAAATATCCACTAGAGCAAACAGCAACAGCTCTAATTAATAATCGTACTAGTTTACTTGCAAAGCAAAAAGAATTAGCCACTTTAGAAAATACCATAATAGAGCAACAAAGTAAGTTTATACAAGCACTAAATAGTATGAAAACAGAAATAGATAAATGGCTATTGAATTATGTGGTTAGTGCTACTATGGATGGCAAAGTTAGCTATGTCGGAATTTTACAAGAAAATCAAAATGTAAAGGCTGGAGAAGAGTTATTTATTGTAAACCCGGGGAGTAATGATTTTTTTGGAGAAGTACAAATACCGCAATTTAATATGGGAAAAGTTGGTATGGGACAAAAAGTACTCGTTAAATTGCGAAGCTATCCTTTTGAGGAGTACGGTGCTATTGATGGAAAAATTAGCTATTTGACAGATGCAGCTTTGAAGGATAGTATATTTTTTGCCAAGATTGATTTTCAAAAAATACCCCTAGAAAATAAAGAGCAGCCTATTGTACTAAAACCAGGTATGATGGCCGATGCGGAAATTATCACAAAGGAAAGCTCTTTATTACAAAGGTTTTTACACAATATTGTTAAGCTATTCGATTAGTTGAAAAAATGCTTTTTAAGCCTTGTTCTTTCAGAAGACAATCATCAATTAATTGTTGTAGTTGGTCTTCGTCCTTTATCAATTCTTCCAACAATTTAAACTGATTTCTTGCCCTATCCAAGTTTTGCTCAGCATAACTGATAGGGTAGTAGATACTCCCGTTTAAGAAATCGGTTAAAAAACGCAGCGCCTGCATGTAAATGATGTATTTGCCGCTAAAAAGCAGCATTTCTTTTTCTGTGGCTGTTAAAATACTCCCCATTTCAGATAGGTAGCCTTCTATCATGGCCGAAAAATAAGGTACTCGAATCCTAATCTTCGACAAATCTTTCTCGTTTTCAGAAAACTCACAAAGATAGGTACGCATCATGTCCCCCAAATCAGAAATAAACTTGCCGGGCATTAGCGTATCTAGGTCTATCACGCACACACCTTCGTAAGTGTCCTTGTTAAGCAATACGTTGCTAATTTTAGTGTCGTGGTGCATTACCCTATTGGGTAAATCGCCTTTTTCATTGAATTGGTTGTATTGCCATACAATATGTTCAAATTTAAGCGCAGCCTCAACTTCTGGTTGCGCTTTAACAGTTTGCTTACTGTTTGCTAAAGCATTTTTAAACTGATTAAAACGCAGTTCTAAATCGTGAAAACCAATAATTGTTGGCGTTAACGTACTGCTATCAAAACCATTTAGTAATCTGCTGAGTTTGCCAAATTGTTTTGCCGCTTCGTAGGCTTGCTTTGGCGATGTTAGCGTATCTAAGGCCACGGTATCAGCTATAAAAGGAGATAGCCTCCAGTAGTTATCGTTAAGAACTACCATGGTGTTGCCTGTGATTGTTTGCAAAGGAGCGGGAAAAAGATAAGATGCGTCTTGGTTGCTTAAATAAGTGGCAACAAGCTTAATGTTTGTTGCAATTGCCTGTGGGTTCTGGAAAACATTTGCATTAATTTTTTGCAAGATATATGCTTTTCCATTGTCTAAATGAGTTAACAAATAGGTGCTGTTAATGTGTCCAGAACCTATTTGTTTTATTTTGATGTTTTTGCGAGTTAAGCCATAAGCTTTTAATACATTTTCATCAATAGTTAATTCCATAGTTTTTCGGGGTAATTACCTTTTTTTATAAGCTCATCAATACTTGCTTGAACCAACGGCTTATCTTCTTTGTAGGTAACTCCAAACCATTGGTTGTCGGTTGGTACTACTTTAAAAGAAGCTTTTTGGGTATTAACCAGATGCTCGCCCATGAGAGGGATAAAAAACTCGGCTTTGGGTTTGTCTTTATTTTCTAGGGCAAAAATTTTAAACAAATCTTCTGTTATTTGGAATACGGCAGGCGTAAATCCCCAAAAATTCATAGATACTGGTGTATCGAAATCAAGTGGAGTTTCGGTGCCTTCTTCTTCAAATACAATAGCGTTGTCTTTTTTGTAAACCTTTGTTCTTTCCACAATTTCTGTCAAATTTCCCGCTTCATCAGTTTTACAGACACCTCTTGATACGGCGCCAAAGTCTGATAAGGTTTTGCCAATTTTGTAGCCGATAATTGAATAGTTTTTATCGTTTACCTCTGTGGTAAGAAAATCTGCCATCTTCTTAAAGGCATCGTAGCCATAAAAATCATCGGCATTAATTACGCAGAAAGGTTCTTTAACAATCTTTCTTCCCGATAGAATAGCGTGTGCCGTACCCCATGGTTTTTCTCTGTAAATTTCTTCCTCAATACCAAATTGTTTAAGGTCGAAATTTTGAAAAACGTAATCTACTTCAATTTTGCCTTTTAACTTTGCATCGAAAATAGACTTAAAGTTATCGGCAAACTCTTCTTTGATGATAAATACAACTTTTCCAAATCCAGCTTTAATTGCATCATATATAGAATAATCGATAATGGTTTCTCCATTAGGGCCAAAACCATCAATTTGTTTCATGCTACCATAACGACTAGCCATACCGGCTGCCAAAATAAGTAAGGTTGGTCTCATTAACTATTTAGTTTTTAAGTGAATATTTATTTGTAGCCAAAGTTAACTTTTAGAATGTAAAAAAGCCTATCAACTTTTAATTAGTTGTAAGTATTTGCGTTTGATAAGCCTATTGTGTTGCATCCTTTTTTGTTATCGAAGCTTATAACCTGTTTAAATTTATCTAATAATTTGTTTATGCTGCTTTTCGGCTGCAACTTTGTTGTGTTTTTTTGAATTATAAGCCTCGCTATCTCTTCAAAAAACCCGCCTCGTTTCGCTCAAAAATAAGCGATAAACATTTTTACGACATAAATTAAACAGGCCTTAAATTTTATATTCACCTGCCCTTTTATCGTTATTCTACGGTGGTTAATATTTCAATAAGCATTTATTGGGCTTAATTTTTTCCTTATAAATCACTTTTAACGGTTTCTTGTATCTTTTAGCTTTTTTAAGCCATTAATACAATGATAAAATTTCAAATTAAAGTTTAAAAAAACGTGTATCAATCAAACGTTTGCGTGCTATTGTTTAATAAAAATTATAGGCAAACATATTTTTTTGAAAGGTGTAGTGTCTTATTTTTACTGTTACATCACCTAGCCAGCCTAAATTTTAATCAAATTTAGGCTGACTTTCAAAAGCCGAATAAAACAAACGTTTGTGTTAATTTTGAATTTAATTCCGGCATTGCGTCAATATTTGCGGTTTTTTGTTGTAGAAAGCGCAAGTAATTTTATTAATTTTACTGTGTGTTAAATCATCGTAATCTTTCCCCATTTTTCGAAACTTTAAGTGCTTGCCTTAACGGAGAGCTCTTTTTCGACAATTCACCAGAACACGAAGCGCAGAAATTAGTTTATTCTACTGATGCTTCGGTTTATCAAGAAAAGCCTTTGGCGGTAGCTGTGCCACAAACAACTGAGGACATCAAGAGCCTTATCGCTTTTGCAAACGAACACCGTTTAACGCTTATTCCAAGAGCTGCCGGTACTTCTTTGGCCGGGCAAGTAGTTGGCAACGGAGTTATTGTTGATATTTCTAAATACTTCAATCAGATATTGGAGATTAATGCAGAAGAACAGTACGTGAGGGTGCAACCGGGTGTAATTAGGGACGATTTGAATGTGGCATTACGCCCCTTCGGTTTGATGTTTGGTCCAGAAACTTCTACTGCCAATAGGGCGATGATTGGCGGAATGATTGGCAATAACTCTTGCGGTTTGCATTCTATTGTTTGGGGTGATACCAGACAGAATTTGCTAGAGGTGAAAGGATATTTAAGCAACGGACAGGAGGTAGTGTTCGGTAACCTCAACTTAGCCGAAGTAGCAGAAAAAGCAAAACTAAACAGCTTAGAAGGTGTAATTTACCAAGGGATTTCTGAAATGGTAAGCAATCCCGATAATATCGATGCGATAGAAAAAGGCTACCCAAAAAAGACGCTTACCAGAAGAAATACGGGATACGCATTAGATTTCCTAATTCCAGAGGAAGGGAAAGAAAATTTTAATATGTGCCAGCTGGTAGCAGGTTCGGAAGGAACATTGGTTTTTATCACCGAAGCAAAGCTGAAACTATTGCCGCTGCCGCCTAAAAAAGATGCACTGGTTTGTGTACATTTCAATTCACTGGCAGAATCGCTTTTGACGAATATTGTCATCTTGAAACATCAACCAATGGCTTCGGAGTTGGTAGATAAGTACATTATGGACTTTACCAAAGGCCATGCCGTTTATCAACATAACCGTTTTTTTATAGAAGGCGAGCCCGAAGCATTATTAATGGTAGAGTTTTTTGCCGAAACACAACAAGAGTTAGATGTTAAGACAACAGCCTTAATTGCAGATTTGAAATTAGCCGGTTTGGGCTATGCCTATCCGGTAGTTTACGGTGCGCAAGCTAAATTAGCTTGGGATGTACGTAAAGCAGGTTTAGGCTTAATTAGAAACTTGCCAGGAGACAACCAGCCCGTAAACCTAATTGAAGATTGTGCCGTTGCGCCAGAAGATTTACCAGCTTACATTGAAGAACTTAAAGAAATATTAGATAAGTACAATTTAAAAGCGTCGTATTATGCGCATGCCGGTGCAGGAGAACTACATGTAGAACCAATGATTAACCTAAAGACTTCGGCAGGAAAGGAGCTTTTTAGAACGGTTTTAAAGGAAACAGCTGCTTTGGTTAAAAAACACCAGGGTTCTTTAAGTGGCGAGCATGGCGATGGTCGTTTACGTGGAGAATTTATTAAGGATGTATTGGGCGAAAAAGTGTACGGACTTTTAAAGGAAGTAAAGCAGCTATTCGATCCGCTTGGTGTTTTCAATGCCAATAAGATTGTAGATACGCCACCAATGAACGAATTTTTGCGTTACGAAACCGATAAGAAAATTAAGCCTATCAAAACTATTTTCGATTTCTCTAAGAGTGAAAGTATTTTAAGGCTGGCCGAAAAATGTTCTGGTTCGGGCGATTGTAGGAAAACGCATGTGAGCGGCGGTACCATGTGTCCATCTTACATGGCGACCCGACAAGAGAAAGATACCACCAGGGCAAGGGCTAATATTTTACGTCAGTTTTTAACCAATTCGCAAGGCGATAATCCTTTCAATCACAACGAAATTAAAGAGGTGATGGATTTGTGCTTGAGTTGTAAGGCTTGTAAATCAGAATGCCCGTCTAGTGTAGATGTGGCAAAGATGAAAGCCGAATTTTTACAGCATTACTACGACGCCAATGGCATCCCTTTCCGTACCCGAGTAATTGCCAATTTTACCAAATCGCAAGCTTTGGGCGCAATTTTTCCCGCCATTTATAATGCTTTAATTTCATACAATTTTACCAGTAAGCTAATTAAAAAAGTAATTGGTTTTGCACCAGAGAGATCGTTGCCAAAAGTTGGAAAAACAACTTTGCGTAGCTGGAAAAAACGACATGATAAAATGCAAGCTTCGCAAGTTAGAGAGAAAAAAGTTTACCTGTTTTGCGATGAATTTACCAATTATAACGATGTGGAGATTGGGATAACGGCGATTCAGCTTTTAGAAAAGTTAGGCTATGAAGTTGTCATCCCTCAGCACGAAGAAAGTGGTAGGACCTATTTGTCTAAAGGTTTGTTACGTGATGCCAAAGCCCTAGCAAATAAAAATGTAAGTTTATTGGCCGATTTGGTCAATGCCAATGAGCCATTATTGGGTGTCGAGCCATCTGCTTTACTTACCTTTAGAGATGAATATCCAGAATTGGTCGATGCTCATTTGGTGCAAAAAGCGAAAAACCTAGCACAAAATGCTTTCTTAATAGAAGAGTTCTTGCTACAAGAATTTGAAGCTAATAAAATCAGTGCTAATCAATTTACTTCCGATTATCAATTGGTGAAATTACACGGTCACTGTTATCAAAAGTCTTTAAATGCACTTACACCAACAGAGAAAATATTGGAAATGCCTGCCAATTACAAGGTAGAAATGATACCATCAGGCTGTTGCGGTATGGCGGGCTCGTTTGGTTACGAAAAAGAGCACTACGAAGTTTCGATGCAAGTAGGAGAGTTGGTGCTATTGCCCGAGGTGAGAAATGCGGCAGCAGATACCATAATTGCCGCTGCGGGAACAAGCTGTAGGCATCAAATTAAGGATGGAACAGAAAGAATAGCAAAGCATCCGGTAGAAATTTTGTGGGAAGCACTAAAGTAAGCCTATGCAAGAAGACAGTTTTCAGCACTTAGCGCAATTCGTTAAAGAGCATTTTGTTTTACCGGACAAGAGTGTTGCCGAATTTGTTTCGATTTGGTCTTCTTTTAGTGCGGTAAGAAAAGAATTGTTAACCCAAGAGGGCGAACAAGAGAAATATTTGTACTTTGTTTTGGAAGGTGTTCAACGAGTGTATGCTTTAAATAATGAAGGGAAAGAAGCAACTTTAATTTTTACCTATGCCCCATCTTTTGGTGGTGTATTGGATGCGATGATGACTTCGCAGAAATCTAAATACTATTATGAAACCTTAACTCCGTCCAGTTTTCTGAGGGCTCCAATAACAGAAGTTAAGAGGCTAATGCATAGAAACCCAGAAATTGCATCGATGATTAACATAGGAGTGAGCCAAGCTTTGGGAGGAGTTTTGGATAGATTAGTAGAGTTGCAACTGATGTCTTCGGAAGAAAAATTTAGAACATTATTAGCTCGAAGTCCACATATTCTTACTTTGGTACCTCATAAATATTTGGCAAGTTATCTCGGTATCGATGCTACCAATTTCAGCAAACTGATGAATAGCGTAAAAATTTAATCTTGGTAAATACCAATATTTATCTTTCAATGAGGCTTTAATTTTGCATCATTAAATGATACAACATTATGAGTGCAATAGACAAAAAAGCATTTATCGCAGACCTTTATCAAAGAACAGAAACAATTTTGGAAAAAGCGATAAAGGAATATCAAAATTTAGACCAACCTATGTTGAGTTTTTCTGCCAGTAAAGATAGTTGGAGCATAGCACAAGTATTATCGCATCTTAACTCTTACGGTAATTATTATTTGCCTAAAATGGAAGCAATTTTAGAAAAACCTATCGAATTTTCGACACAGGCTTACACGTCAAGTTGGTTGGGTACTTATTTTGTGAATATGATGGATGTGGGTAAAAGTAACAAACGCTATAAAGCGGCTAAGCAACATCAGCCAATAGTAGCAGATGTTTATGCTGAGGTGGCCGAATTTATCAGTCAGCAAGAGCGTATGCTAAGATGTATAAAAGCATTTTCGGGGGTAGATCTCAATAAAACAAAGATTGCTATTTCAATTGCTAAATTGGTAAAACTGAAACTTGGCGATGTACTTTGTTTTTTAATAACGCATACCGAGCGCCATGTAAGGCAAATTAAAAAGATACAAAGTGCACAAACCGATGGCTTATCCCAAAGGGCAATTCTTGCATCGTTTGGCCCTTAGGTATTTTTCGCAACAGTCTTTCTTCTTTTTGTCTTTTTTATCCTGTTTCGAACCTTTTTTCTTTTTATCTTTTTTAGACATATTGATATTTTAGCCACAGATGTAGGGTTTACATGATATTTTACCTGTGTATTTGTGGCTTACTTATCCCCTAAAATTAAACAAAAAAGGTGCATACTTGTTGTACACACCTTTCAATTATTGTTTCTTAATTAGTAGGTTATTGTAATTTTTATCCCGAATACTTGGGATTTCGCTAAGCGCTACTTTCTACTTTTATTTATGCCTCGCTGTTGTAAGAAATAGCCCCCACAGCTTTGTCAATTTGCCACCTGCCAGTGCCTTCTTCACCAATTACGTCGAACAATTCTACAGCTCTACGTGCTTTAATTTCTTCTTCACGTTGCTCTTTAAAGAACCAGTTTAAGAAATCTAAGGTTAAAAAATCGTTTTCTTTTTGGCAACGAGCGGCTATGTTTTTAATAGATTGGGTTACGCTTATTTCTTGCTCCAAAGCTTCTTCAAACACTTCTCTAAATGAGTTGTATTCTTGTTTAATGTTGCTTATTTCTGGTGTAACGGCATTACCACCCATATCAAGCACATATTTAAAGAACTTCATTTGGTGGTCTCTTTCTTCGTCTGCTTGCTTAAAGAAATAAGCTGCAGCACCCTCGTAACCATTTCTAGCGCACCACGAAGCCATTCCTAAATAAATAGCAGACGAATGAGCTTCCTTTTTTATTTGTTGGTTAATTAATGTCTCTACATCCTCAGAAATAGAACATTTAACTCTCATTATATCTTTCATGTTAAAAATCTCCTTTGTTAGAACATTACAAAGTTACAGCGATAATGTTCTGTAAAAGAAAATATTAGTAATTCGGAACGAGTCTAAGTCTTAGTTTAGGCGATGATACGAAACAGACGGTCGTGGATGATGTGGTTGAGCTCTAGCATGACGAAAGTGCCCTGTAAGATTTCTTTTAACTTAATAAGCTCTAATAAAGAAAGCACGTAAGAATGGTCGCAAGCACAAATGAAGATAATTTCTACATCGGCAGATTTGTCGCTGCTCAATAGTTTCTCTTCGATATTTATGTTGTAAACGGCTTTTTTTAGTTTTAATAGATTTCTGTAGTCGAAACGAGCCAACTTGCCTGCAAAATCAATATACCAGCATTTCTCCGAGTCTGATTGAAAAATAGCACCACTTTTGGTAGCGAATACTTCTTCGAATGAGGCAACAGGAAGTGATAATTCTTTGGTCTTTTGCATTGTTAACTAAGTTGTTCCTGCAAAATTAATATTATTTAGAATTAATACAAATAAAAACAAAAATTAAGGTCTCATTTTTACAGCATAATGCAATGTTCTTCGTTACTTATCAGACGTTAATAAATTGTATAGCTCTTTTTTGGAAGAAATAAGGGCGGTAATTTGGAAATTTGTTGCACTTAATTTTGTAAATTAGACCTGATTGAACGGATTAGCTCCCGACAGCAGGAGGGACTAGGAGTGAAAGCAGGACTGTTGGAGCCTAGTAGCATTTCCATTGCTCTTCAATTTAATAATAAAGTAGTTTTATTTTAACTGCAAATTAAAAACAAAAGCGAAACGAAACTGGTTTCTCTATAGATTAAAAAGTAGAACCATGGAAAATCAAAAACCAGCTAAAGATAAGCTGCATGCTAGCAACTTAGGCGAAACCAAAGATTTTAACGAACTTTCTTTTGATAAGCATAAAAACAGCTTCGAGTTTGATGTAAGGGATGAGGATAAAGATTATGACCATCCGCTGCCTTATGATACTTCGGCGCCAAACGGGGAAGATAGTATTTCTACTTACGACGAGTCGAACCCGTATGTGGGAAATGAATATGATGAAGATGCACAACTTGATGAGCAGATTGGTGGAAACGCGATGCATATTGACGAAACTGGCGAGAGTGTGCGGTTAGATCCTGCTGATAAGCTATTGGCTAAAACTGCTGAGGATTTTAGGGATGATTTGGATGAGGAAGGATACCCTAAGAATAATTTACCTAGCTAATGGCTATTTTAAATAAAAAAGGTACGGTGCAATTTTAAACAATAGTTTTTGGCTAAAGTAAAGTTGCCCCGTACCACGTAATTAGAAAAGGAGAGCTGAATTTTATATCAATTTAATCATTGATTGTTTGTTTTTTACCGGGTGCTATTATTACGGGTTTATCTTCAGCAGCTTTGTAAAGCATCACATTTCCCTTTCCTGAAACTTCAATGTCACCTTTTTTGATTTCCACGATAGCGCCTTTCGTTATGCCTACGCCTAATAAATTTGGGCTCTTTTGTTGTACGTTCTTCATACTTTTTAAGAACTTATTGGTAAGTGGGGCGTCAAATATCATGGTGTTACGAACCAGGCCATAGCCTTTGTTCCAACGGTAGTTTTCTGGGTCGCCAAATAAACGAGAAGCCATGATGGCTGCTCCAGAGCCCATGCCTGCAATAGTGCCGTTACGTTTTAATACATCAAAAAGTTCTTTGTGTAATAGCGAGTTTAAGTAGGTGTCTGCTAGTTGCCATTTTTCACTATCGCAAATCCAAACTGCTGTTGCGGTTCTTAAAGCTGTTGTAAACGATTTGGAATTGGCTTCGTTGTTATTAATTGAATGTAAAAAGGTAACGTTGGTAGCCCCTAATTTTTTAAGTTTATTTACCGTTTCTTCGTTTTTAGCTCTTTTAGTTTCATTGCCTGTAGAAAGTACAACAATAGCGGGTTGGGTAGTTGTTTCTGATTTTAGAAAGTGTTTTAACATATCATCAGAAACTTCTTTGTCTCCGTAAATGAGCAATTTTCCTTCAGGCGGGCCTATAGTTTCCCAATTAGCAGATGGATCTTTCCATTTTTTGTTCGCATCGTCCCATAAATCATTGGCCAAGGGTTGTGCTTGGTGGGTAACTTTTCGCGAACGCATGTCGAATTTATCACCCGGAAATAAATAGTATTGGGCTTTAGGTTTTGGCCAGCCCTTAAGTGAAGCATCGTAAATAGCCACTTTGCTGTCGCCTATTACCTCAAACTCGTTGCCTTTTACTTCAATAGCGGTTGCTTCATCAATGCCAATGCCTAATAGTTTAGGCTCAGCATTTAAAATTTTGGCTACGCTGCCCATTCTGTTTCTTCGTACATAGTGTTGCCCAATGGCCGAATCCTTAATAAAGCCTAGTCCTACCTTTTCTTCGCCACCACCATATAAAAATGAACCCTGTATAGAGGCGCCAGCCGAACTTCCAGCAACTACTCCTCCACGAGCCAATACATCGAACATGGCTTGATGCGTTCGCGTGTTTAAATAGGCTTTTGCTAAACGTTTTTGGAAACCTCCCGCAATATACACGGCTTTGGCTTTTAACAACGGTGCTATAAACTCTTCGGTATTGGCTTCGTCGCGGTTGTTGGTGTGTAGTATTACAATGTTTTTGGCTCCTGCTTTTACCAGTGCTGGATAGGCGGTATTGTTTTCATCTAATACATCGCCTGCTGTTGGAATCATTACAATTAATGCTTCAGGGTCTCCAACCATTTCAATAAAGTGTTTGAATATAGCAGGCACTGATGCGCCACCAACCACCAATAATGAGCCTTTAGGCGGGCCTAAAGTTTTCCAATTATCCGTAGGGTTTTTCCATTGCGCTTTGGCACTGAAACTTAGGGATAAGAGTAAGCTCGTTAATCCTATTAAAAAATATCTAAAAGAGTAATTTACACTATTTGCTGTATTTGAAAAAACGACAGGATGTTTACGTAATTTTAGTTTGGTCTGGTACATTATGATTTTTTTGTATAATACCTAGACAGTTGTAATAAATAGAAGGACCTTTACAGCAGGCTTTTTATGGGAATGGTAAGCTGCACAGTAGGAAAAAGCATTTTGGCTTTGTAATTTTGCCAGTTTTAAGGTAATAGGTCTAAATTAAAACGTTTACAAAATTCTTCTAGTTGTGGATTTTTTTCGACCAAATAGACGTATTTATCTTTGTTGGTGTAAATTCTGTCGCTTTGTTTGGGCTCTATTCTTTTAGAAAATAATTGAATATCAAAGTTGCTAAGATTGCCCCGTAAGAAATTTAGCAGTTCTATTTTTTCGGTTTGTAGTGTGCTTTCTAAAGGGGCATTTTCTACTAAAACGGTAATGTGTACTCCGTTTATGATGGGCTCGCTGCTAGTTAATAAGGTATATAGCTGTATTTTGTCTTCTTCTTTAGCTTTTTGGGCATATTGCTGCCAATAGCTTAAAAACTGCTCTTCTGTAAATTCTTGTTTTTGGTTGCCTTTTATATACTGCGGGCCTTTGTCTTCGCCATCGAGATTAATGCCGCTAGCTAAATCGGTTAACGAAGGGATTAAAGAACCTGAAGTGCCTTTGGTTAAAGGCTGTATCTTAATTGGCGAGGCAGGTGGTGTATTAACTTTAGGAGATTCCACTTTCGGCTGAGTTGTTTGTGGCGTTTGTTGGGCTACAGCAACGGGTGTTGTTGGTTCTTTTACGGCCGAAGCTGCGGAAATTTTAGGGCTTTCGGCTTTTGTTTCGCTTTGGTCTTTTGTCTTTAAGCTTTCAGCTTCTTTAGAACTAACTAAAGTTTTTTTTTTATCCTGATCTTGGTCAGTTGCGGTATTAGCGAGTTGAATTACAGCGGGGATATGGCACATTTTAATCAATGCCAGTTCTACCTGCAATCGTTGGTTTTTACTGTTTTTGTAATTAAGATCACACTGGTTAGCTAGGTTTAGTGCCGTTAAAATAAAACCTAAATTTGCGCTGTTGCTTTGCGCTAAGTATTTCTGCTTAATGTTTTCGCTAACTTCTAACAGCTGTATGGTTTGGTTGTCTTTGCCTACCAATAAATTTCTAAAGTGGCCAGCTAAACCGTTAATAAAATTGTTGCCGTCAAAGCCGTTGTTCAATATTTCATTGAAAAGTAGTAGTGTATTACTTACATCGCCACCGGTTAAAAAATCGGTAAGTTTAAAATAGTAGTCGTAATCTAAAATGTTCAGATTGGCAATTACTGCTTTGTAGGTTACATTTCTATTGGTGTAGCTAACAATTTGATCAAACATCGAAAGCGCATCACGCAAACCGCCATCAGCTTTTTGAGCGATGATATGCAAACCATCATTATCGGTAGCAATGCTTTCTCTTTCGGCAATTTTAGCCAGGTGGTTAGCTATGTCATCAACCTGTATTCTGTTAAAATCAAAAATCTGGCAACGAGATAAAATAGTTGGCAAGATCTTATGCTTTTCTGTAGTAGCTAAAATAAAGATAGCATAGGGAGGTGGTTCTTCTAGCGTTTTTAAAAATGCGTTAAACGCACTGGTAGAAAGCATGTGAACCTCATCTATGATGTAGATTTTATACTTGCCTGCTTGTGGCGGTATTCTTACTTGTTCAATCAAGCTTCTAATGTCATCAACAGAGTTGTTCGAGGCAGCATCTAGTTCATGAAAGTTAAAAGAATGTCCCGATTGGAAAGATTGGCAACTTTCGCAAGTGCCACAGGCTTCTTGTTCGGCAGTTAAACTGGTGCAGTTAATGGTTTTTGCTAAGATACGGGCACAGGTTGTTTTGCCTACGCCGCGTGGTCCACAAAACAAAAAAGCTTGCGCCAGTTGGTTGTTTTTAATAGCGTTTTTTAAAGTTCCGGTAATATGTTGCTGGCCAACTACGGTTTCGAACGTAGCTGGACGGTATTTACGGGCAGAAACAATAAAATTTTCCATTGCCACGAAAATAAGCAAATTTTGATAGTTACCGAGTGCAATATGTTATCTGTGGAAAAAAAAGATAGATTTAGGGATGTTTGTTGTTAAAATACCATGAAAGCGGTATTTTAATAATCCATTAAAAGCATTCTTTTTGCGGAAAACGACATCAAATGTTTCGTAAGTCTTTTAAATTGGTAAGGGTTTTTCTAGATTTTGTAATCTACTTATATCGTATTGTAAAGTAATTGCGCAATAAGCTTTATGTTTTTATAGAACAACGGTTTGATTTATAGAAATATATTCTTACATTTGCAGCCCGATTTATGCGGGAATAAATTAAAAAATTAATTAAATACAACAATGAATCAGTACGAAACTGTTATCGTTCTTACCCCGTTGTTATCTGAAGAAGCTGCAAAAGAAGCGTTAGCGAAATTTACAGCCATCATTAAAGATAACGGAGCCGAAATTATCGCCGAAGATAATTGGGGTTTGAGAAAATTAGCGTATCCGATTGACAAAAAAGCAAACGGATTCTTCCACCTTACAGAATATAAAGCTGACGGTGGATTAGTAAGCAAGTTAGAGCTAGAATTAAAACGCGATGAGCGTGTTTTACGTTTCTTAACTGTGAGATTAGATCGTCATGCAATTGCATACAGCGAGAAAAAACGCAGTGGTGCATTTAACAAAAAACCTAAGAAAGAGGAGGCTTCAGCGTAATGGCAAGAGATCAAATTCAATATGTTACTGCTCCAAAAGTGGAGGATAACAGGAAAAAATATTGCCGTTTCAAGAAAAACGGTATCAAATACATTGATTATAAAGACGCAAACTTTTTGTTGAAGTTCGTTAACGAGCAAGGTAAAATTTTACCTCGTCGTTTAACTGGTACTTCTTTGAAGTTTCAACGTAAAGTGGCTCAAGCGGTAAAACGTGCTCGTCACATCGGTTTGTTGCCTTTCGTTACTGACCAATTAAAATAGGAGCTGAGCAATGGAAATTATTTTAAAGCAAGATATCAAATCACTAGGTGAGAAAGATGATATCGTTACGGTAAAACCTGGTTTTGGTCGTAATTACTTAATTCCACAAGGTTTTGCAATTTTGGCAACGCCTTCTGCAAAAAAAGTATTAGCAGAAAACTTAAAGCAAGCTGCTTTTAAACAAGATAAAATTAAGAAAGATGCTGAAGGCGTAGCCGCTCAATTAGCTGATGTTAAATTAAGCATTGGTGCTAAAGCAGGCGAAACAGGAAAAATCTTTGGTGCGGTTAACACTATCCAAGTGGCCGACGCATTAAAAGCTAAAGGTTTTGAAGTTGATCGTCGTCGTATTACTTTTGAAACTGAGCCTAAAACTTTAGGCGAATATGTAGCAAACTTAAACTTACACAAAGAAGTTAAAGTAAAAGTTCCTTTCGAAGTAGTAGCGGAGTAATTTTAGCTTATAGAAACTTAAAGCCTCGAATTTAATTCGGGGCTTTTGTTTTTTAAAACAAGCTTTTATTATATTTGAAGCCCATCAAATAATAGGGATAAATAAATTATACCTTAAAAGATCCGTAATATGAGGATATTGTTGTTCTTGGTCTTGAGTTTGATAACGGTTGCAGCAAAATCGCAAGGACAGGTTATAAAAGCTGCCGACACGATAAAAAAAACTATTTATACTACCTACTATGCCAAAAAGTTCGAAGGTAGAAAAACAACTAGTGGCGAACGTTATAGGGGAGCTAAATTTACTGCTGCACACCGCACCCTTCCTTTTGGTACCCTCGTTAAAGTAAGAAACCTTCGCACGGACAAAACCATTGAAGTAAGAATAAACGATAGAGGGCCTTTTAGCAAAAAATTCTCTTTAGATATCTCCAGATCGGCCGCTAAAGCCTTAGGCATTTATCGTTTAGGCTATGCAAAAGTAGAAATCTCCTATGTGCTAAAGTGAAATTATAGCATAGAATTTCATTCCAAAGACTTTCAGTCTTATTTTTAAATTACTAACACTTTTTTAGATTCTCTAAGCGCTAAAAAAGAAATGATTAGCTTTTTTTCTACCCCTTTCTTCTCTAATTTCTTATAGATATCGACACTTGACGGGTTGCATGTTAACAACTTTAAGCCGTAAAAAATGCCTTTACTTTTATATTTGTTATACAGAGTTCTTTAATAGAAAACACCTAAATTATTGTTTAACTAATTGTTGTTTAGCGTATTGAAAAGAGGATTTTTTTAACTTTTTTTTCAATGTAGTCTAAGTAAGGCCTTTTAGACGGTTTAATTTAGCGAGAGAACTAAAGTAATGTGTTTGCTGTAACGGTATTTAAAAGAATGTAAAAAGAGTGATCATGGAAGATGAATTATTACTAAGAGAAAACAAAGATCGTTTTGTGCTTTTGCCTATTAAGTTTCCGGCTATTTGGGAAATGTACAAAAAGAGTGAAGCTAGTTTTTGGACTGCAGAAGAAATTGACTTGTCTGACGATATTAAACACTGGGAAAACCTGAACAGTGGCGAGCGTCATTTCATTTCGCACATTTTGGCATTTTTTGCGGCAAGTGATGGCATTGTAAATGAAAACTTAGCGGTAAACTTCATGAGCGAAGTTCAAATTCCTGAAGCACGTTGCTATTATGGTTTCCAGATCATGATGGAAAATATCCACTCGGAGACTTATGCCTTGTTAATTGATACTTATGTAAAAGACCCAGAAGAGAAAGATAGGCTGTTCCATGCTATCGAAACTGTTCCTGCGGTTAAGAAAAAAGCAGAATGGGCATTGCGCTGGATCGATAATGGAACATTTGCCGAACGCTTGGTAGCTTTTGCCGCGGTAGAAGGTATTTTCTTCAGCGGTAGTTTCTGTTCTATTTTCTGGCTAAAAAAACGTGGCTTAATGCCAGGTTTAACTTTCAGTAACGAATTAATTTCTAGAGACGAGGGTTCGCACTGCGAATTTGCCTGCTTGCTGTACAGTATGTTGCAAAACAAGCTGAGCGAAGAGCAGGTACATACCATCATTAAAGATGCAGTAGAAATTGAGAAAGATTTCATCACCGATGCTTTACCAGTTAAACTAATTGGGATGAATGCAGATTTGATGAAGCAATACATAGAGTTTGTTGCCGATAGATGGTTGGCTGAACTTGGCTACTCAAAAGTTTATAACGCTACCAACCCATTCGATTTTATGGAAATGATTTCGCTACAAGGTAAAACTAATTTCTTTGAAAAACGCGTGGGCGATTACCAAAAAAGTGGCGTGTTAACTTCTTCGGAAGATAAAGCACAGGCTTTTTCATTGGATGAAGACTTTTAGAGAATAATGATAAAATTATAAAATGATTGAGTGATAGAATAGGCCATGCTTTGCGAATATTCTATCATTTACTCATTCAAAATTCAATAATTAAATTTTGTAAGGATGTTTGTAATAAAAAGAGATGGCCGTAAAGAAGCGGTAAAATTTGATAAGATTACAGCTCGGATAGAGAAGCTGTGCTATGGTTTTAATGCTGAATTGGTAGATCCTATTGATGTTGCTAGAAAAGTAATTGAAGGATTGTATGATGGGGTAACCACATCAGAGCTAGATAATTTAGCAGCAGAAACGGCAGCGTCTTTAACTACAAAACATCCCGACTATGCCTTGTTGGCTTCGCGTATTGCCGTATCTAACTTGCATAAAAATACCTTAAAATCTTTTTCTAAAACCATGGAGCAGTTGTATAATTACATTGATCCAAAAACAGGGAAAGATTCTGCTTTAATTGCCGATGATATTTGGAAAGTTATTCAAGATAATGCAGAAATTTTAGACAGTACCATTATCTACGATAGGGATTTTGGTTTCGATTACTTCGGTTTCAAAACCTTAGAAAAATCTTACCTGCTAAAGGTTAACGGCAAAATTGTAGAGCGTCCGCAACATTTGTTTATGCGTGTTGCTGTGGGCATCCATAAAGAAGATATCGAAAGTGCAATAGCAACTTATAACTTAATGAGCGAGCGTTGGTTTACCCATGCAACACCTACGTTATTTAATGCAGCTACGCCAAAACCTCAAATGTCATCGTGTTTCTTGTTAACCATGCAAGACGACAGCATTGAAGGTATTTACGATACTTTAAAACAAACCGCTAAGATTTCTCAAAGCGCTGGCGGTATTGGTTTAAGCATTCACAACATTCGTGCTACGGGCGCTTACATTGGCGGTACCAACGGCACCAGTAATGGTATTGTGCCAATGCTACGCGTATTTAACGATACTGCTCGTTACGTAGATCAAGGTGGTGGTAAACGTAAAGGTGCCTTTGCAATTTATTTAGAGCCTTGGCATGCTGATGTTTTTGAATTTTTAGACCTGCGTAAAAACCATGGTAAGGAAGAAATGCGTGCCCGTGATTTGTTCTACGCACTTTGGATTAACGATTTGTTTATGCAACGTGTAGAAGAAAATGGCGATTGGAGCTTATTCTCGCCAGACGAAGCACCAGGCTTAGCAGATTGCCACAGCGAAGAGTTTAATAAGCTTTATGTGAAATATGAACAAGAAGGCAGAGCTCGTAAAGTAGTTAAAGCACAAGAGCTTTGGTTTGCCATTTTAGATTCGCAAATTGAAACTGGAACGCCTTATTTGTTGTACAAAGATGCGGCCAATGCGAAATCGAACCAACAAAACTTGGGTACAATTAAGTCATCTAACTTATGTACCGAAATTATCGAGTACACTTCTAAAGACGAAGTGGCAGTTTGTAACTTAGCTTCGTTAGCATTACCTCGTTTTGTAATTAATGGCGAGTTTGATCACCAAAAGCTATACGATGTAACTTATCAAGCAGCATTGAACTTGAATAAAATCATCGATCATAACTATTATCCGGTGCCAGAGGCAGCAAACTCCAACTTGCGTCACCGTCCAATTGGATTAGGGGTGCAAGGTTTGGCAGATGCATTTATTTTAATGCGTTATCCTTTTGAAAGTGATGCTGCTAAAAAGTTGAATAAGGATATTTTCGAAACCATTTATTTTGCCGCCATGACTGCTTCGGCAGATTTAGCAGAGAAGCATGGTGCTTACAAAACGTTCAAAGGTTCGCCATTATCAAAAGGCCAGTTCCAGTTTGACTTATGGAATGTTACCCCAGACAGTAACCGTTGGGATTGGGAAAGCTTGAGAAAGCGTGTAGTTAAAAAAGGGGTGTACAACTCCTTGTTAGTGGCGCCAATGCCTACCGCTTCAACTTCTCAAATTTTGGGTAACAACGAGTGTTTCGAACCTTACACTTCAAATATCTATACACGACGTGTATTAAGTGGCGAATTTATTGTAGTGAATAAGCACTTGCTGAAAGATTTAGTTGCTTTAGGTTTGTGGAACCCGCAAATGAAAGATAGAATTATCTTGGCTAACGGCTCTATCCAAGACATTGCAGAAATTCCAGATTATATTAAAGAACTGTACAAAACAGTTTGGGAAATTAAGATGAAGAACATCATCGACATGTCGGCCGATAGAGGTGCGTACATTTGCCAATCTCAATCGTTAAACTTGTTTATCAATGCGCCAAATACTTCAAAACTAACATCAATGCATTTCTATGCTTGGAAAAAAGGCTTGAAAACAGGTATGTACTACCTGCGTACACAAGCGGCTTCGCAAGCGGTTAAATTTACCGTGGAGAACCAAGGTGGTAAAGCTATTGAGGCGGTAATTCCTGCTAATATTCCTCAAAATCAAGTTGCAGAGGAAATTATAGACGGACCAGTTTGTACTATGGAAGAAGGTTGCATTAGCTGTTCGGGGTAAATCCCCTAAATCCCCTAAAGGGGGGCTAACGATGAAGCAATCTTAAAGCAATAATATTTAAGGTTCTGGATATAAAGTTCAGAACCTTACTTTTTGGATGTATTTTTGCTTTTAGTTTATTAGTTCATTTGGCATTAGTTTTAATCGGCAACTTCAAGGGAACTAATGAACACAATGAATTAATGAACAAATTATTCACCCATAGCAAACACGAAATCATAGCTTGCGAGCGATGTGGCACTCCTATTGAGTGTAAAGCAAATGCTTATACCAAATGTCAATGCAGCGTGGTACAATTAACAATTAATGAAGTGCAATACGTTAGCGAGCTTTACGATGGCTGTTTATGCGCCAAATGTTTATTAGCACTACAACAAGAATATCGTGAAACAATAAACTGTTAATCTTTTTTAACTCCCTTTAAAATCATTAAGCTTAACGGATTGTTGTTGTATCCGCTAATGTTGTTCTGTAGCATTACTACCGATTGGTCGTATAAAATCGGCACTACAGAAGCATGCTCTAATACCATGTTGTCCATTTTATGATAGAGTTCAAAACGTTTTTGAGGATTGTTCTCGTAATAACTTTGTTCGAAAAGTCGATCAAACTCTTTATTAAAATAACCGGTGTAGTTAGGGCCAAAAGGAACCTTGTTTTTAGAATAGAATACCGAGAGGTAGTTTTCGCCATCGGCATAGTCGGCAATCCATGAGCCCCTAAAAAAAACAACTTCATTTTTTGCCATCAAATCTCGTAAGCTGGCACTTGGGCTAACATCTACCTTAGCTTTTATGCCAATGTTTGCAAGTTCGCCCTGTATAAATTCAATTAAATCTTTGTAAGTAGTAGAAGTGCTTAATTTAATGGTAGGCATTCCTTTACCGTTTGGATAACCAGCTTCGGCAAGTAATTTGGCAGCTAGCGCTGGATTGTAGTCGTAGCCTTTCACCTTTGTGCTATCAAAACCGGGCATGCCCCTAGGTATAAAGCCCGAAGTTGCCGGTGTGCCAATGCTATTACGCAAGTATTTAATTAGTTTCTCTCTATCAATAGCGTAATTAATGGCCTGTCTAACTTTTTTAAACCGCAATGGCGAATTTTTAACGATTTCCTTATCCGGATCAACTAAGATACCAACATACTCGGTACACAGGTATGGGCCTTTGATCAGTTGAAATTTATTTTTGTATTTACTGGTCATTTTGCCACTTTTCGTTAAAATATCATCTCTGTAACTCCCGTCAACACTGTTAAAAAAATCAAGATCTTTTTTAAGGAAATTCATAAAAGCGCTCTGTTTATCGTTAATAAAACTAACTTTTACGGCGTCTAAGTAAGGCAGTTTATGGCCAGTACTATCTTTTTCAAAGTAATTATCATTTTTAAGTAGTACCAGCACTTCATCTTCTTTCCAATACTTAAATTTAAAAGGGCCGGTACCTACCGGATGGTTTCTAAAATCTTTACCATAGTGTTCTACTACCTCTTTGGGAACCACAAAGCAGTATTGTGCGGTAAGTAAACTTATAAAAGTAGGAAACGGTTTAAGTAATTTAATTTGAAAAGTGCTATCATTTAACGCTATAAAACTACTGGCATCTTTTACTTTGTCGCTAAAAATCCATCCTCCAGACGAGGCTACCTTTGGGTCGATTAGCCGGTTAAAACTATATACAAAATCTTCGGCTACCACTTTTCTGCCTTTGCCGTTTTTAAAAAGGGCATCGTCCTGAAAAAAAACATCGTTACGTAAATTAAAGGTATAGACGAGTCCGTCATTAGAAATTTGCCATGTTTTGGCAATGCAGGGAATGGTATTAAGGGCCGAATCTATCTGTACTAAGCCATTGAAAATTTGGTTCATCATCCAAATGGCATTTTGGTTGCGAGCAAATGCTGGGTCTAGCGAAGTGAGATTTTGATCTAGGTTGATATTGAATACTTTTTTGTTGTTGTGCTGGTTCTCTTTACAAGAAAACAGGATAATGAAACAACAAAAACAAAATATATTAAGCTTAATGGTGCGCATCGAAAAGGGAAATACTATTTTTGTGTACAAATTAATAAAATAATTCAGATGTCGTCTTTAAATGAACTTATAAATACCGAAAATAATGCAGCACTGCGTGAGGAATTGTTGGAGCGTTTAGCTATTGTTGAACATAAGATTAAGTTCATGGACAAAGTTCCGGTTTGCTTTTTAGATTCCAACGGAAAGCCACGTCTTGAGCTTTCGGCAATTGCCAAGTTGGGCGGAGCTGCGGTAACTACCGAGCCTATGGAAGCCGTTTATGTGGTTTTTCATGAGGAAACGAATTTGTTAGACGATTTGATGCGGAAAGTGCCTGTGCTACTTAATGAGGCATGGCCCGCTGTAAAGTTTAACAGGGTTTGTCTTCTGGCTGATGATTATCGCTTATTAAAACCAGAAGAAGCGGTAGCTTTGGTAGAAGATATTGCCGAAATGATACACCCAGGGCATTTTATTTTTGGCTACGAGGGAGACAAGTGGATTAGATTTACTGTTTAGGCATTAGTAACTAGTACCCGTAGTGCATTATAAATAAG
>NZ_DHDZ01000045.1:4985-42658 GCF_002399615.1 Pedobacter sp. UBA4863 | reverse complement strand
TTTCCTAAATGCACAACAGGTTGAAACTCATATTTTTGTAGAAAATTTAGAGAAATCGATAAACTTCTATAAAAATATTTTAGGTCTCGAGCAATGTTATTTTGAAGAAGAAAGGAGAACCGTATTTTTCTGGATTGGAAAACCAAAAGAAGCTATGCTTGGGCTATGGGAATAACCAAAAGAAGAAATAGATAAAAGACATTTTGCATTTAGATGCGAAAAAGAATTTATTCTGAATAACTCAACTGAATTTTTAAAAATTAATGGACTCAAACCTTATAATTTTTTAAAAGATAATACAGAAAAGCCAATGGTTTTTGCTTGGATGCCTGCAATTGCAATATATTTTAATGATCCTGATGGACATTATTTAGAATTCATTTCTATTATTGAAGGAGAAGCTAAGCCAGAATTAGGTGTAATTTCTTATGAAGAATGGCTAGAATATTCAAAGAAATAATAAACACTACGGGTAACTGTTGCACAACTTCAATTAAGTAAAACCGAGAAAAAACGAACTATTTTAAGCCCCTAAATCACTTATGTTTACCCTATAACGGAGAGAAAATAAAAATTAATTGACCTTTTTAGACAGACTGACGTTAGCGGCAAATGATGGACAACCCTAAAATTCTTAAACTACTGGAAAGGCAAAGAGATATTTTGTTCGACAAACTGAAAGGAGCTTCTATTTCTGGTTTGTACAAGGAACAATATGCCGACATAAAAGCTGGACGAGTATTCGTTTTTGACAATGGAGAGCGACGAATGCTGAATGACTTGAAAAAGTTATCAAAGGAGACTTCCCATGATACCTTATATGAGGATAAACTTGCTGAATATTTACAACTTGACAATAATGCTCTCGTTTCATATTTTCAAAATGAACTTGACAAAGTATTTAAGCAAATAATAGGATCCGGAAGGCAAGATGAAATTCAAGCTTTATTTATTGAATATGACTATTATTATCATTTCACAAGCAGTATAACATGTTGCGGACGACAGGAATACCCTTCGATTGAAGAACCTCGTTATATTTCGAATGAATACGATTATAACAAACAAATTCTATTCCTTGACAAGGTAATAAATTTTAAGCTAGCTTGGGTGGACTGTGAAGAGTTTAGTAACTTAGACTACCTAGAAATAAACTATCAACTTGAAGATTTGTTTAAGTTACATTCAAGGGTGCTAATACATAAAGCAATTGAGATACTAAACGATGAGGGTAAAATGAACTTCGTTAAAATTCGACCGTTTACATTTTATATCAAGGAGCATGACAGCGAAGTGATGATACTTTATAGACTGAATTAATCTGATGCTAACAAAAGTATTTGCGAAAGCAGGGCTGAACAATGAAACTTCAGCTATGTGCAAGTATCAGCAGTGGTTCTGGCTCTATATTCAATTTTCATCTTTAGTTCATAACTTCAACGCCATATTTTCAATTGAGCATTTGTACCAAGCTAGACAATTAATGAATTTCCTGCCTTTTCAAATAATCTAACGTTAGCTTGTTACCTTATTGAACGACTGTGCTAAATTACACGAACAGACAAATGAACAATAAAGCCAAGGCTTCGGGAAAATTAAAAGAGGTGCAAGCCGACACATAAACAAACACCTAGAAGTTTACAGCTGTTATTTTTGAAATTGCAATTTCAAAATGAAAACTGACCTCGAATTAGTTCCAAAACTAAGGCTGTTTTAATGTATAAATAACACTAAGCTGATATGAAATTCAATGGTTTCTCTTATCTTTAGACGATTTTACCAAATCAGTCCTTTTTTGGGCATTTTATTTCAAAACATCATAAAATAATACACATATGTCAAACTCATCAAAAATTATCTATACCAAAACAGACGAGGCTCCATTGTTGGCTACTTATTCATTTTTGCCTATTGTACAAGCTTTTACAGCCTCGGCAGGAATTGAGGTAGAAACAAGAAATATCTCTTTAGCAGGAAGAATTTTAGCAAATTTTCCTGAGTTTTTGCAAGATGATCAAAAAATTGGAGATGCATTGACAGAGCTAGGTCAATTGGCCAATACGCCAGAGGCTAACATTATTAAATTGCCTAATATTTCTGCTTCTATTCCGCAGTTAAAAGATGCTATTGCCGAGCTGCAATCGCAAGGTTTTGCATTGCCAAATTACCCAGAAGATGCTAAAACTGAAGAAGAAAAAGCAATTAAAGCAAAATATGCAAAAGTATTGGGCTCTGCTGTAAATCCGGTTTTGCGTGAAGGTAATTCTGATCGTAGAGCGCCAAAAGCAGTGAAGAACTATGCAAAAGCAAATCCGCACTCCATGGGTGCTTGGTCTTCAGATTCTAAAACCAGTGTAGCTAGCATGAGCGAAGGCGATTTTTACGGTTCTGAAAAATCTACCACTGTTGAGAACGATACACAGTTTAAAATTGAATTTATAGTTACTGATGGAGCGGTTACCGAACTAAAAGGATTGGCCAATTTAAAAGCAGGCGAAGTAATTGATAGTTCTGTATTGAACCTTGCTAAATTGAAAGCTTTTGTTGCTGAGGCCATCGCAACGGCTAAAGCTACTGGTGTTTTGCTTTCTGCACATTTAAAAGCAACGATGATGAAGGTTTCTGACCCTATCATTTTTGGTGCTATTGTAGAAGTTTACTTTGCAGACATTTTTACTAAATATGCCGAGCTTTTTAAAACTTTAGGGGTTGATACTCGCAACGGTTTAGGCGATGTTTACGCTAAAATTGCAGGTAACGCACAAGAGGCAGAAGTGAAAGCAGCTATTGATGCGGCAATTGCAAATGGACCAGCTTTGGCAATGGTAAACTCTGATAAAGGTATTACCAACTTACACGTGCCTTCTGATGTTATTGTAGATGCTTCGATGCCTGCCATGATCCGTACTTCGGGCCAAATGTGGGATAAAGATGGTAAACAACAAGATACCTTAGCCATCATTCCTGATAGGTGTTATGCTGGCGTTTATACCGCTACTATTGACGATTGTAAAAAACACGGCGCTTTTAACCCAACCACAATGGGTTCGGTACCAAATGTTGGTTTAATGGCTCAAAAAGCCGAAGAGTATGGCTCTCACGATAAAACTTTCCAAGCTGCAGCTAATGGAACTATCCGCGTAACCGATGCTGCGGGTAACGTGTTTTTTGATCAGCCTGTAGAAACTGGAGATATTTTCCGTATGTGCCAAACTAAAGACGCACCTATTCAAGATTGGGTTAAGCTAGCGGTAAACAGAGCTCGCTTATCTAATACGCCTGCTGTTTTCTGGTTAGATGAAAACAGAGCGCACGATAGGGAGATCATCAAAAAAGTGAATAAATATTTGCCAAACTTCGATACCAAGGGATTGGATTTGCGTATCCTTTCTCCAATTGAAGCAACTAAATTTACGTTAGCGCGCATCCGTAAAGGCGAAGATACCATTTCGGTAACTGGTAACGTATTACGTGATTATTTAACCGATTTATTCCCAATTTTAGAGCTAGGTACTTCAGCAAAAATGTTGTCTATTGTACCTTTAATGAATGGTGGTGGTTTGTTCGAAACTGGTGCTGGTGGTTCTGCGCCTAAGCACGTAGAGCAATTTGCACAAGAAGGTTATTTGCGTTGGGATTCATTAGGTGAGTTCTTAGCGTTACAAGCTTCATTAGAACATTTATCGCAAACTCAAAACAACGCTAAAGCACAAGTTTTGGCTGATGCTTTAGATGAGGCTAACGCTAAATTCTTGGCGACAGATAAATCTCCGGGTAGAAAATTAGGAACGATTGATAACCGTGGTTCTCACTTTTATTTAGCTTTATATTGGGCCGAGGCTTTAGCTGCACAAACTAAAGATGCAGAATTACAAGCTAAATTTGCGCCATTGGCTAAAGCTTTAGCCGAAAACGAAGCAAAAATTACTGCTGAGTTAATCGACGCACAAGGTAAAGCACAAGATGTTGGTGGTTACTATAACCCTAATGATGAATTGGCTTCGAAAGCAATGCGCCCAAGTGCTACATTGAACAATGCTTTGGCAAGTTTGTAATTAGTATTTAGATATAAAGTATTTAGTATTTAGAAATCCCCAGTCGGTTAGGCTGGGGATTTTTTGGTTATTGTTTCTGCTCTTTTCCGTCATCTCGAACGAAGTACGAGGAGAGATCTAACTGCTTGCTATTTTATCGTGAATATTGGTTTAGCCATGTGTTAGATTTCTCGCTTCGTTACACTCCACATCGAAAAGACGGCGGTAGGAGGGGTTCTACTCTTTTTCCGTCATCTCGAACGAAGTACGAGGAGAGATCTAACTGCTTGCTATTTTATCGTGAATATTGGTTTAGCCATGTATTAGATTTCTCGCTTCGTTACACTCCGCATCGAAAAGACGGCGGTAGGAGGGGTTCTGTTCTTTTTTCGTCATCTCGAACGAAGTACGAGGAGAGATCTAACTGCTCGCTATTTGATCGTGAATATTGGCCTAGCCATGTGTTAGATTTCTCGCTCCGTTACACTCCACATCGAAAAGACGGCAGTAGGAGGGGTTCTGCTCTTTTTCCGTCATCTCGAACGAGGTACGAGGAGAAATCTAACCGTTCGCTATTTGATCGTGAATATTGGTTTAGCCGTGTGTTAGATTTCTCGCTTCGTTACACTCCGCATCGAAAAGACGGCGGTAGGAGGGGTTCTGCTCTTTTCCGTCATCTCGAACGAAGTATGAGGAGATATCTAGCTACTTTCATGTGAATTAGTCAAAACTTACGAAAAAAGGTGATGATTGCTGATACTACCATTGCTTTATTTCACCCCATAAATCAATCCAAGAAGGGTTTGTAGCATTAATTAATTTTTCTTTCTTCTCTCTTCGCCATTTCTTAATTTCCTTTTCCCTGTCAATAGCCGCTACGATATCTGTAAATGCTTCATAATAAATACAAATTATAGCATTATATTTTGCAGAAAAAGATTTAGGGTGGGTTTTCTCTCTATGTTCTATCAGCCGGAATATCAAATCGGAAGTTACTCCTATATATAAAACAGTACGGTTAACATTAGTGAGTATGTAAATAAAGCCACCTCTTTCCATAATTCAAATTACACATTTCTTTTTAAATGGCTGAGGTTTCTTTTGTTTAGATTTTAATTTTGTTTTTTACTTAGTTGAAGTTTAGCGATACGTTAGATTTTTCCCTTCGGTCGAAAAGACGGCGGTAGGAGGGGTTCTGCTCTTTTTCAGTCATTTCGAACGAGGCACGAGGAGAAATCTAACCGCTCGCTATTTGATCGTGAATATTGGTTTAGCCGTGTGTTAGATTTCTCGCTCCGTTACACTCCGCATCGAAAAGACGGTAAAAACAATGTCTTTACTCTTTCGTCATTTCGAATGAGGTACGAGGAGAGATCTAACTGCTTGCTATTTGATCGTGAATATTGGTTTAGCCATGTGTTAGATTTCTCGCTTCGTTACACTCCGCATCGAAAAGACGGCGGTAGGAGGGGTTCTGCTCTTTTTCCGTCATCTCGAACGAGGTACGAGGAGAGATCTAACTGCTTGCTATTTGATCGTAAATATTGGTTTAGCCGTGTGTTAGATTTCTCTCTTCGGTCGAAAAGAAGGTACTAAAAAAAAGTTCCTTTACAGATTTAACTACTCCTCATCCGTATTTTTTAATTTCATTAGCAAAGAATAAGCACCTTTAACAGCTACCTTTTTCCCTTTCAAATCGGTAGTAATTGCTGTTTTACCTTCCGAGGTTTCTCCGGTTTGTACTTCGGTCATTACAAATTTACGAGTAGTGGCTTCTACAAAAACATAATCTTTGTTTTCAAAATTTACTACTGCATCTTCTGGTAAAAATTGTACTTTTTGGTTTTTGAATTGCAACTCAGCGTTCATGTACATGCCTGGTACCAAGCTTTTGTCGTATTTTTCGAAATGACAGTGCACCTCGCTTCGGCCACCATCCACGTTGTGGCTAATTAAAATTACCTCGGTTTCGTACTTTTTATCTGGATGTACATTGGTGTACGCCAACACACGCTGCCCGATGCCTAATTTCTGTAAATCTTTCTCAAAAACAGTTAAATTCAAATGGATGTCGTTAGGATTAATCAATTCAAAAATGACATCAGAGGGTGTAACATATTTACCGATATTTACATTTACCTTGCTCACATAGCCATTAATTGGCGAGTACACATTCACCGATTTGGAGATTTTTCCCTCGTTAAGTTGCGCTGCATTGATGTTAAGGAGTTTCAATTTTTCTATAAGCGCAGTGTGTTCTACCTTTAGGTTCTGATATTCTGTTTCCGCAATTTGTAAGGTTTTGTCGCTGTTGGCTTTGCTAATGTTTAGCTCTTTTTGGCGAGCAAGTTCGTTGCTAGCAAAGTTTAATTTATTGCGAATGCTCAAATAATCTTGTTGTAGCTGGATATATTGTGGATCTTCCATTACGGCAATGACTTGGCCTTTACTTACGTGAGTACCAGGCAGCATTTTGGTAGATTTTAAATATCCTCCCAATGGAATGCTAACAGAAACCAAATTTTGGGGAGGTACATCAATTTTTCCTTGCAATTTTAAGGTTTCGTTAATTTCTCCAACGGCTACTTCTCCAGTTTGGAGGTTAATGTTTTTTGCTTGTTCCGAAGTTAAGCTTACTTCATTTTCGTTAATAGGAATTGCTTTTTCTTCTTTGATCTGGTTGTTGTTGCAAGCCAGTGTCATTGAAATTAATAGTGCCCCTAGATATAAATTATATTTCATGTTATTGTGCTAATAGGTAATTCAACTCTGTTATATATTTGTTTAAATATTGGATGGCATTAAAATAACTTTCAGTAATGTTAATGGCTTCGTTGTTTAATACGGTCCATTCTAAATAATTGATTTCGCCATTTTTTAACTGCTTGTTTAAGGTAGATGTAATGGTCGCAGCTGTTTTTAATCCATCTTTTTCTAAACTATTAACCAATGCTAGCTGTTGCTGGTATTGTGCATAAGCACTTTTTAGGCTAACGCTAATTTGTTGGTTGGCATTTTCTGTTTCAGATTTTCTATAGGCTTCATAGGTTTTTGCCGACTTGATTTTATTGCGTTGAGCACCACCAAATAGCGGGATACTTAGGCCAAGTTGCACCGACTGAAAACGATCGTTTTGGAAATAGCTAATATCATCTCTAATGCTGGTGTTGTTGTATCCAATGTTAAATTCTGGTAGCAGTTTAGCTTGCTCCATTTTAGTAGTTGCCAATGCCGCTTTTTCTTCTTGCTGTTGCAGTTTTATTAGCGGGTGATTTACCCATGCCAAGGTATCGGTAAAAGTTGGTTTAACTTTTAAATGCGCAGCCTGTGGCTTTAGCGGTAACTTTGAGTTGAGTAAAAATGCCAACTGTTGTTGCAAGGTAAGTTCTTGGATATGCAAGTTTCTGAGCTTCGTGTTTACTTGCAATAACTGGTTTTCGGCACTTGCTTTCTCTAATAAACCGCTTTCGCCGCTTTTTAACCTCAATTCTGCCACTTGCTTTAATTTCTTATAGGCACTGTCTGCTTGTAAATAAAGCTGTTGCAATTTTTCTAGTACTAACAAATCGTAAAAAACTTGTGTAGTTAGCTTGGTTAGTTCAGCTTTGCTCAGTTCCTTTTGCATCAGTGCAGTTTTCCACTCTTCTAAAAACTTATCTTTTTGCCTAGCATATACGTTTGGTAAGCTAATACTCTGATTAATGCTTAATCTGTTGTCTGCCAAATTGCTGTTAAATTTTCCGTACTCGCCACTAATGTTTATTGGGGCAATGGTAGTTGCTGTTTTACTGAGTTGTTGGTTGTAGTCGGCCATTAACTGGCTGCTTTTTAAACTAATGTTGTTTTTGTACAAACTATCTAATGCAGCGTTTAATGTAATTGCTTGTTGGGCATTGGCCGATGAAACAGAAAATCCTATAAGAACTAAAATAATGGTGACTATTTTTGGCAATTTCTTTTTACGCAATAAGCCTTTTTCGAAGCTCACATATAAAATTGGCAGCACAAATAGGGTTAATAAAGTAGCAATCATTAAGCCGCCAATTACCACAGTAGCTAATGGACGTTGTACAGCAGCGCCAGCACCGTTACTAATAGCCATTGGTAAGAAGCCTAGAGAAGCTACAAAAGCAGTCATCAATACAGGTCTTAAACGGGTTTTTGTGCCTTTTAAAACGATTTTTTTCATGTCCTGTTCTCCTGTTTTTTTAATGTTGTTAAACTCGGCTACTAGCACAATGCCATTTAATACGGCAATACCAAACAATGCAATAAAGCCTACGCCAGCACTAATGCTAAAAGGCAAGCCACGAAGCGCCAATAAGAAAATACCACCAATGGCAGATAAAGGAATGGCGGTATAGATCAATAATCCGTACTTGATAGAACCGAATGCAAAATACAACAGTAAGAAGATTAAGACTAACGAAACGGGAACCGCAATCATTAACCTCGATTTAGCTTCGTTTAAATTCTCGAAAGAGCCGCCATAGGTAACCGTATAACCCGTTGGTAATTTAATTTCTGCTTTTACCTTCTCCTGCAATTCGGTAACAATACTTTCTACGTCTCTGCCGCTTACGTTAAAACCTACTAAAATTCTGCGTTTAGTATCTTCTCTTTGAATTTGGCTCGGACTATTCACCAAAGCAACATTAGCCACCTGCGAAAGCGGAATTTGATTGCCGCTAGGCGTAGGGATTAACAGATTTTGTACGTCTTTAATGTCTTTTCGTTTATCGTTCTGTAGCCGAACTACCAAATCAAAACGTTTTTCGCCTTCAAAAACTAAACCTGTACTTTGGCCTGCAAAAGCGGTGTTTACATTTCTGTTAATCTCGGCAATATTTAAACCATACTGAGCAATGGCAGCTCTATTGTACTCGATAACAATTTGTGGGGTTCCCGAAATTTGTTCTACATACAACTCTGTTGCGCCATCTACTGTTTTTACCAAGTTGCCCAATTGTTTAGCGTATAGCGCCAAGGTGTCAAAATCTTCTCCAAAAATTTTACAAACTACGTCCTGTCTGGCGCCAGTCATCAACTCGTTAAAACGCATTTGTACCGGAAATTGGAAACTGGTAGTTACGCCAGGCACTTCGCTGGCTGCTTCGCTCATTTTTTCAGATAGTTCCTCAAAGCTTTTAGCGGATGTCCATTCTTTTTTTGGTTTAAGGTTGATGATCATGTCGCCCATGTCCATAGGTAGCGGTTCGGTGGGTACTTCGCTACTTCCTATTTTGGCAACGATGTTTTTTACTTCTGGAAATCTGTCTTTAAGTATGCCTGCTACTTTTTGTACATTTTCTATGGTGGTATTTAAGTTACTGCCCGAAAGTACGCGAGTTTCTACCGCATAATCGCCTTCTTCGATAGATGGAATAAACTCTCCGCCTAAATTGCTTAAAACAATAACCGCAGTTATAAATAAGCCCAATACAATAATAATTACGGTTTTTGGGAAACCTAATACTTTTTGAAGCAATCTTTCATAACGATTTTCGACCTTAGCCATTGCCCTGTCAGAAATGTTAGGAGCCGTTTTTATTTTTTTACTTAAAAACAAGCTCGACATCATTGGGATGTAGGTTAACGAAAGGATAAAGGCACCTAGCAAGGCAAAGGCTACAGTTTGGGCCATTGGTTTAAACATCTTTCCTTCAATTCCCTCCAAACTAAAGATTGGCAAGTAAACAATGAGGATAATGATTTGTCCAAACACCGCACTGTTCATCATTTTAGAAGAAGCGCTCTTTACTTCCAAATCCATTTGGTCTTGTTTAAGAAAGGAAGCGTTAGCAAACTTTTGGCTATGGCTAAGTTGGTGCATTACGGCTTCTACAATAATTACGGCACCATCTACTATTAATCCAAAATCTAGTGCTCCTAAACTCATTAAATTGCCACTTACGCCAAAAATATTCATCATAATGATGGCAAATAGCATAGATAGCGGAATAACTGAAGCCACAATAAAACCAGCTCTCAGATTTCCCAAGAAAATAACCAATACAAAAACAACAATTAAAGCACCTTCTAATAGATTGGTTTCTACGGTTTTTATGGCATTGTTCACCATGCTTGTTCTGTCTAAGAATGGTACAATCTCCACGCCTTCGGGTAGGTTTTCTTGTATTTGCTCAATTTTTGCTTTAATGTCCTCAATCACCACATTACTGTTGGCGCCTTTAAGCATCATTACAATAGCACCAGAAACTTCACCTTCATTGTTAAAGGTTAAGGCACCATATCTAGTAGCAAATCCGATTTCTACATTGGCTACATCTCTAATGAGCAACGGTGTGGCACCTTCGTTGTTTTTTACTACTACATTTTCGATGTCTGCTTTGCTGCCAATTAAGCCCTCGCTTCTGATGTACTGAACCGTTGCTTGTTTTTCAATATAGGCTCCACCCGTATTTTGGTTGTTGTTTTCTAAGGCATCGAAGATTTCGCTGATGGTTACTTGGTGCGCTACGAGTTTATTGGGGTCTATTGTAACCTGATATTGTTTTAGCTTACCGCCAAAACTGCTCACTTCGGCTACACCTTTTACGCCAAGCAATTGTCTTCTCACTACCCAATCTTGAATGGTACGCAGTTCGGTAATGTCGTATCGCTTTTCGTAACCTTTTTTGGCTTTTACGGCATATTGATAAATTTCTCCCAGTCCGGTAGAAATAGGGCCCATTTCTGGCTTTCCTATGCCTTTCGGGATTAGCTCTTGTACTACCAATAGCCGTTCCGCAACCTGTTGGCGGGCCCAATAAACATCTACATCGTCGTTAAAAACTAAGGTAACCAAGGATAGGCCAAAGCGGCTATAACTTCTAATTTCTTTAATGCCAGCAATATTGCTGTTGGCTTGTTCTACCGGAAAAGTAACTAAGCGCTCAATATCTGTAGCACCGTAAGATGGGGCAGAGGTAATAATTTGTACCTGATTATTGGTGATGTCGGGTACGGCATCAATAGGTAATTTGGTAAGCTCAAAGCTTCCATATATAAGCAGGGCAATGGTAAATAGCCCAACGATGAGTTTATTCTTGATCGAAAACTCAATAATTCTATTCAACATGAGAATGGGGATAATCGTTTCTAAATAGCTTGTATATGCCACGCTATTCCGATAATTATCGAAACTTTAATGCCTGCATATCAAAGCCAACAAATAGTTTAACTATATGTAATTAAGAAATGATTGACCTTGGCGGTTGCCAAATTTTTCCGGCAAAAGCCGAATGAGGAATATAATCGTTATTGATGATGGTTTTTTGATTAGGCAGAATTTGATAAACTTTCTTTGGTAGAAAACCAGATGATGGGGGTAAAGCCGTGCTTAACACATTTGCGGCATAAAATTGGTATGCTTTAAAAGGGAGTTGGTTATCTCTTTCTTCATCATCATCGGTGTGCGGAATATCGTTATAATGATGTTCTATGTAATCGAAGAAAGTGATGTTGTCATCAAGGTTTTTATGTTCAAAATAATGTTGGAAAAGCACAGGCAGCCTAGTCAAGTCCTGTAAGCCAGTACAAGAAAGCGCATAAAAGCTAAGTAATAAGATGTGTAATGCTTTTTTCAACGCCTTAAAATTAGCTAAATAGGGCAAGAAAACAATTAATGATAGCCAAATGTTACATTATACAGAGAAATTGTAGCGCACTTACCCAATATGTAATTTTAATCCTCTGCCAATTCCTTCACTTTCGTTAAAGCTAAGGGCCACTTTTCCTCGAAATATACTTTGTATTCTTCATTGGTGTCCATTTCAACACTTAATAAAGATTTGCCGTCTTTGGTACTTAACTTATAGTTTTCATAAGCATTGCCCCATTTTTTTACTTCTTCACTATCGTAATCTTCAACACCTTTGCTGTAAAATCCTAAATGCAGTATAGACAAATATTCGTTAGGAATATGGTCGGCAATTTTCGATGCCATACCATTGCCTTCAGCATTTACAAAGAATACTTTACTTCCAACCTGCCAATCAGTTATTGCGCTCGAACCTTCAGCAAAAACAGCCGTCCATTTTGGATAGGTGGTTTCGCCTAAAAGGATGTCCCAAATTTTTTCTTTTGGAGCGTTAATTTCAATTTTAAAATATATTCTTTCCATATCAATAATTTGCTAGCCTAATTTACTGAAATCCATAAATAAAACGTTCCATTTGTGACCATCTAAATCGGTAAAGCCGCCGCCATACATCCAGCCATCTTTTTCGCCAGCTTGGGCGTAAACATCACCGCCGGCAGCTTTAGCTAATATTTTATCTACTTCTGTTGCATTTTCTGCATCAATAGAAATTAAGCATTCGGTACTGTTTTCCAAATCGGCAATTTTAAAAGGCGTAAAACTGTTAAACACTTCCTCGGTAAAAAAGTTAACAATGAAATCTTTTTGTCCAATTTTAAAAGAAGCCATGTTATTGCTTTTAGGTACATGGGTATTTAAACTAAACCCAATTTTGATAAAAAAATCAGTGGTTTTTTGAATATCCTTAACCGGAAGATTGAGCCATATTTCTTTTGTCATGATGTATTGGTTTTGGTTAGGATAACTAATTTAATGAAAAAAGATGGGTAAGAAGACTTAAATTATAATAATTGAGGTGTTTAGTAGCCTTTAAACCTATTCGGTTAGCTTGTATATTTCTTGTGTTAATGTTTAAATATCAATATCTTCGTTCTATTCAACGCCAAGATGAAGAGTTACAAATTGCTTATTTTATTGGTCTTTATCTTGTTTGCTTTTAAGCAAGATAAGCAGCCGCCTTTTACAAAGGTAAAATTTAAACTTCCTGTAGGGGTAACAGCAAAAGACTACCTGCCCAATACGTTAATCATTAAATTTAATGAAACTTCTAAAGCGGGCGTTTTGGCCAAAGGCACTAAAGAAGCTTTAGCTGTAGAAGGTATTTCCTTTTCTGCATTAACGCCTATCTTTAAAGAAGAACCAAAAAATAGTAAAGCATTTGGTACGCAGCAATCTGGTTTAAATTTTGGTAATTACTATTACGCCAAATATAGCGGTAACGTTGGTATAGATAAGGTAATTAACACCTTGCTGCAAAATAAAGATATTGCTTATGCCGAACCCAGTTACATATATAGCACTTGGTACACGCCCAACGATGCTGCCTATAGTACACAGTTCTATCTATCGCAGGTAAAAGCACCACAAGCTTGGGATATTGCTAGAAATGCTGCTGATGTAATTATTGGCATTGTAGATACTGGCTCGGAAATTACCCACCAAGATTTGGCCGCAAACATTTATTACAATATCGCAGATCCGGTAAATGGTATTGATGATGATGGCGATGGTTATGTTGATAATTATGCAGGTTGGGATTTATGTGGTGCTTCTGTAAGTACCATGATAGGAGATAACGATCCCAATGTAAAAAGTAGCGGTGCTGATCACGGAGTTCATGTAAGCGGCATTGCTAGTGCCGTAACCAACAACGGAATTGGTGTAGCAAGTTTGGCAGGTAATGCAAAACTGCTAATTGTTAAAGCTGGAGCAGATGATGATGAAAGGTCTATTTACAAAGGTTACGAGGGTATTAAGTACGCTGCCGATAAAGGTGCGCATATCATTAACTGTTCTTGGGGCGGGGTAAGTGGCGGCCAGTTTGGGCAAGAGATGGTTAACTATGCCATTAGTAAAGGTTGTTTGGTAGTTGCTGCTGCGGGTAATTCTGGTAATAATATCCCTATTTATCCGGCAGCTTTTGATGGCGTACTTGCCGTTGCCAATCTAAATGCTGATGACACCAAAGGTTCGGCATCTAATTACGGTACCTACATTGATATTTCTGCACCGGGCCAAGGCATCTACAATACGGTTTACAACAATGGTTATGCCTATTATTCGGGAACTTCTATGGCTGCACCGTTGGTATCAAGTACTGCTGCATTACTAAAACAAAAATATCCTAACTATACCGGTTTACAAATAGGCGAAATTTTAAGGGCAACGGCCGATAATATTGACGCACAAAATCCATCTTATGTAAAAATGTTGGGTAAAGGTCGTTTGAATGTTTATCGGGCTTTAACCGAAACAGCCACTTCCGTACGTTATCAAAATATTTCTATTACCGATCAAAGTTTAGGAAATAGGGCGCCCAATACAGAGATTGCTATACAATTTTCGTTAAAAAATTTCTTAGCCCCGGTAACTGGATTGAATATGAATATCACCAGTAACAGTGCTTATGTACAAGTTGTAAACGAAAATATTAGTGTGGGCAATTTCAATAGTGCTGAAATAAAGACCGATATTGGGCCAGTGAGGGTTAAGGTATTAGCCAATGTGCCCGAAAACCATGAGGTTACCTTTACCATAAAATATACAGGTAACGGTGGTAGTTACCTAGATACGGAAAGTTTTACAACTGTTGTGGCCTTAGATTACCTTAATATTTCGGTGAATAAAATTAGTACAACCCTTACTTCAAATGGTAGGGTAGGTTATAGCAAGGCCAATGCCATGGCAGGTTTGGGCTTTGTTTATAAAGAGGAGAATATGCTTTATGAAGCCGCTTTGCTGATTGCCAAATCGGAAACACAAGTGATGAATAATGCCAGGACCGATGCGAGCTATAATGAAGATTTTAAAAGGCAGCAAACTGCGGCTATGGTTCCATCTACTATGGCAGCTTTTGAAGGTACTAGCGTTTTTACAGATGCTGGCAGTGCCAATCCAATAGGCTTAAAAGTGTTGGCTAGGGCATTGGCATTTAACACTACCGCCAACGATAGTTACGTAATTATGGAATACGAAATTACCAATACAAGTAATGCCGCTTTACAAAATATCTACACGGGCTTATTTACCGATTGGGATTTGGACGAATCGTCGGCAAATGCGACACTGTATGATGCCACTACAAAAACCGCCTTGGTTTATGCCAAGAAAAATGCTGCTTACCCTTATGTAGGCATAAAAATGCTAAACTTACAGGCCGCACCAGCTTATTATCCCTTGTCATATCAGTTGGCCAATAGTTTTTTGGGAGATAACAATTTTATCATAGCAGAAAAATATAAAACACTAACTTCGGGCATACAGGCCCAAGGCTTAGGCTACGATACGCCAAATGGTTACGATGTGATGTTTACATTGGGCAGTGGACCGTATAACATTCTTAAAGATGGCACTATAAAAGTGGTTTATGCTTTCTTGGCAGGAGATAATCAAAATCAGTTAGCTACCATAGGCAATGCGGCCGAAGTAAAGTATAAAGAGGTATTGGCCGATCGAAAAAGTAGTATTCCTACCGAATATGCTTTAAAACAGAACTATCCAAACGAAGCCAAAACCTTTACTTATATCCCAGTTGATTTGCCAGAGAAAACAAATGCTACCATTACCTTTTATAATATAACGGGGAAAAAGGTATTAACGTTAACTAACGGGGTTTTAGATGCAGGTAGCTACCGTTTTTATGTTGATGTGAGCAAATTTGCAAAAGGAGTTTATACCTATCAGCTAAGTACATCGAGCTTTAAACAGGCGAAAAAAATGATTGTAGCGAAGTAAAGCCGCTCTAAAACTCCCGAAGGGAAAACTTTTGCTAAGTGCGCTATAAACGCTCTTATTTTGGAAGTGTTGGGCTGGGCGTAAAGCAAGCTCTGCAACGAGGTTCGTAACTGTCTTTTTCGCCTAGTAAAACTCTGGCTTCGTTGGCTGTTGTACGGTAAGAATATACCGCCGGACTGCCGCACTGCATGCAAACTGCATTTACTTTGGTAACGTGTTCTGCAATAGCCATTAATGCAGGCATCGGCCCAAAAGGCTTTCCCAAAAAATCCATGTCTAACCCCGCAACAATTACCCTGATACCTTTTTTTGCCAGTTTGTTGCAAACCTCTGGAAGCTCTTCGTCAAAAAACTGGGCTTCGTCTATACCTACCACCTGAGTATTGGTGCCTAACAATAAAATAGCAGCAGAACTGTCAACCGGGGTAGATTGTATGGCGTTTTTATCGTGCGAAACTACGGCCGTATCGTCGTAACGGATATCTGTCTTTGGTTTAAAAATCTCCACATTTAATTTAGCGATTTGCGCTCTCTTTAGCCTCCTTATCAGTTCTTCGGTCTTACCAGAAAACATAGAGCCACAAATTACTTCAATACTGCCGCTAAATTCTCCCCGTCTAAAATTTTGTTCGCTAAATAACATTGTATAGGTATTTTTAGCCAAACTTAGATAAATTTGCTTTTATATGCAATACAATAACTCGGCATATAAAAGCAAATTGTCTTTCTTTCCTCAGCCATACGAAGATATATTTATCTAGAGGGGATATAATGGATTTTTATAGTATTTTTGGCTGTCAGTTATTAACATAAAACACCAAAACTTTCGTTAGCATATTATGGTTTAATAATTGTTAAACGTTATGTTGGATTTTACTGATCTAAAAGAAAGAATAAACGGATGAAACAAGAAGCTCTTTTTAAGAAATTAGGGAATATACTTAACGAATTGAACGAACAATATCAGTTTTTAGCTCAAAATCCTGAGCAGTTAAGTGAAGTTGAGCTAGAGCTATTTTTGGCAAATGCAAGTTTTTTAACAGACCATATCCAAATTATTAAAAAACTGAATTTACCTGTACAAGCTCCAGTAATAAATGCTAAAGCTACCGAGGTGCTAAACGAAACCGTTGTTGACGAAGAGATCAGTGATGAGTTTAAAGATGTACAACAGTTAGAGGCCATCACCTTTGCCAATACAGAAAGTACAGATGAATTTGTTGTGCCAACAGCACCCATTGCAGGCACACCAGTACCAGCGCTTATAACAGAAGAAGCCGAAAGTTTTCAATTAGAAGCAGAATCTAAGCCCACTTTTGAGTTTATATTGAATAAGGATGATTTTTCTGAAGATGATAAGTTTGATTTTGAAGAGAAAACAACCGATCAGTTGTTTGATAGGCCTTTGAGCGAAGAAGAAGCTAGAATTATTGCGCAAAAAAGAAAGGTAAAAGAAAATCTTGTTAGAAATACAGAAGAGCTGGAAGAGGATGAAATTGGGCCAGAACCTTTCTTGGTACCTCATGATGAAGTAGAACAGCCGGTGGTTACAAATCGTAGTGTAGAACCAACTATTGCTGTTACAGAAACTGTAGTTGAAACCACTAAAATAGAAGCAGAGACAGACTACAAACCAACGGTAAACGATATGTTGGCAGGTAAAACAGGTACACGTTTAAATGAAACTTCTGGTGCTAACATAACCGACTTAAAAACCGCCATTAGTTTAAATGACAAACTGCTTTACATTAAAGATTTATTTAACGGTTACAATTTAGCCTATGCTGAGGCTATAGATATTGCCAACAAAATGCCAAATTTTGATGCTGCCGATAATTTTTTTCAGAAGAATTACGCGGTGAAAAACAACTGGGCAGAACAACAAGCTACCGTAGATAAGTTTTATCTGGTATTGAATAGGAGGTTTAGAGATTAACCCCCAGCCCCTAAGGGGAGTTTTTTGCTGAAGTCCCCTTTAGGGGATTTAGGCGTTAAATAAATCCCATTCTATTAGAATCCAACTTTAGGAAGATAAATAGCAATATCGTAAAACTCCATAAAGAAGAACCTCCGTAACTGATAAAGGGCAACGGAATACCAATTACCGGCATAATTCCAATCGTCATCCCAATATTAATGAATACGTGGAAAAATAAGATACAAGCAATGCTGTAGCCATAAACTCTAGAAAATACAGATCGCTGCCGCTCGGCCATATTTAAGATACGCAGTAATAGAAAAATATACAGCCCAATTACCACGAAACAGCCTACAAAACCCCACTCTTCGCCAATGGTAGAGAAAATAAAATCGGTACTTTGTGCAGGTACATAGCCAAATTTAGTTTGTGTGCCTTCTAAATAACCACGCCCTGTAAGCTGACCAGCACCTATGGCTATTTTAGATTGGATTACATTATAACCAGCACCACGGTTGTCGCTGGTTAATCCTAAAATAAGTTCAATACGGGTACGTTGATGTGGCTTTAAAACGTTTTCAAATATATATTTGGCTACAAAAAGATAACCAATTGCAACGAAAGTAATTATGCCTACATTAATTATTTTTTGCACTTTCTTTCTGCCATTATAGGCAAACAAACCTCCAATTATTAAAATAGAAAGAATTAACAGTGTTGGCGATACAAATAAATTAAGAATAAAAAGAAATACAGCACCCCAAAAAATAATCAACAGATTTCCAGGCAGGCCTTCTCTATAAAGGGGAAACATAAAGGATAGAAATACGAGCATTGAGCCCGCATCTGGTTGCAACATAATTAAAACCATTGGTAATACAATTATTGCTGCACAAATTAAAATAGGTTTAAGTGTGTTTAATTTTACATTAAAAGAACTGATATACCTCGCCAACAGCAACGCTGTGCCAAATTTCGCAAACTCTGAAGGTTGTAAACGGAACGAGCCAATAGGTATCCAAGCTTGGTTACCACCCACATTTCTGCCAATTACTAAAACTGCTATTAGTAAAATAATGGTTACGCCATAAACAATAGGGGCAAAAACACTGAAAAACTTAGAATCTAGCAGTAAAATAGATAAACCTAAAATCAGTGCCGAAATCATAAAAATTAATTGTTTACCATATTCTGCTCCAAAGTTAAATGCTTCAGATTTGTCTGGGTCGTACTGTACCGAAAAAATATTAACGAAGCCAATAGCGCACAAAGCCATATAAATTAAGATGGTCACCCAGTCAACGTTAAAGAAAAATCTGTTATGCGGCTGTTGCATTGTTTTTAGGTGCTATGGCTACTTTATTAAGTTGGTTATTAGCGGTGGTGCTTTTTAAAGGTACTGTCTTTTTAGTGGTATCTATCTTATTGGTATCTATTTTTAGTTTTTGCTTAGGTAGTTTGTCTTTTAATACCGGAAGTAAGTTGGCAGCCTTATATTGTTCAATAGTTGCACCGTTAATTCTTCGGCCTTTTAAGCTATCTGTTAAATATTTTTCGGTAATGAAACTGGCCATAGGTGCAGCATAAGCACCACCATAGCCTCCGTTTTCTACAATTACGGCAATGGCTATTTTTGGGTTGTTGCGAGGGGCAAAGCCAATAAATACAGAGTGGTTTTTGCCGTGATTATTTTGTACTGTACCTGTTTTACCGCACATTAATAGGTTAGGTATTTGAGATTCTTTAGCAGTTCCAATAGAGCTGTTCACGGCGTCTTGCATCCCATCAATTACCGATTCGTAATGTCTGGCATCAACCCCTGCCGAGTGCTTCTCTTTGTACTTAGGATGGATGTATTTGGTATCTCCAATTCCTTTCACCAAATGGGGTTTAATGTAATAACCCCTGTTGGCAATAATGGCCATGATATTGGCCATTTGTAGGGGCGTGGTGCTAATTTCGCCCTGCCCAATAGCTACCGATAAAATGGTGCCGTAATTCCAATATTTGCTGTAACGATTGGTGTAATCTGCTGCGGTAAATAATTTATAGCTGCTTTCGCCTGGAAAATCAATGCCCAATGTATCGCCAATGCCAAATTTGCGGACCTTTTCTTGCCATTCGTCGTAGGCTTTATGTTGGTTTTTCCTGCCGTTTTTCAACATCTCTTTTTCAAAGATGCTCCAGAAGTAGGTGTTGCAAGAACGGGCAATACCTTTGCGTAGTGCTATATTCCCATCAATATGTTCACACCTAAACCTAGTTTTTCCTACTTGATAATAACCGGGGCAATTGAAAGTAGAGAATTCATCAATAATGCCTTCTTGTAGCGCAATTAGTGCACTCAAGGGCTTAAAAGCCGAACCCGGCGAGTATCGACCCTTTAATGGTCGAATAAAAAACGGGCGGTATGGATTAGAAAAGATCTTCATGTAGTTGTTGCCGGTTTCACGCCCTACCATTAGGTTGGGGTCGTATGCCGGACTGCTCACAAAAGCCAAAATTTCTCCTGTAGCAGGTTCTATAGCTACAATACTGCCTACTTTGTTAGCTAATAATTGCTCTCCTAATTTTTGTATTTTAACGTCAATTGTGGTTATAAGCTGGTCTCCAGCAACTGCTGATGAGTCGAATTTGCCATCAGCATAGCTGCCTTGAGCTATGTTATGGGCATTATACAGCATGTTTTTTACACCTTTTGTGCCCCTAAGCTCTACCTCATATTGTTTTTCAATACCCGATTTGCCAATGTAATCTCCGGGCTTATAGTAGCCGTGGTGTTTTTCTATTTCTCGTTGGTTTGCTTCTCTAATGTAGCCAAGTAGTTGTCCACCAATACTATCTGGGTAATAACGGATGGTTCTTTTCTGCACGTCAAACCCTTTATAGTTGGCCATCCGTTCTTGCAGGGTGGCATAAGTTTGTACCGAAAGTAATTTTTGGAAAATAGATGGCTGGTACCGGGAATATACAACGGCCTTATTAAATTTTTTCCTAAAATCTTCCATCGTGATGCCAATAATATTGCACAACGAAAGTGTGTCAAAGGGTTTTACTTCATTGGGTATCACCATTAAATCGTAAGTGGGCTGGTTTTGCGCCAGTACTTGGCCATTACGGTCGGTAATTACACCCCTAGCAGGGTAAATGAACTTTTTGCGCAGGGCGTTGTTGTTGGCGTCTAAGAAATATTTGTCGCTGGCTATCTGTATATAGAAAAGCCTGCCCAACAATATCAGGGCAAGTAAAATAAATAAGCCTTGTATAATATATTTTCTATTAAACAGTTGGTCCATTAAGCCGATTTTCTATTATGGAAGATAAACTCTACCAATAATACAGTAAATATCGTAAATACTACACTCAATAAAGTTCGTCCTAAAGTATAAGCTAACGATGTAAATTTAAAAGCTTCTAGGAAGAAAAGTACAAGGTGATGAGCAAAAATACACAATACCGCATATAAAGAAAACCACCTAAAGCCCATATTTCCTAAAGAAGGCTCGGGTTCGTCAATAGCATCTCTGTTTAAACTTACTGCAATGAAAAGTATCCTTACAAAAACCAAAGCAACACAAGCACTGGTATGTACGCCCAAGGTATCATAAAACGTATCTAAAGTTAGGCCTGTAATAAACGCTATTACATATAGCAAGAGGTTAGGGGTTTGGAAAGGTAGCACTAAAATGAATAGTACATATATAAAGGGCGTAGATAAGTTGTAAAATGTCATGTTGCGCAACAGAAATATTTGTACGCCTAATAATACAATCCATCTAAAAATGTTAATCAATATTGTTCTACCGTTCATTTTTTATTTCTGGCTGTAAAGATTTTACTTCTTCGGCAAATTTATCCTTAACGATATATACAAATTGCAAGGTGCTAAAATTGTTGAACAAAGCAATTTCTAACGTCATAAAGCTATCTCCCGTACTTACGCGTGTGTTGGTTACCTTGCCTACTTCAATTCCTCTCGGAAAACCACCAGAACCTGAGGTAATAATAGTATCGCCAACTTTAACCTTGTAATGATTTGGAATTTCTTTGACATAGGCCTTACGATAATCGAAATTATCATCCCCCCAAACTAAACTACCAAAAGCGTTGTCTTTTTTAAGTACTACACTAATGGCTGTTTCTTGGTTTAGCAATGGCCGTATGGTGGCAAAGTTTTCAGAAACATTTTGTACAAAGCCCACAACTCCTTTAATTGGAGATATTACCGCCATATCTTTTGCAATGCCATCTTTGCCGCCTTTGTTAATGGTAATGATGTTGTTGGTTAAAGCAATAGAGTTTTTAATTACCTTGGCTGCAATTAAAGCATATTGTTGGTGGTTAACGGTATCTTTTACGGTGCTAATTTGCGCACTATCAATACTAGCAATGGCCAGTAACTGAGTTTTAAGTTGGGCGTTTTCGGCAGCCAAGCTATCGTTTACTTGGGTAAGGTTTAGGTAGCGCTTAATTACGTTTAAGCGTTTATAGGCGGTGCCTACAATTTCGTTGGTAGAACTAAAAGTAACGCTACGTTGGTAAGCGTTATTTCTAATCGTTAAAACTAGGCCAACAGTAAAAAAGATGATAAAGAAGAAAAATGCGTTGTATCTGCTAAGAAAAATCCAAAGGTTACGCATTTAGGTATTAGGTTATAAGTTATACGTTGTAAGTTACAAGACTTAAAACTTATAACTTACAACTTATAACTCGAATTATTGCATTAAGAATTTATAATTTCCAATATTTTTCAGGGCAATGCCAGTGCCTCGTACTACCGCACGTAGCGGATCTTCGGCAACGTGAACAGGCAATTTAGTTTTTGCAGCCACACGTTTATCCAAGCCTCTTAGCAAAGCTCCACCACCGGTTAAATAAATACCAGTTTGGTAAATGTCCGCAGAGAGCTCTGGTGGAGTAATTTCCAAGGCTTTCAAAATTGCTTCTTCAATTTTAGAGATCGATTTGTCTAAGCAGTGTGCAATTTCAGTATAAGAAACCGTAATTTGCTTTGGCACACCAGTCATTAAATCTCTACCTTGAACCGCAAAATCTGCAGGTGGATCATTCAATTCTGGCAATGCAGCACCAACTTCAATCTTAATTTTCTCTGCTGTACGGTCGCCAATCATAATGTTATGCTGACGACGGATGTAGTTCACGATATCCGAGTCGAAGTTGTCGCCCGCCACACGGATAGATTGGTCGCAAACAATTCCCGAAAGTGCAATAACTGCAATTTCAGTAGTACCACCACCAATATCAATGATCATGTTACCCATTGGTTCTTCCACGTCGATACCAATACCTACAGCGGCAGCCATTGGTTCGTGAATTAAGTAAACCTCTTTTGCGCCAGCAATTTCGGCACTATCTCTAACCGCACGTTTCTCTACCTCGGTAATACCAGATGGAATACAGATGACCATTCTCAGCGAAGGGAACATCCAACCTTTGCCACCGTTCAGCATACGGATCATTCCTTTGATCATGGCTTCAGCAGCATTAAAGTCTGCTATTACACCATCTTTCAAAGGTCTAACGGTTCTAATATTATCGTGGGTCTTGCCTTCCATTTGCATAGCTTGCTTGCCAATGGCTATAATTTTATTCGTTTGTCTGTCGAAAGCCACAATAGAAGGCTCATCAACCACAACTTTATCATTATGTATAATTAAGGTGTTAGCAGTTCCAAGGTCAATGGCTACTTCTTGCGTAAACCAGTTAAATAATCCCATGTAAAAGGTATGTTATTGTATGTATTAACAAATGTATCTAATATCCTAAATGTAAAATTAGACAAATTATTATATTATGTTTCTTTTTTCTCTTTGAAAATCAAAACCAGTAATGCTTTTACCCTTAAATTCCCTAAAGGGGACTTTAGTTAAAATAAATTGGGGCAAGGGCTATAAAAATCCCCTTTAGGGGATTTAGGTGCTTAGTGCTTAAAGTGTCTTACGCCAGTAGTTACCATGGAAATACCTTTTTCGTTAGCTTTAGCTATCGAATCAGCATCTTTAATAGAGCCACCAGGTTGCAATACCGCAGTAATGCCAGAGTCAGCAGCAATCTCCACACAATCAGGGAAAGGGAAAAAAGCATCAGAAGCCATCGCAGCACCTTTTACGCTGAAACCAAAAGAAGCCGCTTTTTCAATTGCTTGTCTCAAGGCATCAACTCTAGAAGTTTGACCAACGCCGCTTGCAATTAAAACATCGTCCTTCACCAAAACAATGGTGTTAGATTTTGTGTGTTTTACAATTTTATTAGCAAAATGCAAATCTTTTAATTCTTGAGCGGTTGGTGCTTTCTCCGTAACGGTAGTCATTTGCTCCGGGCCTTCAATAATTAAATCTTTGTCTTGCTCAATTACGCCGTTTAATAAAGTTTTGAATTGTTTTTTGTTCAATTCAACATAGTTGCGTTTTAAAATTACACGGTTTTTCTTTGTTTTAAACAAATCTACAGCAGCTTGTTCGTAGCTAGGCGCAATTAAAACCTCAAAAAATAAGTTGTTGATTTCTTCGGCAGTTGCTAAATCAACTTCTCTGTTGGTAATTAAAACACCACCAAAAGCAGAAACCGGATCACAAGCCAAAGCATCAATCCAAGCTTGTTTAACGGTGCTTCTAGAAGCTACACCACAAGCGTTAGTATGTTTCAAAATAGCGAAAGTTGGCTCTTCGAACTCATCAATTAAACTTACGGCAGCATCTACGTCAACCAAGTTGTTGTAGCTTAACTCTTTTCCGTTCAATTTAGTAAACATCTCCTCTAAATTACCGTAGAAGGTTCCTTTTTGGTGAGGGTTTTCGCCGTAACGTAAAGTTTGTGCACTTGCAATACTTTCTTTGAATACGTTTAATGGCTCTTCGTTGTTAAAATAATTGAAGATCGCCGTGTCATAATGAGAAGAAGTATGGAAAGCTTTTTTAGCGAAAGCCTTGCGTTGTGCCAAAGTAGTGGTACCATCTTGCTCTTGCAGTTGTGCTAATAAAGTCGAATAATCGTCTTTTGATGCAATGATTACCACATCGTTGAAGTTTTTAGCGGCTGCTCTAATTAAAGAGATGCCACCAATATCAATCTTCTCAATAATTTCTTCGTCGGTACCGCCACCTTTTACCGTTTCCTCAAAAGGGTAAAGATCTACAATTACTAAATCAATTTCAGGGATTTCGTACTGAGCAATTTGCTCTTGGTCGCCAGCTAAATTTCTGCGGTTTAAAATGCCGCCAAAAACTTTTGGATGCAAGGTTTTTACCCGTCCACCTAAAATAGAAGGATAGCTAGTTAAGTCTTCTACAGCAGTAACCGGAACGTTTAAGTCTTTGATGAACTGCTCGGTTCCACCGGTAGAAAATAAGGTTACACCTTGCTTGCCAAGGTACTCTACTAATGGCGCTAAACCATCTTTATAATAAACTGAAATTAAGGCGTTTTTGATCTTTACTGATTGGCTCATTTTGAGGGTATTGTTTTGAGCCGCAAAGGTATGAAAACCATCATGATTTCACAATGCTAATCAGGATATAAATAAAAAAATCACAATAGCTTTGCTCCTTGTTTAAAATTCTTTCATAAAGGATGTATTTGTGAGTTTAAATAGTAGGCCGCAAGTCTGTAAAGTTGAAACGGCAATCAACTACTTTTTAATCTTTTTCACTAAGGTTTCCACAATTCTTGGATAATGCAAATGCTCCAATTGCTGCCCCTTAAACTTCACCATCTCTAAATTGTCGTCTTTTTCAATACGGTACTTCGCTTGGTAAATGAACTCACCTTCGTCATAATGCTCGTTTACATAATGTATGGTAATACCGCCCTCGGTCTCATTGGCTGCCATAACTGCTTTATGTACGCGGTCGCCATACATGCCTTTGCCGCCGTATTTAGGTAGTAGGGCAGGGTGTATGTTAATAATCCTGCCAGGATATTCTTTTAAGAGGTTTTGAGGGATGAGCCAAAGAAAACCTGCCAAAACGATCAAATCTATGTCTAGGTTTTTTAGCAAGTCTAAAACATCGTCAGTTTGATAAAATTCGTGCCTGTCAAAAATATGGGATGGTATTTCAAAGCTGTCGGCCCTTTGTAGTACGTAAGATTCTGGGTTGTTGGTTAACACTAGGGCAACCTCTGTCTCTGTATTACGTTTAAAATGCTCCATTATTTTTTGAGCATTCGATCCTGATCCTGAAGCAAAAATGGCGATACGTTTTTTCACTGGGTTATGCGTTTTTTTCAAAAATAGTATTTTAAGCCTTTTAACACTAATTTTAAGCCAAAAAACCTAAATATATCACAAAGTAGTAGATGCTGTAGGTTTTCATGTTTCTAGAAATGTAGTCTAGGCTTAGTAAATGCTAATGTTTGCCCGTTGTGCATTTGGAAAATTTAGCCACAGATACACAGATGTTAAAGGGATAAAAGTATAAGGAAGTTTAGAGCCTGTTTAAAATTTATCTAATAATTTGTTTATGCTTCTTTTCGGCTGCAACTTTGTTGTGTTTTTTTGAGGTAGAAGCACTGCTATCTCTTCAAAAACACGCCTCGTTTCGCTCAAAAATAAGCGATAAACATTTTTACAACATAAATTTAAACAGGCTCTAAATTTTCTTAATTTTGAACAAAAAACAAACGACTTGACTTTAATTAAATCTATCTCTGGAATTAGGGGTACTATTGGCGGCAAGGCTGGCGATGGTTTAACCCCAATTGATGTTGTAAAATTTACTGCTGCTTTTGGCTCGTGGGTAATCAGCAAAGCAGCTAATAAAAGAATTGTAATAGGACGCGATGCTCGTATTTCGGGCGAAATGGTAAATAATTTGGTGGTGGGTACTTTGCAGGGCTTAGGTATCGAAGTAATTGATCTTGGCCTATCTACCACACCAACTGTTGAAATTGCCGTACCCTTAGAAAAAGCTGCGGGAGGAATTATTTTAACCGCTAGCCATAATCCAAAACAATGGAATGCCTTAAAACTTTTGAATGCCAAAGGCGAATTTATTAGTGATGCTGATGGGAAAGAAGTGTTAGAAATTGCCGAAAACTCGGATTTTAGCTTTGTGGAGGTAGATGAACTTGGACAAGTAAGAAAAGACGATACTTATATACAAAAACATATTGATGCTATTTTAGCACTGCCCTTGGTAGATGTGGCTGCCATTAAAAAGGCTAATTTTAAAGTGGCCATAGACTGTGTAAATTCTACGGGAGGGATTTTTTTACCGCCTTTGCTGAAAGCCTTGGGCGTTGAAACTGTTTATGAGCTTTATTGCGAACCAAACGGACAATTTCCGCATAACCCAGAACCATTGCCAGAAAACCTAACAGAAATTGCGAAGGTAGTACAGCAAAAAAAAGCTGATTTAGGCATTGTAGTAGATCCAGATGTTGACAGGTTGGCATTAGTGAACGAAGATGGTACTATGTTTGGCGAAGAATATACGCTGGTAGCCGTTGCCGATTATGTGTTGAAAAATACACCAGGTAATACGGTTTCTAACCTTTCTTCTACAAGGGCATTAAGAGACGTTACAGCGCAGGCAGGAATGCAATACACTGCTGCAGCGGTAGGAGAGGTAAACGTAGTGAACCAAATGAAAGCTACCAATGCCATTATTGGTGGCGAGGGTAATGGCGGTATCATCTATCCTGAATCGCATTACGGCAGAGATGCTTTGGTGGGTATTGCTTTGTTTTTATCGCATTTGGCAAAATTTGGCAAACCTATTTCGGTATTAAGGGCAAGTTATCCATCTTATCATATCTCAAAAAATAAGATTACCCTAACCCCAGAGATGGACATAGACGCTTTATTACAGAAGGTAGAAGAAAAATATAAAAAACAGCCGTATAGTACTATAGATGGCCTAAAAATCGAATTTGATAAAGAATGGGTACATTTGCGCAGGTCAAATACCGAACCTATTATCCGTATTTATAGCGAAGCTGAGAATGAAACCACTGCCGAAAATTTAGCGCAGAAAATTATCTCCGATATTAAGGAGATATTGAAAATAAGCTAAATGCTAAGAAACTAACTAACACAACTTATAAAAATGAAACGAGTTTATTTAGACAATGCCGCTACTACACCGCTAGACCCGGACGTAGTGGCGGAGATGACCAATGTAATGCAAAATTACTTCGGAAATCCATCGGCCATACATGCTTTGGGCCGCGAAGTAAGAACTTTGGTAGAGAAAGCACGAAAAACAGTAGCCACTTTGCTCAACGCATCGCCTTCCGAAATTTTCTTTACCTCGGGTGGTACAGAGGCAGATAATACTGCCATTCGTTGCGGTATCGCGGCCTATGGCATTAAACATGCCATCACCTCCAAAATAGAACATCATGCGGTAGAACATACCCTAAATATGTTGCTTAAAGATGGCGTAATTGATAAACTTAGCTTTGTAAATATTGATGAAAAAGGTAACGTTGATTATGCGCACTTAGAAGAATTGTTGCAAAACAACGATCGTACTTTTGTTTCGTTAATGCATGCCAACAATGAACTGGGTACTTTAACCGATATGGAAAAAGTGGGCCATATATGTGAAAAGTACAACGCTATTTATCACGCAGATACCGTACAAACCATGGGACATTACGTTCACGATGTGCGCAAACTGAAAGCTCATTTTATGGTTTGTGCCGCACACAAGTTGCACGGGCCAAAAGGCGTAGGTTTTTTGTATGTAAACAATAGCATTAAAATACCACCAATGATTTATGGTGGTGCACAAGAACGTAATATGCGTGGCGGTACCGAAAATGTTTACGGTATTGTGGGCTTGGCAAAAGCCTTAGAAATTGCCTATACAGAAATGGAAGCGCATCAAAAACACGTACAAGAGTTAAAAGATTACATGAAGGCACAGTTGGTAGCCGAAATACCGGGTATTACCTTTAATGGTGAAACGGATGCCGATAAAAGTTTATATACTGTATTGAACGTATCGTTCCCAGAAATGGAAATGGCAGATATGTTGTTGTTTAATTTAGATATCAACGGTATTTGTGCTTCTGGTGGCAGTGCCTGTTCATCGGGCTCTAACATTGGTTCGCATGTGTTAAATGGTATCAAAGCAGATCCAAATCGCCCTGCGGTACGTTTCTCGTTTAGTAAATACACTACTAAAGAAGAAATAGATTATACCCTAGAAAAGATTAAGATGGTAGTGAAACAAAATGCACTAGCTTAAACAGATCTTAAAATTGTTATTGCAAAGCACGAACCATTCTTATTTTAAGAATGGTTCGTGCTTTATAAACTGGCTAGCGCTCAATCTCATTAAGTTAAGAATGTTTAGTCCGTTGGCGTGGACACCAACGTGCGCAAAATTGATATACAGATGTTTGTATATTTATTTTAAATCTTGCCCTCCCGAATAGTCGGGATAAATCCTGCAAGAAAGAGATATGCAAATCGCATAGTTATACGCCATGTGTCCCCCTCTTGGAGGGAGTACGGGGAGGAATGTTTGACAATAATGCACTACGGGTGGTTATCTTAAAATTGTTATTGCAAAGCACGAAGCAACTTTAAAGTAAGCATGTTTCGTGCTTTGTTATTTTTAGCTTTTTTTGAGGTGCAATTAACTGCTGCTATCATCCTCTAATGGGAGTTTTGGATATTAATTTAGTTGATTTTTTCGGTAACAAATTTTTCGCAATAATCTTTAATTTGCTGTCTTACTTTTCTAAATTCGTCCGCAATTTCTTCGTCTGTTCCTGTTGCTTTGGCTGGGTCGGGAAAATTATAATGAAATTTTTGGGCTTTTGTCGGAAAGAATGGACAGCGTTCTTTCGCGTTGTCGCAAACGGTAATAACAAAGTCAAAGTCTATATTTCTGTATTCGTCAATGTGGTTTGATGTATGATTTGAAATGTCAATTCCATCTTCTTTCATTGTGGCGATTGCTTTGGGATTTACGCCGTGTGTTTCCACTCCTGCACTGTAAACAGCTGCTTTTTTACCAGCAAAATAGCGTAAATAACCTTCTGCAATTTGGCTTCTGCAACTATTTCCTGTGCAAAGCACTAAAATTTTCTGGTTCATTTTATATCGTATTTTTGTTTTAGAAATAGACTAATCTTGACTAATAATATCAAAACGGGAACTTCTACTAAAGGACCAATAACCCCCACAAAAGCCTGTGCCGAATTTATACCAAAGACTGCAATAGCAACCGCAATTGCCAACTCAAAATTGTTTCCTGTGGCAGTGAATGAAATTGAAGCATTTTTATCATAAGGAACTTTCAACGCTTTATTGACGAAAAAACTTACGAAAAACATCAATACAAAATAGATGATAAGCGGAACGGCTATTTTTAAAACATCAAATGGTAATTCAATTATTTTGTCGCCTTTTAAACTGAACATTACAACAATAGTTAGCAAAAGAGCAATCAATGTAATGGGCGAAATTTTAGGAATAAATTTGTGATGATACCATTCTTTCCCTTTTTGTTTTATTAAAATGTATCGGGTTAAAAAACCTGCTAAAAATGGAATACCCAAGTATATTAAAACGCTTTGGGTAACGGCACGCATGGAAACGCTTACATCAAAATTCCCCAAGCCAAGATATTTTGGTAGAACATTGATGAACAACCATACAAAAAAACTGTAAGATAAAATTTGAAAAATACTATTCAAAGCGACAAGTAAAGCAGTGTATTCTCTGTTTGCTTTGGCTAAATCGCTCCAAACTATAACCATGGCGATACATCTTGCCAAACCAATCAAGATAAGTCCTGTCATATATTCAGGTTCATTTCGCAAAAACAAAACGGCTAATCCGAACATCAAAATGGTGCCTACAATCCAATTTAGAATTAAAGAAATGGTGATGGCTTTTTTATCTTGTAAAACTTTTGGTAGGAGTGAATAATCCACTTTTGCTAATGGCGGATACATCATTAAAATTAATCCGATTGCCAATGGAATATTAGTTGTTCCAATTGAAAAAGCATTAATATTTTCAGGAATAGCTGGGAATAAATGACCTAAACCAACACCAAGTGCCATTGCTAAAAATATCCAGACCGTCAGATAACGGTCTAAGAACTTCATTTTAATATTCATCGTTTTTTACTTGAATAATTTCTCCATGTATCGTGCACGATAATTTTACGGTATTGTAAATTGTGCCAAATTTTTCAATATTTTTCTTTAGCAATGGGATATTTATATTTTCATCAGCACTGTAAATAATTAACTCGTACTTTATATTATCCATTTTCAGAGGTTTTTCCGTGCGAATAGCGGACACATTTACCACGGCTTTTGCATAAGTGAAATTCAACATAGCAGAAAATCGTTCTACATTTTTTAGCATACACGCAGCAAAAGCTCCTAAAAATAGTTCGGCAGGATTAGGTAAAATTTCTGCTGAATTTGAAGTCGTTCCAAAAGCTATCTCATTCTGCTTTATTTGTAGTATCGCATCTTTTGTTGAAACAGATGAAGCCTTAATTTGATATTCCATAATTATTTTTTTTAACAACATCCCGAACTTGGCGTACAGCAATTAGCAGGCTTTTCGGCATAAACCGTTATGCTTCTAATGACCGTATCGTTTGCTTTGTATTGCGTGATTTCTTCTTCAGTTAGATAATCTTTCAAAATATCGTCAGGAACAATAATGGGTTTATCTTTTTGAATAGTCATATTTGCAAATCCAACTTTGTTTACATAGCCCAAATATTCTTCTTTATCAATCGCACTTGCCACACATCCAGCGTACATTTCAGCCGCATTTTTAATTTTTTCGGGTAGTTCTCCTGTTAAAACAATATCTGAAATACTGAAATGTCCGCCTGGTTTTAATATACGGAACATTTCGGCAAATACCGCTTGTTTATTCGGTACAAGGTTTAAAACACAATTGCTCACAATGACATCTGCTGTATTTGCGGTTACAGGCATATTCTCAATATCACCTTGTCTAAATTCAACATTATTAAAACCCAATTTTTCCGCATTTTGTCGGGCTTTATCAATCATCGCTTCTGTAAAATCAATTCCGATAACTTTTCCAGTTTCGCCTGTTTCTGCTCTGGCAACGAAACAATCATTACCCGCTCCGCTTCCTAAATCAATAACGGTATCGCCTTTTTTGATTTTGGCAAATTGAGTAGGCAAGCCACAACCCAAGCCCAAATCTGCATCGGGATTATAACCATCAAGCTCGTTGTATTCTTCGCTCATGATGTTATATACTTCGGTGCTACAACTACCTGCACCACAGCAGGAAGAAGTGTTTGTTTCTTTGTCTTGTAAAGCAATTTCACTGTATTTTTGCTTTACCATTTCTTTGATTTCTTGCTCGGTTTGCATTATTTTTATTTTTTAGTTTAACAACAGTCTTGATGGATAACATTAGAAGCAATGTTTCCAAAATATTTACTTAGTAATTCGAAAGTAGATTCGTTGATACAATAGCACACTGTATTTCCTTCAATTGTTCCTTTGATTAAATTGGCATCTTTAAGAACTTTTAAATGTTGAGAAATCGTTGGTTGTGCAAGCGGAATTTTTTCTAAAATATCATTTCCGATACACGCATTTACTTTTAATAACAAGTCGATAATGGCCACTCTTGCAGGATGTCCCATTGCTTTTGTGATTACCGCAATTTCGCTTTGTCTTTCTGTAAAATGTTCTGTTTTAGTTGTTCCCATATCTTCATTATAATATTGCAATATTACGATAATGTTTTTATTGAACAATTATTTTTTTGTAGGTTGTAGAATTTTATACAAATTATTGCCATCGGTTGACAGGTCCTGTTCTTTCATTATCGCTTTCGGGATTGCGCTCAATGTCATTAAGTTAAGGAGATTTAACACGTTGGCGCCCCCGTCAACACTTAGCTTAATGACATTGGGATTGCGCTAGACGTGTTCTAAACCTTATCTGTCGGCTACAAAACACCAACTAAACAAAGATTTAACAACTGTATTTTCTAATTGGGTTATTGCTTTACAGTAAAAATAAGCTGTCCACCTAGGTATCTAGCCAAGGTATAAATGCGAATACTCCATGTTTCCAATACTTCTAATTGCAAGCTTCCATCAGTGCGGCAGTTTTAGGTAGGGCAAATTAATTGTTGCTATTGCTATTTAAAATAAAAACAGATTAATTAACTATTTATCGCCAAAATATGAATTAAGCTTGCGTTTTTTTATTAGTATTGTATCTAAAACCCATGTTGATTATCAACATAAAAACAAGCAAACCTTTTATAAAACCTTTCTAATCTTTATTTATGCATGTAAATAGCACAACCGAGGAAAAGGAAATCGTAACGCAACAGAAGTCGAAACTAGGCGTACGATTATTTTTCGTTTACTTAATCTGCTATGCAGGTTTCGTGGCACTTGGTGTATTCAATTACGAACTTCTGTCCACCACCATGTTTTCTGGTTTAAACCTAGCCGTAGTTTACGGTATAGGCTTAATTGTATTTGCCGTGCTTATGGGTATCATTTACAATTATTACTGTACAAAGTACGAAGATGAAGCCGAAAAAGCCGATGAACTAGCGAAGGAGGATGACAGATGAGCTATGACATTTCAATTACCGCATTAATATTCTTTTTCATTTTTGTTGGCTTAGTACTTGGGCTATCCTTTTATTTTGGCCGTAAAAAAAGCGATTCTTCTTCTTATTATGCTGCTGGAGGACAAATTCATTGGGCTGTGAATGGAATTGCCTTCGCCGGCGACTATCTATCAGCGGCATCTTTTCTTGGTATTTGCGGCATGATAGCCATTGCTGGTTTCGATGGTTTTTTATATGCCATTGGTTTTTTAGCAGGTTGGATTGTGGCTTTGTTTTTAATTGCCGAACCATTTAAACGCTTGGGCAAATATACCTTTACCGATGCGTTGAACGCTAAATTTAATTCTAGGGCAATTACGTTAACGGCCTCAATAAGTACGTTAATTATTTCTGTGTTCTACCTTATTCCGCAAATGGTAGGGGCAGGCGATCTGGTGATGCCTTTGTTGGGCTTACCACATTGGGTAGGTGTAATTTTAGTGGGCGCCATAGTAATTGCCATTGTAGCAAGTGCGGGTATGGCATCAACCACTTATGTACAATTTTTAAAAGGTGGTTTACTCATTGTACTATCGGTAATATTAACAGCTTACATTTGTAAAAACGGCTTGTCGTTATCTCCAGGAGGAAAAGATAACCCTTACCATACCTTTATAACGTTAACGCCACAAATAGAGGGTGATAAAGTTACTGCTGTAGCTGGTTGGGAGGTGCTAAGCGAACAAGCTGTGGGCAAGAAAAACTTTGTAAAATTAAGTCAAAATGGGATAGAAAGATGGTTCTATTTGACTAATGAGGATGATAAGCAGACTCTTAAAGAAACATTGACCATAGTAGAAAAGGCAAATGGCGAGAAACTGTACAACGGAGAACCTAAAGACAAAAGGAAGTTTTATCAAGTAGGCCATTTAAGTAAAATTATCGTTAATGGTAAAGAAGTAGATAAAACGGGCGCAGTTGGCCCATTTGAGTTTCTTTCTACCATTAAAGAGAGCGATGTGGTACGCTTTTTACAGGCAAAAATTACCGACGGTGCAGATCAAGTTATGGTTTACTATCCAGAAGTTACCCCTGGGGCTAAATTTATGTTGCCGGGGTTAAAGTATAAAATTGGTACCGATGCCAGTTTATGGAGCAAATTAGATTTTGTATCGTTAATGTTGGCTTTGTTTTTAGGTACGGCAGCATTGCCACACATCCTCATTCGGTATTATACGGTAAAAACACCTCGTGGTGCCCGTAAATCAACTATTTTGGCTATTGCAGCTATTGGTGGGTTTTATATTCTTACGTTGTTTATTGGCCTTGGAGCTGGTGTAAACGGCGTAATGGATGTTGAGTCTAGTAACATGGCCGCTCCGTTATTGGCAAAGGCCTTTGGTGCGGTGTTGTTCTCTGTTATTTCGGCAGTTGCTTTTGCCACCGTATTGGGTACCGTTGCGGGGTTAATTGTAGCCTCATCGGGTGCTATTGCACATGATTTTATTGATATTTATCTGAAGAAAAACCTCAACGATGATAAAAAAGTAAAGGTGGGCAAAATAGCGGCGGTAGTAGTTGGGGTGTTCGCCATCTTATTAGGAATGGCGTTTAAAGGCATCAACGTTTCATTTTTGGTAGGTTGGGCATTCGCCATTGCTGCATCGGCCAATTTGCCGGCAATTTTGTTCCTGCTTTTCTGGAAGAGAACTTCCTCAAGGGGTATTTCGGCTTCAATTGTAGTAGGAATTGTAGCTTCTCTAGCTATTATTTTAACCTCGCCAACCATGTGGGATAAATATGGCTTAGGTGCCGAAAATGCCCTACATCAGTTAGAAAACCCAGCATTGATTTCTTTTCCGTTAGCTGTATTAACAGTTTATGTGTTTTCAGTGTTGTATCCGAAAAACGAAGTTAAGGTAGAGCTAAACAAGTAAAAATTTAAAAGCATAAAAAAAGCCAGTGCAACCATGATGTGCCCCCAAAAAGTTAGACACTTATTGGGGGCATTTTTATGAATAGACGAACAAAGGACAGTTTAACTTTATTGTCCAGCCCATTTTGGGTTACTTTTTAAAACCTCTTTATGGATAGCGCAAGAGGCATCGTGAGCGCCAGGCAAATAGCCAATGCTCATTAAAAACTCCCCAACAATTTCTCCACCAGTAAATTTGAAAGTTTTTTTAAATAATTTTACCCATTCTGCTTTGGTTTTTGGGTGGTGGTGGGCTAGCCATTGCTCAAAACTGCCGTACTCTTGCTGCAATTGAAGAATGGTTTTGGCATTTTCTATGGCAGCATTCACCTTTAATTTGTTACGGATAATACCAGCATCTTGCAATAAACGCTCGCTATCAGATGCGGTAAAATTGGCCACTGTTTTAATATCGAAATTGGCATACGCTTTTCTAAAGCCAGCTTCTTTTTTTAAAATGGTTTCCCAGCTTAAGCCAGCTTGGTTAATTTCTAAGATTAATCTGCCAAACAGCTCATTATCATCCTTAATAGGAAAGCCATAGTGATGGTCGTGGTAGTTTGCATGTAAAGCCTTACGTGCTTCGGGCTGCATATTTGGTATTGCGCTACAGTAGCTCATAAATTGTTGTTGTTAATGGGGGTAAAAATACAGCTCTTACTGACAACCCAATGGCAGTGAAAATTATTTAATTAAATCCATCATCTCTTTCCAGTGGTAAATCTTTACTTTTTCTTTGGGTTGTAGCGCCGCCTTAGCCATCGCTTTTGCGATGTTTTTAGCGGTAATGCCTTTGTATTTAGCAAGTTTACCCACTAATAAAAAATTAACTACCGAGAAAATGTTAATGAATACTTTTTCTAAAGGCCTTTTTTCTGCCCTGCTTCCCATAATCATTGATGGCCTAAAGATATGTGTATGGTTAAAGTTGGTAGCAATTACATCTTTTTCTGCTTCGCCTTTAGTCTTGATATAAAAAACGGAAGAATTTGCATTTGCACCAACGGCAGATACCAACAGGAGAGCGGTAGCGCCGTTTGCTTTAGTGAGCTGTGCTGCCAATACCGGGTAATCGTGGTCTATTTCATAGTATTCGCTTTCGTTAGGAGTTTTCTTTTTAGTGGTACCTAAAGCAATAAATACATCGTCAGCAATTAATTCATCTTGGTGTAGTGCTAAACTTTGGTAGTTGGCAACAATTGTTTTAAGCTTTGGATGCGTTAGGTTTAACGGTTTTCGTACGACTACTAGTACCTCGCTATAATTATCGCCTTGCAATAAATTGTTTATTAAATAGCTGCCAATAAAGCCACTGGCCCCAAATACAATTGCTTTTTTCATTTGTTAAAAGTAAAATTGCTAGGCTACAAAACAAAGTTAAAAATAGGTTTGTTTTATAAGAGCACTTAAATCTTAAATGTCATGCAAAAGAAAGGTAAAAAAGAGCGGAAGCTACGTACACCGGTAATTGAGAATGGCGAGGAAAAGCCAGCCAGAAATCAAGAAAACATTGAACGTAGGCCATCGTCTGTGATGGGGAGTAAATTTACCAAAACCCATTCGCGTGGGCACGAACCATTTGGTAGTGGGCATGAGCCGGGTACTACGCCCGGCACAGGATTTTAACAAGATTATTTATTAAATTTAAGCCACGGCAATGGGAGCCGTGGTTTTTAAATATCAGCTTATGGTACGCAGAGAATTTATTCAACAATCGGCACTGGCTTTAGCCATTCTTTCCGTTTATAAAACTAAGGCATTGGCCAATAACGCTTGGCAAGCTTATCAGTTTAGGCCACTTAGAAACAATGTGGGTGTTTTTACCGAGCAGGGTGGTACCATTGCCTGGCTAAATAGTAAAGATGGTTTTGCGGTGGTAGATGCGCAATTTCCAAATTCGGCCGCCCATCTAATTGAGGAATTAAAGAAATTAGCTACCAGACCTTTTAAATATTTGCTTAATACGCACCATCACGGCGACCATACCGCAGGTAATATTGCTTTTAATGGTTTGGTAGGGCAGGTGGTAGCACACGAAAATTCGTTGAAAAACCAAATAAGCACCGCCGAAAAGGCCAATAATTTAGCCAAACAATTGTTGCCTAACTTGACCTTTGGAACCGATGGGTGGAAAACAAAATTAGGCGGAGAGAAGATTACAGCTCATTATTTTGGTCCGGGCCATACCAATGGCGATAGCATTTTTCATTTTGAAGATGCTAACATTGCGCATGTGGGCGATTTGGTTTTTAACCGTCGATATCCGTTTATAGATACTGCAAATGGTGCAAATATTGCTAACTGGGTTAATGTTTTAGATAGAATTACAGGCAAGTTTGACGATGATACTTTGTTTGTTTTTGGCCATAGCCGCGACCCAGAAAAAATAACGGGCAATAAGGCCGATGTAGCCGCATTTAAGAACTATTTACAATCGTTATTAGATTTTGTTGGGCAAGAAATTAAAGCCGGAAAAACAAAGGAAGATATTTTAAAGGCTACTGCCATTCCGGGTGCAGCAGAATGGCAAGGCGAGGGCATTGCCAGAAGTTTAAATGCCGCTTATGCCGAGCTTAGTGTAAAATAAAAACAGTTTAGAAGCTGTTTAAAAATGATATTAACCC
>NZ_DHDZ01000045.1:0-4656 GCF_002399615.1 Pedobacter sp. UBA4863 | reverse complement strand
CCGCCTATGTATTTATTCTTATTGAAATTTAAACAGCTTCTTAACCTTTACCGAAAATGTATTCAAGTGCTTCGTCTATTCCATTTTCGTAGTTTTTAACCGAATAGGTAATGCTTTTATCTGGATGCAAAGCGCCTTTTTTTCCTTTCCAAGTTTCCCAATACCTGGTAGAGTATGCAATTATAATTTTAGTGCTTGGCAGTGCAAAACCCCTCACTTCGCCATAATGATTAATATTGCCACTTGTAGCTTGCCCCACTAGAATGGCTTTAGTGGTTCTTTTTAAAGTTACGGCATTCATCAAGGCAGAAGAAAAAGTATCGCGACCAATGAGTAGGTATAGTTTTCCTTTTTTGTTTAAATAGCTCGATTTAATTTTTTCGATAAAAGGCTTAAGTATGGCAGAGTTGCCACCGCTGTTATAACGCAAATCGAGAATGATTTTTGTTGGTTTTTTCTTTTCTATCACTTTAAATAAATCGTTATTAAAGTTGATGAAAGGATACGTTGGGTCTTCTTGACACCTGTTGTAATTTACATACACGGTGTTTTGTTCGCTGAGGGTTGTAAACCAATAGTTTCCGGTTTTTGTGTTAGATATTGGCTTTTGATAGCCGCTGGCGGTAGCTTGATGTGGGTTTGCTGTTTGCGAGATAGCCTTTATGGTATGGTTACTGATTGTTCCATTTTTGTTTTTAAGCGTAATTGGCAATACTGTAGGCGTGTCTATTAAGCCCAATCCATTAAGAATTAGGGGTTTGTTTAAGAAGTGAAGTAGCCTGCTTTCAAAAAAAGAACGGTTGCTGTACTGTATAATTTCGCGAAAATCATCGATTACTGCTTTTATAGGTTTACCGTTAATTGCGATTAATTCTGATACTAAAAAACTGGCATTGTCTGCTGTGGTTTTAGTTACAAAAATTCCTTCTTCAAAAATATCGAACTTAATAGGAAAGAGCTGTTGGAAATTAGGCTCGATGTTGGTATGCTCATCACCTATGGCCACTTTTAATTTCAAAAGTTCGGTAGAAAAACTGGGGTATGTTAAGGAATTGGCTTTAATTTCTATTTTGTTTATAGCGGTATTAAACTGTTCTTTAGAGATTTTTGCAAACAGGTTGGTGTGTTTTGCGGGTAGGGTATCTCGTAGGTATTCTAAATCGGCTAGATAATTAAAGGAATTGCTTTGTTGTGCAAATCCTGTACTTGTAAATAAAAGAAGGGGTAAAAGCTTTAATAATTTCATGTTTTTTCTATTAATAGACAAGTTAAATTACCAAATGTTGCATAAAAAAAAGCGAGATGGTTGGTCTCGCTTTTTTATATTAATCTACACCGCCTTTACGGTTTGCTTTTTTCTGTTCGGGCCAAGTTGTTTTTTGCCCAGTTCTTGGATTAATTGGCAAGTCGGCCTTTGTGTTATTAAATCTTTCTGGATCTTCGCATGCCATGTAAACCAAAATAGCGGTTAAAATGGCATTGTTTTTAATCTCCTCAAACACTAACTTATCATAGCTATCGCGGTTGGTATGCCAAGTGTAAGTGCCGTAATCCCAGCTTAGCGCACCTAAAGAAAATCCAGGGGCACCAACTGCCACAAATGAGGCATGATCTGAACCACCGCCTCCGGGTGTACCAGGGTAAGAAGTTTTAATTTGGTTTCTGATGGTGTCTGGAACTTTGGCCAACCAGCGTGTTAAGAATTTTTCTGCATTGCTAAATCCTTGTCCGCCAATGTTTACTACTCTGCCTGTTCCGTTGTCTTGGTTAAATAAAGCTTGTAAGTTTTTAACTACTTCCGGATGGTCTTCTACAAAAGCTCTCGAACCATTTAACCCTTGCTCTTCGCTGCCCCAGTGGCCAACCAAAATAGTGCGCTTAGGATTTGGATAGAACTTTTTCAAGATACGCATGGTTTCCATCATTAAAATAGTACCAGAACCATTATCGGTAGCGCCACTAGCCGCATCCCACGAATCGAAGTGCGCCGAAAGCATTACATATTCGTTAGGTTTTTGCTTGCCTTTTATTTCGGCCATAGTATTAAAGGTTGGTACCATGCCCAATTCTTTAGATTCTGACGTGATATTCAACACTGGTTTACTGCCAAATTTAGCTAAGCGATACACTAAGCCATAATCTTCTACCGATAAATTGATGGTAGGAATTTTCTTGGTATTTGCACCAAAAACCTTATCTACACCAAAACCCTGCGACCAGTTGTTGATGATTACTGCGGCAGCACCGGCATTTTCTATTGCCAAAGCTAAATTTTTGGCATTTAGGCCAGTTTTAGCAAGATTGTTGTTAAATTTCTTTAGCGCTTCGGCTTTATCTTTTTTGTACTGTTCAAAAAGATCTTTGGTAGCAAATTCTTCCCAATTTTTATCTGGTCGGCCAGAGATTTGGTTGTGTGCAACCAAAACCAATTTACCCTTTACGCTCGGCAGCCATTTTTGAAATGATGCAGAGTCGGTAATGTTTTCTGGTAAAATAATCGCTTCGGCTTTAATTGGTTTGCCATTGGTAGATGGGCTCCAGGCCAGTTGCGTAGCTTCTAAAGTTCTTAAACGTGGGCTTACCAAATCTACGTGGGTAACACCGCGTTCCCAACCTCGCCATTGGCCCCATTGTTCGTTTTTGGCACTAATGCCCCAATCGGCAAACTTTTTAATTGCCCAGTCGCCAGCTTGTTTCATTTGTGGCGTACCTACCAAACGCGGACCAACCACGTCTAGTAATTCGTGTGCTAATTTTTCTAGCTGCGAGTTCTCGTTAGCCTCTTTAATGATATTGTCGATGACTTTGTCTTGTGCAAAAGCAAAAGAAGAAGTGAACAACAAAAAGCCTGATAAAATTAATTTTCTATTCATCTGTGTATAATGTTGATTTAGCTAATAGGTTTCTAAATTAGTTATTAAGTAGGTTTATAAACCCTTTTTAATAGAAATGTTGCAAAGCCAAAAAGTTAAAAGCTACTTTTCTGTATTTTATCGTGATAGGGAAGGTAGGTTGATAAAGCCGCAGAACCATACCAATTGAACAATTCTGCATCCAGTAATTTTGCATTTACAGCAGGATCTGTAGCCAACCAAGTTTTCGCTTCTTCAATAGATTTAGTATTGAGCATAAAAATTCCGCGATATTGCTTGTTATTTTTACCAAATGGCCCAGCTATAATGAGTTTGTTCTCTTTAACCAATTGCCCCATATTGCTCATGTGGCCTTTAAATAAGCTGTCGGTTTGCGCTTTGGTAGCGGTGGTGTTAGTTCCAGTTTTTAATATTACCAGCACATACATTTTCATGCCATAGTTGTCTGCACCTAGCTTTTTAGCCAAGGCTTCATCGTATTTTTGTTGGTCTTGTGCTTGTGTAAGTAAAGCAAAGCTAGATGAAAGCATCCATAAGCCACTTTATGATAGGATGCACCAAAAATTAACGGATAACAAAGCCTATCACCGTAGGCTGGTTAAACGCCGAAGTAGCACGGTAGAGCCAGTACTTGGTACTTTAATTAACCACCACAACATGAAACGGATCAATAGCAGGGGCATGGCACAGGCCAACAAACATGTTTTAATGGCGGCATTGAGCTATAATCTAAAGAAACTGCTCAAATTTACTCGTAAAAACCCAACAATAATAGCGCAAAGCATGCCTTCAATTAAGGGAGTACTTTTTTGGTTTGAAATAGCTATTGGTAGCGTTAAAATAAGCCGATTAGAGCTACGTTAAAAGTTAAGTTTCACTAACGTTGAAAACAACTAACCTCGCTTAAAGGGGCTTAAATGAAGTTGCATATTGTTAGGTTTTGCTTTTTTAAAGGGTTGTGCAACAGGTACCCGTGTTAGCGGTTCGTTGTTTACTCTTTGGTCAGTCCCATTGCTCGTCCTATTAAAAACGTGTCTGTATATTGATTGAACTCAATGATTTTCCCCTCTCGTACTTTGTATTCGCAAGCAAAGTCGGATTTCATATATTTTCCCGTTGCGTTGTATGTCCCTTCATAAAAGCCAATTACAAAAACTCCATCACCACTGTCAATGTATCGTGTAATTGTAGCTTTCCAATTTGTCCAATTTTGTCTGAAATCACCGAAAACCTTTTCAAACACGGCATCTGGTCCAATATGTTGTCCACCACCTGGAAAACCTTTCATTTGATTCCACTTTATTTTCTCGTCAAATACCTGTCGGATTGAGCTGTTGTCTTTGGTAGCGAAGAGCTCATACATTTTTTTTACTGTTTCAATATTTCCCACTTTTTGAAATGTCGTTTATTTGGTTTTTGCTTGTCGCTGTCTGTTTACTTTGTCCATATGCAGAAGTAATTTCGTCATTTTACTAACGTTTATTTATGGTCTAAGTGTAGCACCACAATGACCGCTAACGGTTTACGTATTGGCGATGGTGGGGCATTTGAAAAACGTCAGCCCAACATTTGCACAAATGCCCAATAGAATTACAAATGTTGAGTTTACAACTGTCAGCCCCACTATTGCCAATACGATGTGCTTGTTGCACAACTCTCTAAAAATAGATAAATAATTCGTATCTTACTATATGCAAGGACGTAAGAGTTTTCATCCCCAATTTTTCTATCAGTTAAGTTTGGAAGAACTAGTTCCCTCCGACAATTACTACCGCCATTTATC
>NZ_DHDZ01000025.1:38453-49283 GCF_002399615.1 Pedobacter sp. UBA4863 | reverse complement strand
CTACTTTTGAGACAGCCCCTTTTCTTTTTAAAACTATCAAATTACCTATTTTTAGGTATTGCCTGTCATTTTGCTACAATATACCTTTGCGTAAAAAACGAACAAGCATGAAAAAAGTATTACTAATTTTATTTGTTGCAGTTACAACTTTAACTGCATGTAAAAAAGACTCAGAAGACAAATTAAAGGGAAGGTGGGATTTAGCTAAAGACCTTGATGTAACACGTGTAAATGGTACTGTTACGTCTGAATATTCTCACACTTATGATGTGGCGATCTTTACATTGTGTTTGAAGAAAATAGATATAAGGTTTACGAAGATGGCAAATTAGATGGCGAAGGTACTTTTACAGCTACCGACAATTCTATTACCATTATTGATAAAGATGGTGACAAAGAAGTCAATACTTTAAGATGGAATTCGAAAAGCGAGTTTGTACTTATTGACGAAGACACAGAAACAATAAACGGAGCAACCCATAATTACAAATACGAATCTACATTTAAAAAGCACTAAGCAGAACATAATTAAAAGGCTTCACTTTCATGGTGAAGCTTTTTTGATTCAGGCCTAATATTACTGTTAGACATTTGTAATGCAGCACCAGTATCGAAGCATTTTAATTCATTTATTAAACTCCAAACGAAAACCTACAATAGAGTTTCAAGCGCTGTAAACTGCGAAGAGCCCTTGCACCACCAAAGACTTACGAAGACTGATAAACTTCGTAAGTCTGTTGTTAAATAGCCCCGACAGCGGCGAGCATCCCGATTCATCGGGATAAAGCGGATGGCGGGACTTTCCGCAAATAGATGCTGCTGCAATTGCGCTGCTAAAATCTGAAATTTCTACGTTATTTTCGTTATTCACTCTGTCAGTCTGACACCAAAAAATACGCTTAACTTTAGCCCAACTGACAAGCTGTGCAAATTTGTCGGCACAAAACCTATTGGCATAAAAACTGATAATGGGTTTACTGTTAATTTAAACATTTTAAAATCAAAATAATATTATTAGAGTTATGGCTTTAAATTTAAAACCTATTGGAGACAGAATCGTAGTAGAAGCTGCTCCTGCTGAAGAAAAAACAGCTTCAGGCATCTATATTCCTGATACTGCAAAAGAAAAACCTCAACAAGGTACAATACTTGCGGTTGGCGCTGGTAAAAAAGATGAACCAATGACTGTAAAAGTTGGAGACACGGTACTTTACGGCAAATTTGCCGGTACAGAAGTATCTCACGAAGGAAAAGAGTATTTAATTATGCGTGAAGCTGATATTTACGCGGTAATTGGATAAAAAATTGAAATGTTGTAACGTTAAAATGTTGCAATGTTAATTGATTAGTAGTTGAAAAACCTTTCAACTTTAAAACATTAAAACTTTCAAACAAAATTAAGCAATGGCAAAACAAGTAAGATATAACGTTGAGGCTCGCGACGCACTGAAAAAAGGTGTTGACACGCTAGCAAACGCAGTAAAAGTAACTTTAGGTCCAAAAGGACGTAATGTAATTATCGATAAAAAATTTGGTTCTCCGGCAATCACTAAAGACGGTGTTTCGGTAGCTAAAGAAATCGATTTGAAAGACCCCATTGAAAACATGGGTGCGCAAATGGTAAAAGAAGTAGCTTCTAAAACTGCTGATATTGCAGGCGATGGAACAACTACTGCTACCGTATTGGCGCAGGCAATTGTTACTGCGGGTATTAAAAACGTTGCTGCTGGTGCAAATCCAATGGATTTGAAACGCGGTATCGACAAAGCGGTTACAGCAGTGGTAGAGAACCTAAAAACTCAATCGCAAACCGTAGGCGAAGACAACAACAAAATTAAACAAGTAGCTTCAATTTCTGCTAACAACGACGAGGTGATCGGTTCGTTAATTGCAGAAGCCATGCAAAAAGTGGGTAAAGATGGTGTAATTACAGTTGAAGAAGCAAAAGGTACTGAAACAGAAGTAAAAACTGTTGAAGGTATGCAATTCGATAGAGGTTATCTTTCTCCATACTTTGTAACCAACGCTGATAAAATGGAAGCCGAGTTAGATACTCCTTTCATCTTGATCTACGACAAAAAAATCAGCAACATGAAAGAATTGTTGCCAGTATTGGAAAAAACAGTACAAACTGGTAAACCACTTTTAATTATTGCTGAAGACCTAGATGGCGAAGCACTAGCTACTTTGGTAGTAAACAAAATCCGTGGCTCGCTAAAAGTGGCTGCTGTTAAAGCTCCAGGCTTTGGCGACAGAAGAAAAGCAATGTTAGAAGACATCGCTATCTTAACTGGCGGTACAGTAATTTCTGAAGAAAGAGGTTATAAATTAGAAAATGCAGATCTTTCTTACTTAGGTACTGCAGAAAAAGTAGTAATCGACAAAGACAACACTACCGTAATTAACGGTGCTGGTAAAACAGAAGACATTAAAGCTCGTGTGGGCCAAATTAAAGCTCAAATTGAGACAACTACTTCTGATTACGATAAAGAAAAGTTACAAGAGCGTTTAGCTAAACTTTCTGGCGGTGTAGCTGTACTTTACGTAGGCGCTGCTTCGGAAGTAGAGATGAAAGAGAAAAAAGACCGTGTTGACGATGCTCTACACGCTACACGTGCTGCTGTAGAAGAAGGTATCGTTGCTGGTGGTGGTGTTGCTTTCATCCGTGCGGTAGAAGCTTTAGCCAACCTAAAAGGTGCTAACGAAGACGAAACTACTGGTATCGCTATCGTTAAACGTGCTATCGAAGAACCATTGCGTCAAATCTGTGAAAACGCAGGTATCGAAGGTTCTATCGTAGTACAAAAAGTAAAAGAAGGCAAAGCCGATTTCGGTTACAATGCACGTACAGATGTTTATGAGAACTTAATTGGTGCTGGTGTAATAGACCCAACTAAAGTATCTCGTGTAGCATTAGAAAACGCAGCTTCAATTGCAGCAATGTTGTTAACTACAGAAGTTGTTTTAGCAGATGAGCCAGAAGCAGCAGACGCAGGTCATGCACACCCACCAATGGGCGGCGGCATGGGCGGCATGATGTAATAAATAGCGAAAAGGTCAAAGCTAAAAGACTAAAGCAATTTGGATAAGCTTTAAGCTTTCTCATTTAGTCTTTAACCTTATAAAAAAATCCCTCAAGGCGAAAGTTTTGAGGGATTTTTTGTTTTATCTCTTTTTATGGTTCAATAGTTGTCTAATATGATAAAACAACCCTTTAAACTAATCTAAAAACGCTAATCAAACCTTTTAGAAGCAAATCCATTTAAAAATCCAATTATAAAACAGGGGAAATACAAACTCAATGTGTTGAGTAGCATCCCCATGATTCACATGCCCCATTTTTAATTAAAATCGAAATGAAATTTAAACTTAACCTTCTTCTATCTTTTATTGTATTAGCTACTTATTCATGTAAGAAAACTCCAACAGTCTCAGAACCAGAAGAGGAAATTATTATAGAACAAGCCCAATTAGACGAAAGTGTTTCAGCGGTTATTCCTCATATTTATATCGAAACAGCAGAGAACGCAGAAATAGTGAGTAAAGATGACTATATTAATGGCACTGTACATATTAAGGGCAATGCCGTAAATGCTGATCTTGTAGCAAGTACAATGCGCATAAAAGGTCGTGGTAACAGCACCTGGAATAAGCCAAAAAAACCTTACCGCATTAAATTGGATGCTGCTGCTTCGGTACTAGGGTTAAAATCTGCAAAAGATTGGGTATTATTAGCTAATTGGCAAGATTATACATTTATGACCAATGCCGTGGCCATGAAAATTGGACAGCAATTAGGCATGCCTTATACCAATACAATTATACCTGTTGATGTAACCATTAACGGCAAATACGCTGGCAACTATACGCTTACCCAACAAATAGAAGTAAAAGACGGAAGAGTAAATATTGGTAAAGATGGTGTGCTATTGGAATTGGATACAAATTATGATGAAGATTGGCAATTTATTTCTACTGGGTACAGTTTGCCAGTAATGGTTAAATCTCCAGACATAGAAACTCAAGAGCAGTTTAATACCATTAAGCAAGAATTTTTGGATTTTGAAGCGTTGCTCAAAAGATCAGATTTCCCAAATAATAATTACGGAAACTATTTTGACAAGCAACAATTAGTAAACTACCTTATTGTTTATAACCTAACAGCAAATCTAGAAATAAAACACCCTAAAAGTGTTTATATGCACAAAGCAAAAGGAGGTAAATACACCCTGGGGCCTGTTTGGGATTTTGATTGGGGTTTTGGTTTAGATGATGGTAATCGCAAGTACTTTACATATAGCACAGACAATCCTCTTTTAAAATCTGGAGATACCAATAAAGGTGTAGTATTTTTCAGCAGGTTTTTAAACGACCCAGAGGTTAAAAACCTATACAAATCTACTTGGACCAATTACAAAAACAATAATTTCGATGAGTTATTGAAATATATTGAACAATATGCTGCTTCTATTAGGGTATCTCAAACCAAAGACCTTGAGCGTTGGAAAGCTGATAGGTGGCATTATGATACAGAATGGGCTCCATTTGCAAGTAATTTTCCAGAAATTAAAAAAGACCTTAAAACTTACCTAAGAAAAAGAGCTAATTATATCACTTCTTATGTGAATAAATTATAAGAGAAATAAAACAGCCTACTGCAAGCATCCGAACCTCTCAAAACATAATGTTTTGAGAGGTTTTTTTGTGCTGTTCGACATTTGTAATATCGAACGCCTTATCAAGAGATTTGTAATCCTCCTTAAACATCCGGAATCGCCCACAAAAAACAGCTAGTTCATGAAATAATACCAAAGCCCCAGCTTAAACTAACAAACAATTTTGTATTCTTAGTCGTTATTTCTAGTCTGCCTAAAAAACTTTTCGCTTTTACCTTTTTACTTTCTACATTTATAAGATGTGGGAAATTTTAGGCGACAACAACAAGTTTTTAACAGCGGCCGAAGTAAATAAATTTTTAATTACCATTTTACTTTGCGGCATTATTGGTGCCGAACGCGAGTATCGTAGCAAATCTGCTGGCTTAAAAACCATGATCATGATTGGTTTAGGCTCGGCTTTATTTACGGTATTATCAATTAAAATTGGCGATGCTAGCAGCCATGATCGTATTGCGGCAAATATTGTAACAGGTATTGGCTTTTTGGGGGCGGGAGTAATTTTTAAAGAAGAAAACCGCGTAAAAGGTTTAACTACCGCCTGCGTAATTTGGATTGTTGCAGCTATTGGCATGGCAGTAGGTTCGGGCTATTTTATTCAAGCTACCGGCGTAACTATTGTAGTGGTTATTTCGTTAATGGTATTCCCATATGTAGAGAACATTGCCGAACGCCGTTTTACCAAACGTACCTATCGCGTAGTGAAAATGTACGAAAATAAAGATTTAGACAATTACGAACTTATCTTTAAACAACACAAACTAAAAGCCGAAAGAGGACACCATCAATTAGCGAATGGTATTATTACCGGTGTTTGGACTGCTGTGGGCAGCCCTAAAAAACACCATGAGTTTGTAGAAGCCATGTTAAAGGACGAAGATATTTTGGAGTTCGATTTTTAATGGGTGCTATTCATATTTGTCAATATACTTATCTAATTTTAGCATCATGCTGGCAAATAATTCAAACGACCTGCTATGTAGAGCCTTCACTTTCTGATGTAAAAAAATTACCCGGTCCTTCCCTATCTTATATTCCCGATTATACCTAGCATCGCAATAGCCTTTCCCTAAAACATCAAGATAATGGAGTTCTTCCTCCTCATTATCAGAAAAAACACCGATAAGCGTGGGTGCAAAACGCTTGATATTTCGGCGTAGCACGTAAAGCTCATGGCACTTAATATCTTTTCCCCGCATCAAGTTCAAAAAACATCGGTAGGTTAATTCAACAGCTTGTTGTAGCATAAAAACTGCTAACTCAAAACGGTTTAGCGCCATAAAATGAGTTGCTCCGTCTAAAAAAGAACACGCCTTTATCATTTCTATCTTAAACAGCCTATTATAATAAGATTTCTTAGCAAGATAAGTCTCTACACTTGTTTTAGCTAAAGTTTCGGCATTGCTTTTTCGGTAAACAATATTTTCATCGTTACAGGCCCAGCTATAAAACAAACTTCCACTAAGCAACTGTTGGTTTAACCCTCCATAGCTATGCAATGTACAAACACTATTGGGGTAGCCCAAAAAAGCAATATCTACCAAATCTTCGAAATTAGCTAATGCCTCACCGCAAGATTTTTCTAGTACAACCATTAAATCTAAGCTTTGGGGGTTTCTGCTGAGGTTATATATAGAACCTATGGGAACCGTCTGCTTAAGAAAATTAATTACACCCTCAAAATTCACTTTAGTAAATTCATTAAAATGGTAACCAGTGGGTGCATTTTGTGCAGCACTATACATCATGGTAGCTTCTTGCATAGCAGTATGGTTTATATCATTAAAATTATTTCCTATGGCTTAACTAACACCGCTTCCGATTGCAGTATTTCTCTTTCATAAATCAGCCAACTGCAAACCATAAGCTTCTTCAGCATTTTATAAATTTTCCTACCTAGCTTATCTTCATCGTCATGGTCATCACCACATAAACTCAATTTATACCAATTATTTAGCCTGCGGTGATATTCTGTAAGTGAAATATGCGCAAATGCGTTATAGAACCCCCTATAAGCATCTTCAATTTCTCCCTCGGCGAGATATTTGGTTAGACTTTCATTAGAAAGTTCGCCTCCAGTACCAATGCCTAAATACTTTTCTTTAGCCTCTAAATCCTTAAACCTAATGTTTGTCTTAAAAATAATCCAAGTAGCGTTTAACAAATTGGTAAAAATTTCATAGTACAAAACAATATCTGCCGGATGTTTTTTGAACCTCCTATTCACTGAAGCATGTTTGTACATTCTTTTTAGCATAGCTAAGTGATTTTCAATATCAGATGAACTAAAAAAATCTCGAAACACCATAAAAGGATCTTCATAATTATCAAAAATTAATGTCTTTACCCTTGCCTTTTTATAAGCGGTTGCATAGCGCAACATTAAATTAGAAGTTATTTTATTTTGCATAACAGTATTATTTTGGTTTACGACTTATTTTCATTCAAAAGCTCCATTTTGTAAATTGACCAACTACAAATAAGTATTTTATAAAAATTCCTATATATCTTTTTAGTGTCTTTATCTTTCCCCAAAAAATCTTTCGTACTTGATGCAAACCAAAACCAATGGTACAGGTTACGCTGATAGCAGCTCAAAGAAAAATCCTTATAACAATGATAAAAGCCCAAATAAGGATTACTTATTTCATCATCCATTAAATATTTCTGCAAAGTACAATTAGATAAAGCACCTCCGGGCATCACAACATCTGCCATATGAAATGGAATATCCTTGCGCTTTACCTTTGTTTTATAAATTACCCAAGTGGCATTCAAAAGTTCAGAAAACAGCTTATGATTATACATGATACTATGAGGCTCTTTTTTCAAACTTCCTTTCCTTGTAGCATTTTTATACAGTTCCTTTAATACAATTAGATGGCTTTGAATATTACCGGCATCAAAAAAACTCACCAAAATCTGATAAGGGTGTACGATTTTTTCAAGATCAAATGGGTCACTTTTTAATACCGCCTGCTTAAATTTTTCCTCGTAAATTCGCTTTAGATTTTTCATAAGATAAAATATTATAATAAAAGCATAAAGGTTATTTCTTTATATTAGCCATACAAGGCTAAACGCACAAACTAATTTACAAACAAGTTTGATTAAATACAAATAATTTTGAAATTATATTCTAACATATTTGAAAGAATGCTTGCAATAGCCACCGAAGCTGGCTATAAAAATGTAAACGACCTCTCTAAACACCTAGGCTACAAAAGTCCAGAGAAACTTTATAGGCTAGAACGCAGCGATAAGGCAAAGCCATCGGCCGATATTTTGGTAGATTTTGCCAATAAGTTTAAGAACGCAAATATGAATTGGGTATTAACAGGCTTCGGGAACCAATACCATCCAGGCTTTTCGCCCCCAAAAAACGAAACAAGTTTGCTGGACTTTGAAGAAGACATACAAGAAACCGCCATTAGAATCCCATATTATAACCTCGATCTTAACCAAGCAGATACCAGCAACCTGTTGGCGATGGAAGACAAACCAGAGTACTTTGTCAATTATCGCCCATTTAACGATTGTGCCGCTTATTTACCCGTATATGGAGATAGCATGTACCCTAAGTATGCCTCTGGAGATATCATTGCTGTTAAAGAGATTAAAAATTTAGATATTATTCAATGGGGCGAAGCTTATATGATTATGGCAAATGAACAAGCCAACAACATCAAGGGCATCAAAATTTTGCACGAACATCAAAATACAGAGAAAATTATACTAAGGTCATCAAATCCTAACTATAGAGGCGATACCATCATTAATAAAAAAGACATCGTATCACTATATATTATTAAAGGTAAGATTACACGTAATATGATTTAGAAAGTATCTAAAAACAATCGTAGTTTTGTACATGCCAAATGAACAAATCTCGGTTTTCGATATCTTTAAAATAGGAATTGGTCCTTCTAGCTCACATACGCTTGGCCCTTGGCGAGCAGCACAACAATTCACCAATAGCTTAGCGTCACAGGGTGTGCTAAATAATGTAGAACAAGTAAAAATTCTGCTGTATGGCTCTTTAGCTAAAACAGGCAAGGGACACGGTACCGATATTGCTATTTTATTAGGCTTGGCTGGCGGCGACCCCGTTACTTTTGATGTAAACGCGATTGACAGCACAATAGCTCAAATTAAAACAGCGCAAAAACTAATGCTTGCAGGGCATTTAGAAATTAACTTTTCTTACCCAGACGATTTAATTTTCTTGTTTACCGAAAGCTTACCTTTTCATCCCAATGCAGTTACCTTTCAAGCATTTTTAAATAACGGAAAAGCCGTTTCTGAAACTTATTACAGCATAGGTGGTGGTTTTGTGGTAAAAGAAGGACAAGATAGCTCAGAGAAAGAACAGGTTGAACTCCCATTTCCGGTAGAAAAAGCCAGTGAACTTTTGCACTGGTGCTTAACCACCGGCTTAAAAGTGAGCGAAATTGTAATGGAAAACGAAGCCGCTTGGCGACCAGAAGCCGAAACCAGGAAAGGCATCCTACAACATTACCAAGTGATCAAAGAATGTATCTATAGAGGTTGCCATACTGCCGGTTTTTTACCTGGCGGATTAGATGTGGCCCGTAGAGCTGCCAAATTAAATCAGCGTTTAATAGGCGACCAAACCTATACCGATTATGATAGCTGGACTAAGGCTATCCGCAACGGGGGCACCGACTTTAACTATATTTTAGATTGGGTAAGTTGCTTTGCATTGGCGGTTAACGAAGAAAATGCCGCTTTTGGGCGTGTAGTAACCGCACCTACCAATGGTGCAGCGGGTGTAATTCCGGCGGTATTACAATATTTTATTACTTTTTGCGATGGCTATACGGAAGATAAAATTATCCAATTTATAGCTTGCGCCAGCGAAATAGGCAGTATTTTCAAAAAAGGAGCCACTATTTCGGCTGCTATGGGCGGTTGTCAGGCAGAAATTGGCGTATCATCGGCAATGGCCGCAGCAGCTTTAACCGAGTGTTTGGGCGGTTCGCAACGTCAGGTATTAATGGCCGCAGAAATTGCCATGGAACACCATTTAGGCCTAACCTGCGATCCAATTGGCGGCTTGGTACAAATTCCTTGTATAGAACGCAATACCATGGGTGCCATTAAGGCCATTACCGCCAGTCAACTAGCATTGCAAAGCAATCCTGACAAAGCAAAAGTAAGCTTAGATGCTGTGGTAAATACCATGTGGGAAACTGCTTTGGATATGAATTCAAAATATAAAGAAACTTCAGACGGCGGCCTTGCAACAAATATCCCTATTAGCTTGCCAGAATGCTAAACAAGTTAAGAAACTGTTGAGAGCCTGTTTAAAATTTATCTAATAAATATGTATGGACGGCGGGGCGCCGTCCTCTGCAGGTGGGGCAACGTTTGTGGGGTCCTCGCCAAACGCAATGTAAAATAGTTATCCATTTTAAACAGCTTCTAAAAGTCAAAAAAACCAACATGCAAACAGCTTTGGTATAGACTTGCACTTATCCGTAGAGAAAAATTACAAATCCCCTTTCATCTGTTTAGCCACTTCTTGCGCTTGCCTATCATCGCTTTGCGAAAGATGCTGAACAATACTTTCTCTATTGGTACGCGAATGGTTTTGGCTCAGTTTAAAAACGCCTTCCAAAGAAGTTAACGTAATTTCGAAACCTACAATGGCTTTTAAATGTTGATTGATGTATTTAGCTGACATTTGATGAAATGCCGCTGGACTATCTTTTGTTTCGTATTGTTCGGTTAGTTCTTTAATAGCAATCATGGTTTCTTCATTGCCCAGCAACTTAATTTTTCCTTTTGCTTGTACCGAACTATAATTCCATGTAGATGCCGAGGCCGGATTTTCATAAACCGAAGCGCTTACATAGGCATGTGCGCCATGAAACAGTGCCAATACATTTTCATTAGCCATAAAGGCATAGTGATGGTCGGTTTTTCTCATCACATGCCCAATTAACTTAACCGTATCTCCATCTTTTTTAATTTGCAAAGGAACTTGCGTAGCAAATGGAACATTTTGGTGGGTCCCTATTAATACCGCAAACGGATGAGCCTGCATAAAAGCAACTAGCTTAGCAACATCTTTCTCTAGAAAACTACCAACTTTATACATCTTAAATTAGGAAACTGTTTAAAAATGATA
>NZ_DHDZ01000025.1:838-38255 GCF_002399615.1 Pedobacter sp. UBA4863 | reverse complement strand
GAAATTTAAACAGTTTCTAAAACTTAATACTTATCGATGTTTGGGTTATCTTGCCCGTTGGCAATTTCCATTTCCCACCATTTTTCAACAACCTAACCGCTTCATCGTCCATCGCTTTCCCTTCCGATTTTTCAACCTTTATATTTTTTGGCGAACCGTTTGCCGATATACTAAAGCTTAGCCTAACGGTTTTAGTGCCATCAACGTACAATTTGTTGCTTTTAATTAAATATTCGTTGTAGGCTTTCCAGCCAATCGCAGGCACCCCAATAATCAACTCGTTTGCCGTTATAATAGTCGATTTGCTAGACACCGCCGTTTTCTTCCTCGCTTCGCCAACACCAACAACCATCACCTCATTTAATGCGTTATTGGCCTCTTGTAGCCTAATGTCCAGCTTTTCATTCGTCTTAACTGCTACATTTTTACGGGCAAAGCCTAAAGATGCCACTTCTAAAGTTACTTTATTGCTGTCTTTGTCAACCGCCAACTCAAACTCTCCACTTGCATTTGTAGTAGTTCTTAAATTGGCACCTGTCAGTTGTACGGCAGCTCCTGCAATTGGCTGGCCGTTAACATCGGCAACAATACCTTTTACCAACTTGGCATTGTCGCTTTGCAACCCACTCGCTAATAAAGTTTCTGCCACAGGTTTGGGTGCTGTAAAAGCAACGCCACGCATTGCCTTTTGGTCATTAGTTGTTTCGCTATTTACCACATCATTAGCTATTGCACCACTATAGCGTGCTGAATTATTGTTGGTTATTTCTTTTGAACGTTTGTTTTTGGCAATTGCTTGGCCACCTTTAGCCAAGGTTTTATTTAAGGCCTGCGCTACCTTTTGTTCATCAACCAAAGTTGCTGGCTTAGCACGAATAACAGTATCAACCGGAGCCACTGCCACGGCATTCGCTTCTGGCTTTAAAGCAATTTCTATGGTTTTTGGTTTATTGGCCGCTAGTTCTGCCTGCTGTTGACGGTAATTTTCACGCATCCAAAACAATACGCTAACCGTTAAAAAAAGTACTGCCGCAGTTGCCGCAATACTTAAACGCATAGAGGCAATACGCCACATTTTACGTTCAACAGGTTTTTCGGCAATGCGCTCATGCAACTGTCTTTGTAAGATAGAAAGCGTTTGCGTCCGTTTTTTCGCCTCCGTTAGTCCAGCCAAAGCTTGGGCAACAAAAGGATCTTCGAGCGATACTCGCTCTACCTTATGCATCATACCGGCATCTAACTTCCCTTCTAGGTAGTCGTCCAGTACATCAATATCTAACCATTCGTTATTGCCCACTGTTCTTTTCTATACAAATCTTCAAATTCCGTTTCCCATTTTGGATATAGCTTTTCACTTTTAGCATATCATAACCAGTAATATCGGCAACTTCTTTGTAGCATTTTTCTTGTAAATAGAATAAATCTACACTTTTTCGCTGTTCTTCCGAAAGGCTTTCCATACACTTTTCCATAAGGGTTAACTGTGTTTCTTTTGTGTCGTCTATAGCTAGATGCACAAAATCGTCATTTTCCACAAAATTATCTTCGAGGGGTACCGTTAGATTTTTTGACGACTTACGCAGCGCCATTAAACAATGGTTTCGGGTAAGTACATGCAGCCAACTTTTAAAATTTTGCACCTGATGGATACGCAGTTTTTTAATCAGCTCCTCAAAAATTTGCATTACCGCATCCTTGCTTTGTTCTTCATCCTTAAAGTAGCTAAAACAAACCCCGTAAACCAAGTGCATATATTTATTGTAAAGTTCGCCCAACACCTCTAAATCGCCGCTTTTTTGATAAGCAACAACTAAAGAAAGATCGTCCTTTTCTTCTGACTTAACTGTATTCTTGATAAACTTCAAACGCTGGTGGAATTGCCTAAATTTCATTCAAGTATAAAAATATTTTTCGAGACAAGTATGGAAAATTAGCAATAGCTACATCTACCCTCTAAAAAGCCGGCAAGACTAGAAGCTATTAGTCAGAAAGACTAGCCTTTCAAATATTCATTCATCAAAAAGTAGAAATATGAAAACCTTACTCACCTCCTTTATGGCTTTAATCCTGTTTTTTGGATACAAGGCCCCACCAACCAGAGAAATTTCGGGCACAATAGTTAGCGCCGCCAATGGCTTAGCCTTATCAAATGCCAGCATTCAAAGCTTTCCTAGTAAAACCCATACAACGGCTGGAAGCGATGGCAAATACTTCTTAAAAATTCCGGCTACCGATACCTATTTAATGGTAAGTTCCATTGGTTTTCAGCACAAAAAAGTAACCATTGGCAAAGCTAACCTTATCAATATCAGTTTAGCCGATGACAGTAAAGCTTTGCATGAAATTGCTATTGTTGACTATGCAACAGAGAAAAAAATGAGCCTTAATGGCGCTGTTGCTACAGTTGCTTCAACAGAAAGCTTAAGTGGCCGAGTTGCTGGAGTTCCAATTGCTGATGACATAAGCAGATCCACATCGAGTACGGGAGCCATAAAAGATAGAAGAGAAGATTTGCCTCAGTCTAATCAGCTTACCGCGGGCGAGTGGAACGATTTGGAAAACTGGGACTTCTGGAAAGGGTTGATGAATAGTCAAGATTGGTCTAGTTACCAACAAAGCTGGGGATTTAATACAGGCAAAAGATTTAAAATCACCTTAAGAGATAAAAACAATTCTCCACTTCCAAATTATCAAGTTTATGCTTTTAGCAATGGAAAAGCGCTATGGAAGGCCCAAAGCAACTATGCCGGTATTGCAGAGCTATGGACAGCGCTATTACAACCGAATGATGATGAAATAAAAATTGTGGTAGCATCTCCCAATGGCGAGCCTCTTTATACCAAAACTTTTGAGCAACAGCCTAGGCAGTTAAATATAAAATTAAATGTAGGAGCCCAAAAAATTAAAAACCTAGATGTGATGTTTATGGTTGATGCTACTGGCTCTATGGGCGATGAAATCAATTATCTTAAAGCAGAGCTTGATGATATTGTTGGAAGATTTAACAGAGAAGACGGATTAATTACCCGTACTGGATTAGTTTTTTACAGAGATCACGGAGATGAATACATAATAAGAGATTTCGGATTTGACACAGACCTGCAAAAAATTAAAGCGAACCTCGTTAAACAAAGCGCTAGCGGTGGAGGCGACTTTGAAGAAGCTGTTGACGAGGCGATGGAAAATGCCATATTTCAGCAACAATGGACAAGTGAACCCAATTCCACAAAATTAATGTTCATGATATTAGATGCCCCTCCCCATCATCAACCAGATAAAATTAAAAGAATACAGCGCTCAGTTAAAGAGGCAGCTGCAAAAGGCATTATTTTAGTTCCGGTAGTAGCAAGTGGCATAGATAAATCTACCGAGTTTTTAATGCGTTTCATGGCATTAAGTACAAATGGCACTTACGTATTTATTACGGATCATAGTGGAATTGGCAACTCGCACTTAGCACCTACCGTTGGCCAATATAAAGTAGAAAAGTTAAATCAACTGCTTTATCGTTTAACCAGAAAATATACTGGATTAGATGCGTACAAGGCAAAAGATTTACGTAATTTTGCCAACAACAGCAACGAACGGTAACTGCCGGCCCATTGCTTTACCCATAGCGTTAAAAGAAGTGAAAAAAACTGGATTATTATTAATGGTTGCAAGCACCTTAGCTTTAAGCGGCTGCGATGTACAAAGCCAACAGCAAATTGGCAGCATTTTAGGACAAGTTGCAACAGGTGCCACCGGCACGCCTACTAACTTAGAAATTAGCAATGCCCTAAAGCAAGCACTAGAAATAGGTACTGCCGCAGGCTCCGATAAGCTTTCGGCAAAAGATGGTTTCTTTGGCAATATGGCCATCAAGATCTTGTTCCCCGCCGAAGCCCAAAAGGTAGAAAAAACCTTGCGTAGCGTAGGCTTAAATTCGTTGGCCGACAATGTAATCTTGAGTTTAAACCGTGCGGCAGAAGATGCTGCAAAAGAAGCAAAGCCAATCTTTGTAAATGCCATTAAACAAATGACTATTGCCGATGCGACCAATATCCTTTTAGGAAATAAAGATGCCGCAACACAATATTTTAAAAGAGTAACTACGGCACAACTGATGGAGAGATTTTCGCCAGTAATTAGCAACAGTTTAAGCAAAGTAGGCGCAACCAAATACTGGGGCGATGCTGCAACAGCCTATAATAGGCTACCGTTAGTAACTCCGGTAAACACCAATTTAACTAATTACGTAGCCGAAAAAGCCATTAGCGGCATGTTTGTACAAGTAGCACAAGAAGAACTAAAAATTAGAGATAACATTAGCGCCCGTTCTACCGGTTTGCTACAAAAAGTTTTCGGTTACGCAGACACCAAAAAATAATCAACAGAATTGTTGATTTGTTAATAAAATTTTAACAGAACGAAACCATTTTTTTGCTAGCTTGTTATCACCAAACAAGAAAGATAAAAAAAGTCCTGTGAGTGGGCTATCCGCGTAGGGCAGGCACAGCATAAATAGGTTTACTATTCTAAAAAAGACTCTAACATAAAAGTTGGAGTCTTTTTTTTGCACTGCTCTTTAAAAACTTCTTTTAACGTTGTAAGATTGTTTCGTTCCTCACAATGATCTGGTTTGTTTAATGAATTATAAGAGCCTGTCTGAAGTTTATCTAATAATTTGTTTATGCTTCTTTTCGGCTGCAACTTTGTTGCATTTTTTTGAGGTAGAAGCCCTCCTATCTCTTCAAAAACACGCCTCTTTTCGCTCAAAAATAAGCGATAAACATTTTTACAAAATAAATTAAATAGGCACTAAAAGAGGTTTATGCTAGATTAAGAGGTATTCTTTTAGGCTTTTTGTCGGATAGAATTGTCATAAGTCCGACTAAAGTTCGTTGTAACCCCGTCTAAAGCTCGTTAAAACTAGTTGTGCTTATACCTCTCTAAAGAACAATTTGGTTATTAACACGATGACAAACTATTTGTAACATCGGGTGCTAAAAATTTACACTCCGTCTCCCTAAGTTAATTAGGGACTTGTTTTAACGTCTTGTGCTAGCACATTTATCCTAAAGAAACTCAGATGATAACTTTTACAATAGACCTCTTTCATAATTCATTATCGGCATTTGTTTAAAACTTGACTTGATACTGGTTTTCAATTCTGTGGTTTTATAATGCAATGGGCAGAAACAGAAGAGCTGCGAAATGTTAATACCTAACACCTAATTTCTTTATCGATAATTAGAAATCATAAAATACACCAACAAAAAAGGGTATCCTTTTTCAGAATACCCTTTAATATAAAACTAACTAAACTTATTTAAAATTGAATAACAAAAGTTCCTCCATTAGGGTTGAAACCAGAAATTGTAGTTCTACCGTCTCTAGAAGTTGTTAAGGCTTTCTCAATATCAGTAGCGCTGTTAACTTCCTTACCGTTTACTTTGTAAATGATAGATCCTTTAACAATTCCGTAATAGTCAAACTCTTGGCCCGCTACAATATTGGTTACCGCAACTCCGCCGTTGATCCCAAACTTTTGCTTTTGAGCAGCAGTTGCTGGCGCAAAACTAGCCCCCAATTTCGAGATACCCACCCCGGTTGCCTTCTCACTTGCTTTAGCTGTTAATACAGAACTTTCGCCCTTTAAAGTAACGTTAATGTTTTTAGTAGAGCCATCAGCTTTCAATACAGTTAATGCAACTTTATCGCCTGGGCTCATGCGTCCAATACGCTCTTGCAAATCAGGCGAATCGTAAATAGGCGTACCTTCTACTTTTTTAATAATATCGCCTTCTTTAATTCCCGCAGCAGCCGCAGCTCCGTTTGGAGAAATGTCGCTTACATACAAACCTGTATTTTCTTTAATTTTAAGTTCTTCTGCTACATCGGCATCTAAGGCCCTAAAAGAAACCCCAATGTAACCACGTTTAACCGAACCAAATTTTTTAAAATCTTCGAGAATTTTCTTAGCTAAATTTACTGGAATAGCAAAACCATACCCTTCATTTCTACCACTTTGCGAAGCAATAGCTGCGTTGATGCCCACCAGTTCGCCATTAGCGTTTACCAATGCACCGCCACTATTACCGGGGTTAATGGCCGCATCGGTTTGGATAAACGATTCGATAGAGTTATTGGTACGTGTAGGTCTTTGCCCCGTTCTTCTAAAATCATCGTACTCTTCTTGGGTCATCATCCCATTTTCGCGGTTTAAAATACCAATGTTACGAGCCTTTGCACTTACAATACCTGCAGTAACGGTGGTTTGCAAATCTAGCGGGAAACCTACGGCCAATACCCACTCGCCCACCTGCACATTGTCAGAATTACCCATTTTTACATAAGGCAAATCATTTGCTTCTACTTTAATTAATGCCAAATCAGTATTCGCATCTTTACCAATTACCTTGGCAGTTACTTTATGTCTATTTGATAATATTACCTCAATTTTATCGGCCTTATCCACTACGTGGTTGTTGGTAACAATATAACCATCTGCCGTTAAAATTACGCCCGAGCCCGAAGCGGCCTGTGGCTGGCGAGGAGCACGTTGGCCACCACCACCAAAACCAAAAAATTGTTCAAACATATCTTCCATGCCACCACCCCTGCTCGACTTACCTTGATAGGTAGTTTTAATATGTACCACGGCCGGCGAAACGGCAGCAGCAGCCTGTACAAAATCGGGCGCTCCGGCCGAAGATATACTGGTTACGTTACTAGCAAACATCGTCTTTTGCCTATCTGCCAGCGTAAAACTATCATTTGGGCGCTCTAATAGCTTATAGGCGCCAATTGCAGCTGCACCTCCTATAAAAGAAGCAGCCAAAGCAATTAATCCTATTTTTTTCATTTGCATATAAATATTTGTTTTTAATGTAATGATATTTATGTTGTTTTACTTTTTATCATTGATTTGTTCAAATTTAATACCATATCACCGATATTTGTATCATAATAAGGTCTAATTACATGTTAAAAAATGTTAAAACCTGCAGCAACAACTCATTCACTTTGCGGGGCTTACATTTAGTACAATTTAGCTTAAGCAAAAAATGAACATTAAATTCTACAAATACCAAGGTGCCGGCAACGATTTCATCTTAATTGATGGCCGAGAAATAATTTCAAAAAACATCGATACTGATACTATAGCGCAACTTTGCGATCGTAGATTTGGTATTGGTGCAGATGGCTTAATGTTCTTGCTAAATAACGATGACTACGATTTTGAGATGGTGTACCATAACGCCGATGGCAAGGTGGGCAGCATGTGTGGCAATGGCGGTCGTTGTATAGTGGCCTTTGCCAAACACTTAGGTGTTTTTGACACTGAAACTAATTTTTTGGCAGTAGATGGCGCTCATTATGCCAAAATTTCAGCCGAAGGCAATTGGGTAGAACTACAAATGATTGATGTAGATACCATTCATGTAGATGCAGATGCTTTTGTATTAAACACTGGTTCGCCCCATTATGTAAAAGAGGTTACTGGCTTAGAAGCGATGGACGTTTACACCGAGGGCCACACTATACGTAACAACGAAACCTACAAAGCCAATGGTATTAATGTAAACTTTGTAGAGAAAAAAACAGACCATTTTTTTGTGCGCACCTTTGAACGTGGCGTAGAAGACGAAACCTATGCCTGTGGTACTGGCGTAACCGCCGTGGCTATGGCCATGGCAAAAAAACAAAACCAAATTGGTCAAGTGGTAACTCCAGTAGTAGTGTTAGGTGGCAATTTAGAAATCAACTTTAGTTACGACGGCAAAAAGTTTACCGAGGTATTTTTATGTGGCCCTGCAGAGAAAGTTTTTGAGGGCGAGATCAGTATCTAAAAGCACCCGCAACTGCCCGTGATGAGTTAGCCACAGCAATACAACCTATTCTTTACTAGCTTAAATTAACCCGTTTGCATTAGATTAATTATCCTCCTCCACTCCTCCCGAATAGTCGAGATAAACTCTCCAAAGGGGGCACATGGCGTTTAACTATGCGATTTGCATATCCCCCTCTTGGAGGGGGCATGGGGAGGATTTAAACTTCATATACAAATTCTTGCATATCAGTTATTTATCGTTTTATTGATAATACACTACGGGTTTAAATTCGTAAAAAAGTATATCTTTATTAAAACCAGCTATACTTTTTATGGAACAAAATATTGCATTAACTCTTTTTTTGCCAATTGCATTAGGCATTATCATGCTTGGCCTTGGCTTAAGCTTAATGCTCGACGACTTTAAACGTGTGGTACTTTATCCAAAGGCCGTAATTGTTGGGCTATTTTGCCAAATGATTTTGCTGCCCGTTATTTGTTTTGGCATTACACTACTCTTTAACCTTCCACCTGCGTTGGCCATTGGCTTAATGTTGCTGGCAGCATCGCCAGGTGGCGCAACAGCAAATTTATTTAGCCATTTAGCCAAAGGCGATGTAGCCTTAAACGTAACACTAACTGCGGTAAACAGCGTACTTACGCTAGTTACGCTGCCATTTATTGTAAATGCATCTATCCATTACTTTATGCAAAGCAGCCAAGTAATTACCATGCAGTTTAGCAAAATTATTGAGGTATTTGCCATTGTTTTGATCCCTGTTGCCATAGGTATGTTTATTAACTATAAGGCTCCAAACTTTTCAAAACGCTTAGAAAAGCCCGTAAAAGTACTCTCGGCCATTTTTTTAGTACTAATTATTGCAGGAGCCGTTTTAAAAGAAAAAAGTAATTTCGTAAGCTATTTTCAGCAAGTAGGCCTAGCCAGCTTATGTTTTAATTTGGCCAGTATGGCCTTAGGTTATTTTGTTCCTAGATTAGTTAATATTGGCAAAAAGCAAGCTATAGCCATAGGCATGGAAATAGGCATCCATAATGGCACTTTAGCTATATATATTGCGCTAAACGTAATTGGCAACAGCACCATGAGTATTCCGCCCGCTATTTACAGTCTAATTATGTTTTTTACCGCTGCGCTGTTTGGTTACGTGGTAAGTAAAAAAAACACTACCCTGTCTCAAATTCAATAAACACTATTGCTTGCTGTTATATAGGCTTACCTAATAGTGCCTATTTTTCATTTACTTGCCATGTAAATTGGCAGTGTTACTTTGTAACAAAGTTAAATGTTAAAAGTAAATGAGATTTTACTGACAATTCATAGCTTAAAGCCCCTTACCTTTGTTAACAAAATTGTTAAACAAAAAAGTTAACCTACTTGAGCAAAGAAGAACTTATTAAACAAACAGCAAAAGAATTATTCTTTGGCAAAGGATATTTACACGCCACTACGCAAGAAATTGCCGATGCGGCAGGTGTGAACAGGGCCCTTATTAACTATTATTTTCGGTCTAGAGATTTGCTTTTCCAAACGGTATATCTCGAAGCGGTAGAAAACTTAAGATCACAGTTAGATGAGGTCATTTATGGAGACATTCCTTTTAAAGAGAAGGTAAGCCTATTTATAGATGTTCACATGAAAGAGTTGCAAAGGTATCCCTACCGCGAATCATTCTTAATAACCGAAATATGCAGCAAGAACTTTGTACTAGAAGATAAGAAAAAAAGTGCAGCACTATCTCATTTCTTAAAAGAAGTTGTAGCAGAAATGGATAAGGGCACCATTAGAAAGTATGATCCCATACAGTTTGTCTTCAATTTAACATCATTGATATCTTTTCCCGTTATCATGATGCCTTTATATAAAAAACTATTAGACGTGCCTAAGGAGAAATACAAGCAACTCCTTTCCGAAAGAAAACAAATTATTTTAGACCAAATTTTCAATTAGAATCCTCATTATAAATATTACATAAAATGAAATCACCCTCACTTTTATTATCTCTTACCGGCCTAACGGCATTATTTTTAGCTTCATGTAGCTCTGGAAAGAATGACCCAAAAGCTGGTGGCCCACCCACAGGCCCACAAGCCTACCCAGTAGTACAACTTAGCGAACTTAACACCACTTTAGAAAGCGATTATCCGGCTACTTTAGAAGGACAGCAAAATGTAGATATTAGGCCAATGGTTGATGGCTTTATCGGTAAAATTTATGTAGATGAGGGTGCCACCGTTAGTGCTGGCCAACCTCTTTTTGCAATTACGGCACCACAATATGAGCAAGCTGTTAGAACTGCCGAAGCTGCTATTAAAAGCGCCCAAGCAGAAGTAAGTGCTGCAGAACTACAATACAACAAAACCAAACCTTTGGTAGAAAAAGATATCATTTCTAAGTTCGACCTACAATCGGCCGAACTGAACCTAACAGCACGCAAAGCTAGTTTGGCGCAGGCAAAAGCCACCTTGGTAAATGCAAAAGTAAACTTAGGCTATACTATCGTTCGCAGCCCTGTTAGTGGTGTTATTGGTCAAATCCCTTATAAGGTTGGCGCAATTGTAAGCTCAAATAGTCCATCGCCACTAACTACTGTTTCAAACATATCAAAAGTATATGCCTATTTCTCTTTGAACGAAAAACAATTATTAGAAATAGCTAGAACAGGAGATAACAAATCGCTAGGCGACAAAGTAAGAAGTATTCCGCCAGTAACATTGGTATTAGCAGATGGCACAGTGTATAACCAAAAAGGAAAGATAGAATCTATTGCCGGACAAATAAACGTACAAACTGGGTCATCTAGCCTAAGAGCTACCTTTACCAACCCAGAAGGTTTATTAAGAACAGGATCAAGCGCCTCTATCCGTATCCCTAAAAACTTAACAAATGCCATTTTAGTCCCTCAAAAATCTACTACCGATATTCAAGGAAAGAAATTTGTATATTTAGTTACAGATACCGGTGGCATAAAAATTAACAACATAGAAATTATGGGAGCCACTAAAGGCAATTATTATGTAGTTACAAGCGGTTTAAAAGCAGGCGATAAAATTGTGCTAGAAGGTTTTGCTTCTTTAAAAGAAGGCGATAAGATAAAACCAAACAGCAAAAATGCCGACTCTGTATTTGCCGCAGCTAAAAACAAATAAGTTATTGTGAGTTGTAAGGTTAGCATGTTTCAACCTTACAAGGTTTCACCCCTTCAAACATTCCAGCAAGAATATCATGTTTAAAAAATTTATAGAAAGACCGGTTTTATCTACGGTAATCTCTATCATTATTGTGATACTGGGCGTATTGGGTATTATTACCCTACCCGTTTCGCAATATCCCGAAATAGCACCGCCAACTATTTCTGTTTCTGCATCGTACCAAGGTGCCAATGCCGATGTGGTAATGAGCAGTGTTGTTGTTCCGCTAGAAGAGCAAATTAATGGTGTAGAAGACATGACCTACATGACCTCTACAGCAAGTAACGACGGTACAGCCACCATCACCATTAACTTTAAACTGGGCACTAATCCGGATTTGGCGGCCGTAAACGTACAAAACCGCGTTGCAAGGGCTACCAGCCTACTACCTGCAGAGGTAACCAGGGCGGGCGTAATTACCCAGAAAAGACAGTCGAGTAATGTGTTAATTTTTGCGCTGTACAGCGACGATAAAGCGTATGACCAAAAGTTCTTACAAAACTATGCGGAGATCAATCTTATTCCGCAAATTAAAAGGATAGCTGGTGTGGGCGATGTGATGGCTTTTGGCCAATCTACCTATGCTATGCGTATTTGGTTAAAACCAGATTTAATGGCGGCCTACAAATTGGTGCCTAATGATATTAACGTTGCCCTAGCAGAACAAAATATTGAAGCTGCTCCGGGCCAGTTTGGAGAGCAAGGAGACCAATCTTTTCAATACACCATTAAATATTCTGGGCGTTTAAAGAGCGAAACAGAGTTTGGCGAGATCATTATTAGAAGTACCGAAGGCGGACAAGTTTTAAAGCTTAAGGATATTGCTAAAATAGAATTAGGGTCGCAAAGCTATGGCAGTACCATGCGTTTAAATGGTAAACCTGGCCTAGGTTTTGCCGTAAGTCAAACTGCGGGCTCTAACGCTAAAGAAGTAATTGAAGGCTCGCTAAAGGCAGTAGAGGAAGCAAAATTATCTTTCCCTAAAGGTATAGATTACATTACACTAACCAATGCCAACGACTTCTTAGATGCCTCTATCGAAAAAGTAATACATACCTTGATTGAGGCCTTTATCTTGGTGTTTATTGTGGTATTTATTTTCTTACAAGACTTTAAATCTACACTAATACCGGCTATTTCTGTACCGGTGGCTATTATTGGTACTTTCTTCTTTCTCAGCTTGTTTGGCTTTACCATTAACTTATTAACGCTATTTGCCCTAGTGCTGGCAATTGGTATTGTGGTAGATGATGCCATTGTGGTAGTAGAGGCCGTGCATGCCAAATTAGACAAAGGCTATAAATCTGCAAAAAGAGCTACTAATGATGCCATGGATGAAATTACAGGGGCCATTATCTCTATTACCTTGGTAATGTCGGCCGTGTTTGTTCCCGTAAGTTTCATTGCCGGCTCTTCTGGAGTATTCTTTAAGCAGTTCGGTTTAACTTTGGCCATAGCCATTATCTTATCGGCAATTAATGCCTTAACGCTTAGTCCTGCTTTATGTGCCTTGTTGCTAAAACCTCATGAGGAGCACCAAAACGAAACCAACAAAAGTTTTTCTAAACGTTTCTTTACGGCTTTTAACACCTCGTTCGATAAGATGACCCGTAAATACAAAGGCTCTGTTTATTTCCTTTCTAAGCGAAAATGGCTATCTGGTCTTGCCGTGGCTGCATTTGCAGGTGTTTTTTCGTTCTTAATGTACAGCACACCTAAAGGTTTTGTACCTAACGAGGATATGGGCTCTATCATGTCTGATATTGCTTTGCCCCCAGGCACATCTATGGAGCGCACCAATGAAATATTGTCCAAAGTGGACGCCATAGTAAGTGAAATACCTGAAATTAGGGCAGTTTTACGTGTAAATGGCAGAGGTATGATTAGTGGTAGCGGCAGTTCTTATGGTATGGTTATTGGCCGTTTAATACCTTGGAGCGAGCGTAAAAGAGATGTAAAAACAATTATCCAGGAATTGTTTGCAAAAACTGCTGGCATTAAAGAAGCTAGAATTATTTTCTTTGCCCCTCCAACCATTTCTGGTTTCGGCATGAGCGGTGGTTTCGAGTTTCAATTACAAGACAGAACTGGCGGTACTATTCAAAACTTTACAGCGATAAGCAACCAATTTTTAGCGGCATTAAACCAACGCCCCGAAATTCAATATGCATCTACTTCGTTCAATCCAAACTTCCCTCAATATTTAATTACAGCTAATGTGGCCAAAATTAAACAAGCAGGCCTAAGCGTGAACGATGTAATGAGCGTAATGCAGGGATATTTTGGTGGTGTTTATGCCTCGAACTTTAACAAGTTTGGCAAGCAGTACCGTGTAATGTACCAAGCAGACCCACAGTACAGAGCCAACCCAGAAAGTTTAAGCAATGTGCAGGTACGCACCAAAGACGGCAACATGGCTCCAATAAGTACTTTTATTCAATTAGAAAGAGTTTACGGACCACAGGCCATTACCAGGTTTAACCTTTATACCTCTATTGCTGTAACAGGGAGTCCTAAACCAGGTTTCAGTTCTGGCGATGCCCTTACTGCAATTAAAGAGGAAGCAAGTAAAGTATTGCCACAAGGCTACGGTTACGAGTTTTCTGGTTTATCCAGAGAAGAACAATCGGCTGGTAGCCAAACCGTGTATATTTTTATGCTCTGTTTAATCTTCGTTTACTTTTTATTGGCAGCACAGTACGAAAGTTACATCTTACCATTGGCCGTAATTTTATCATTACCTATTGGTTTAGCGGGTACCTTTATTTTCGGTAAAATATTCGGTATAGACAATAACATCTACACGCAAATTACCCTAATCATGTTAATTGGTTTGCTGGCTAAAAATGCCATTCTAATTGTAGAGTTTGCCGTAGAAAGGCGAAGAAAAGGAATGACTATTTTACAAGCTGCATTAGAGGGCGCAAGCGCACGTTTACGCCCAATTTTAATGACCTCGTTTGCTTTTATTTTAGGCTTGGTGCCTTTAATGGCTGCTTCTGGAGTAGGTGCGCAAGGTAACAACTCTATTGGTACGGGCGCCATTGGCGGTATGCTTATGGGTACCGTATTTGGCGTATTCTTTATCCCTGTACTTTTCGTAATGTTCCAAAAATTACAAGAGAAAATTAGCAGCAAATCGCCTTTTGATGAAGGATATGATCCATCGGAACGTTTATTTAGAGAGAAAAATGAATTTGAGACCGATAGTAATGAATAAGATGAAAAGAAATATAAACAGAAATTTAATTGCGGCTGTGGCAATTGCGCTAACATTTAGTTCATGTGTAACTAAAAAATACGAACGCCCAAACTTGCCCCTGGCCGATACCTATAGAGATATTAACAGTACGGATACAAATAGCATCGCCGATTTAAATCCGGCGGTGTTATTTAAAGATGCACAATTGCAGGCGCTTATTAATGAAGGTTTGCAAAACAACCTAGATCTTAAAAGTGCCATTGAGCGTATGCGAATTGCCCAAGCTACTTTATCGCAAAGTAAACTGGCTTTTTTGCCTACTCTTAATGCCGATGTTTCTGTTGCAGAAAATAAGCAGTCTAGGGCCGCTTTAAACTTTCCTCCTGGGATTAATATCAACACCGAAACACAATTGTACAAGGCGCAATTATCTGCCGCATGGGAATTAGATGTTTGGGGAAAATTGGGAAGTGCAAAAAGAGGTGCAGTAGCTACGCTTTTACAAACCGAGGCTACTAAAAGAGCCATACAAACACAGTTAATTAGCAACATTGCCAACAGCTACTATACGCTTTTAGCTTTAGACGAACAATTGCGAATTACCGAAGAAACGGTTAAAATTAGAACCAAGAGTGTGGCAACTATTAAAGCTTTAAAAGAAGCCGCTGTGGTAAACGGTGCCGCTGTGGTACAAAGCGAAGCTAATAAATACGCTGCCGAGGTTACTATTCCAGATTTGAAGCGAAGCATTAGAGAAACCGAAAATACATTAAGTATTTTGCTGGGTAAAGCAGGCGCTCCAATTGCCCGTGGTAAACTTACACAACAAGAGGTGTATTCATCGTTAAATACTGGCGTATCTTCGCTATTGTTAAAAAACAGGCCCGATGTACAAGCTTCAGAATTTGCTTTCAAAGCTGCCTTTGAGAACACTAACTTGGCAAAAACGTATTTTTATCCCTCGTTAACCTTAACGGCAAATGGCGGTCTATCTAGTTTAAAACTAGAAAACCTTTTCGATAACTCTATCTTTTATAGTTTTATAGGTGGTTTAACACAACCTATTTTAGGTAGAGGACAAAACAAAGCTCGTTTAACAACTGCTAAAGCAAACCAAGAAATTGCCTACAACGATTTCCAAAAAACAATTTTAACGGCTGGTGCCGAAGTTTCTAATGCCTTGTTTGCCTACCAAACGGCTATTCATAAAGAAACATCGAGAACTAAACAAATTGAAGCCTTAACCAAGGCCGTAGATTTTACCGAAGAATTGTTGAAATACAGCTCTGCAACCAACTACACCGATGTTTTAACCTCGCAACAAAGTTTACTCAGTGCACAATTAAGCGCTGTGAACGATCAGTTGCAGAAGTTAACGGCCGTAGTTAACTTATACCGTGCTTTAGGTGGCGGCTGGAAACAGTAATTTGCAACAGTATCATATTTTAATTGATAACTCCGGGCAAAAGTTCGGAGTTTTTTTGTTTTTATCGGCTTCTTACTCACCCTCAGCGATAAAAGCAGCAATGGCAATTTTAATCTCCCCAAAATCATAGGCCTTGCCCACATGATCGCGAATTTCGTTAAGCTTAACGCTCTTCAGTTCTCTGATGGCCTTTAGCAAAACTTCTAGCTTATGCTTAGCAATAACTTTATCTGCACTAATTTGGCTTTGTACAATGTAATGTGCCAAATGACCTTCAATAGTTCCTTTGGTCATTCCTCTTTCAGCAGCAATTTCGGTTGGGGTTTTACCTTCGTTAAATAGTGCTAGCGTAATTTCTTTGGTATCTATTTTAGGTTGTTTCTCTTTTGTTGTTTTTTTGCTCCTCATTGGCCTTGCCTTTTCTCCCTCTCTTTCCAATTCTTCTTTATTTGGCAGGGCATAAGCTTGTTTCATTTGTTCTTCGCGTTTTGCCAAATCGTATAGCGCATAGAAATCTTCTTTTGCAACTTCGTAACCACCGGCTTTTGCCAACAACATGGCCTTTGCACGAACTATTTTCTTAAACTGCTCATAGAACATGGCTTCTAGATCAATAAGTTCGTGTAAATATTCTTTGGTTTGCTTTTGTTGTTTTACGTTTTCGATATGTGCAAAAATGGCATCACTCTGTGTGGTTAACAAGGGCAAGAAATAGCTACTTGCTGCTGTTACCCGGGTAATTAACGGTTCTAGGTCAGTAGTTTGTTCGAGTACCAACAAACGGTCTATCTGTTTTAGAAACTTATCGGCATGTACTTTTGCGGCCATCAGTTCTTGTTGCAATTTTACCGCCCAAGCCAAATGGGTCTGTTTTACAGAACGCTTTTCATCCTTGCTGTAGCTAAACACATGCTCGTAAATAAAATTATCTAGCAGCGTAAAATTAAAGGCATTTAACAACGATTGTTTCAAAAAAGCATCGGCTTCTCTGGTTATTTGCAAGCGCAAACTCTCTTGTAAATCTTTATTTTTTGAATAATAAGCCACATTTTGGTCGGCTTTCATGCCACGGATATTTAAATGAGAGGTTAAAATAAGCCCGTCTAAAGACCGCAATCGCGATAGCGCTACATAAATTTGCCCGGGCGCAAAAGCATCGCCAATATCAACAATGGCCTTATCAAATGTTAAACCTTGGCTTTTATGTACCGTTATTGCCCAGGCCAATTTTAAGGGATATTGTGTAAAAGTGCCTATTTCTTCTTCTTCAATCTCATTGGTATGTTTGTTGGTGGTGTACCTAATGTTCTTCCAAATGTACTGCTCTACGGTTATCGGATAAGTATCTCCTTGGGGCAAAACGCTGATGCTATCATCGGTTAAATCTGTTACTACGGCCAACTTTCCATTAAAAAACCGTTGCTCGCCTTTCGGATCGTTCTTAATGAACATTACCTGTGCACCAACTTTAAGCACTAGGGTTTTCTCTATCGGATAGGCATTTTCGGCAAACTCTTTAGCTATGGTGGCATAGTAAGAGAACGATTTTCCTTTCAGTTCTGCCAAGCTATTTTTGTTCATCGCATCGGCTTTGCTGTTGTGCGTGGTTAAGGTAATGTAATTGTCGTTTAAATCTGGTTTGTAATTTTCGCGATAATGACTTTTTAACAGCGCAAGGTTTTCTGCTGTAGCGTTATTATTGCGAAGGTTATTTAATAGGTCAATAAAAGTCTGGTCAGACTGCCGGTAAATTTTATCGAGTTCTATATAAATTGGCGGATGGTTTTTTAGGCTCAGCGCATCGAAAAAGAAGGCGCTTTGGTAAAACTTACCTAAAATTTCTTGCTCCTGGTTTTTAACCACTGGTGGCAGTTGGTACAAATCGCCGATGAAGAGTACCTGTACGCCGCCAAAACTATCGTTGTTTTTACGAACGTAACGTAAAACAAAATCGATGGCATCTAGCACATCGGCCCGCAGCATACTTACCTCATCAATAATAAGCAATTCTAGGTCTAGTAAAATTCGGCGCTTAATGGTGTTCATGCTTAAATGCCGAACTAAACTTTTGGGCGTATTGTAGGGTATGCCCGAAGGAAGGTTTTGGTCTGGTGTTATACGTGGCACAAAAGCACCAAACGGCAACTGAAAAAGCGAGTGTATGGTAACCCCAGCGGCATTGATTGCCGCAATACCCGTTGGAGCAACAATTACTGCCTTTTTGTACGTTCGGGCAATAATGTTTCGCAAAAAGGTAGTTTTTCCTGTGCCCGCTTTTCCGGTTAAGAAAATATGTCTAGCAGTGTGGTTAATAAATCTGGCAGCTAGTTCGGCAGGTTGTAGGTGTTGGTTTTCTTCCAAATCAGTTTTTTTTATACTGGGCTTAACAAAAATAGCAGATATCATTAGCTATTTCACAAATTATTAAAAAACAGCCTGCAACATATTAGCTTTTGCTGCGTCTTAATGTACAAGAACAAAATGTTAAGGTGTGTTAAAAATGTTAAATAACAACAAATTTGCATTAAACTAAGAATTTAGTTAATACCTTCGTATCAACCAACTTACTTCGCATGAAAAAAACGTTACCCATTATAATAGCAACCTTGCTGTTTCCTTATCTCGCATTTTCGCAGACAAACTCGGTAAAGGGCATTATCGCCGACAATTCTTCGAACGTTAAGCTACAGAATGCTACCATCAGTATTTTAAACGCTAAAGACTCTACACTTTACAAGTTTACAAGAGCAACTCAAGAAGGAAATTTCAATTTTAACCAACTAAAAAATGGGAATTTTATCCTTCTAGTTACCTACCCAGAGTATGCTGATTTTGTAAATATCTTTAGTTTAGATTCTGCCAACAAGGCTATTGATTTTAAAGTGATAGACATGAAAACCAAGGCAAAATTGCTTAACGAAGTAATTATTAAAGGGCAAGCAGCGGCAATTAAAATTAAAGGCGACACTACCGAATTTAATGCCGCTGCATACAATATCAAACCAAATGATCGGGTTGAGGATTTAATTAAGCAGTTCCCAGGCATACAAGTTGATGCCCAAGGCAAAATAACTGCCCAAGGTAAAACAGTAGAAAAAGTATTAGTTGATGGCGAAGAGTTTTTTGGCGACGACCCAACTTTAGTGACCAAAAACCTACGAGCCGATATGGTGGACAAAGTACAGCTATTTGAAAAGGCCAGCGACCAAGCGGCGTTTACAGGTGTAGATGACGGCGAGAAGAAACAAACCCTAAATATTTTATTGAAAGAGGATAAAAAGCAAGGTTTCTTTGGAAAGCTTGAAGCGGGTTATGGCAACAATGATTTTTATGCTTTGCAAGGAATGTTTAACAAGTTTAAAGGCAAAGAAAAAATTGCAGCCTATGGCACCAGCAGTAACACCGGAAAAACTGGTTTAGGTTGGGAAGATGCTTCCAAATACGGCGCATCTAGCAACATGACCATGAGTGATGATGGAGGGATGATGTTTTTCATGAGCGGAGACAACATGTTTGAGAACGACAGCTACTACGGAGAAGGCCTGCCCAGAGCTCACAATGGCGGTTTGCATTACGAAAACAAATGGAACAAAGACAAAGAAAGCATTAACACTAATTACAAGGTAGGTGCTTTTAACATTAGGACCAATAAAAACACCATAATTCAGAACAACCTTCCTAATAATATTTTTAACTCTAACAACAACAACAATAGCGAAAGCAATAATTTCAGACAAAAGTTAGATGCAACTTACCAAATTAATATAGACAGTACATCGAACGTAAAAGTAATAATAGACGGAACCTTATCAAACAGTGATAAAGAAGATTTTTATAGTTCAGAATCTAGAAGGGCAGACAATAGTTTATTAAATAACTCTAATCGCACCACAACTGGCAATCAAAATCAAACCAACTTTAACGTTAACGCTACCTATATGAAAAAATTGAAAAAAGTCGGAAGAAATTACAGCCTAAATATTAGCAATAGCCTTAACCAAACTAAAAGCGATGGGTACTTAAAAGCTACTAACAACTTTTTTGATGCTAACGAAAATGCCACCAGAACAGACATTACCGACCAACTAAGAGATAATGACATCTTATCGAACAATTTAAGGGCTAATATTACTTATAACGAGCCACTAAGTAAAGTACTAACACTAACGGCAAATTATGGCATAACGCTAAACAACAATAAAGCCGATAAAAAAACTTACGATGCAAGCACTCCAAATGTTTACAATAACTTAAACACAGAGTTTAGCAACAATTTCCATTCAGATCAATTAACTAATCAGGTTGGTGCCGTTTTTAGCTACAAAAAAGCCAAAACCAACCTTAGTTTTGGCACTAAAGCAAGTTTCATCAATTTCGATCAAACCGAGGTTTATAGCAACCAGAAGTTTAACAGAAACTTTATGAATTGGCTACCTCAGGCTTCTTATCAGTACAGATTCTCAGCGCAAAAATCTTTATCGTTAAGATACAATGGTTCTAACACACAACCAACGGTTAATCAATTACAACCGGTACGAACCAACGACGACCCTTTAAATATTCCCGAAGGAAATCCCGATTTGAAACCCGCTTTTAATAACAGGTTAAACCTTAATTTCAACTCTTACAAAGTGCTTACAAGCGAAAACATATACATGGGTTTATCTTTTGGATTTACCAATAACCAAATTGTAAGCAACAACAATACAAGTACAGAAGGTATCACTATTTACAGATCTGTAAACATGGAGAACAAAATCCCAACTTACTATTCTGGTTGGGGTGGCTATTCTAGAAAAATTAAGGCTTTAGGTAATATCAATGTGGGCCTTCAATTAAATTTCAATGCAAATACCTACTACAATTACGTAAATAACGCATTAAACACCACAACAAGCCAAAGTTATTCTCCTAGTCTTAACCTATCAAAATACAATGATAAATTGAGCATACATGTAAACTTTGGCCCTAGTTACAATGCACAAGAGGCATCTTTACAAAAACAAATTAGCAATAAGGGATGGGGCAGAAACGGTGGTCTTTATAGCACTTTTAAACTCCCTAAAAAAATTGGAGTAGAAGTAAATGGTAATTATACCTACACCCCAAAATCAGCTGCATTTAACACCGCTTTTGAACAAACTATTATTAACGCCGCATTAACAAAAGCATTTTACAAAGAAGAAAGCTTAAAAATAAAACTTAGTGCCAACGACATTTTAAATGAAAACAGAGGCTTTAGGCGTTTTGCATCAGCAAATACCATTACTCAATCTAATTACAACAATATTAGTCGTTACTTTTTATTCTCTCTAATTTGGGATTTTAGCAAAATGGGGGGCTCAACTGCTACTAAAAAATAATACTTATGAAACTAAAAAACTTTATCATCATAGCTTTAATAAGTGTTAGTACACCTGTTATGGCCCAGTACACTCGCTTTGTAACACAAGGCACAATTGTTTACGAAAAACGAGTGAACACCTACGCTATCATCAAAAAGCAAATTGCATTAAGTAAAGAAGATACTTGGGGCAAAATGGCTTTTGAAAACTATCAAAAAAACAACCCACAGTTTAAGACGCTAAAAAGTACATTGATCTTTAATAATGAAAAATCACTTTTTGTACCCGAAGAAGAAGCCACACAAAGTGGAGGATGGTTTAACTTACCGCAAACGCAACAAAACAATACCGTATTAAGTAGCTTAAACCTTGGTACCAGCACCATACAAAAGAAGATATACGAAGAAAATTACACTGTAGCAGATAGCATTAGAAAAATTAACTGGAAAATAACTGACGAATTTAGAAACATTGCTGGCTATAATTGCCGTAGAGCAAATGCTTTGGTAATGGACTCTGTTTATGTAGTGGCATTTTACACTGATGAAATTGCAGTAAGTGGAGGACCAGAAACCTTTAGTGGTTTACCCGGCATGATTTTAGGGGTGGCCTTACCTCATGATAATATAACTTGGTTTGCCACTTCGGTAACCGATACACCTATAGCAGAAAGTAAATTGGCGCTAACGCCTAAAAAGGGAAAAACAGTAAGCAATAAACAATTGTTCGACATCCTTAAATCGGCTTTAAAGAGCTGGGGAACTTGGGCTAATGAAACCTTTAAATGGGCAATGATGTAATATTGGGCTAATTGTTAAAACTGTCTAAATCGGTTAATTGTTAAAAAACAGTTAGCTGATTTATATATCAAAATATTCTACCACAAAGACATCAAAAGCGAAAAAATTAATTTTACTCATTTAGCGCATCAGACTTTTATTTTACGGCGAAATGAATTGTGCTGGTTGGTGTACTCGCCAAGGTGTATTTCTAAATATTCCATTTTTCAGGTTAACAGCGTAACTTAATTCACCACTAACTTATAGCCTTTGCCGTGCACATTAATAATTTCTACTTTGGGGTCTTCGCGAAGATATTTCCGCAGTTTGCTCAAAAAAACATCCATGCTACGCCCGTTAAAGTAATTATCATCGTGCCAAATATGAATTAGTGCTTCTTCTCTAGTTAATACGCTATTTTTCTTTAAACAGAGCAAGCGCAACAATTCGGCTTCTTTGGTAGATAGTTTTTGCTGTGAACCATTAAAATGGATTAACTGTGTGGTATAGTCAAAGGTATAACTGCCTATTTCAAACTTTTTAGGTTCTTCTTCTTGTTGGCTTGGCTGCGCCGAAGCCCTTTTAAGCAATGCGTTAATACGAAGCAGCAGTTCCTCAATTCTAAAGGGCTTGGTAATGTAATCATCGCCACCCAAATCGTAGGCTAGGGCCTTATCTTCCATCATAGATTTTGCAGTGGCAAATATAATTGGCACGCTTAAATCGGTTTTTCTAATTTCCTTACCTAAGGTAAAACCATCCTTTTTAGGCATCATTACATCCAAAATACATAAATCAAAAGTTTGTTTGGCAAAAGCTTCTAAACCTTCTTCCCCATCGTTACAGAGTACTACCTCAAAATTACCCTTTAGCTGTAAATAGTCTTGCAACAATAAACCCAAGTTCGGATCGTCTTCAACCAACAGTATTTTCTTCATATTCATTACTTAGTTTAATGGTAAATGGATCATAAATGTAGTGCCTCTATCTTTCTCGCTAACCACTTTAATTGTACCGTTCATTTTCCCTACAATATCGTTCACATAGCTTAAACCCAAGCCAAAACCTTTTACATCGTGCAAATTGCCGGTTGGCACCCTATAAAATTGATCAAATATTCTTTTGGTTTGTTCTTTAGTCATGCCAATGCCTTGGTCGCTTACTTCAATATAAACGGCTTCTGGCTGTTTTGCTGTTTTTATGGTAATTTTTGGCTTGGCAAGACTATATTTATTCGCATTGTCAATCAAATTGTATATCATATTCGAAAGATGCAGCTCATCGCCAATAACCACATCTGGTATTGCATGGAGTTGCAAGGTAATCTCGGCATCTTTTTTCTGTAACTGCAAGCTCATACTATCTACTACCGCCGTAATCAGTTCGTTTATGGCAACAGGTCTTCGCTCTAATTTCATTTCCTTTTTATCTAGCTTAGCCACATTTAGCACCCGTTCTATGTGGTTGCCCAAACGCACATTTTCGTCGTAAATAATGCCTGCCAAACGGTTTACTCGTGCTTTGTCGGGGGTTAAGTCAGGGTCTTTCAATGCCTCGCTAGCAATCATAATGGTAGCCACGGGAGTTTTAAACTCATGCGTCATGTTGTTAATGAAATCTGTTTTCATCTCCGATAGCTTTTTCTGACGGATAATGGCATAAATAGTATAGGCAAAAATGGAAAGCAGTACCAATAGCAAGCCCACCGAAGAGGCCAAGGTGACAAACATATTGTTAAAGATTAGCGAATTCTTGTTAGGAAAGCTTACATATAGCATTCCCGGATCCGTAATCATTAAATCGTTACCAAAAATAACTTTCTGAAAAGTGTTTTTGGGCAAAGCGCCACTACCGGGCCACGAAACATTCTGATAAATTACCCTACCCTTATTATTAGAAGGTGTTACCCAATAATTATAGTTCAGGTCAATATTCTTGCCCAGCAATTCCTTTTTAATTAGGGTATCTAAATCTTCTTGGCTTGGCATCCTCTTTTCTAGGGGTATGTCTTTATTGGCCATTTCTTTGGCAACATCTTGCAACAACATCACATTACGCCCGTTGCTGCCCAATAGCTTAACCGTATCGGCATATAAGCGTTCTAGCTCCAATTTATATCGATGTGCCGCCTTTGCGTCCTCCAATTCAAATTTAGTTTTCAAATCTGGATCTATAGTAGGCAAGGTGATAAACTGGGGTCTCAAATCTAGCGGGTTAAAGGCGAGATAAATAATAGAATCGGGCAATTTATCGAGCCTAATAACAGGTCTTTTGCGGGTATAGTTAGAAGAAAGCTGTCGGCTTAGCACCACCCCTTCCGAAGTTCTTAGCTCATCTATTTTATAGGTTAATGTATTATTGCTGTTGGGCTTCGGATTAGCTAAAATAGCATAATCCTCTTCGCTAATAATTTGTGGTTTTAGATAGTTGTTTTGAATAATGCTATCCTGCTCGTTCAAATATTGTAGTACCTGCTGTTGTAGTTTTTGTCGCCTACGGGCTTGGTTTTCCTTATATCTTTCTTTAAAAGCTACAATGCTATCTGTTTTGGCCCGTATATCACTCACCTCTCGCTCTTGTAATTCTACATCTTTTTCGTTGATACGACGTATAACATTTCTCTTTTGTATTTTACTTACAACAGCACTTAATGCTTGGTTAATGTCTTGCTCAAACAACTGCGATTTTAAGTTGTACGATTCCCTAATGTAATACATCTGCATTACAAACACGCCCAATAACGCAAAGGTCATTAATGCAGTAATTATCCAAAGGCTCCTCTTTTTCATCGCAACTATTTCAAAAATAGCGAAGACAAAGAGAAATACGGCTATGCTTTAACAATTTTTAACAGTAAAAAGGCACAAAAAAAGTCGTTCAGAAGAACTGAACGACCTAAGATTATAATTTGTTTCCTTAAAAAACGTTATTAAAATGGCAAATCATCATCTTCGCCAGCAGCAGTGCTCACATCTGCAGGGGCAGCATATTGCGGAGCTGCTGCAGGGGCGCTTGCCGTGTTGGCCAATGCAGTAATGCGCCACACCACCAAACTGTTAAAATAAGAAGTTACCCCATCTTTATTGGTCCACGGACGACCACGCAGGTTAAAAGAAACTTCTACTTCATCACCCGCTTTCAAGCTATCAAGCAAAGCTGTTTTATCTTGCAACGCTTCAAACCTAATGTATTCCGGGTAAGTCGGATTTTCTGCATACTCTACTATTAAATCACGTTTTTTAAACGTTTCGCTCACTTGTTGTACTGCACCAACTTCGTGCACCTTGCCTTTAATTTCCATGTCTGTACTAATATATTTCTCTTCCATCCAAATCTCTATATTTTTATTGATAACTTCGCAATTCATATGACACAAGTTTTCCACACCAAAAGCAAGGTTATTATTACCTGTAACAAAAGACTATCTACCTATTTACAGGCAGAAGTAGAAGAGTTGGGCTACACCATTACAAGAGCCTTTGCCACAGGCGTAGAACTTCATATTACACTTAACGAGTGTATTAAGCTTAACTTAAACCTGCGTTGCGCCAGCCAAGTGCTCTATAGCTTAAAAAGTTTTAAGGCGAAAAACCCAGAAGAGCTTTACCACACCTTAGCGGCCATGCCATGGGAAGAATTAATCGATTTTTCTGGCTATTTCTCGGTAACTTCTAATGTAGATAATCCGTTTATTACAACACCATTATTTGCTAATTTAAAAGTAAAAGATGCTATTGTAGATAGAATTAAGGACAAAAAAGGCATGCGCCCTAATAGCGGTTCTGACGCGAACAAAGCAGTGGTGCATTTATACTGGAAGGATAACGATGCTGATATTTTTATTGACACCAGCGGCGAAACACTGAGCAAGCATGGCTATCGGAAAATTCCGGGCAAGGCACCCATGTTAGAAGCTTTAGCTACCAGTGTAATAATGGCAACTGAATGGGATAAAAAATCCCCATTTGTAAACCCCATGTGTGGTTCTGGAACCTTGGCTATTGAGGCCGCTTTATTGGCTACCAACCGTAGGCCGGGCCTATACCGGATGAACTACGGTTTTATGCACATTATAGGCTACCAAGAAGAAGTTTTTTTTGCTGAACGCAGAATACTTAAAGAACAAGTAATTAAGAATATTGATTTGCAAATTATCGCTTCAGACCTTTCTGAAGATGCCGTTGAAGTGAGTAAAAAAAATGCGAAAACCGCTGGCGTAGATCAAATTATACAGTTTGACGTATGCGATTTTGCGGAAACACCAATTCCGGAAGGCGGAAAGGGTGTCGTGGTTTTCAATCCGGAATATGGCGAAAGGTTAGGCACGCACACTAAATTAGAGCTAACTTATAAACGCATGGGCGATTTCATGAAAACCAATTGCAAAGGTTACCATGGCTACATCTTTACAGGAAATCCGGATTTGGCAAAAAAAATTGGGTTAAAGGCCGACAAAAAGATAGAATTCTATAACGGAAAGCTAGATTGCAGAATGCTCGCCTACGAACTTTACGATGGCAGTAGGCGACCAGAAAGCGAACGTACACATCGAACATAGGCGCTATTTCACTTAATTTATTAGTTACTCCAAAAAATAAACTTTACCTTCTTTTAGCTGTATTAATTGCACAAATACGCAGTTTTCTTAAACATTTAAGTTGTAACTACTTAGTTTTCTGTAATTAATAACTATTGTTGGCAAACTATTTGCTTTTGTTTCTGCATTAACTACAACAAAGGATGAAAGACATTTACAAAGAAGAAATGCAGCGGGTAGCTTCTAAAATTAGAAAACTGCGTGAAAACAAAAATTTTTCTCAAGAATATCTGGCAAAGAAAATTGGCATTTCGCAAAATGCTTACAGCAAAATTGAATTAGGCTACAGCAAAATAACACTCGACAGGCTTATCCATATTTCGCATATACTTGAGATAAACGCCACCGAATTATTGGAAGCTTAAGGATGGACTAATGCGTTATCTACAACGGCAACAGCTAACAATAGGTTAATCTATCCAATATTAGAAACTACCTCACTAAACATGAGCAGATCAGATATGATTTGCTCATGTTTCCTTGTTTAAAAAATATACTAAAAAGCTATTCGCTTTATAGCTACCGTTAATGATCCCGAATTTCCTGTGCTTATACCTGTAACCTTTAAAATAGCATATACATTTCTATTGGTTTGTACAGAGCGGAAAAACACCAAATCACCTACTTGTAACCGAGTTAAACGAGGCCCTGGTCCATCTTGCAGCGAATTTACATATGCAGTACGCGAGCTTGCAGCACCCTCAGCAGCAGCTATTTGATTAATAATTTGATCTTTTGTTTTTACATTGGTAAAATAGTTGGCAATTTCTGAGGCCGTAGCCGATTTGAACTTGGTAAGTACCCCATCATTTCTAGTGCCCCAAGTATTTATCAACGTATTAGTAGAAGGCCATAACGAGTGATCTGTGGCAGAAGAAACTAATAAATTGCTAGAAGTTGTTGAACCCCATAAGTAAGTAATATCTAAATTAACCGCATCATTTGCTGCCGAAACATCATGCGGAGACAAAAAGCCATTGGCCATAGCCACAAAAGGCCCCAAGGTAGCATGCGAGGGAGCTCCTATTTGCAAACTAGTTCTACTATCCACAAAATAATCGTATGGATAAGCGCTGTTGGCATAACCTGTATGATACCACCAGTTTAAATATTTGATAATTGCCCTTTTAAATTTATGCGAAGACATGCCACGGGTAGTAGCATTGTTGCGTACAGTAATTCCTGGCGTTTCTATTTGAATAGCAGAAATATTATCTGCAAACCCAATTACAGGAGTTCCTTCTGATCTAGTTCCGTATTGTCTTATACAATTGCCTCCCGTAAAGTAAGGACGCGTATTAGGATTGCCAGAAGTAGTTCCAAACTTTTGGGCATTTTGCTCTATTACTCTATGAAATTTCCCAGGAACAGCTACAACTCCCTCCGACTCTAGAAATCCACCCAAACTAGTTCGGCTCCTTACAATAGTAGATAGAGACACCCCTGGGTAGGCTAAAGCAATAGCCCTAACACTACTATAATTGGTTTTAGTATTTAAGTTCGAATCGCTTACACCAAGGTCAGCGACACTTAATCCGTACCCTATCTCAGATTGGCAAATAAAATCGCTACTTACAGTACTACCATCGCTAATACCAGTATATTCTTCTTGGTAACCACTCGTATAGGTATGTGCATGGCCATGCAAATCAATAAATAATCCTCCTTTGGTGGCGGCCAAATTGGTTGCCATAGTAGTTCGGGCCAACAAAAGCAATTCATGATAGCTGTCGTATGTTTTTCTTCCTTCCGTTGCCGTTCCGTATCTCGTTGTTGCATCGGCCGGATAAGTATTGGGATCTACTCTACTGCGGTATATTTCGTTAATGATAATCCAAGGCTGCAAACCGGTATCGTTCTTAAACAGGGAAGCCACAGCAAATGCAAAAGGCTTTACGCTAAGATCTCTTAATGAAGTAGAAGATACAGGTATCTCTGGACTTCCAACAAGAACCCCATCATGTGGCGCACCTAACATTAATGGAACGCTTGCATCGCCCACCACCAATTTTATATAATTCTTGTAGCCGTAAATTGTATCTCCAGGCTGATACCACACCCCCTTGTATTGTACAACCCCCGAAGACAAGGCACTCACACTCATTAGCCCACCAACTTTCTCCAGATGATCTGTTGGCGTTAGCACTTCTCGTTTGCAAGAAACCAGCAAAAAAATACCCATTAAGCAAATTAGCACTCTTAAAGCAAATGGTTTAATCATAAAATTTTTCATACAAATTTGATTTTTGGTTTTAAATAATTGCAAACTTCTATATACCAAGCCCTCCAGTTAAAGAACAATACTAAAAGCTTAGACCGCACGAAGATTTCAATAGACCGAATAATATTAAACTATTTTATAACAAGCAGTTAGAATAGCCGCCTCAGTATCTAAAATATAATATTTACCCTTAACCCATACTTTCTTGCTAAGCTTTACCCCCTAACTGCCTTTTATATAAAGTTTATTAACTTCGAAACATGCAAAACACCATCCAGCAAACTATAGATTTTGTGAAAACAACATTGGCCAATGCCGAAGCAGGGCACGATTGGTTCCATATAGAACGTGTTTATAAAACAGCCCAACACATTAACCAAAAAGAGCAGGCCAATGCCTTAATTGTTGCACTTGCGGCTTTGTTGCACGACATTGCCGACAGCAAGTTTAATGGTGGAGATGAAGAAATTGGCCCGCAAAAAGCAGGCGATTTTCTACGCAGTATTGGCGTTGATATAGAGATTGTTAATGAAGTAAAACTAATTATCAAAAACCTTTCTTTTAAAGCAAGTTTAGGCGAAATATCTTACGCTTCCAAAGAATTAAACGTAGTGCAAGATGCTGATAGACTAGACGCTATAGGTGCCATTGGCATTGCCAGGGCATTCACTTATGGCGGCTATAAAAACAGGGTACTGTATAGCCCCGAAATAAAGCCTAACTTACAAATGACCAAAGAGGAATATAAAAACACTACAGCACCTACCATTAACCATTTCTACGAAAAACTATTACTGCTAAAAGATTTAATGAAGACCGATACAGGTAAAAAAATAGCGCAACAACGCCATCATTTTATGTTAAACTACCTTGACCAATTTTACGAGGAATGGGAAGGTAAAAAATAAACTAAAAGTATTAGCTAATTTGCTATTTTTGTTAGCAAATTAGTTTAATATGGCAGAGAGATTAAGAGAAAAGTTAAATATACTTGCCGATGCGGCAAAGTACGATGTTTCATGCTCATCGAGCGGTAGCGATAGGAAAAACACAAAGGGGGGACTGGGGAACGGCCATCAATCTGGCATTTGCCACACTTACACAGAAGATGGTCGCTGCGTATCTTTATTAAAAATTCTCCTCACCAACCATTGCATTTTCGATTGTGCATATTGCGTTTCACGCAGAAGCAACGATATTGAGCGTGCTGCTTTTACAGTAGATGAAGTGGTAGAATTAACCATGAATTTCTATCGCAGAAACTACATTGAGGGGCTTTTTTTAAGCTCTGGCATCTTCAAAAATGCCGATTTCACTATGGAAAGGCTTCTTCGAGTAGTGAAAAAGCTACGGCTAGAAGAAAACTATAATGGCTATATACACCTAAAAACCATTCCCGGTGCAAGCGACGAACTGATTACAGCAGCTGGCCTATATGCAGACAGGATGAGCATTAACCTAGAAATGCCAACCGAAACAGGATTAAAACTCTTGGCTCCAGAAAAAAGCCACCAAGATGTGATTAAACCTTTGGCCTTTGTAAAAAATCAGATCATCCAATTTAAAGAAGAAAAAAAGCTGATTAAAAGTGTACCTAAATTTGTACCCGCAGGACAAAGCACCCAAATGGTAGTTGGTGCTACAGCAGAAACGGATAAGGAAATTATGTACACCGCCGCTAATTTCTACAAAAACTTTTCGCTAAAAAGGGTTTATTATTCGGGTTATATACCAATTAGTAACGATAGCAGGATGCCCATTTTAGGCACACAGCCCCCACTGCTAAGAGAGAACCGACTTTACCAAACAGATTGGCTAATGCGATTTTATGGTTTCGATGTACGTGAATTACTGAACGACGGCAACCCCCACTTAGATACCGACATTGACCCTAAACTGAGTTGGGCACTACGAAACATGCAAAACTTTCCTGTTGACATTAACACTGCAGACTACCAAATGATTTTGCGAGTGCCGGGCATTGGCGTTGGCTCTGCTCAAAAAATTGTGCAGGCTAGAAAGTTTGGCAAGCTTTACATTCACCAGTTAAAAAAGATTGGCATTGCCTACAATAGGGCTAAACATTTTATCTCCTGTGCCGATAGCCCTTATCAGTTGAAAGACTACCAAAGCCATCAAATTAAAGACTTTATTTTGGCCGAAAGCCAAAGCAAGTACTTAAAAACACCTCCTAATCAGTTGTTATTATTTTAACCTATAACCACCCCATCAACCCTGAAATAAATTTAGTACAAGTATTGAAGGCAATTTATTTACACCAGCTATGATATACATTTTTGACAACAGTTTAGAAGGTTTGCTAACCGCAGTATTTGAATGGTTTGAAAGGAAGCCACCTAGTAAAGTAGCCATTGTTCCCAAAAACAATTATCAGCCAAATGCTTTTACCAAGTCTTTTGAAGTTTTAACAGACAGCGCCAAGGCCAATAGGGTATGGAAAGGCCTGGCCCAACGGCTAGGCAGGCCTGGGATACGAAAAATCTATTGCTGTTACCTTTCAGAAAGACTAGAAGTTTACCAAGATATCTTTGATTTCTGTATCTATATTTTCCAACATCAGGCCGGCACCGAAAAAAACTATGGGAATGCACCAGTTTTAAGCCTTACACAAACGGCCCGAAAAGTAGAACGAGAAAAACATAGAATGGAAGCCTTTATTAGGTTTCAGAAAACTGCAGATGGCATGTTCTATTGCGGCATAGATCCAGATTTTAATGTAATACCGTTACTCATTAACCACTTTAAAAATCGTTACGCCAACCAACAATGGGTTATTTACGATATTAAAAGGCATTATGGCATTTTCTATAACCTACAAACCGTAGCAGAAATTAAACTAGACAACACGATTAATTTATTAAAAAAAACCAACCAGCACCTCTTAGACGAACAAGAAAACTTATATGCCAACTTATGGAAAGATTACTTTAACAGAACCAATATTGTAGCCCGAAAAAACACAAAGCTACATACGCAACAGGTACCTAAAAGATATTGGAAATACCTAACCGAAAAATTATAGCCCAGTAATTAACATTATCTTAACTTAATAGCTGTAATTTAGCGATATGAAGTTCAGCGTATTAGTTTTATTTACGGCTTTGGCCGTTGGGCTATCCATAGGCTTGGTAAATTATCATTTTCAGGGAAGCTGGTATTACATGGTTATTTCGTTTGCAATTTCTTTTGTAACAAGCTTTTTGGTTTTCTACTATTTGCTAGAAAAGTACATTTACAGTAAAATAAAACTCATCTACAAACAAATACACAACTTAAAACTAGGTAAAGATTTAAAAGAAGCGCTTGGCGAGTATATTAGTGCCGACCCTATAAATGATGTGCAGCAAGAGGTAGAAGAATGGGCAGGCGCAAAAAAACGAGAGATCGATGTATTGAAAAAACAAGAGCTTTTTAGAAGAGAGTTCCTATCTAATGTTTCGCATGAATTTAAAACACCTTTATTTGCCATACAAGGCTATCTAGAAACCTTACAAGATTGCATTATAGACGATCCGGAAATGGCCGTGAAGTTTCTGAATAAAGCAGAAAAAAACCTAGAGCGCCTAAGTTACCTCATTACCGACCTAGATTCTATCTCTAAGCTGGAAACGGGGGAAATCCCAATTAATTACTCCCGTTTTGATTTTGTTCAACTTGTAAAGGAAGTACTCGAAATATTAGAAGATAAAGCGGCCAACAATAAAACAAGGTTGATTTTTAAGGACAAGTACACCAACCCAACAATGGTTTATGCCGACAGAGAGAAAATTAGGCAAGTAATGATCAATCTCATTCAAAACTCTTTAAAATACGGCAAGGAAAATGGCTCTACGGCCATTAAGATATTTGAGTTGCACGACCAATATTTAATTGAAGTTACCGATGATGGAATGGGCATAGAAGAAAAGTATCTAACACGCTTGTTTGAGCGATTTTACAGGATAGATTCTCATCGGTCTAGGCAAGAAGGCGGCACAGGCTTAGGCTTGGCTATTGTGAAGCACATTATCGAAGCCCACCAGCAAACCATTTCGGTACGTAGCACTCCGCACATTGGAACCACTTTTGCCTTTACCATACAGAAAGGCAATTAGCATTTGTTAAATTACTGTAAAAAAAGAAACATCCAACAATTGGCATTTGAGCGCAATTAGGGCGTTTTATGTAGTCGCCAACTGCTAAGATTTAGCAGCCAAGTAAAATTGCCTTTAAAGTTAACATTAACTTAACATTGCGGTTTTACTTTTGCATCATATTTAAATACAAGTATGAGCAATATATTTAGCTTCTTTACCCCTAAAGACAAAAAATTCCAGCCATTATTTGAGCAAGCGGGAAGCAATGTAAGGAAAATCGCAGAAGCACTGCTGTTAGTAGTAACCACTACCGACATCGAAAAAAGGAAACAGTTCATTAAAGAGGTAGAGCATCTAGAACACGTTGGCGATGATATTACCCACACTATTTTCATTGAATTAAGCAAAAACTTTATTACTCCTTTCGATAGGGAGGATATCCACTCGTTGGCAAGTGCCATTGACGATATTGCAGATTATATCCATGCATCGGCAGGAAATATTGAGCTTTACAATGTTACCAATATTGGCGAACCAATGGTAAAGCTTGCTGAACTGCTGGTAGAAATGTGTACCGACCTTGAAAAAGCAATTAAAGAGTTGAGAAGCTTTAAAAACATTAGGGTTATTGCAGATGCCTGCGTAAGAATTAACAGTGCAGAAAACCAAGCAGATTATACTTGCAATTTGGCTATTGCCCGTTTATTCGAGTTTGAGACCAATGCCATAGAGCTAATTAAGCAAAAAGAGGTTTTACAAACCTTAGAAATTGCTACTGATAAATGTGAAGATGCGGCCAACGTGCTAGAGTCTATCTTGGTAAAAAACGCATAAAATAATTATGACCATACTTATTTTAATTATTGTTTTAGCACTCGTTTTCGATTACATTAACGGTTTTCATGATGCGGCTAATGCAATTGCAACCATCGTAGCCACCAAAGTACTTTCGCCTTTTCAAGCGGTAGTATGGGCTGCCTTCTTTAACTTTTTAGCCTATTGGGTATTTGGGTTTGGCGTTGCCGATACCGTTGCAAAAACCGCCGACACCATGTCTATTAACCTAACGGTGATTTTAGCCGGCGTAATTGCCGCCATTATCTGGAATTTGATTACCTGGTGGTTTGGCATTCCTTCTAGCTCATCTCACACCTTAATTGGTGGCTTTGCAGGGGCAGCCGTTGCCCACGCTGGGTTAGATGTGGTAAACTGGTTTAAGGAAGGGAAAGCAGGCGAATTACCTTCGGGGGTAATGATTATTATTGCATTTATTGTGCTAGCGCCACTTATAGGGGCAGTGGTATCTTATGCAATATCTATTTGGCTTTTACACTCGGCCAAAAAAAGTATAGGCCCAAAAATATTCACCATTTGTTTAATGATTGCCACGGTAGTATTTGTTTACTATCAAATGGTGCCTTACGATAAAATACACAAACCTCGTTTCGAATCGCACTTTTGGAGCGTAGCTTTCGAATCGCATAATATCAAGTGGTTTCTCATTGCGTTCATTATTCTTACCATAAGTTCGTTCTGTTTGGTGTTCAGTTTCCTAACACACCACCAATCTACCCAATGGTTAAAAAAGATGCAATTATTGTCATCTGCGGCATTTAGCTTAGGTCACGGTGGTAACGATTCGCAAAAGGTAATGGGTATAATTGCCGCGGCAATTATAGTATATATTAACCAAGGCGGTATTACGGTAGAAAGCATGCCAGAGTGGCTACAAGTTTCGTTTGCTACTACAGATGCCATGGGAAATGAAGTACCTGCACACATGCCACCTTGGATTCCTTTGGCCTGTTATGGTGCCATTGGCATTGGAACACTTAGTGGTGGCTGGAAAATTGTAAAAACAATGGGCTCCAAAATCACTAAGGTTACACCGTTTGAAGGAGTAACCGCAGAAACTGCTGGCGCATTAACTTTATATTTTACCGAACATTTTAGAGTACCTGTAAGTACCACACATACCATTACCGGCTCTATTATAGGTTCTGGATTAACGAAGGGCACTTCGGCTGTAAAATGGGGCATTACCGTTAAGCTAATATGGGCTTGGGTATTAACCATCCCTGTATCTGCTGCTTTAGCGGCAATATCCTATTATATTTTAAGCTTATTTATTTAAGGAAGGTTTTTAAACCCGTGGAAAAAGGCAATTAATTTTAATTAGTTGCCTTTTTTATTTGTTGCACCCGCTATCCTATCTATGTCAAAAAGGCTTAGGGTAGCCTTATTTTTATATCCACAATAAAGCTTTGATTGTTTTTAATTAAACTGTACTTAACCAGAACTCATCAACTACCTCTACCGCATTCTTCAATCGATCTTCTCCTATGCCAGAAACTACTTTGTAGTTAGCGCCAAGTGTTTTTAATTCTTTGTGCCAAACCTCCATAAAGTGTTCGCGTTGGTTGGGAAAATCCCTTAAAGGATCATCTTCCCAAGGCAAATCAATATCTAAGAGCACATAAAAATCGTAAGGGTTTTGTTGCAGCGCATGAAGTACAATTTGTGGAGTTTCTCCAAAAAATGCATCGCTCCAAATTTTCACTGTTAAAAAAGTAGTGTCGCAAATAATGAAATCTGTTTCGGCCATTGCCAATACAGACTGCTCTAAAGCTACCTGTCCATGAAACATATTTACTTCGTCTTGCAGGGTGCAGGGCTCTGTTAAGGCCTCGCAATAATAACGGGCATATTCTGGCACCCAAGGCACCTGGTAGTATTTTGCCATAGCAGCGGCGATGGTAGATTTGCCTGTACTTTCTGGGCCAACAATGGCTATTTTTTTAATGTGCTTGCGTTTGTTCACGGTAAGTTTTCCTCCAATCTAAATATCCTTTTAGCGCTATTACAACCAAAATGGCATATAGCAAGGCATATAAGTCAAGGTTTTTGTAAAGTAATAAGGGCACGTAACAAATATCTACGATGACCCATAAAATCCAATTCTCTAATATCTTTCTTGTTAACATAATTTGCGCCACCAAACTTACGGCTGTACAAAAGCCGTCTTCGTAAGGCACGTTGGTTGGTGTATAATTATCCAATAAAAACCCAATTATTGCAGTGAGGGCTACTATAATTATAGCAATTAAGCCCCAATGTTTCAATTTAATAGACACGACTGGCTTTTCTTTCGCTTTTTTCTTCTTAAGCCAAAACCACCAGCCGTAAAATGCTGTAAAAAGAAAGTAGAACTGCAAAGCAAAATCGCCAAAAAGATGGCTCTCGAAATAAAGAATAGCGCTAATAACAATGCTTAAAATAGATATTGGCCAATTGAAGATGTTTTCTTTTGCAGCTAAATAAATACACGAAAGGGTGGTTATAAAACCAAGCCACTCTAACCAAGAGGTTTGCTGCAGTTGTTGTATCAATTGCTGTCCAAAGGATATCTCGAGTAAGATCATTGCATCAAATATATATTTTTGGGCACATATCCTTCTATTTTTGTGTAATTCGTCGCAAATAACTTAGGTGCGTTTGATGGAAATCGACATCAAGGATTAATTGCTATTTTGAAATTTTTGGCAATAAAAAAGGCGAGTTGCCCCGCCTTAAATGTTTTCACAACGGAATAATCCTTATTGTGATTTGCTTTCTAAAGCAAATAGAAAAATTTTAATTAAAAAAGTATTACGGGTAACCGTAAAAACTAAATAAAAATATATTTAATTTAACTTTTATAAACCATAACATATCATAAAAAAATGAGAATAAATAACCAAATAAAAACCATAAAAAAAGCCCCACCGAAGCAAGGCCAAGAAATCTTCGGCTTATAGCCTTATTGTGATTTGCATAACAAATGTATATTTTCATCTTTTAAAATACAAACTTATGAGTAAAATATTTGGAATTGATTTGGGAACCAACTCCATTGGATGGGCATTGCGTAATCCAGAATTAACAGAAAATCAAATTGAAAAATTCGGAGTATTAACTTTCAATAAAGGTGTTGGTTTAGGAAAGACAGGTGAATATTCTTACGCTGCAGAGCGTACAAAAAAACGTTCGGCCCGCAGATTATACCAAGCCCGAAAATATAGGCTATGGGCTACTCTTGAAAACTTAATTCAAGAAGGCTATTGCCCTTTGACGATTGAAGATTTAAACAAATGGCGACACTACAATAAAGAAGAAGCTCATAAAAATAATAATGGAGGTCGAATTTACCCTATTTGGAATACTGCATTTGATGCTTGGATCAAGTTGGATTTTAATAATGACGGAAAACCTGACTACAGTAGTCCATATCAATTAAGAAAAGAGCTTGCAGAAACAAAATTAGATTTTAATCAAGAAATTAATCGTTTCAAATTAGGTAGAGCCTTATATCACATTGCACAACGCAGAGGTTTTAAAAGTAGCAGAAAAGGTGCTGATGATGTAAAGGAAAAAGAAACAAATGACAATGATGAAGTATTAAATTTGCAATATTCTGAAAAGAAAAAAAACAAAACTATTGCTGAATTATTTGAAAGATATACTGATGCCAAAACAATAGGTTGGCTTTTTGCATTGTTGGAAACAGATAAGGTTAGAGTGCGTGAAGCGATTGCACAATATGCTATTCGTGAAAACTACAAAGACGAAATCAAATACATTTTTCAAGAAAGACAGGAATTAGGGTTTGAACATCCGCTTTATACCAAATTAGTTGAAACTGGAAAGAACAAAAACAATGGCAGTATCTTTTACAAACGTCCTTT
>NZ_DHDZ01000025.1:494-713 GCF_002399615.1 Pedobacter sp. UBA4863 | reverse complement strand
TACAAACGTCCTTTGCGTTCTCAAAAAGGGTTGATTGGAAAATGTACCTTAGAACCGAATAAATACCGTGCGCCAATCAGCCACCCAAGTTTTGAAACATTCAGAGCGTGGTCGTTTTTGAATAATATCAAATACAAAGAAAATAATGAGTGGAAACAATTGCCGCTTGAATTAAAACAAGAGATTTATGCTGAGTTGTTTTTCAGAAAATCAAAAGGG
>NZ_DHDZ01000025.1:0-364 GCF_002399615.1 Pedobacter sp. UBA4863 | reverse complement strand
ATTTTCCATTTTCTGAAATAGTTACATTCTTAAAGAAAAAAGACAAAAATTGGGAATTGAATTACAAACCCAAAACAACCGTTACGGCTTGTCCCGTTTCTGCAAGGTTAAAAGACATCTTCGGTGATGATTATTTGAATGTAAAAATTGAAAAAGCCAAATCACCAAAGTCAGATAAAGCATTTTATGACATTGAAGATATATGGCACGTTTTGTTCAGTTACGAAGACCAAGAATATGTTTCTGAATTTGCAGAAAACAAATTAAAACTTGACCCCGAAAAAGCAAAGCAATTCGTTATTGCTTGGAACGCTTTGCCTGTGGGTTACGGGATGTTGAGCTTGAATGCTATCAACAAAATCAA
>NZ_DHDZ01000046.1:144875-167646 GCF_002399615.1 Pedobacter sp. UBA4863 | reverse complement strand
TACGCCATGTGTCCCCCTTTGGAGGGGTAAGGGAGAGGATAACTAATTAAAGCAATAATGCACTACGGGTTAATATCATTTTTAAACAGTTCCCTAGTTTTATTTTAACAGGGATATAACAGGGACATTACAGGGCAGTTATAGGAAAACAACAGGCTTATATCCGTATAATCTTCCTATTATCTTCTTTTAAAATTATTGTTATATTTAACTTAAATATCAACTAAATATGTTTTTGTAGCTTGTAAAAAATTATTGTTATGGCTATTGGCAAAAATGGAATTAATGGCAGTTTTAAAGGAAAGATTGGCAACGTAGTAGGCTATCATCTTAACGGGCAACAGGTTATTCGTAGCACACCACGAAAGCGAACAAGCCAACCCAGTGCAAAAGAATTACTTAATCGCTTAAAATTTTCGGTATCACAACGTTGGTTGGCGCCACTTACCGATTTTTTGCGGATTGGTTTCAAGGACTATCAACCCACTTACGAAGGTTTTGTGGCCGCTAAATCATACAATCAAAAAAATGCAATGGTTTACGAGGAAGGCAAAGGGGTTTTCATAAATCCGGCACTGGCCTTGGTAAGCTTTGGTACGCAAGTCTTGCCGCTTAGTGCCAGTGCTGTTGCGGGTAAAGACCAGAGGGTTATTTTTACTTGGAGCACCGAAGTGCCAGCGGCCTACAATGACCAAAGCATGTTAGTTGCTTACGACATTGAAAACCAAAAAGTGAGCTACAACGCGGCCGCGTCGCCCAGAAATTCTGGCATCGCTACCTTAAAACTCGCAAAAGAAGATCAAGGAAAAACTTTTCATCTTTATTTGGCATTTATTGCCAATGACCGCTCTGCCAAAAGCAATAGTAGGTATTTAGGTAGCGTGGTGATTATCTAAAGGTATTGTTCGTTTTATTTTCAACACGGCTCACTTACTGCATGGATAGCATTTGCTATGTAGAGCCGATGTGATGACCTCTATTACCTTGCAAGCTGTTTAAAGAAAAAGTAAACGTACTTCCTACACCTAAATTGCTTTTTACCGAAATCTTGCCGTTTTCTTGTGCAACAAACATCAAAAGCTCTTTGCGACTCATTTAATAAGTAGCCAACATCTTTCTGCCATCAACTTTAGATACCGACAAAACAACACTTAACAGTCTTATAACCAATAACTATTAAACTACAAGTAAAAGCTATATTGAAATTTAAGCTTCTGAAATTTCTAAAAAACTTTTTCCTACTGGTTAAAACATATAAATTAGGGTTTAATCTTTTATAATTATGGGAAAATTTGAAATTACAACTAGAAAAAACGGCGATTACCAGTTTAACCTGAAAGCAGGAAACGGACAAGTGATTCTATCGAGCCAAGGCTACAACGCCAAAGCTGGTTGTGAAAACGGTATCGAATCTGTAAAGAAAAATGCTATTGACGACAATCGCTACGATCGCTTAGAATCATCCAATGGTAAGCCTTATTTTAATTTAAAAGCCAGCAACGGACAAGTTATAGGGTCTAGCGAAATGTACGAAAGTGTTGCCAGCATGGAAAACGGAATAGAATCGGTTAAAAAAAATGCTCCCGATGCCACTATTGCTGATTTAACGACATAACCTATTATTTAATACCTCGTAGGCTTTATTTTTCAGCTAAGTGCTACGGGGTTAAAAACAAAACACTGTCTTGATTTTGCCTCACTTTCAGTATCAATGTACTAAGCCACTCCCTATCCTGCCATAGCTTACCTCCAAATAAACTGACATAAAAAAGACATCTCTAAAAATAAAGCATTTTATTTAGGCATAACTCCTTTGAAAACAAGAACAAAACATTTAAAATAAGCAACTTAAGTAAAAACACCAACCCAAAACCAGATTATTGCCAACTTCTATTTGGAATGGTTTTTGCTGTAAAGAAATCGTTCAAAAACACACAACAAAACATAACATTTTCAGTAATTTATCTTTCGGTAATGCATAAAAAAACACTACTTTTGCAACACTGAAAAACAAAACGAGGATCAATATAGTATAAATGAGACAACTCAAAATAACCCAATCCATTACCAATCGCGAAAGTCAGTCGTTAGACAAGTATTTACATGAGATTGGCAAAGTGGATTTAATTACAGCCGAAGAAGAAGTAATTTTAGCTCGTAAGATTCGTGAAGGAGACCAAGCCGCTCTTGAAAGATTAACAAAAACCAATTTGCGTTTCGTAGTTTCGGTGGCGAAACAATACCAAAATCAAGGTTTAACGCTCGGAGATTTAATTAACGAAGGAAACTTAGGTTTGATTAAAGCAGCAAAACGTTTTGATGAAACTAAAGGCTTTAAATTCATCTCTTACGCCGTATGGTGGATTCGTCAATCGATTTTACAAGCTATTGCAGAGCAAAGCCGTATTGTACGTTTGCCGCTAAACCAAGTAGGTTCGTTAAGTAAAATCAGCAAAGCTTTCTCTAAATTAGAGCAAGAATACGAACGTGAACCTTCGCCAGAAGAATTGGCAGATATTTTAGAAACCACGGTTGATAAGATTTCTGATACCTTAAGTAATTCTGGTCGTCACGTATCTATGGATGCGCCGTTTGTTCAAGGTGAAGAAAATACATTATTGGATGTATTGGAAAACCACGAGCCAAACACCGACAGCAACTTAATCAACGAGTCGCTTTCTGAAGAAATTAAACGTTCGTTATCTACTTTAACAGAACGTGAACGAGAAATCATTGTTTTGTTTTTTGGCTTAAGCACCAATCATCCGCTTTCATTAGAAGAAATTGGTGAAAAATTTAATTTGACCCGCGAGCGTGTTCGCCAAATTAAAGACAAGGCACTACAACGTTTACGTCACACTTCGAGAAGTAAAATCTTGAAATCATATTTAGGCTAACCACCGCTTAGTGTATTTTCAACACACTGTAAAACAATATTTTAAAATAAAAATAAAACAAAAAAGATTGGGCAAACACCCAATCTTTTTTACTTTTGCAGCATTTCTAACCCAAATAATTTTGTTGTATGTCTAATAAATATCAGTCGGAGTTTCAGAACTGGATTGAAAAAGAGAAAAAAGCATTAGAGCTTATTAAATGCGTAGGCCACCTATGGTTCGATAGGTCTATTGAATTGGTGCTTTTCCGTAAGCCTTTGTTTGATGTGGGCAGTAGCGAAATTTTAGCCTACCACCAATACGCTAAAGAAATTAGCGGCAAAGACATTTCTATTTACGAAACATTAGAATTGGCCAACACCATTGCAAAATCTAGCTTGGCACCGTCGCGTATAGATATTGGCCGATTAGCCTCTGAATGGCTTGACGAGAGCAACACGCAAGCTAGCATGCATGATTTCGTTATCAGCAAATTGGGCAAGCATATTGGCAAAGACAAAATCAATTTAAAACCAAAAGACGTAGTGCTGTATGGCTTTGGACGTATTGGCCGTATTGCTGCAAGGGAATTAATTGTGCAGGCCGGAAAGGGCGAGCAATTACGTTTACGGGCCATTGTTACCCGTAGCTATAGCGACGAAGAATTAACCAAGCGTGCCGAACTATTACGAACAGATTCTATACATGGGCCTTTTAACGGCACCATTGTAGAAGACCACGAAAACAAAGCGCTAATTATTAATGGCCAAACCATTTATTTAATTGCAGTTAAAAACCCAGAAGAAGCAGACTATACCCAATACGGCATAAAAGATGCTTTAGTAATTGATAATACCGGTGTTTACCGTGACCGTGAAGGCTTGAGCAGGCATTTGAGCGCTAAAGGCGTAAGCAAGGTTTTATTAACGGCTCCGGCCAAGGGCGATATTCCAAATATTGTTACCGGAATTAATGACGGAGATTTTGATTTTAAGGAAGAAGCTATTTTTTCTAACGCATCTTGTACCACCAATGCTATTATTCCTGTACTAAAAACAATAGAAGATAATTTTGGCATCGAAAAGGGACATATCGAAACCGTTCATTCTTATACTAACGATCAAAACTTGTTAGATAATTACCATAAAAAATATCGTAGAGGGCGTTCGGCTGCATTAAACCTGGTAATTACCGAAACCGGTGCCGATAAGGCCGTAGCAAAAGTACTTCCGCTATTGGCAGGCAAACTAACAGGAAATGCTGTTCGTGTACCTACACCAAATGTTTCTTTGGCTATTTTAAACCTCTCTCTAAATAGCGAAACTACTAAGGAAGCTATTGAAAACGTATTAAAACAGGCTTCACTTTTTGGCGACCTTTCTGAGCAACTAGAATATTCTGTTTCTAATGAACTGGTAAGTACCGATCTAATTGGCAACAGTCATGCTTCAATAATTGATGGCCCGGCAACCATTCTTTCTAAAGATGGAAAATCGGTGGTATTGTACGCCTGGTACGATAATGAGTACGGTTATACCAGACAGGTAATTCGTTTGGCCAAGAAAATTGCAGGCGTAGTAAGGTTAACTTATTATTAACATAACCCGTTTGCATTATCAATAAAACAATAAATAATTGATATACAAATATTTGTACATGAAGTTTAAATCCTCCCCCTGCCCCCTCCAAGAGGGGGATATGCAAATCGTATAATTATACACCATGTGGCCCCCTTTGGAGGGGGCAAGAAGGAGGAGAACTAACTAAATCAATTAATGCACTAGGGGTTAACATAATATTTAAATAGCCACAGATAGCACAGATTTAAAATACAAACCTCATTGAAAAGTATCATCTGTGTATCTGTGGCTACATCACCTCTTTATCATCTGTATCTTTTCCAAAATCAACTGTGTTTTTTCTGGAGATACCGGAATAGATATATTGTCTTTCATAAACAGACTTCCACCATCTGTTTTACTGTAAGAACTGACATAGTCTAAGTTTACAATGTAAGATTTATGGCCTCGAAAGAAATTACTGTTTTGACATAAAATATCTTCAAAATTCTTGAGATTTCGACTTACCATAAGCTTGGTTTTATCTTGCATATTCACTTCCGAATACGCCCCCTCTCCTTTAACGAAAACAATCTGTTTTATATCAAGAAAAATAAGGGAGCTACCAGACGGCACTGCAATTTTGTCAATATGAGCATTTGCCACATTTTGCTTCAATAAGTTATAATTTTGTATTTTTTGCTTTTGTTTCTCTACCCGTTTAACTGCATCAACCAGCTCTTCTGGCACGATAGGCTTTAAAAGATAGTCAACAGCCGAAAACTTAAATGCCCTTAGTGCATATTCATTATAAGCAGTAGTGAATATAATGCTGAAATCCACCTCGTTCTCATCGAAAAAATCTAAAAGTTCCAATCCGCTATGTCCAGGCATCTCAATGTCAAGCAGTACAATATCTGGTTTAAATTTTCTTATTGCTTTCACTCCTTGCGACAAGTTTTCGCATTCTGTCACCAAAGTAACACTGGGACAATACTCTTGAAGGAGCAACGATAAACTAATTCTGGCCCTCCTCTCGTCATCTATTATTACTGCTGTTGTCATTCTTAATTTATTAACGGAATTTCTATTGTAACCTTTGTACCTAAACTATTTCCAGCAACGCTTGCTTTATCAAGATATTCGATGTTTATTTTACAAGACAGTTCCTGGTTTAACAAATCGACTCTGTTTTGGATAGCTCCAGTTGCGAAAGACTGATGTTTATTGTTTTTTATCTTGTTCAATTCGGCACTCTTATGCCTACCAATACCATTATCATCAATCACAACTTTTAATACATTTTCAGTTTTATTAAAAATTATTGATAATTCTTTTTGCCCCTCTTTGTGTAACAAACCGTGCTTTATGGCATTTTCGATATAAGGCTGTAACAACAAACTTGGTATGCGTATTTCCTCATCTTTATTTATACCATTGGTTATAATTTGATAATCGAAATCTTCGTTAAACCTTGCTTTTTCTATATCTAAGTAAAAACCGATCATTTTTATTTCCTCATTCAAATTAATAAACTCATTTTCAGACATCTCTAAAATAGTTCGAGTTAATGCAGAAAATTTAGAAAGATATCCTACGGCTTGTTTTTTATCGCTCGCTAAAATGTAAGATTGTATAGTGTTTAATGCGTTATAAAAAAAATGAGGGTTCATTTGCGATTTTATTGATTTCAATTTAGAAAGATTAAGGTTCTTTTCTAGGTTAACTCTTGCCAACTGCATTTGGTTCTGCTTATCTTTTTGAGCAATTTTATATCTATACACTCCATAAAAAACACCCAATAAAACCGCGAACATTAGCAACAAAAACAAATTAGATAGCCAAAATGGCTTAGCAATTGTAAACGAAACCTCTTGGAAATATTCTTTATCTGTAACTAGCTTAAACCCTACATTATATTTACCAGGAGAAAGCGAACTCAACTTTAAGCTGCCCGATTTTTCATCTAGCGGCAGCCATTTATTGTAATTTATGCTATAAAAAGCCGCATACTTTTCATTTGGAGTGTACGCTAATAATGAATAACGTATATCAATATTATTTTGCCAGTATTTTAAGCTTTCCAGCTCTTTTACAGCAAAAACGCTGTCTTTTATAATTACACCTTCTAGTACTAATGAAGTATAATTCTTCATCTGCTTTGGCTTATTATTTTGTAGCAAAATTCCTTTCGCAGTAGCAAAAACAAGATAATTACGATACCTTTCTATGTCTGATATCTCGAAATCATGCCCCAAATTGGTATGGTTTACAATTTCATCTTTAATTAAATCATATTCATAGATATCGGATAAAGTCATTATGTAAAGCGATTGCCCAATAAGCTTAATTTTACTGGCTTGTAACGCATCATCCTTAATATTTAATCGCAACTCCGAAACCTTGTTTAAACTATCTATCACATGGACCCTACCATTGGTTGCCAAACCGTATACTTTTGTTTTATAACTTTCGAGCAATTTAAAATACAAACTATTGTTTTGGTGTTTTATTTCATCTTGCAATTGTGGAGTTCGATAAAAAAGCCCAACATTGGTAGCATAATATAGCGTTTTGTTACAGCTGTTAAACACCGTAGCTTTTCCATTTATCTCTCTAAACAATCCAACTTCTGTAAAATTACCTGGCGATTTTGGTTGCTCACTCAAAAACAAACTATCCCAATCGCTGGTTTTATTGCTTTTTCCTATTTTAAATATTCCAGAATACCCACTCGCCGCAAAACTAAAGTAACTATCATCTACCCTCTTTACATCTTTTACGGCTACATGCACTTGTTTTTTAACCTTATTGTTTTCATCCAACCAAATGAATCTATTAGATGTAAACATGATATGATTACCCAAACTGTCGGCATACAATTGGTTAATAGCATGATTACTTTCTCCTTTATAAAGTAGTTTTTTGGAGTAGTCGTTTAAATTGAATCGATAAATACGTTCATCTTCGGTAGAAGTAACAATGCCATTTTTAACTGCGCTCATCCGTACTGGTCTTGGCTGCATTTCTAACAACATATTTTTTAAATCTGGAACTAAAAGTACGCCCCTGTTTAAAGTAGAAAACCAATAATTACCTCTATTATCTTTAAACGTAGCCGAAATATTGAATGCTTTAAAATATGGTTGATAGTTCTGATTTTGCAAATTTTGAAAAACACCTTTAGGCGTAGCTAACCAAAAATTACTGTCTGTGTAAGATACATTTTGAACAAAACTGAGATGAGATGGTCGTTGCTGTTTTACAAATTTGCCATTTGGTAGCAGCAGATAATTAAAACCAAGTAATTTTGATAAAAACAACATCCCCTGCGCAGAAGGCTGTAAGATGATAGAATGCCCCAAGTATTCGTAAAAATCTGTTGGCAAGGCTATTTTTCGTGTTTTTTCCCCTTCTTCAATTTCATACAGAGCACTGGTAAGCACGTAAAATTTATTTTTAACTATATCGCTAGAAGATAACTGAACTTCGTTAATAGCGATATGCGAATATGGTTTCAGTGTTTTCAAATCGTAAACAGCAACGCCTTGCTTGGTTATTTGATACAGATAATCATCGGTTATACCATATTTAAAATACCCTATCGGATTTTTATTTTTTAGGGCACGTAATTTTCCATTTTGTACATAGTACAAATAACCATCAAAGTTACTGTACCAAATTCTACCGTATTTATCTTCGCCAATGCACGAGCCAGCTCTCGATGTTTGCTCATCAGAAAAATATGTTTTAAAAGTAGTACCATTATACCGGCACAAACCTTCATCGGTAGCAAACCATATATATCCTTTTTTATCCTGAAAAATATCATAAACACTGTTAGATGGCAATCCCTTAGACTTATCTATGATATAATAATAGGGATCTTGGCCAAAAGCATATTGGCCAAGGAAAATAAGTAATACAGTAAATAGGTTTTTAGGTAAATACATTTGCTGAACAAAAGTAATTATTACTACAATATAGAAATACTCCAGTTAACAAAACCCCATTGAGCATTAACGAAACACTTGATATGGTTTCTTTGTGATGCTACTTTACATTTTTTATCTATTATCTCTCGTTTTCTATTTTCGTTAACCCATATCGCCATTTGGTAAACTTAAGCTGAAATAGGAGTAAAACACATTACAAATTTGTGTTGTAAAATTAACTTTTCAGTAAAGTCCAAATCTATGCAACTTATCAAGTTCGTTTTCGGCTTCTTGAAGTTTGTCGTAACAAAATCTATTCACTAAAAACATATTGTATATGAAAAAATTATTTACTCTTTTATCATTCGGTTTATTTGCCATTACAACAAACTTGAAGGCACAAACCATAACTACCTATGCAGGCTCTACACAGGGTTATGCCGACGGCATAGGAGCAGCAGCCCAGTTTTACCATCCTTACGGCATTGCACACGATGGTGGTGGTGCAGTTATAGTAACCGATGCCGGCAACAACAGGGTGCGCATGATATATTCTAACCAGCAAACGGCATTAAGAGCCGGCAGTGGCAACACCGGAAACATTAACGGCACTGGTGCCGCAGCCTGGTTTGGCTCACTTGGCGGCATAGCCAGAGATGGTTTTAACAATGCCTTTATATGCGATGCAAGCTATCACGTTATTAAAAAAATAACCTCGGCAGGTGTGGTAACTACCGTTGCCGGAAGTGGCACAGTCGGCAATACAAACGCAACCGGTACTGCCGCTCAGTTTAATACACCTTATGGCATAGCATCTGATGCTAACGGGGTTTTGTATGTAGCCGATACCTACAACCACCGTATCAGAAAAATCACTACCGCAGGCGTGGTAACAACCTTGGCAGGCGGTTCACCCGGGTATGTAGACGACACAGGTATTGCCGCCAAATTTACCTTCCCCAAATCAATTGCTATAGATGCCGCCAACAATGTATATGTAGGCGAAAATACAATGGTAAGAAAAATTACCCCCGCAGGTGTAGTTACCACCCTGGCCACAGGCTTTAACGGCGTTGAGGCTATTGTGGTAGACAACAGCGGAAACTTATATATAGCCGATGCTTTTAACTTCCGGATTAAAAAAATTACCCCGGCCGGCGTTGTAACCAATTATGCAGGTACGGGAGTTTCGGGCAGTACAGATGGCGATGTTTCGGTAGCTGCCTTTGGCCCAATTACAGGTATGGCTATTGATAAAAGTACCAATATATTATACCTTGCCGACCATAACAACAACCGAATTAGAAAAATTATGCCGGCAGGCGCTGCAACTGCCCCTGTTATTGGCAGCACAATAAATGCAGTGGCTGGTGTGTTTGGTGCCGATATATCGTACACTTTAACCGCTAATAACGCAAGCACCACAAGCATTATAAAATACGGACTGGCAAACAATGCCTTAACCAGTCAAAAAGCAGGTTTTTCGGCCGTAGGCGAAACACCAACTTCACAAACCGTTTCCGTTTCCGGTTTGCAGTCCAACACCACCTATTATTATCAAATTGAAGCAACAAACAGCGAAGGTACGGTTGCAAGCAGTATTTTAAGTTTTACAACCGATGAAGAGGTAAACGGACCGGTTACAGCCGGGCTAATAGAAGAATTTAAATTTAACACTGCCCCTTTTACTGGAGAAATAAACCCAAGTATAATGTTTGGTGGTAATGGAACAGTAACCCTAGTAGCCGGCAGAACCAACAACCCTGGCGATAACGCAATACACATTGAACGGAATGCGACTGCAACTACCAATATACCAAATTTACCTTATAGCAATAACCCAAGGTCTTTCTCTTTTTGGGTAAAGTTAGATGAATATAGTGCCGTTGCAGGCGGCGTGCTAAATTTTGTATTCGCTTATGGAACTCCCTTTAACAATCAAGCTAATGGCATATCGGTATCTGCAACCAACACCATATTTTTGGGCCATGCAAACGATTATTCTGTTGCAAACCCCACACCTTTAAACACTTGGACACATATTGTTGCCACTTACGACGGTACAACCGCAAAAATATATAACAACGGTGTGCTTAAAGGCTCGCAGGCAATAGCTTGGAATACCGTAAACAATAACAATAGTTTTTTATTAGGGGTGAGCGCCAATGGCGAAAATTGGTTTCAGGGTGCAATAGACGATTTTAAAATTTACAACAGAGAAATAAGTTCCACAGAAGTAGGCTATTTATACAACGGTGTACTACCTGTTAATTTAGTTTCTTTCACCGCCAAGGCACAAAATAATGCTGCCTTACTAAACTGGGAAACAGCATCAGAAACCAACAATAGCCATTTCGTTATTAAAAGAAGTACTGATGGTGTTGAGTTTAATGAAGTAGCCAAAATTGGTGCTAAAGATGCTAACGGAGCCAACTACCAATATGTTGATAACAGCCCGGCTGGTAACACAAATTATTACCAGTTGTTACAGGTAGATTTAGATGGAAAAACGACAGATTTGGGAGTTAAAACAGTTAGTTTCTCTATTAAAGATGCTGTAAAGGTATTCCCTAACCCAACAGCAGACAAAGCAGAAATAACTTTTAACGCAGGCAGTTACCATAATGCTAAATTAACCGATATGAATGGTAAAGTTTTGTTAAGCATTAGCATCAGTAAATTACAACAAGGCATCACGTTAAACGTACACAACTATCCTAAAGGACTGTATTTATTGCATTTAACAGGAGAAAAAGAAAATTCAACCCAAAAAATAATTAAACATTAGTCTCAAAACAAAATCTCCCACAAATTCTGGGAGATTTTGTTTTTTATAGCAGAATCTAAAAATCTGCCAATTTCGGCTTAGTTTTTATAATTTCTTCTATTTTCTCCATTACATCATCCGTTAATACTGGTAGCACCTCTAACACCTGTAAGTTCTCTTGCAATTGCGGCACTTTAGAAGCCCCTAAAATTACCGTACTCACATTTGGATTTTTTAAGCACCAAGCAATAGACAATTTCGCCAAAGAAACATCCAGTTTATTAGCCAAAGCTTGTAAGGCTGTTGCTTTTTCCATCCTATCGGCTGCCAAAGTTCTATCTTTCAGCCACTCTAAGCCCTGCATCCCTAAACGAGTACCTTCTACGCCATTATTTGTATATTTTCCAGAAAGAATTCCCGAAGCCAATGGCGACCAAATGGTAGTGCCTAAGCCGTGGTTATTAAATAAGTGCAAATATTCGTTTTCTAATTTCTCACGCTCAAACAAATTGTATTGTGGCTGCTCCATTGTAGGGCCAATTAAATTGTATTGTTTTGCCACAGCTATAGCTTCCATTATTTCGGCCGCACTCCACTCTGAAGTTCCCCAGTATAGAATTTTACCTTGCTGCAACAAAGTATTCATTGCAAATACAGTTTCTTCAATTGGCGTGTTTTTATCTGGGCGATGACAGAAATACAAATCCAGGTAATCTACCTGTAAACGTTTCAAAGCAGCATTACAAGCTTCAATTACGTGCTTACGAGATAAACCTACCCTATTGGGTCCTTTATTCTCGGTGCCAAAAAAAACCTTGCTAGAAATAACAAACGATTCGCGTTCCCATTTTTGGTGCTTGATAATGTTTCCCATTACAATTTCCGATTTCCCTTCGGCATACCCTTCTGCATTATCGAAGAAATTCACGCCAGCATCGTAGGCTACGCCCATCAATTCATCGGCGGTTTTATCACTAATTTGGTTGCCAAAGGTAAGCCAACTACCAAACGACAGGGCACTTACCTGTAAACCCGATTTTCCTAATCTTCTATATTCCATTTTATGAAAATTTTATGAAGCAATTTAGCTAGTTATTCTCAAAGGAAAAATCACGGCTTAAGATTTTACAAAAACAAAACTTTATTCCTATATATTTTTAACTTTAAACTTTCAAACAAAATTGGATGAAAAGATTATTTTTAATTATACCTCTGGCATTGCAACTAGGTTGCGGCTCTGTTAAGGAAGCAAAAACGGCTAACAACCAATTATTAAAAGATGTTGAGATACTGTCGTCTGATGAATATGAAGGTCGTAAATCGGGTACAAAAGGAAGCGAACTATCTAGAGCCTATCTCGTAAAAAGACTGAAAGAAATTGGTGTAGAAGCTCATCCCACACTGGGAGCTTACGAGCAAAACTTTGAGATTAAGGGCAGAAACAGCATCACCAAAGGCGTTAACCTTATCTCCCATGTAAAAGGCAAAACAGATGACGTAATCGTAATATCGGCTCATTACGACCATATTGGCATTATTAAAAACGAGGTTTATAACGGTGCAGATGATAATGCTTCTGGCGTTGCCGCATTACTAAGTTTTGCGAAATACTTTAAAGAGCACCAGCCTAACAACACATTGATTTTTGCATTATTTGACGCCGAAGAAATGGGCTTACAGGGCGCCAAGGCATTTGTTGCCAATCCGCCTGTTGGTTTAGAGAAAATAAAACTGAACATTAACATGGATATGATTAGCCATAACGACAAAGGCGAGTTATATGCCGTAGGGACTTTCAAATACCCTCAATTAAAAAAATATCTCATTACCACCAACCCAAACATTAAACTATTGCTAGGGCACGACGACCCTAAGCTAGGGCACGATGACTGGACTAACCAAAGCGACCAAGGTGCATTTAATGCCAAAAACATTCCATTCATCTATTTTGGCGTAGAAGATCATAAAGACTACCATAAAGCAACCGATGAGTTTAAAAACATTAACCAAGCGTTTTATACCGATGCGGTAAGTGTAATACAAGAAGTGATTTTAAATATCGATAAACAAAGGGATATTCAAAGTATTTTTAGGGAAAACCTACAAATGAAGAAACAGTAGAAACAAAAAATCCCAACTTTAAAAAGTTGGGATTTTTTGTTAGAAATCTATATCAACTATTGAGTTTATAGGTACATGAACATTATTTTTTAGCTGTAAATATTTTTCGGTAACAGACCAAACTGTTGTGCTCACTTTCTTAATGCCTTGTTTAGTATTAAAGGCAATATAGGCCTTCGATTTAAACTCGTTCCCTAGCCTTTGTGCATAAGAAAGTTTAGCTAACATCTCTTCCGACAGCTGTTCGTCTGCAGGTATAAATTCGTGTGCGTTTATTTCCTCCTTCTCTATTAATTCGCCAATCATAAGCATTATTTTTTTGTGTAAACAAGCTTAATAAATTTTAATAAGAATGGCAATACAACATCTAGAATTTTAGTGCCATAAATTGTAAAATTTTACATACTTAAACAATTTTTGCTTACTTATCTTTTTGTTTTGGTCGGTCAATCATTCCTACAAAATCTTCTTTTCCGGCTCTATGCTTACCTACAATTTTCGAATTATTTAAGATGTTGGTAGGTTTAGCCATTACAGTAGCTTTTGATATCTTACCCGAACCAGAAGATTGTACGCTAACTCCAGGAGCTAAAATAGCCAAAGCTTGCGCCAGATATGCCTCTTCCGGGTCGCCAAAATCATGGCTTATATCATCCCAAAGATTAGGGTAGTTTCCAGAATTTTCATCATAATCTGGTTTCATGCCGTCATAATATCCTCCTATACCATTTGCATTTTTCGATTCAAACATCGAAAAATACACTTCGTATCTATTTTCAATAACAACTGGAAAAAAACCTATCGGTTTACCATAAGTAGTTTCACCCACCAGTTTTACATTTAAGTATGGTCTTAGCGAATTAATAACCAATTCGCTGGCCGAAGCAGTATTGTCTGTTACCAGAAAAACGATATTTTGAATATTGTTTAAACTTCCCTTCTTGTTAAAATAGCTTGTATTTCCAGCTACAGAATAGTCTGAATTATCATGATAATTTGCTATTTTTCCGTTATGATATACAATTTTGCCACTGGCATTAACAATTGGCTGATTTTTCATAATAGTTGCATTTCTATTTTGCATGGTACTGTTATAATACTCGGCATACATCATCTTTCCTGTTAAAGACGAAGGAGCGATTAAATTAATCAGATACTCCGCTGTCATCACATATCCCCCCCCGTTATAGCGCAAATCCACTATCAAATCTGTAACACCGGCACCAACAAACTCGTTAAAAACAAGATCTAAATCATTATCTGATGGTGCGTTTCCATCGGGATTTGACAATACAGAAAACCGGGCAAAATTAAGATAGCCTATTTTTTTTGCTCCGGCAGTAAATATTTTTTTCGCATAAATAGGACTGCTTTTGTATGACACCTTACTTAATGTTACCGTTTTAGTTATTTTAACAGGGGGATTGGCCACCAAACCCGCAATGCTTACCAATTCCAATGATACACTAGACGCTGCAAGCGCAGCATTTAATTCTACTTTTTCATTAGAGTAGTTTGCGCCATAAGCTTTACTGCCAATTTTAGAAATAAGCCAACCTCTTTTAACGCCAGCCTTATCGGCAGGCGAATTTCCATAAACAGCCGTAATAACGGGAAGATATGAGCCATCTTTATTCAAATAAGAAACAACCCTTAGCCCCACATCATTACCATTTCCCGATAAATCTACCGCCATTGCTTCGTTCTTTATAATAGTTGCGGTAGGATTAGGATTATCTAATGTTTTATCTGAAATAGTCGAATATTTTGGCCAGTTCTGATAAACACCCTGATTTTTATACACATCGTATTTGTTTAAAGAATAACCAGCAATTCCAAATAGTTCATTTTCATATTTATCTAAATCTGTACTTCCAGTAGTATATTTACGTGGGTTAAAAACATCATAAGTAGGCAACTTGTCATTCCAGTAATAAACTTGTTTGGCATAAAGAAAAATAGAATCTAATGACAACTCTGTTCTGCTTGCAACAGGTTGTGGGGTGGATTTACTCTTTTTACAAGATCCAAAAGCCAAAGCTGATACTGTAAATAATATCAAGAAATATTTTTTATTCATTTTCATAGTTAATAATCAACACTAATTAACGAATTATTTTTCACAAAATTTCTGTTACAGAAACTTTTTCTATCATCGAATCTACTGCACTATTCGCGTATTGATTTGGAGATAAAAACACTACTGTTTCCTCTTTACCAAAGCCCTGTTCTTTTAGCAAGTGAGCTATGGTCTCGTCCACATCATTATTGTACTCTACTGTAAAATACAACTTCAGATATTTCTCTAACCCGTTCCATTCTATCTGCTTAATTTTATTGAGGGCTTCTGCCGGATTTCCTTCCGCCAGAATAAACAGTTGCTTTCTGTTTACCACCACTTCTTGCAGAAGTTCTAAAACCTTTTGAAATAGCAATAACTTTAACGGTAACCGGGCTGTCTCGAAAAGTAAATTAAAATTATGCTCGTATTTATCTGGAATATTAAACTTAGCGGCTGTTTTATTAAAAAGTTCCTCTTCACCTTTTTCGGTATAATACTCGCTCATAAAATCGATGACAGCCTTGGCATTAATTTGTTCTGTGTATTCGATAAACTCCGCAAATAGATAATAAACCTGTAACAGATAATCTTTTTTGGGGTAAAGCGCATCATCTAGGGTAATAATAAGCGCTTTTTTAGTTGATAAATATTTTTCAAATGACATGTAAAAAAGTTAAAAGTTGAAAACTCTACAAAGGATTGGCAATTGAAATTAATGCAAGTTCCCCAGTTTTAGCATCAAAAGAATAAGCTCCGTTTAAGCTATTGTCGGCCTCCACGTTACTATTGGTAGAAGTATAAATTATTGTGCCTTTATCAAAAACGCACCAATCTTTAAATTTTGTTAGGCTGGGCTGTGAATTTTCTGGCAATAAAACTTTCAAACCAAATTCATCAAATAGCACTAACGATTTAGACAAAGCTGCTATTTCCGCTTCATAGATCGGCAACAAAATATCAACTCCGTTATCTAAGCATTTAGTTAATAAATTATGAGCCAAAATAGTTGCATTCCACTCTCCTAGCCCAACAAAAGTAGAAGAATTAGTATTGATATTGGGCATATCACCGTAATCTCCCAAAAGAATTTCGGCACCTTCAAATGCTTTTATCAACTTTAGGGCAGTTACTGTTTTACCACCTGTAATTAGAATTTTCAAATTTTATATAATTGTTTAATGGGTGATTTATTTAATCGGTTAATTGGGAATTGTCAATCGCAAATATCTTATGCAATTAAGCAGCTGATTAATTTCTACGATCAAACAATATTTCCATCTTTCATGGTTACTACCCTATCACTAATTTTGGCTAAATCGTTATTATGGGTTACGATAACAAAAGTCTGTTTAAAATTATCACGCAAATTGATGAATAACTGATGAAGTTCATCTGCATTGGCAGAATCTAAATTACCAGAAGGCTCGTCTGCCAAAACAATAGCCGGATGGTTGATTAACGCTCTTGCCACCGAAATACGCTGTTGTTCGCCACCAGAGAGTTCGTTTGGTTTATGCAAAGCCCGTTCTTTTAGTCCAAAAAGATCCAACAGTTCAAATGCTCTTTTTTCGGCATCTTTTTTACTCTTTTTTGCAATAAAGGCTGGAATACAAATATTTTCTAAGGCATTAAACTCGGGCAATAAATGATGAAATTGAAATATAAACCCAACATTTTGGTTCCTAAAAACACTTAAACTTTCTCCAGACAACTTGCTCACCTCTTTCCCCTTTAACGTTACAGTGCCTGCATCGGGTTGGTCTAAGGTTCCCAAAATGTGGAGCAATGTACTTTTACCAGCTCCCGAAGCACCAATAATACTTACAATTTCTCCTTCGTTTACTTCAAAATCTACCCCTTTTAATATTTGAAGATTTCCGTATGCTTTTTTTATCCCTTTGGCTTGTAACATGGTACAAATGTAGGTTAATTGTTGGAAGGTTGAAAAATTGGACGGCTGAAATGTTGAGTCTATATCTTAAAATAGCTGACCTTATATTTTTCAAAAAAATTTGTAAATCAAAAATCTTTTACTAACTTTGAAAAACAAAGTACTTTTAACATGAACCAAAAAGAGCAATTAGCAGCCCTAAGTGATATTAGGAATATCATGAACCGTTCATCGAGATTTATCTCGTTAAGTGGTCTTTCTGGCGTTTTTGCTGGAATAACGGCATTAGTAGGCACTTATTTTGCCCATCGGGCAATTGAAAGTTATTTGGCAGGCAATTTAGGCTACGGTTTAGATGCGGATTCTAATATTGAATTTGAATTACTAAAAATTGGGATTTTAGTGTTAATTGTAGCTTTACTTGGCGGTATTTTTTTCACCTACAGGCAAAGTAAAAAGAAAAAACTCCCTATTTGGGATAAAACTAGCAGAAATCTTTTGGTTAACTTGGCCATTCCATTAATTTGTGGTGGATTTTTCGTTATCGCTATTTTACTTAATCATAGCAATGCGGTTGCTTTAATTGCCCCAAGTACATTAATTTTTTACGGTCTAGCCCTTATCAACGCTAGTAAATACACCTATTCAGACATTAGATTTTTAGGAATTTGTGAAGTTGTACTTGGTATTATTGCCATGTTTAATATTGGATTGGGATTGTATTTTTGGGCCTTTGGTTTTGGTGTGCTGCACATTTTATACGGCTGCATCATGTACTTTAAATATGAGAAGGATTAACCTTTTTTAAGTGACACGTTAGAAACAATAAGTTTTAAGTGATAATTTTTGGTTGTTAATTTTCTAATTAACTAAAAAACCAAACATCCAAAAAACTAGAGATTAAATGAAAAACCCAATACAGGCACTGAACAAGATTTTTGATAGTAGGATTAGACTGGGCGTAATGTCGGTGCTAGTGGTAAACGATTCGGTAAGTTTTAACGACCTGAAGCAACTGTTAGAACTAACAGATGGCAACCTTGCCTCTCACTTAAATACCTTAGAACAAGCAGAATATATTAAAACACATAAAACTTTTATTGGACGTAAAACTAACACCACATATACCATTACCGAATTAGGCAAACAATCTTTTAAAGGGCATTTAGATGCACTAGAAAAGATGATTAAAGGAATTTAATTTTTTTTACACTGCAGCTTTGAAACACAAAGCACTTTATATTAACTTTAAATAATCAAATCATGGAAACAATGACAACACCCAAAACATCGATCAAACAAAGATTAATGATTACTTTCGCTATGATCGCTCTAATACTAGCTATCCCTTTAGTAGCTATGCAATTTACCAACGAAGTAGATTGGAAGCTATTTGATTTTGTAATTATGGGTAGCCTGCTAACCATTACAGGCTTAGCTATTGAACTGGTAACTCGCAAAGTTAAATCGAGCCAATGGAGGTTTATAATTTGTGCGATAATTCTATTTATCTTATTTCTTATCTGGGCAGAGCTTGCCGTAGGTATATTCGGTAGTCCTTTTGCGGGAAGTTAATCCCTTTTTTTGAATTTACACTTTGAAATACAAAGCGACTTAACTAATGAAAAACAAAGATAAACTCTTGATGATTACCATTGCTAGGCAATGTGCACGATATTCGTTGATTGGCGGAACATTAATTTTCATGCTTTTTGCCCTTACCCGCCAGCAGTGGGCATTGGTTACAGGACTCATCTTTGTTCTAACCTGCATAGCCATAAATGGCATTATTATGCTGATACTATTAATGCACTTAATTGGTGCCAAGCAGCACAAAAACAACCTACTTCGTGCCCTCTTATTAATACTCATCAATATTCCTATTGCAGTACTATTCGGTTGGCTAACCGTCCAGATTGCTCAATTATTCGACCTAAATCTATAACATCATGAAACAACAAATTGATTACCGATTGCCACTTATTTTTATAGGCGGGCTAATATTTCAGTACCTTTTTTGGAAAGAATTTTTAGGGATAAATTTATTAATCTATACCTTATTTATATTTATTATAACACTTACTGATAAGGGTATTCCTTTTCACAAAAACAAAGTTTATACCGCCCTACCCCACTTGTCCATAGCAATTTACATTAGCTATAACAACTCGATCTTAGCCACTATAACTTGGTTTATTACACTATTTATTTACTTGGGCACACTTCATTTCCCACTATTAAAATCTGCCGTAACGGCCATGCTATTAGGTATATTGCAAGCGGTTAGCGGGCCTTATGGCATTTTCAGTAAACTACAAGCCACTAAACTTGGCACGATTAACTTCAAGCCGGTAATAAAACCAATCAAGTACATTGTTTTACCTCTTTTAATGGTGATTATATTCTGCACTTTGTACAGCACTGCCAATCCAATTTTCGCAAAATACACTCAACTCATTGCAGATAGTATCGCTCAATTTTTAACCCAAATATTCAATTTTTTATTTATCGACATCAGCATACCAAAATGCTTGTTTATCCTCTGGGGAATTTTTATTAAGGCTGGCCTCATAGTGGGCATAAAAAGTAAATTGTTAGCTGAAATAGAACTTGAAGAAAACGACCAGCTCACCAGAAAACGTAGCGATAAGAAAACTTCATGGTTTCTCCAAGATTTCAGGATACTTTTAGCTGGCAACCAGACCCAAAAAAGCTTGGCGCTAAAAACCGAAAATACAGTAGGCATTATTTGCTTTATTATGCTAAACCTGCTGTTAATGTTATTAAATGGTATTGATATTTATACGCTTTGGTTAAACAATGTGGTTACGACCAAAAATTTTTCTGCAGCACTTCACGATGGAACAAACACCTTAATTTTTAGCATCGTAATTGCGATACTCATTATCGTATATTTTTTTAGTGGCAACCTCAACTTCTACAAACAAAACAAATGGATTAAGCTATTAGCCTACATTTGGATAGCACAAAATGCTTTTTTGGTCGCTTCGGTTTTTCATAGAGATTATGATTATATTTTTTACCATGGCTTAACCTACAAACGCATTGGCGTAGCCGTTTTTGCTACGTTGAGTTTAGTTGGCCTAGTTACAGTTTACCTTAAAGTTGCCCAACAAAAAACGGTGTTCTACTTATACAGATTGAATGCAAAAGTTTGGTACTTGTTAATTATAGTTTTGAGCTTTATTAATTGGGATGTTTTTATAGTTCGCTACAATTTAGCTAAGGCAGATAAAATTGGTATTGATGTGGATCATTTAATGACTTTATCGGACAAAACTTTACCGATATTGAACGAAAACAGGGATTTTTTGTTAAGGCACGTAGTGATAGAAACGGAAAGTAATAAACGGACTTATGGTAAAACCGAAACCGCTGATAGTGTTGTTAAGTTGGCAGACAGTGAGATGATAAAACCACAGCTGAGCGATGCAGAACTTAAAGCGCAACGCATTAAACAGGCTAAAGACTATTTTAACCAAGAGTTAGATAATAGAATTGATAGATTTTTAAAGCAACAAAAAAGTGTTTCTTGGCTATCGTTTAGTTATTTGGAATGGAAAGCAGTGGAGAATTTGAAGAAGACAAATTAGATTTTAAGTCCTAATAACTACGCTCTTAAGCTCTTACATATTTGCAATCTGAAAGCACTATCTTAGAATTTTCAATCGGATGTACCTATTTAACTTAGGTATGGGTTATAAATTACCACTTCGCGATTACAATTCACGAAGAGCGGGTTGTGTTTGCGTAGTAAGATTGACGAGCTTTAATGCAGTGCCTCTGTTAACAAAACCCGATTGAGCGGATTAGCCCGCAGCAAGTGAAGCGCAGCGAGGACTATGAGCGAAAGCGGGACTACATTGGCCAAGAACCACCCTCCCAACATTTTCAAAAAATAGGCAAATATTTATCACAAAAATTCAACAATCCATTAGTTTAACAATAACATCTCAGCAACATTGCGACTTCTTTACACATAATTCGATTTTTCTATTGGCATAAAGGATTTGAAATTGTAGATTTGGGCAAATTTTAAAGAAATGAATATCCACGAATATCAAGGTAAACAAATTCTAAAGAGTTTTGGCGTTGCTATACAAGAAGGCATTGTTGCTGATACAGTTGACCAAGCTGTTGAAGCCGCTAAACAAATGAAAACTGACTTTAACTCTGACTGGGTTGTGATTAAAGCACAGATCCACGCTGGAGGTAGAGGAAAAGGTGGCGGCGTTAAGTTGGCCAAAAATTTGGATGAAGTAAAGCAAAGAGCTACCGATATTTTGGGAATGCAGTTGGTTACGCCTCAAACTGGTGCCGAAGGTAAAAGAGTAAACAAAATCTTGGTTGCCCAAGATGTATACTACCCAGGTCCATCAGAAACTAAAGAGTTCTACATGAGCGTTCTTTTAGATCGTGCTGCTGGCAAAAACATCATCATGTACAGTACCGAAGGTGGTATGGACATTGAAGAAGTTGCTGAACACACCCCACACTTGATTTTTAAAGAAACCATTGACCCTAAAGTTGGCTTGCAAGGTTTTCAAGCTCGTAAAATTGCTTTTAACTTGGGCTTAACTGGTGTTGCACATAAAGAAATGGTGAAATTTGTTGCTGCTTTGTACAAAGCTTACGATCAAACAGATTCTGCCATGTTCGAGATTAACCCGGTATTAAAAACTAGCGATGACAAAATTATTGCTGTTGATGCGAAGGTTGATTTAGACGAGAATGCCTTATACCGTCATCCAGAGTACGCTGCAATGCGTGATAAGTTGGAAGAAGACCCAACAGATGTTGAGGCTAGCGAAAGCAACCTTAACTACGTTAAATTAGATGGTAACGTAGGCTGTATGGTAAATGGTGCTGGTTTGGCAATGGCTACCATGGATATCATTAAATTAGCCGGTGGCGAGCCTGCTAACTTCTTAGACGTAGGTGGAACTGCTAACGCTACTACAGTGAAAGCTGGTTTCAATATCATTTTGAAAGACCCTAACGTAAAAGCAATCTTAATTAACATTTTTGGTGGTATTGTGCGTTGCGACAGAGTTGCACAGGGTGTAATTGATGCCTACAAAGAAATTGGCGACATTAGAGTTCCAATTATTGTTCGTTTGCAAGGAACAAATGCTGAAGAAGCTAAAAAATTAATTGACGAGTCTGGCTTGAAGGTTTACTCTGCTATCTTGTTAAAAGAAGCTGCAGATTTAGTTTCTGAAGTACTAGCTTAATCAGGAAGTTTCCAGACAGAAAAGTCCGAAAGATATATTTTCGAAGGCCAGTTGAGTAATCAGCTGGCTTTTTTTTGTTTTTGTCGTCATCTTGATCATAGCGGAGAGATTTTTGAATATTTCCGTCTTTTTATAAAATTAGAAAAGCAATTCCAGTAATTCTTCGTTTACATCAGCCCCCGCTTTTCGCTTCAATCTTTTTGTATTCCGTTCACCGTCATTTCGAACGCAGAGAGAAATCTGTTCGATCGTAGCTTCTAACTTGAGATTTTTCCTCGTTCCTCGTCGAAATGACGCAACAAAAA
>NZ_DHDZ01000046.1:124673-144793 GCF_002399615.1 Pedobacter sp. UBA4863 | reverse complement strand
TCGAAATGACGCAACAAAAAGTATTTTAGCTGCAATCGGGTTTAGAGAATGAAAGCAAGCGCAAAAGCCGATGCTACCGTTTGACTTCTTACAAAGCAATGATGGCTTTTTTAGAAATAACAAAAGCCAATCAAAACTGACTGGCTTTCTATAGGTTGTTTAGGTTTAGTTTAAAATTTTTTCTCAAAGTCTTTATCTTTTTATGAAAAAGCTCTGGCCATCCAACCAGAGCTTTAATCAAACCAAATATAAATGTACTTTTTTGTATGAACACTCCAAATATATAGCTAAATTTTTAATTATAAAATTTTTATTCATATAATTTCATTTTTTTATCACAAAAAATCAACTTTAAATCTAAAAAATCACAAAAAACAAAATAGAATATATAAAACACACATATAAGTCGTTAAAAAGAAGAACAAAAAGTAAATTATTTTTAAAATACACCATAAAAAATAAAAATAGTGTTAAAAATCAAAAAAAAAACATCAAAAACAATGTAAAAAATATCAAAAAACACAATACACACATCAAATTTTCAAAATGTATATTTGTAATAAATAAAAGATAGCAGGATACATCATGGAAAAACTTGAGAGCATTACAGACAGATCATTAAACAAATCATTAAGCTTGATTAGCCAATTATTGGTTAACAGCCTCGATACGCCTATATGTTTAACTATTTTCAAGAACAACCAACAAACTTTTATTTATTCCAACAAGCCCTTAAGTGTATCGGACCTTAATTGCGAAGAAGGAATTTTATTAGAAAGCTTAAATGACCAAGGCTTATTTATCAAGGATAACGACCCTTTCTTAGGTATTCCCCCTGAAATTAAATTTTATGCAAGTATCCCTCTCATTTCTTCAACAGGTAATAAAATTGGCATCCTAGCCGTGCTAGACTTAAAGGAAAGGAAACTATTTTCCAATCATATTTTAAGCTTAACAAGCTTTAGTAAAATTATTTCTGACACCATAGAAAACCACCTAAAAAACCAAAAAGCACAGCAAGTATTCTCAGACTTTCTACACAAAGCAGTACACGATCTTAAAAATCCATTAACCTCTATTTCTTTAGCAGCAGAAATACTTGCTCGAAAAGCTAATGATGCCGCCACGGTAGTTCAACTTGCCCAACAACTAGGAAAAGCCAACAAAAGGCTAGTTTTTAAACTAAACGCACTAAAAGCCATCTCACCTATCAACCATGAAAATTTTAAACTCGACACCAAAGAAATTAACCTAAATAATTTTTTAACAGCTATTAAAAATAATTATCCGCAACTAGAAATAACGATAGCCGCAGAGTTAGAAATGAATATTTATGCCGATGATAAAAGACTAAAAGAGGCTATATTATATAGCATCTCTCATTTGTTATCGCTATTTGACAATACAACAACCAAATTAGTTATTAAAGCCTATACAGCAAACAGCCTGGCAATTATTGAATTAGCAGACAGGGCAAACGAGCAAGGTTTTATGGCTACCAGAAAATACATAACCAGCACCGCGTTAACCATTGCTAAAATGTTAATTGAAATGCAACAAGGAAAACTACACATCACCAATCACCAAGAACTAAACAACTATCGTCTTTATATTTCGATACCCCTTTCTACTCCATAAAGCGCAAAAGAAACCACAAAGGTACTGCCGCTATCTTCATTACGTTCGTACCATATTTTTCCGTTTTGCAGTTCAGCAAACTCCTTACACAGTAATAAACCCAAACCAACTCCCTTTTCATTATTGGTACCAAAAGTAGATAAAGCTTTCAATTTAAAAAGGTTACCTTGCTCTTCCTTACTAATTCCTACACCATTATCCTTCACTCGTATAAAACAATTGCTACCATTTCTATCTGCGGTCAAAGTTACCTTACCTCCTTCTGGAGTAAACTTTATGGCATTATTTAGCAAGTTACGCACCACTAATTGAAACATATTGATATCAGCAGCGATAACAATATCTTCTGCTACCTTTACCGTTAGATTAATATTCTTCCTTAAAGCAATGTCCTTTTCTAAACTTAGTCCATTCCTCAGTTCGTTTCCAACATTTAAGGCAACAATATCTACCCTAGTACCACCCAGCTGAGATTTAGACCAAGCCAGTACATTAGAGAGCATCTCTAACGTATCTTTAGTAGCGTGCAGTAAACGTTTTTTAATTTGGTCGTTTTCTGTCTTTGTCAAATCAGCTTCTGCCAAAACCTCTAGATAACCCAATATCGAACTTAATGGCGACCTAATATCGTGTGCTACAATAGAAAACAACTTTGCTTTTTCAGAATTTAGTTTCTCTAGTGTTTTATTTTGTTGTAAGATTTTCGAATTTTGGTCTTCAATCTCCTTATTTTTAACAATAACAATATTCCGTTCTTTATCATAACTATTTCTGATAAAAGTTATGCTCAAACAAATAAGAGATGCGGCCACAAAATAGGTAATACCAAAGTCAATTGTTTTCGCTAAATCATCTTTATAAACCTCTGGTATCATCTCCGGATTTAGGTATTCGAATATGAGTACACCAAAAACAGTGACAACATTTAACGTAATCCACAGGGCAAGCTCTTTCTTAGGAACCACCACAATGGTGAAGAGCAAGATTAAGCAGAACAAGACCATATTAGGCCCATAAATACCCGAATTGAAGAAGTAATTGAGCAAAAATGTAAAATTTGCCACCACTCCTAAGCTACGAATAGCCACTTTGGTATTACGTTTATAACGTGACAGGTAGTAAAGCCCTCCAGAAAAAACAGAGCCAAAAAAACAAATTAAGGCCACAGCCTCTAAACCGATGTAATAGTTAAAGAATATCTCCAGAAAAAATGCAAGTGCCGCAATAGCACAAAAGGCATTGAATATTCTTTCTTCGAGTGAGACTTTTTCAGGATCTCCTATAATATCATTAATATTTAACCAAGAAGGTAAAATTGCCATTATTTATTTAGAATAACATTAGAAACTATTGAAAAACGATATAAATAGCCCATTGACATCACTTAGTAAATACACCATCAATTGAATGATGTTAAATATTAGCATCTGCCACTTTCTTTTAATATATTTTAAATACTTTCTTCAAACAAACATACCTATATTCGTTTGAAAACAGCTAAACTTAATTATAATTTTTATCCTCAAAACCATTAGAATTAAGCATTAAATCTTTATTTTTGCAACTTTTATAATAAACTCGATATGATTAGGAGACAACAAATTAAGGACTTATTAAAATCAGCAGATTTTAACACTGAAGTAACGGTTATGGGATGGGTTAGAACCTTCCGTAATAATCAGTTTATTGCGTTAAACGATGGCTCTTGCCTAGGCAATATCCAAGTGGTAGTTGATTTTAATAATACCGATGAGAATTTGTTGAAGAGGATCACCACAGGTGCTGCAATTAAAGCAACAGGTACTTTAATCGAATCATTAGGTAAAGGGCAAACTGTAGAAATTAAGGCTACAGCCATTGAAATTTTGGGTGATAGCGATCCCGAAAAATTCCCTTTGCAGCCTAAAAAACACAGTTTAGAATTTTTAAGAGAGATTGCTCATTTACGTTTCAGAACCAATACTTTTAACGCAGTATTTAAAGTGCGTCATGCTTTAGCTTTCGCTATCCATCAGTTTTACAACGAAAGAGGGTTTGTATATATGCACACGCCTGTAATTACGGCAAGTGATGCAGAAGGTGCAGGAGAAATGTTCAAAGTAACCACCTTAGATTTCGATAACACGCCACGTACAGCAGACGGAAATGTTGATTACAAAGAAGATTTCTTTGGCCGTGCTACTAACTTAACGGTTTCTGGTCAGTTAGAAGGCGAGTTAGCGGCAATGGCTTTTGGACAGATTTATACCTTTGGCCCTACTTTTAGAGCAGAAAATTCAAATACTACTCGCCACTTGGCAGAGTTTTGGATGATTGAGCCAGAGGTTGCTTTTGCTGATTTAGAAAACAACATGGAATTAGCGGAAGACATGATGAAATATGTAATCAGCTATGCTAAAGAAAACTGCAAAGAAGAATTAGAGTTTTTAAACAACCGTTTAGCCGAGGAGGAAAAACAAAAACCTCAAAATGAACGCAGTGAGTTTACCTTATTAGAGAAATTAGATTTCTGTTTAGCTAACGATTTCCAACGTTTAACTTATACAGAAGCTATTGATATTTTAAAAGCATCGAAACCGAACCAAAAGAAACAGTTTAAATACCTGATTGATAGCTGGGGAGCAGATTTACAAAGCGAACACGAACGTTATCTGGTAGAAAAACACTTTAAACGCCCGGTTATTTTAACAGATTACCCTAAAGATATTAAATCGTTCTACATGCGTTTAAACGATGATGGCAAAACGGTTGCCGCCATGGATATCTTGTTTCCAGGTATTGGAGAAATGATTGGTGGTTCGCAGCGTGAAGAACGTATGGATGTTTTGAAACAACGTATGGACGAAATGGGCGTACCACAAGATGAATTATGGTGGTATTTAGATACCCGCCGTTTTGGTTCTGCACCTCACGCTGGTTTTGGTTTAGGTTTCGAACGTTTGGTATTGTTCGTAACAGGCATGACCAACATTCGCGATGTGATTGCTTTCCCTCGTTTCCCTAAGAGCGCCGAGTTTTAATCTCTAAATTCCCTAAAAGGAAACTTCGAAAACAAGACCAAAAGAATAAAGGTTTTATCATAAACGAGAAAGCCCCGAAAATAAATTTTCGGGGCTTTCTCGTTTCATAACAATCCATTCATCATTATGGAAACATCAACCTACTTAAGATAAATCTTCTTCATGAAATGGATTTGCTACCTCGTAATCGTTAGCCGAAGGTTTATAATCAGAAGGTAAAAAGCTTTCAGCACTGCTTAATTTCATACCTAATTCGCATTTACTTGGGTATGGTGCTTTAAGCAACGAACCAACCGGCAAATAAGGAAAGGTTTGTAAATAAGATTGCATTACATTAGGGCTAACTCTCCTATTCACGTAAGCACGCGTTAGTTGCGAAGGTTCACGCAAACCTGCAGCACCCAATAAATCAACCGCACTTGATACCGTTAGGTTATGGAAATTCTTCACGCGTACCTTCTTGTCATCAACCACTAAACCTTTGGTTAAACTCGGGTCTTGCGTAGCCACACCAGTTGGGCAAGTGTTGCTATTACATTCTAATGCTTGAATACAGCCCAAGGCGAACATCATACCTCTAGCAGTGTTACACATATCTGCTCCCAGTGCTATGTTTTTAACTAAATCGAAACCTGTTGCCACTTTACCCGAAGCGATAATCTTAATTTCTTTCTTTAAATCGAAACCACAAAGTGTATCGTAAACAAAAGCTACCGCATCTCTTAAAGGCATACCTACCGAGTTAGAAAACTCTTGTGGCGCAGCACCTGTACCGCCTTCGCCCCCATCAACAGTAATAAAATCTGGATAGACACCTGTTTTCACAATGGCTTTACAGATTGCATAAAACTCACTTCGGCGACCAATACACAATTTAAAGCCAACTGGTTTTCCGCCAGACAGTTCTCTAAGACGTTGGATAAAATTCATCAGCTCTATTGGATTAGAGAATGCCGAATGTGAAGGTGGCGAAAGAATATCTTTACCTTCTGGCACTAAACGAATTCTGGCCACTTCTGGCGTTACCTTACTAGCTGGCAACATACCGCCGTGCCCAGGTTTTGCCCCTTGCGAAACTTTCACCTCTATCATTTTTACCTGCTCTCTTTGCGCACGTTCGGCATAAGCATCGTAATTAAAAGTTCCATCATCATTTCTACAGCCGAAATAACCTGTACCTATCTGCCAAATTAAATCGCCACCTGGCTGCGCATGGTAATCGCTAATACCACCCTCGCCTGTATTGTGGGCAAAATTACCTAGTTTGGCGCCTCCATTTAATGCTAATATTGCATTTTGGCTAAGGGAACCAAAGCTCATGGCCGATATATTATAAATACTTGCACTATATGGCTTACTACATTGAGAGCTACCTACTAAAACCCTCGGATGAGGATCCAATTCATGGTGGCTAATAGCAGCAATACTATGGCTTAACCACTCGTAACCGTTTTCATATACATCTAACTGGGTACCAAACGGAATGGTATCTCTTTCTTTTTTTGCTCGCTGATAAATTAACGACCTATTTAAACGATTATATGGCGTACCATTGGTATCACTTTCTACAAAATACTGATACACTTTAGGCCTCATGTTTTCCATAAAATAACGTAACCTACCCACTACAGGATAGTTACGCACAATACTGTGTTTAGGCTGTATCATATCGTAAATACCTAACAATACAATTGGCCCGGTAAAAACCGATATCCACCACAAAAACGGTTGGTAAAGTCCTAACATAACTGTAAAAGCCACCAAAAAAGCGGCAATTGCAACAAATGCTTTTCTCATCTGAATTAATTTAAGTTAATTTTTCTGCTAAATTAGCAATATAAAATGCGATACTAAAACTTACTACAGTATCATTTTGTTATTTTTACACATGCTCATTAAAATATACCCAGAAAACCCAAACCAGAAGGCTATTGACCAGGCTGTAGAGGTATTAAAAAAAGGAGGAATCATCATTTATCCTACGGATACGGTGTATGGTCTAGGCTGTGATATTACCAATCATAAAGCCATTGAAAGAATTTGTAAAATAAGAGGAATTAAGCCAGAAAAAGCTAATTTTTCTTTTATCTGTTCAGATTTAAGGCATATTTCGGACTACATTAAACCCATTGACACTACAGTTTTTAGAATATTAAAAAAAGCGCTACCGGGTCCTTTCACTTTTATTTTAAACGCGAACAACAATGTGCCTAAGTTACTGAGCTCTAACAAAAAAACCGTGGGCATTAGGGTACCCGACAATAATATTGCCCGTCAAATTGTAGCCGCTTTGGGCAATCCTATCATTTCTACCTCTATTAAGGATGATGATGAGGTAATTGAATATTCTACCGATCCAGAATTAATTCATGAGAAATATGAAGATTTAGTAGATGTAGTGATTGATGGCGGCTATGGCGACAACGAGGCTTCTACGGTAATTGATTGTACTAATGGCGATTTCGAAATTATCCGTGAGGGAAAAGGTAATATTGACGAGTATTTGTAACGCCCAATTAATAAAAAACAATGACCCAACCGCTTATTACCACCAACAGATTTATCATAAGGCCTTTGGTATCAGCAGATGCCGCTGGAATTTTTGAATTAGACAGCAACCCAAAAGTGCATACTTTTTTAGGCAATAACCCTTTTAAAACTTTAGCCGAAGCCGAAAATGTAATTCTGTTGATACAGCAACAATATAAAGATTTGGGCATTGGCCGATGGGCAATTATAGAAAAAAGTACGGGCAGTTTTGTTGGATGGACAGGTTTTAAATACATTACCGAGCCAATTAATGGTAAAGCTAATTATTACGATTTAGGTTACAGGTTAATAGAAAGATATTGGGGAAAAGGCATTGCTACCGAAACTGCCAAGGCCTGTTTACAATATGCTTTCGAAAACTTAACTTTAACAGAAGTTTGTGGCATTTGTGATGTAGAAAATACGGCATCGAGAAATGTCTTACAAAAATGCGGAATGAAGCTATTGTCCACCTTTGATTATGATGGCACCCTACATTATTGGTTTAAGATCAAAAAAGAAGCCTGGAAAAACATATAATAGGCCGAACTAAATAGATAATTTGTCATTCCGAGGCATGAGGAATCTATTTAACCAGATTCTTCGCTACGCTCAGAATGACGGGGAGCATATAGATAAAGAACTATCTAAACTGCTTCATAAATTCTTTAATGCTTCCTTCTAGATTATTTGTATCTATATTTTTCACGAAAGCACTACCAACAATTGCACCACTTGCGTATTGGTTCGCGGCATCAAATGTTTCCTTATTAGAAATACCAAATCCTATGATAAACGGATTTTTCAATTGCATATCCGATACACGTTTAAAATAAGCTGTGGCGCCTTCAGAAACTGATAAATTACCGCCGGTGGTTGCCGCTGAGGATACCAGATAAATAAAGGCATTGCTCAATCCATCAATTTTACGGATACGTTCTTCGGAAGTTTGTGGCGTAACTAAGAAAATGTTACTTATACCGTATTTTTCAAACGTAGTTCTATACATTTCTTCGTATTCGTACATTGGTAAATCTGGAATAATACAGCCATCTACCCCTACTTCTTGGCATTTTTGGCAAAATTCTTCTACACCATATTGCAAAACTACATTTACATAACCCATCAATAAAATTGGGATGGTTACTTTTTGACGTAAATCTTTCAGTTGCTCAAACAAAAGGTGTAAGGTCATGCCGTTATCCAAGGCTTCCTTACTACTAGCTTGTATAATTGGGCCATCGGCTACCGGATCCGAGTAAGGAAAACCTATTTCTAAAAAATCGGCCCCACATTGTTCTAAAGTTGCTGCAATTTTCAGTGTATTGTCTAGGCCTGGATAACCAGCTGTATAATAAATAGAAAGCAAACCTTTTTGTTGTTTCTCGAATAATTGTTGTAATCTGTTCATTTCTAGAGATGTAAGATATGAGATGTGAGATGTGAGATATGAGATGTAAGATATGAGATGATGACCAGAAGTCTCCAATCTCATATCTAATTTCTCAATTCTATAAATTAAAATATTTCATATAGGTTTCCATGTCTTTATCTCCCCTTCCCGAAAGGCAAACCACTACATTTTCACCGCCTTTAAATTTCATTTTTTCGAGGTAAGCCAAAGCATGTGCACTTTCTATGGCCGGAATAATGCCCTCGTATTGTGTTAAAAGCAATCCTGCTTGTAAACTTTCGTCGTCAGTAATAGAAACATATTTACCTCTGCCTGTTTTAAATAAGTGCGCATGTTGTGGACCAATGCCCGGATAATCTAAACCTGCCGAAACCGAATGTGGCTCTACCACCTGTCCGTCTGCTGTTTGCATTAAAATGCTTCTGCTACCGTGTAAAACCCCTTCTTTTCCCAAAGTAGTTGTAGCCGCAGAATAACCACTTTCCACTCCTTTTCCACCAGCTTCTATGGCAATTAACTGTACGCTTTCATCATCAATAAAATGATAAAACATGCCCATAGCATTACTACCACCACCTACACAAGCCAGTACATAATCTGCTAATTCGCTACCTGTTTGTTCTTTTAACTGCTTTTTAGTTTCGAATGAGATGATGGATTGAAACTGTGCCACCATGTCTGGATAAGGATGCGGGCCAACCACCGAACCGATGATGTAATGCGTATCTACCGGGTTGGCGATCCAATCTCTCATGGCTTCGTTAGTAGCATCTTTTAAGGTTTTACTGCCCGAAGTTGCCGGTACTACCTTTGCGCCCAACATTTTCATACGAGCTACGTTTGGTGCTTGGCGCTGAATGTCCACCTCGCCCATGTAAACCACACATTCTAAGCCACGCAAAGCACAAACTGTTGCAGTTGCTACACCGTGTTGCCCAGCGCCCGTTTCCGCAATAATTCGCTTTTTACCTAGTTTTTCTGCCAATAAAATTTGGCCAATAGTGTTGTTAATTTTATGTGCTCCGGTATGGTTTAAATCTTCTCTTTTTAAGAAAATGTTTGCGCCGTATTTTCCCGAAAGCCTTTTAGCCAAATACAATGGCGATGGGCGACCAACATAATCTTTCAGCAACGCTTTAAACTCTTGCTGAAATTGCTCATCATCAATAACTGCTTGATATTTTTGGCGCAGTTCTTCTACGTTAGGATAAAGCATTTCGGGGATATAAGCACCTCCAAAATCGCCGTAATAACCTCTTTCATCTACAAAATAGTTCATGTTATGTTGTTCTTCTCGTCATTTCGAGTGAGCGTAGCGACGAGACCGCGTATAGCAGCTACGCAGTAAAATCTAACTACATGTTAAATATCTCCTCGTTCCTCGTTGTCGATATGACGAATTGTTTAATTCAATTCTTTTAAAAACTCTTTCAATTTACCTACATCCTTTAAACCTGGCGATAGCTCAAACTTACTGTTAATGTCTATAGCGTAAAGCCTTTTATCTTCCATATTTTTAATTTGCATTGCATGGCTTAAATCAATTCCGCCGCTTAAGAAATAAGGTTTATCCAATTGATATTTTACAAGCAATGTCCAATCGAAAACTTTGCCCGAACCACCATGTGCTGGTGTTTGTGTGTCGAACAAAAAATAATCTACCGCGGGTTCATAGGCCTCCAAAATACTAAAATCAAAATCTGGATGGACACCAAAAGCTTTGATGACCTCCACTCCCATTTGTTTAATTTCCCTGCAAAAATCAACAGTTTCTTTTCCGTGTAATTGCACTGCTTTTAAATAATGTTTAGCAACTAGAGCTTTCACAGTTTCTATATCTTCATCTACAAAAACGCCTACTGTTTTAATTTCACTAGGCACATATTTTATCAGCTCTGCAGAAATCTCGCTAATGTATCTTGGCGACTTTTGGTAGAAGATAAAGCCCATATAATTTGGACGCAAGTCTGCTACCGCAGCTATATTGGCCGCTTGTTTCATTCCACAAACTTTTATTTTTTGTTTCATTTTGTTATACCATTGCCCTCATTTCTAACGCAGTGAGAAATCTAATTTGATGTTTTTAGATTTAACTTCGTTGATTTTCAATTCTCCTCATTCTTTGTCGAAATAACATGAGAAATAAGTTAATTATCCATTTACCAAGTTCCTAAAGCATCCCAACGCCTTTTTATTCATCAACGATTCTTCTGCTTCGTAATAGCAATCTGCAAATGTTTTATTTTGCTTAATAGTTTGGATGGCCAAAGCAGCATTACACAACACTACGTTATTTTGTGCATCAGTAGCATTACCTTCTAAAACATTTATAAATATTTTCGCAGATGATTCGATGGTATCTCCACCCTGAATTTGTTTTTCTTGCAGTTGTTCGAAACCCAAATCGGAAACTTTAATTAAAGCTTCGCCTTTTTGGGTAAAAGTCTTGAAATCGCAGGTTAGCGAAACTTCGTCGAAACCATCTACCGCGTGTACAATACTGTAGTTTTTATCTGTTTGTTGATATAAATAAGCATAGATACGAGCCAGCTCTAAACTAAACACCCCTACCATTTGGTTCTTCGGCTTTGCCGGATTACACATTGGGCCAAGCATGTTAAAGAACGTTTTTACGCCAAGTTCCCTACGAATTGGTGCTACGGTTTTCATTGCCGGATTGAACAAGGGCGCATGGATAAAACAGATACCCGCTTTATCTAAGCTACGTTTTAATGCTGCTTCATTGTTAGTAAACGAATAACCCAAATACTCCATTACGTTACTAGAACCACAACCCGAAGATACACCATAATTACCGTGTTTTGCCACTTGATAACCAGCGCCCGCAACTACAAAAGAGGCTAAAGTAGAAATATTGAAGGTATCTTTTCCATCCCCTCCCGTACCACAGAGGTCAATTAGTTCAAAGTCTGAGAAATCTACCTTTAGACATAAATCTAGCATCGCATCGCGGAAACCTTGCAATTCTTCTACTGTAATATTTCTCATGCCATAGGCCGTAATAAAAGCCGCAATTTGCGAATGGTTAAACTCGCCCATAGCAATAGAAGTTAATATTTTTTGCGCTTCAGCTCTGCTAAAAGTTTTATTCTCAAATAAATGGTTAAGTATCTGTTTCATCTATTTATTTTACTTTTTTTAATGGTTGATGAGAACTCTCCCGATTAATCGGGATTGGTTAATGGCTATATAACAAAAAAGGTTGCCTCATCAGCAACCTTCTAAAATATTCTTATTAAAAAATAAACGTACAAAAGGTTACATCACGCTATTGCGTTATGCCACCACCAAATTGTATTTACGTTTAATGTTCTCATTCTGTAGGCAAATATGTAATTGTTTTTCTTTAAATGCAACAATCACTCAAATTTTTATGCAATCTTTTTTAAAAAACCTTTCATCGTAAACGAAAAAGTAGTGCCTTTACCCTCTTCGCTTTGCACCTCTAAATTACCTTTATTGGCCAAAACAAATTCTCTACAAATAATTAAGCCTAAGCTTGTGCCTTCTTCTGCCGATGTTCCTTTAGTTCCTGTTGAGGTAAGTTGAAATAGCTTAGCCAACCTAGCTTTGTTTATACCAACGCCATTATCTATTACAGAAAATCTTATGGTGTTTTCTTCTGGCACCTCTTGGGCCTTTATTTTTATGCTACCACCAACACCTGTAAACTTAATGGCATTGGCCATTAAATTTCTAATCACAAAATCAAAATGGTCGGCATCAGCTTTAATTATAATATGATCAGGCACCTCTGTTTCAATAATAATTTGCTTTTTTTCTGAGGCCGATTCTAGCAGCGCTATATTTCTATTAATATTAGGCAAGGGATTAAATTCTGTTGGATTAAGAATCACGCCTTTAATTTGCATGTGTCCCCATTTCAATAGTTTGTCTAATATTTCCAAACTACTTCCACAATGGGATATTAATTTTTTTATGGTATCTTTTTTAGTTTCTTCATCCAATTCATCTTCGTCAATCAGCTCGAGCACACCAATGGTTGAAGCTAAGGGCGACCTAATATCATGGGCTATGATAGAGAAAAACTTGTCTTTAACGTAATTACTCTCTTCTAATGAAGCATTGGCATTTTGGAGGAGTTTATTAAGGTGTTTTGCCCGAGTAAAATAGATAAGTGTAATTAACAAAATAATAAATGTACCGATAGCTATAGAGAGGATAATGTTTTTCTGATTGCTCGCTTTTGTATTTTTAATAGTAAGTTCTCGTAGTTTAGCTTTAGATTTTTCGAGCTCATATGCAGCTTCTAAGCTAAACACTTGCTTTGCCATATCTTTATAGTAAACCTTGTCGGCTAAGGCATTAACTTCTTCTCTAATTGCCAATGCCTCATTCAGCTTACCTTTTTGTTTATAGATTGTTCCTATTTTTTCAAGCACAGCAATTTGATGTCTGTATTTCTTTAAATTAGTTGCAATAACCAACGACCTTTTAAAATAAATTAATGCCGAATCTGGATCTTCTTTTTCGTATAAACTTGCCAGCTGCATTAATGCATTTTGTTCTCGGGCCAAGTTTTTAATGTGCACAGCCAATTCTAGCGATTGTTTTAAAACTTCTAGTGCTCTTTTATTATCTCCTTTTCCTTGATAAGCTTGTCCCAAAAGTAACAGCAAAGAAACCCTTATTCCATTATATTCGGTTTTGTTACTTTTAGCCAAACCTTTTTCGATATAACTTATTGACTTATCAAATTCGCCAAGCCTGTTGTATATTGTTCCAAATTGGATATACATATCTAGCGATACATTAGATAAAGGAACTTGACTACTGAGCTTTTCTGCTATTAGCAAATGTTTAAGGGCAATATCTATCTTATTTAGTTGATAATATGACTGCACTAAAGCCACCTTCGCCTCCAACATCCCTAATTTATCTGCTTTCTTTGCGCTAATTGTTGAAGCCTCCATGGCATAAGCTAAAGATTTATCAAAGTTTCCTTTTTTTCTTTCGACCCCTGCTAAACGTATCAGGGTACTGGCCAAGCCTGTTTCATCTTTTTTACTTCTATAGATTTGCGCTGCCGCTAAATATTTCTCTCTAGAACTCTCTGTATTAGTGGCATTATCTTCTATCATACCATACTGATTGAGCAATGCAGCTTTACCTAATTGGTCGTTATGGGCTTCGGCATGTGCCATTCCTTTTTTAACATAAAACAAAGCCGAATCTGGATTGAGATAACGATAATACTTGATCATACGAACGTAATCTTCGCTTGATTTTAAAGATGTATTATTTTCTTGCGCACCTAATGAGCCCACACAAAAAACACTATAGAATAGCACGTTAATTGTAAAAAACAATTGAAAAGTAGGTCTCATTATCTATCTGTATTTTTTAAACCATAGTACCTTTAAGCGTAAAAGAAAAGGTTGTACCAACTCCAACTTCACTTTCTACATCAAGCTCTCCTTTATTGGCCAATACAAAGTCTTTACAAATAATTAGCCCCAAGCTAGTACCTTCTTCTGCCGAAGTACCCCTGGTGCTTATCGATTCAAGATTAAATAAGTTTTTCACCCTATTTTTGCTAATACCCACCCCATTATCGATCACAAAAAACCTGACCATACCTGGACTTTGCATTTTAGCTTCTACTTTAATGGTGCCATTGTTAGTAGTAAACTTAATGGCATTTGCCACTAAATTTCTCATTATAAAATCAAAATGATCCGAATCTGCTTCGAGCTTAATATTTAATGGAACATCTACAATAATACGAATATGCTTCTTATTTGCGCTATCTTCTAGCAATGCTATATTTCTACGAATATTTGGCATGGGATCAAATATAGAAGTATTTAAACGTACACCCTTAATCTGCATTTGTCCCCATTTCAATAGCTTATCTAAAATATCCAAACTATTATCGCAATGTGCAACAAGTTTATTTACCATTTGTTGTTGCGTTTGTTCGTCCAGTTCGCCATTGCTAATCAGTTTCATAATGCCCACAGTCGATACCAATGGCGACCGGATATCATGCGCTATAATAGAAAACAACTTGTCTTTTACGCCATTGCTCTCTTCTAAACCTTCGTTTGCTTTTCTTAACAGTTTGTTTAATCGCCTAGAACGTAAATTATACACCAAAGTAATTACTAACACTAAAAAAACACCTATGGCAATAGAAAGAATTACATTCTTCGCCAATTGCTGTTCTCGGCTTTTGGTGGTTAATTGATTGAGCTTTGCTTTAGATTTTTCCAGTTCGTAGGCCGTTTCTAAGCTAACCACCTGCTTAGCCATGTCTTTATAAAAAACCTGCTCCGCCAATTCGCTACTTTGTTCCTTTAGCAATAAAGCCTCTTTAAATTGTCCTTTATTTTTATGCATCTTACTCATTTTATCGAGTATGGTAATTTGCTGACGGGACATTTTAAATTTATTGGCTATTACCAAAGCTTGTTTCAAATAAAACAAGGAACTATCTGGCGAGGAGTAAACTTCGGACAATTCGATTAACGTTGACTGCTCACGCATCATGTTTTTAATTTTGCGTGTAAAATCTAGAGAGTATTTAAAATAGGCGATGGCTTTCTCTTTATCACCTTTTTGGGCATAAGTAATGGCCAAAACCTTGTAAAGGGAAATTTTTAGCCCATTAAATTCTACCTTATTGGCTTTGGCTAAACCTTTATGCAAATAATCTATTGCCTTTTGATATTGGCCCAGTTTGGTATATAAATAACCAAAGCCAATATACATATTTAGGGAAAAATTAGATGTTGGAATAGAGCTATCTATAGCTTCGGCAATGGTTAGATTTGTTAATGTTTCTCTGGTATTATCTAAGATATAATAAATTTCGGAGAGCACTATCCTAGCTTCTAGTAAACCGAGCTTATCCTTAATTTTTTCAGATATTTTTAGAGCATTCATGGCTAAAGCCAACGATTTATCGTAGTTGCCTTTGCGCTTTTCTACCACACTTAACCTAATTAAGGTACTGGCAAGACCTTTTTCATCGTTAGCTTCCCTGTAGATAACCTCGGCCTGAAGGTACAATTGTTTAGCCTCTGCATAGTGAGCCGAATTGTCCTCAATCATCCCCAACTGATTTAAAAGTGCAGCCTTGCCCAGATTATCCTTTTCTTTATCGGCTTTTTTTATACCTTCATTCACATAAAATCTGGCAGAATCAGGATTGAGATACCGATAGTATCTAACAATATTAACATATTGCTGACTTGTTTCAAGCTTATTGGGTTTAACTTGCGCTACTACTAGAAACGAAAACAAACACAATAAACCTAAAGAAAATAAGGCTTTTTGCCTCTGTAGCATATTATTTTATTAGAGGATTTTTTTCTTTCGCGTATAGATCAAATACTTTTTTATCAACAAAGGCGGGAAACAATTTATTCATCCAAACTGCCAATTTCCCTTGTCTAGTCATGATCAGTGTACGCTTTCTTTTTATAATTCCGTTGCAAATACGTTGTGCTACCTCTTCGGCGCTCATCATTTTGCCTTCTTCCATACTGGTTTCGCCGTGGGCAGCAGCATCTTTAGCCAACGCAGCCACACGAATATTAGAGGTGGTAAAGCCCGGACAGGCAAGCATAATGTGTACATCTGTTTTGAGCAACTCGGTACGTAACGACTCCATAAAACCGTTCATCGCAAATTTAGATGAAGAATAGCCTGTTCTGCCTGGCAAACCTCTATAACCCGCAATTGACGATACGCCAACAATACTACCATTGGTTTTCAAGATTTCTGGCAAGGCGTATTTAGTACAGTAAACTGTTCCCCAAAAATTTACATCCATTAAATTTTTGAGCACGGCCAAATCCAAATCTTTAAACAGTGCCCGCATAGACAAACCGGCATTGTTAATTAAAACATCTATACCTCCATAGGTTAACACAGCCTGATTAATTAGCAATTCGCAGTCGGCCTCCTTACTTACATCTGCCTGTACGGCCAAAGCTTTAACTTGATATTTATCTTGTAATTCGGCCGTAATTTCGCACAAGGTTACGTACTGACGGGCACCTAATACCAAGTTAGCACCTCTTTTTGCCATTTCCTCGGCCAATGCTTTACCAATACCGGAAGAAGCTCCGGTAATAACCACCGTTTTGTTTCTTAAGCTCATAAATTATTTGATCAATGTATTTTCATAGGGCACACGCGTAAGAATAGAACGTCCTAAGGTTACCTCATCGGCATACTCTAACTCGCCGCCAAAAGCTATGCCCCTAGCAATGGTAGTAATAGGAATATTAAAGTCTTTTAATTTTTTATGCAGATAAAACAAAGTAGTATCGCCTTCCATATTTGCACTCAAGGCCAATATTATTTCTTTTACTGGCGATGTTTTTACCCGTTCAACCAAACCTTCGATATTTAGATCTGAGGGTCCTATACCATCCATAGGCGAAATTAAACCGCCCAATACGTGATATACCCCAAAATATTGATTGGTATTTTCTATAGCCATTACATCACGAGTATCTTCTACCACGCAAATTACTTCTTTTTCTCTTTTTGTAGCGACACAAATAGTGCAACACTCATGATCAGCTATATTACCACAAACAGAACACTTTTTAATCTCATTTTTAAGCTTGATTAAAGTATTTCCAAATTGGGCCACTTCGGTTTGTTCTTTATTTAAAAGATGTAACACCAAGCGTAAAGCAGTTTTTTGTCCAATACCTGGTAATTTACCAAACTCATTCACCGCATCTTCAAGTAATTTAGACGAAAAGTTCATATTGCAAATTTATCAGATATTTCCATAGATACACAGATTATTTAGTAGCTGCTTATATTTCAACAAAAAAAATACGAAGTGGTAACCATAGACTTCTTCAAAGGTTAGGCAATTTATCGCTTCACCAAGGCTTAAAGCCTAGGTGAAAACTTAACTTTCATTTATTTTCACTAACTTTTGCTGTTTTAAGGAAAAAAGTTGCAAGATTTTGCAAGTTTTAGCTACTTTTAGCAACAAATCAAATAGATATGAGTCCAACCTTATTATTATGCTTTCTAGTAGGCTATTTTGGCCTGTTAATCACTATCGCATTTGCGACCTCAAAAAAATCATCAGATAATTCTACATTTTTTTTAGCAAACAAAAACTCTAAATGGTATTTGGTTGCCTTTGGGATGATAGGAACAGCTTTATCTGGGGTAACGTTCATCTCTGTTCCAGGAGAAGTAGGTGCGCCAGGCGGCAACCAATTCCAGTATTTTCAGTTTGTGTTGGGCAATGCCGTAGGTTTTATCATTATTGCAACAGTGCTACTGCCATTGTATTACCGAATGAATTTAACGTCTATTTACAGTTATATTGAGCAACGCTTGGGGCATTATAGCTATAAAACCGCAGCCTTTATATTCTTAATTAGCAGAACACTAGGCTCGGCAACAAGGCTGTATTTGGTAGTAATTGTATTGCAACGTTTTATATTCGACAACTATAACGTTCCTTTTTGGGTAACCGTATTAATTTCGTTATTACTAATTTGGTCTTACACCTTTAAAGGAGGCTTAAAAACAATTATCATTACCGACACGTTGCAAACGTTCTTTTTGGTATTATCGGTTTTTCTAACCATTTATTTCATCTGCGACAGCTTAAGTTTAACGATACCCGATGCTTTCGAAACCATCAAAAACAGCAGTTATTCAAAAATTTTCTTCTTTGAAGATTTCTTGAGCAATAAATTCTATTTCAGCAAGCAATTTATAGGTGGTATTTTTGTAACCATTGCAATGACGGGGTTAGACCAAGATTTAATGCAAAAAAACCTCAGCATGAAAACTATTGGCGAAGCACAAAAGAACATGTTTACTTTTACCGGCATATTTGTGGTACTTAACATTTTCTTTTTAAGTGTGGGTGCCTTACTTTATATTTTTGCTGCTAAAAATGGAATTGAAATACCTTTAGACCACATTACTGGCAAACCTAGGACAGATCTTTTATTTCCAGAAATTGCATTAAACCATTTAACTACCATTCCGGCAATTGTTTTTATGCTGGGCTTAACCGCAGCAACTTTTGCCACTACAGATAGTGCATTAACAGCTTTAACCACCTCGTTCTGTGTAGATTTCTTGGGAATGGGCAAAAAAGAAAATGCAAATAAACCAAACGCCGTTAAGAAAAGACATTTGGTACACATTGCCTTTTCTTTCATCATGTTTTTTGTAATATTAATTATCAATGCGCTAAACAGTTCGTCGGTAGTGAGTTTAATTTTCTTGATTGCTTCTTATACTTACGGGCCTCTATTAGGGCTATATTCATTCGGTTTATTTGTAAAATCTCGTGGGCTGCACGACAAACTGGTGCCAATAGTGTGCATTTTATCACCTTTGTTATGTTATTTCTTTGCTACCAATGCAAAAGATCTTTTAGGGGGATATGTTTTTAGTGTAGAGCTTATTTTAATAAATGGATTGATTACATTTATGGGATTATTGCTGATTTCTAAGAAAACAGACCAGCAAACTAGATTTTAATCCTAATAACAGTCTATGAACAGTGAAGAAAAGATAAGAAGTGCATTTGCCAACAAAGATTGGCAAGAAATAAAAGTAACAGATAGTTGGCAAATTTTTAAAATCATGGCCGAGTTTGTGGACGGCTTTGAAAAACTGTCGAAAATTGGCCCCTGCGTAAGTATTTTTGGTTCGGCCAGAACAGCAGAAACCAACCCCTATTACCAACTTGCTGTACAATGCGGACAGTTGTTAACTGAACGTGGCTACGGTGTAATTACAGGTGGTGGGCCTGGTATTATGGAAGCTGGCAACAAAGGAGCGCACCTAAATGGTGGTAAATCTGTAGGTTTAAATATCGATCTACCTTTTGAACAGTTCCACAATAAATATATAGAACCTAGTCGGTTGTTAACCTTTGATTATTTCTTTGTACGCAAGGTAATGTTCATGAAGTATTCGCAAGGCTTTATAGTACTGCCAGGCGGCATGGGCACTATGGATGAGCTATTTGAGGCTTTAACATTAATTCAAACTGGTAAAATTGCTCGTTTCCCAATTGTATTGGTAGGTACTTCTTATTGGGGCGGATTGGTAGAGTGGCTAAAAAATACTATGCTAGAAAAAGAGCACAATATACACGCCGAAGATTTAAACCTTTTCAGATTGGTAGATACTGCCGAAGAAGCCGCAGAACATATCTTCAGATTCTACGATAAATATGTTTTAAAACCAAACTTCTAAAACTATTTAACGTGAGTTTTGAATGTTATGCCTTGATAATCAGTATGCAACGTCAACACACAGTCTTTCCTGCCCTCATGCCGGGCATAGGCACTCCATTTTTTCGCTTTTGTTTATCACTTTCAGTTATGCTCAAGAGAGCTTCGCTGTTTGAACGACCAAAATGGAGGAAAAGTCGCCGACTGCGCTCTTTGCTTTAAAGTTAATGCTAAGGCAATTTTACCACTACCGCAAAGACCAAGGTCGGTTTTAAGTGAATTTAATGG
>NZ_DHDZ01000046.1:119900-124521 GCF_002399615.1 Pedobacter sp. UBA4863 | reverse complement strand
ACCCAAAACTCACGTTATTTATTATACCTAAAAGGGAGTGCCAAAATAAATTTGCACTCCCTTTTTATTTGACGCTTATTGATTTTGTTTTGTAATAAGTACGTCAGTTAATAGCCTTAATGGTTTTACTTTGTAACGTATAGGTAGTTCCACATATCTAAACAGAAAACCTATCATGAAAAAAGCAGTAACATGGACCAAGGGCATGTTTCATAGCGCTCATCAAATTTTATGCGATGGACAAATATGCGGCAACCTCATTTTCGAAACCTGGAACAACCATGCTTTTGGAATAATGTGGCAAAAGAACTACCATTTTAAATGTAATGGTTTTCTAAACACTACCACTACGATTTACGGAGACAACCATGAGGAATTGGGCACTATTACTTTCCATATATGGCAATTTAGGGCTATCATCACCTTAAAAAACGAGGTTCCTTTTTCATGGAACTATAGCAATGGCTGGTTAAACAGCTGGACCGTAAGCAACCATCAAGATAGACATCTCAATTTTAAAGCATCTTCTAGCTCTGGAGTAGTTTTGGGAGAAAATTTAGACAACGAACTGCTATTATTAGCCGGCCTTTATATCAAAGAGTTTTTTACTCGCTTACTGGTGGTATTTATAGTGTTTGTAGTTTTTATGGCTGTTTTAAGGGCTTAAATTTGAGTTACCCCACCGCTAACCACCAATTTCATCGCATCGGCTGCACTCATGTTTAACGGTTTTATCTTATCTTTTTTTATAATATAAATCTGTCCGGCAAAAGAATAAGAAAATGGAAAATAAACAATAGCCTCATCAGCCATGTCTAGTTTGCTCAAATCACTTTGTGTAAGAAAGCCAATACGTTTCATATCGCCGGCAACCTCTACCAAAACCGGATGGTTAAATTTCTTTTCATCTCCTACAAAAGCCTCTGTAAGATCTTTAATAGAAGTATAAATAAAATTGAAAAGCGGTAATTTATTTAGCCAACGCTGAAACCAATGGTACATGGGCTCGGTTACAAAATAGGTCACAAAAATACCCGCTGCCAATATAATGGTAATTACAAATACCAAGCCTAATCCCGGAATATTACGGCTTTCGCCAGTTTTCGGATCAACCCCTAGAATATTATTGATATTTAACCAACTATCTACGGTAGTTACCGCCCAAACCACTATAAAAATACTTAAAGCAATGGGCACCACAATTAACAATCCTCTGATGATGTAATTCAATAATGCCTTTCCAATTCTGTTCATGTTGTAAAATTAATCTTTTAGTTTGTTGGTTGTTTAGTTTATTAGTTTTTAGTTGGGTTTCGATTTCCAAACAACAAACCATCAAACCAAACAAAGCAACTATTCGTAGTAATAAACCCGTTTTACCCTTTGCGATACATTGGTTAAAATCTCGTAAGGGATAGTATGTATTGCCTTTGCTAAATCTACAATGGTATGCTTATCGTTAAACACCACTACCTCATCACCTATTTCTACATTTAGGCCGGTAATGTCCAACATACACATATCCATACAAATAGCACCAATGGTAGGCACTAGCTTTCCATCAACCAACATTTTGCCTACACCATTACCAAAAGCTCGGCTGTAACCGTCTGCATAGCCAATTTTTACCGTAGCTATCTGTCCTCCTTCGGCTAAACTCCCTTTTCTTCCATAACCAACAGTTTCGTGCGGATAAATGTGCTTAATTTGTGTGATGGTAGTTTTTAATGTGGCTACCGTCTGCAACCCTTCTCCCTTTGCAAGTGCAGCATCAAAACCGTATAAGCCAATGCCCAATCTTACCATATCGAAATGATATTGGGGCCAACGGCTAACACCAGAAGTATTTAGCACATGCCGAATGGGCTGATAGCCTAACGAGCTAGCCAAAGCTTGGTACATCTGCTCGTAACCATTTACCTGCAATTGTGTAAATTCATCGTGCTGTTGCTCGTCTGTAGCTACCAAATGCGTAAATACAGACACTACTTTTAGCTTTTCGGTTTGTTTAAGCAGTGCGATTAAATCTGCTATTTGATGATGCTCGAAACCCAATCGGTGCATGCCAGTATCTAACTTAATATGGATGGGAAATTGGCGGGCATCTTGTGGCAAGAACTGCAGAAAGCTTTTCAAAATATCCAAGCTGTATATCTCGGGTTGTAATTGGTACCTTAGCATGACCTCAAAAGCCGATGGCGCCGGGCTCATTACCATCATTGGCAATTTAATACCGGCCTTACGTAAAGCAATGCCCTCATCTACATAGGCTACGGTAAGGTAATCTACCTTGTGGTGTTGCAACAAATTGGCAATCTCAAAGCTTCCGCTACCATAAGAAAAGGCCTTTACCATAGCCATAATTTTTACGTTTGGCATTAACTGCGCTCTATAAAACTGTAAATTGGCCAATAGTGCATTCAAGTTAATTTCTAATACGGTATCGTGTGTTTTTTGGGCCAACCTTTTTACAACTTGCTCAAAGCCGAACTTACGAGCGCCTTTTACCAAAATGGTTTCGTTGTATAACTTTAAATGAGTGATATGGTTTAAAAAATCTCTGGTATCTTTATAAAAACTCTTTTCTGTTTCGAATAAATGCTGATGGGCCGTGATTTGCTCGCCCACACCTATTAACCTATCTATCTTTTTCTGCTTTAACAGCAATGAAATTTCTTGATATAATTCATCTGCGGTTTTACCTGTTTCCTGCAAATCTGACAAGATCAATGTACGCTTTGGATGCTGATTTTGTTGGTTAAGAAAATCTAGCGCAATGCTTAACGAAGAAATATCTGCACTGTAACTATCATCTATTAGCGAACACTGCTCTATACCGTTTACCAGCTGCAAACGCATAGCCACCTTTGCCAACTTAGCTAACCTTAAACTGGCTTGGTAGGCACTATAATTCATGGCAAGCAAAGTTGCCCAACAAATTACCGCATTTTCTATTGCTGCCGCATCTGTAAATGGAATTTTGGCCTCAATAACCGATCCTTTATAGTTAGCAACTAGCATAGTACTGCCCTCCATACTTTCAGCTCGTAAAATTTCCAAGTCGGCCGAACTGGTAAAACTCCATGTAAATTTTCGCTTTGCGGGCAAAGACAAACTTTCAGGAATGTAGTCTGGCGAATAAATCAAAAGCGCTGCTTTCTCAAATAATTTTAATTTTTCTTTTAGCTTTTCGGTTTTATTGACAAAGCCTTCGTTATGCGCTTCGCGGATATTGGTAAGGATGCCTATAGTTGGCTGTATAATTTTTTCCAGGTTGGCCATTTCGTCTGTGGTAGAAATACCTGCTTCGAAAATACCTAAACTATTATTGCTGTTTATTGCCCAAACTGAAAGCGGAACACCTATTTGCGAATTGTAACTTTTAGGGCTGCGAACAATATTAAAATCTGCAGACAATAGCTGATAAAGCCATTCTTTTACAATTGTTTTGCCGTTACTTCCCGTAACACCAATCATAGGAAAATGAAACTTTTTACGATGCCAACCGGTTAATTGTTGCAGCGCAGCAAGCACATTTTTTACTTTAATCCAATTTGAATTGGGGTATTTTTCTTGATCTATAGGTTGGGCAACCACAAAACTTCTGATACCTTGCTCATAGGCATTCGCTATAAACTGATGTGCGTTTCTTTGTCCATTAATAGCAAAAAACAGTGCATGCGATGCATCGGTAAGGTTACGGCTATCTGTCAGTAAATTTTTAATTATAGCTTTTTCATTAGCCAAAAAACTTTGCCCATCTACTATTTCGGCAATCTGTGCTATGGTATAAGTTTCCGCTTTTGGCATAACGATGATAGGTTAATGGTATTTTTTCACGAATTTCGACAAATATTTATGAACCGTCCACGATTAAATCATAATTCACCAGTTAAAGTAAGTATGGTTTTATTGCAATAATGAACATCTGGCAAATATAAAAACAATAAACCGAGCTATCAGCTAGCTCATTAATGCCATTAAAAATAATAGTAAACGCATTAATAAAATGAACAGATGAAAACCGACAAAGAAAAAACATACAATTACGATAAAAAAACAGCTTTGCAGAAAGCCGCCAATTGGTGTGCCTATCAAGAAAGATCGCAACAAGAGGTTAGAGATAAGTTGTACGAATGGCAAATGAAGTCTTTAGAAGTAGAGGAAATTATTTCGACACTTATTGCTGAAAACTTCTTAAATGAAGAACGTTTTGCTTTTGCCTATGTTTCTGGAAAGTTTAAAATTAAGAAGTGGGGCAAAATTAAAATAAAGCAAGGCTTGAAACTAAAAAGAGTACCCGACACTATTATTAAAAAGGCATTAAACAGCATTGATGGCGATGAATATGTTGCAAGCTTAAGAAATCTATTAGAAAAGAAACAACAAACAGAGAAAGAAAAGAATGCCATTAAACGTCAATTTAAGCTTGTAAACTACCTTCATAGCAAGGGTTATGAAAAAGATTTGATTTTTATTTTACTGAAAAACATCAACTTATAATAAGATGTTAAATTTTTATTAAATATTTCTTGGCAGAAATATAAATCTGCGTATATTTGCATCACCAAAACGGAAAACGGTTGTTTAACGTTGCGAACGGTTCGGTAGTTCAGCTGGT
>NZ_DHDZ01000046.1:118043-119789 GCF_002399615.1 Pedobacter sp. UBA4863 | reverse complement strand
GCGAAAGTAGCTCAGTTGGTAGAGCACAACCTTGCCAAGGTTGGGGTCGCGAGTTCGAATCTCGTCTTTCGCTCTAAATGCCTTCCTACCAGGAGGCATTTAATTTTAAAAAGCATTATGCTTTTGCTGAAGTGGTGGAACTGGTAGACACGCAGGACTTAAAATCCTGTGCCCTCAACAGGCGTGCGGGTTCGATTCCCGCCTTCAGTACGCGACGGGAAGTACGTTCTAAAAGACGTAACTTCCCGTTTTTGTTTCCTCTCAATTCTTTGGCAATCAAGTAAATAATCCCTTTACCTCCGAGAGTTCATACTCCAGTTTGTTGATCTTTTCTTCACACTCTTTTTTCACCTTTTTGAAATCTATTGAATCTAGAGCATCTCCTTGCTCCTAATCACCAATAATCAAGCACCAATAATCAAGCACCAATAATCAAACGAACAACGAACAACAATCTCACTCCTTGCTCCCTACTCCTAATCAACAACGAAAAAAAATTAAACCTTTTTAAAATACCATGCCCTAAACTCCCTTACCTGCCTTTGCGAAACAACCACAAAGTTAACTTCATTAAGGCCAACCCTTACCACTTGCAAATCCATATTAAATGGAGTTTTCAAGTAAACCATTAATCTCCTAGAAGTAGTTTTGCCAATCTTTATAATTGCAGTCCTATTTACAACAAATCCCTTTTGCAACATAAAAAAATCATCTTCATTTAACAAAGCTAACAAACGAGCAATTGTCATATCGGTAGCAGCAGTCTTAACCCCATTAAAATCTACCAACCAATTAACACGTTGCTTATGAAAAACATAAGCAATATTTTCCACCTCAAAAACATCGCTTGCAAGCATCTCCCCTGCAACATCGTTAGCTATTGCTATGGCTTCTCCAAACTCCTCAAAAAGTTTTTCACGATGTATTTTCAAAACTTTAAAAGAATATTCGGCGGCATAAAATAAGTTCAAAAAAGAAATCAACAATACCACAGTCCAAAAATCCTTATGGTAATAATCGGTCTCAAAAATATTTTGCCCCCTAATGCTAAAATAAATGCCTGCCAGTACAAAAGCTAAAACAGCCATTAGCACAGTACCTAAAGCAAGCTGCAAGAACAATCTTTTATTAAAGTCACTAATCCACGAAACTTTTAAATCAAAGTAAAAGCTAATTAAACGAATAGCTAAAATAATTAAAAAGGCAATTACCGAGCTTCCTAACATAGCCGGCCAATAATACGTAAAGCGCATTAAAACCCAAAAGCGCTCTGGTTCTTGGTAAACTACTAGGTAGTGTCCAGCTATAAGAGAAAAAACACAGATCAACACAATGTCATACCAACCAAAAACCTCCCATGCCTTTTTAAAAAACTGTACAACATTCATTGCATTCCAAAATTGTTTAACCCAGAAAATAATAAAAATCTAAAACACTTCAAAGCAATGTGTCCTATATCATTTTAATCACAACAACCAAGCACCAATAATCAAATGAAAAACGAAGAACGAAAAACAACTTTAACCTTAATCCTTGTTCCTTGTTCCAACCTGCCACCAAAAGCTAGATTTCTCCTCCTTACAGACCGTCGAAATGACGCAACTATTAAAGTAACCACAAACGAAAAAACCAACCAACCCTTCCCAAGCACGCCCCAACGGCCTTCGAGATTTTGGCAGGAAAGACCAAACTTGACATTGCAAAAACAAAAACCTAGTACCAGCAAGCAAGAAAACAGAGCGTTAC
>NZ_DHDZ01000046.1:117688-117852 GCF_002399615.1 Pedobacter sp. UBA4863 | reverse complement strand
GATTTACAACAAAATATCGGCAGCCTTGATTTTTTCCTCTCTTTTTTATCAAGAAAAAAGGGAGTTGCCCCGCGGCAAAGAGCGGATTTTATAAACTAATAACCAACAACGACAAACGAACAACTACTAAAAGCTAGATTTCTCCTCCTTACAGGCAGTCGAAA
>NZ_DHDZ01000046.1:87020-117390 GCF_002399615.1 Pedobacter sp. UBA4863 | reverse complement strand
ATCAAATACCAATAAACAAACGAAGAACAACCAACCAACCAACCAACCAACCAACCAACCAATAACCAATAACCAATATCCAAACGAAAAACGAAGAACGATTAACGAAAGACGAACACCTATTTCCCGATACAATAAGTAACCTACCTATGATTATCAATGAGTTACATTAGAAAGTCTGAAAAACTTACGAAAAGCAAGGAAAACATAGATAAACAAATAAAAACTCACTCTATTTTTAACGGAGTTCAAACTTTCATATTATTTAAGTGTTTTACATCAACAAGATAACTTCTACTAGCATTTTTTTACAATAATTAAATTTTATTTTAAAAGTAGATAAATTATATTTACAGCGTGCAATATCAATTCATTAACTATGAACAATATGAATAGCTCTTTTCAATTTTGTATATCATTAGATCAATTAGATTTAATCTGTGAATCAGAAATAGATAATAATCCTAAAGGAATATCCTATAAGTATAACGAGTCTCTAGATACCTCATTTGAGGTAGATATTGAAGTAGATAAAAAATAACTTAAAGGTTAATTAAAGTCTACTCTCTTAAACTTTGACACTTTATTCCTTAGCAACTTAGATGTTTTAGAGCAATAGGTTAAATCCATTTTCCAAGTATTCCTTGCTATACCAATATTCCAAAAATCTTCATCAATTTCTATAATAAAGTCCCTTTTCAGTAGCTTTCGTTCATGAATATCTTCGTGTTTGCCTGAAAAAACTTTTAGACGTTTAAAAGTTTTTTTGAAATCTTGCTTCGCTCCATTGACAGTTCTACTAGAAGTGTAGTAATGTGTAAGTGCCGTCTGTTTGAAAGAATCGAATAATTTGTGATTAAAATTGGTTTGTCTATCTAAGATATAATAAGCATCATCACCTTGCGCTGCATTTAGAAAACCACAAATTACTTTTTCAATTTCATGATCTTGTTTGAAGTCACTATATCTTAAAACTAAAGGGTTCGGATGATGGCAACAGGTTTTAAATAAAACCCAGTTTCGATTTGCTTTGTTAAGACTCAACAAATTTATATTGTTTACTTTTTTCGAATCGGTTTTTGAAAAGACAAAATACGTAACACCTTTTGCTTCTTTTGTTTCCGAAAAACTACGATCTATCAAATCCAATATTTCATTTTCATTACTACAATCCTCATGTTTCACAACAAACACCTGAGTATTAACTAAATTCGTAATAAAGGCACTGATGAATGGCCAAAGAGCATGGTTTGCAAGTTTTGCTTCAAGTAGTTCTATAAAACCCTTAGACATTACGAATTTGTTTAAAGGATTACTTAATAAAGCAATAACATCGCCATCATATTCACACTTAGGGGACTTAGACAGACAATTGAAGTAATCTTCAAGTATTGAGGGTGTTAATAGTAGATACATCAATTATAACAACTGCTTTGTTAAAAGAAACGAATTATCATAAAAACCACTTGGTAAAGCTTCAATCATCATTCCAGTTTCTAATATATGATGACAAGAAACATTAGATTGTCGATTCTTCCTCGTCAGGTAGTGAACTGTTACATTTTCAGGGTTCAACCTATAAGCTTTTTCTTTTACCAAAACCTGTAGTTTTCTAACGACGTGTTCGCTATGAGTTTCAACAAAATAAACTGTATTTTTAGACAAAGACATAAGCGCATCTACTAAAGCAGAATGCAGCTTGGGATGAAGATGAACTTCTGGTTGCTCTATTAAAATGTATTTTGTCATGCCACCCGACATTCTATCTGCTAATAAAGCTTTAAGTATTATTGGCAATTGCAAAGAAACACCATAACCTACGTCACTTATATTGCTGTAAAGGTCTTTAACCTTTACCCTTAATTCAGTTACGGGCAGGCGTTTATCCTCTATAATCTCCAAATCTTCTACAACGCCTAATTTTTTAAGTATTTTAATGAAATCTTTAAGGATCGCAAGCTTATTTTCATCAGGACTACTAAAGAAAGCTAAAACGTCATCCAAATCATTAATAGTTGAAAATTTCCGCTGATCTCTAGTAATATGAAATCTTGATGGATGAGTGTTTATTGGATTTATATATTCAAGATTATCAAATGTCATCCTTACGTAGTTTTGTACTACGAGTAAAAATGCTATTCTATTGAATAGTCTTCTTGATTTCCAGAATAATTCCCGTCTTTTTTCCTCGCTATGCTCGCTTGACTGTTCTGTAAAACCATATATTTTCTCACAAGATGTTCGGACATCACCTGCATCTGTAATTGTCAGGAAAGCATCTTTTGTAAACCTTACATTATGTAATTCATAAACAACTTGATCCTCAAAGTCAAGATATTTTAGATTACATTTTGGTTCAAATATGCTACTTTGACTAGCTTTATGGTCTTCCTTAACATACTCGATAATTAGCTCTCCAAGAACTCCATTCCTAATTTTTGTTCTAATTGATCTATGTATATTTAAGTCTTTAGTTAATTCAAAGCTAATTTGCGTGTCAGAATCTGGAAGTTCTTCATGTAAAAACAGTCCAACATAATCTAACACCTGTTTTTTTGTTCGATTTTCTCCCATCATAAATTCACAGTAATGGTCAAAATATGGTTTACCAAATGTAAATTTAAATCCTAATGGTAATTCGTCTTGCTGATAATAAATAGCATCTCTATATGTACCCAGATCTACATATTCTCCACTAAAAGAAAAATTGATTTCCCTATTAGAGGGAGCTTGGAGGCTTTGCTTAATCGCCAATAGAAATTTGAACAAACTACTTTTTCCAGAGCTATTTTCCCCAATAAGCACGTTAAACTTATCAAAATCAAATGTTTGATCTTTAAAACTTCTAAAATTGGACAATGTTATTGAAAACATAAGATATTAATTTCGATTATGAATTTATTACCCAGATAATTATCGGTCTAATATAGTTTTATTTCGATAGAGTTTATTATCGAGATAAAATATTTGATACTTTCATCATTCAAGTCCTCAAAAATCTCTCTGTTGAAATAGAAATGCCCTCCTTCTTCTATTGTATCAGACGAGCTCTTAAACTCTACTATTAGCTAGTTCAAACACTTTATCTATAAGTTGTTCTTTTATCTACTCAATCGGTTGTAAAGTTTCGTATAGTACAGTTTGATATTTTTATTCACAAAAAAAGCTACTATTTGATTAAAAATAAAAAAAGGAATGGTTGCCCCTAGAAGTAATTAAAAACTTATCATCTGACTTTAATTACTTCGATTTAACACATTGAATAAAGCGTGTTTGATATAATACCTACTACATTAAAAAACTAGGTTTATAACGAAGTCTTTGATGACAACCTCAATTAGTTAAAAAATAAAAAGTTTTAGTTTGCCACTTTAAGATGCTGCAAAAATAGCTGTCCTAATTCCGTTAAAACATTTGTCATGAAGAGAGCCAGTACTAACAGTTGAAGCAAACTTACTTTTTATCCCAACCTCTATAAGAGTTGTGCTTTCATCTTTCTTCGACAAGAATATGGGATATATATTTCCATAACTTGTAAGTGAAGTTCCATCACTTAAAACAACAATCGATTTTTCAGCATCAAAATCGTCTACTTTATACCCACTACTTTGAGCAAACTGAATAATCACCTTCAAAGCTTTATCTAGCTCTAAATTGGTTTCAAAAGATTTAGCGTTAGATGGTTTATCATCAGTCGACGAACCTTTTTTACTTGCTGCTATTATTAGCGCAATAACAACCATAAACAATGCAATGTAAACTACTATCATACAATCTATTTTTAATTTTAGTTATAAATGTTCTAATTCTGTAAGTGGAGTCGTTCTGCTCTAGCAGAATCAATCATGATATAGTCAAGAAGTTGCCATCCACTATCTCGTTTTTCAAAATATGCTTTTCCTATAACCCTATACCCCCAACCCTCTTTAGTGTAATTTTGTGAAGTAGTATCGGTGCATTCTGAAACACCGAAGTACAAACGATCAGAAGGTTCTGTTAAGCCTCTAGAAATGTAAGATGCCAGTGCTCCTTTAGACGGTACAACTTTCCAACAGCAGTCTCTTTTTGCTCCTATGAAGCCTTTAAATTGAAGTTCATATACTAAGTTACCATTGTTGATTTCCTTCCCATCAACTTTTGAGAATTCGCTAAAATCTAACAATCCATGTGAAGCGGTATCAACATCATTCGTTACACGCTTCACCAACTCTGTATTTCTATTAACATCTGCACATCCGAACAAGAAAATGATAGCAGAAAGAGAGATAAACGTTTTATTCATACTTTTTTTCGATAAAAATATAAAATAATTATGAGTACCTGTACACGTGTTTTAAAATTTTATGATGCCGTTATTCGTCTTATCATGATTAATAAGGCAAACCCTTCTGAAATTGAACTTTACGTTATAGCTCGAATTAAGGAGAAGAGATTAGATGCAAAACTCTCTCAATCAAAATTTGCCTTAGAAATGAATTTGTCCTACGGTTTCATAGGTCAAGTAGAAAATCCCAAAAGAAGAGCAAAATACAATCTTAATCATATTAACCAAGCCGCTAAAGTTTTCGGTTGTTCTGTTAAAGACTTAATGCCCGACAATCCTTTTTAGAAAGAGCGTGTTTTTTCGCAGTTTTTGCAGGTTACTTTTTATCTTAAAAAGTAAACACTTTTTGATTTTCAATAAGTTACACTAAAAAAGTATGAAAGCTGTTCGATTTTGATGTAAAAACCGAAGTTTTTTCTCTTTTTAACAACGACTGAACCAAACGATTTAAACTGAAATTTCAATCCATACAACCACACATACCCTTACATTAAATTTTAATGTGTTAAACACGAGGAAAATAGGGTTAAATAAAAAAGGCGAAGTACTACACCTCGCCACTTATTTGCCAATAATCCATTATCGCACCTGCCATTGACTCTTTTAACCTATTTTCCAATTCAACAAGCATTTCGGGAGCATTATTTCCACTTAATTTACTAACGAGCTCTTTTACCATTGTCTTTAGATTCGAAGATTGTGCGGGATAGTTAAAAACACCTCTACTTTTTGCCTCATGTATCATGTTGATTACTCGCCCATATCCACCTAGATACTTTAATCCATGACCTGCCAGATAATTTTTGAACTCTGTAACTGTCGAAAAAGTTGTTTTAGATGGCATTTCAATCTCTATGTCTTTAGGTATCAAATCGAAACTTTTGCACCAATACCAAACTAACAATCCATAGTTATTAATCACGTCGATTAACCTCGCATTAGTTACCCCTAACCTTTTCGAGATTTCTCGATTGTTTTTCATCCTAAATTCATATCGCAAAACGTTTTCACCCTCTAACTCAACTTCAATTGTATTTTTACTTTGCTTCTCTTGAACTAACTTATCGTATATACAGATAGCCCTATTTCCACTTCGATAGTAAAGACCATTATCGTCCTCTCTTCTTTTTAGAAAGCCACCTTTTATCAACAAGGAATAATAACTTTCTGGTTTATTCTCCATCAAAAGATTTTCAGCTAAATCTATTCTTGTAACTGTAGCATTGTCTAACTCAACATCTAACAATTCTTCCAACTTTAGTATCGCATCTAACAGATCTGTATATGTCAACGTCTTCTGATTAGTGCCATAATAGAATTTACAAATGCTTCCAATCACTGTTAATGAATTATGGTTGATTAAGATTAACAGGTTTTTGATGTTTCCTCTATAATATTCTTCTTTGTTGATTTTGTTTACACTTATAGTGGGTTCCTGATTAAAAAGCCTGATAATATGCTGAAACTTTTCCTTGTATCTAACAAAGTCGAATGCCAGAAACAAATTTAAGGTGTCCATCATTTTTTAATAATCCGTTAAAAGGTTAAGGTTAATATTATAAGCATCGACATTACCTTCCCTACAATTTTCCCTTGCGATACGTCTGTCACCAGAAACTTCCCTTAACCAAAACCAACTAAACCTATGTTCTTCATCAAGTAATTTACCATCTACAAAATCACAGAACACCTCGTCTTTAAGCAATAATTTTTCTTTCAAAATATAGACTTCTAAAATAAAGTCACTCGAAATTTTGAATAAAATCAAGTCATCCACTCCCTGCAAAAATTTCCCATAACCCAATTTACAAACAACATTACTCAACGTACCATCAAAGTAGTTAGCAATATTCATCTCTCCAGCTTCATTAGTTTCCTGCAACTTACATAGAGGCAAGATATTGTTATAGCTATTTTTAGATATAATATATTGCACCCCATTGTTAATAGACGAAGCTGTTACTTTTCGAACCTCAACTGAATACCCTTCAAAAATTTCATTAAATACTTCGTGATTGCCAACCTTTTCGATTGGAATAATGTAGTAGCTATCCCCTGTCTTCGGAAATAGCTCACACTTGTAGAAACAATCGATTTCAAACATTACGCTCCCCTCCAAGTTTTACCAGTAACGTAATTGATTGCTTCTTGCTCGATGTCGTCCATTAGACGAACTGGGTTCTTTAAAAGCCACTCATCAATTTCATCTTTTTTGAAGATCAAAATTTTGTTCGATGGTTTGTAATGTGGAATTAAGCCTGATGCAGTTTTTTTGTATACCCACGACTTTGATAACCCTGTGTATGCACATAGATCTTCTATGTTGAAAATCTTTTTGTTGTTGAGCAGCAAGCTTTCAATGCGCTCCAACGTTTGTAATTGATTATTGTTCATTTGCTGTAAACTTTCCTTTCTCAAATTTTAGGTAATTTTATTCCTTGATTTGAGTGCAAGTTACATCCGCTTAGGAGTGCAAATGTTTACGCTTGTTAACTCGTTTGTTAACTTTAATAATTCTTTAGAAAAGTTAATATTTTATCATACTTTGTCTTAACACTCTCTTTCAAACAACGAGAATGTGAAGTTTTAAGAGAATTGTAGTTTAACTCTTTACCATTACTTGTAAAACACCTCGTAAGAGCTTCGAGGATCACGTAATTCGGGTCGGTAAAAGAGTGAGATTTTGTCCCCTTAAAAATTAATGTCAAATCATGTAGAGTACCTTTCCAAGAAAGTTTACTATTACAATTAATAAATAGCTGGTAGAAGTGCTCGTATTCACAATCAATATATTTAGCTTTTAGAAAATTATACAGAGCTTCTTTGAAATTATCATTATTCAAATATGCCTTCAATACTATTTGATTATCATTTTTATCTAACCGTTCATCTAGTTTAATTTCATAATTTGGAATGTAGAGCTTTATTCTTTTTTCAAGATTATTGAATATCCATACGTAACTCGCCCCAATTGCAGAAATAAAATTCCTATGCCCTAATTTTTCATTCGACTTGGCACGTTCTGGTAATGTTCCAAATTCTTCGTACATTAACCTATCGTGTACTGAAATTTGTTCTTGAAGTAGATAGTAAGGTATTTGCGGATAATCATCATTACCTTCTGACATATTGTAGATTTCATCTATTTCTATTCTATCTCGAGTTAATAACTTGTCGATGTTTGCATTAGTTACAACACTATCAAAAGTTGTTACTAGTACCTTTATTTGAGCATCAAACTCCTCTCTATCGTAGAAAAAATTTGACATTGCATTTTGGAGATTTGTAGACATAAAATTATACTGTCTACTCATAACATTGTCTAATTGTGTTAAAAAACCTAAATTTGAGTCATTTGCTCTTATTTCGTTGTAAAACTCATCATCCTTTTTCTTTCTAGAAAAAAGTTCAACAAGAGCTACAAACTCGAAACTAATTGCCTCGAAGAACTTTTTACTCTCATCTTGATAAGCAAATGCTTTTGCATTTTTAATTATATGGATAGAGTCTATGTAAACCCTATCCATCTTAACGAAGCTTTTCTCTATATTATCAATAAACACGCTCATAATTAAATGCCTATTATTGGCAACAAATCTACAACCTTATTCTTCTGCGTGCTTATAATCTTGCCGTAAATCTCTGTAGTTTTTAAATCTTGATGTCCCAACAGACTTGATACTGTATAAATATCTCCACCAGAAGTGAGCAATAATGTTGCATAAGAATGTCTTGCGCAATGAAACGTAATTTTCTTTTTGATATTTGCGTCCTTCCAAACCCACTCTTGTAAAAGGTGGTTATTCCAAGCACTATATTTCAATCCCTTAAAAACTCGCTCTTCGTCTTCTTGTCTTTCGCCTAATAACTTATACGCTTCTGGTGAAATTGGATGATACTGTAACCCTTTAGTCTTTTTCTGTCTAAAATGTATTTTCCAGCGTTGCTCCACCTCCGAATAAACAACCTCCTTCCAAACTAATTTATTTATATCAGACCATCTGATACCTGTCAAACAACTAAAAAGGAAAGCATCTTTTAACATTGGATATGAACAAGCTGTTTTTGCAAGTTTTTTAATCTCTTCCTCTAATAAAAACTCTCTAGCGTTTTCCTCTGCTTTAATACCTTTAACCCTCTTACCAGGGTTATCGAGTATTATTCTATCATTGAAAGCCTGAGTTAACGCAGCTTTTACCTTGTTAAGATATGATACAGCTGAATTTGTAGATAAACAAGTTTTACTTTTAGTCACCTTTGCTGTTTGTAGATACTTTTTGAACCCCTCAATAAAGTTTTCATCACAATCGCAGAACCTAATATTTTTTCCATTAGCGAAAGCTAGTAAATGCTTTTCTGCACTGACCCAGTTACCATAGCTGTTTGCGTTTCTTTTACGCTCCTTTGCTTGCTTACTGAAATATTCAAGAAAGCTTGCCTGCCCTCTAAAGCCTGTATGAATATTGAAATGACTTTCTTGCATTTCCAAAATTCGTTTTGCTTTGATTGTTTCTGCTAGCGCTAACGTACTTTTGTTGTGCTCTTTTTCAAGGTGCGATTTCGGATTGTCATAAGTGAACATTTTTAGATTTTCATACCTCGAAACACCTTGATGATAGATGTCTAACGATAAACTGCTACGATTGTTCTTCAGTTTATTCTTCTTAATTTTTACTCCCATTTTTTACTGATTATTAATTCATTACAAAATTAAAACCACTAAAAATTATAAATTAATCTGTGGGGTAAAACCTTTGTCAGCAACTATTTTATTTTATTTTAAAAGAAGCCAAAAGACACTATATGAAAAAACCACCGAAAATACGTTTCCTACAATTTTCATACTGAAAAAATTGACTCCGAAAATTGTAGGAAAATTTAATCGAAGATTTGTAGTGAAATGAAACCATAAATAGGAGCAAATTTATTTGTCCTAATATATGAAAACAAATACAACTATCTGATTACCAACTATTTACCGATACAAAACTTCGTGAAGATGTTTTCTAAAAGATCATCAGTAGTCACTGTGCCAGTAATCTCACCCAAATAATGAAGCGCCTGTTTAATGTCCATGGCTAAAAAGTCGGAAGTGATGGGGTTACCAATATTTTGCAGCACATTATTTAAGGAGTTTTGCGTTTGTTTAAGCGCCTCTACATGGCGTATATTGGTTACCAATGTTTCGCTCGTGTTAATATGGCTGAGGTTAACCTTATCCAATAAAGCCTTCTCCAGCACGTCCATCCCTACTTTTGCTTTGGCCGAAATGAGCAAGGCACCATTTTCGGCATAAAAAGCTTTTTGATTAGTATTTAAAAGCTCGGCCTTGTTCGCAATAAACAGATACGGCGTTGGTTGCTTTGCTAAATCTTGCAATTGCGTAAGCACGGTGGCCTGCTCCTCTTGTGCATCAACCATATAGATAATTAGCTTGGCCTGCTTCATTTTTTCCAAGCTACGTGCTACCCCCTTGGCTTCAATTACATCGGCAGTTTCGCGGATACCGGCCGTATCTATAAACCTAAACACCACCCCGTTAATGGTAATCTCGTCCTCAATCGTATCACGGGTAGTGCCGGCAATATCGCTCACAATGGCACGCTCCTCGTTTAACAAGGCATTTAACAAGGTAGATTTACCCACATTAGGCTTTCCTGCAATAACCACTGGAACCCCATTTTTAAGCACATTGCCAACCTCAAACGAATGAATTAAGCGTTGTAAGACTTTTTGTATGCGCTGTATTAAATCCCTCAACTGCTCACGATTGGCAAATTCCACATCCTCTTCGGCAAAATCCAGTTCCAGTTCTATCATACTCGCAAAATGGATCAGCTGCTCACGCAAACCTTTCAGCTCGTTAGAAAAGCCACCACGCATTTGCTGCATGGCCACTTCATGCGATGCCTTGCTATCCGAAGCAATTAAATCCGCTACAGCTTCTGCCTGACTTAAGTCTAAAGTACCGTTTAAAAAAGCACGTAGGGTAAATTCCCCTGGCTTTGCGGCCCTAGCCCCTTTGCTAATCAATAAATTGATAATCTGTTGGATAATATAGTTAGAGCCATGGCACGAAATTTCTACCACGTTTTCTTTGGTGTACGATTTTGGCCCAATGTATAAAGATACCACCACCTCATCTACCACCACATCGGCATCTTTAATAAGACCGAAATGTAAGGTATGAGTAGCTTGCTTTTCTAGATCCTTACCTTTAAACACTTGATTAGTGAGTGTTATGGCATTTGCGCCAGAAAGACGGATTACACCAATGGCACCACTGCCCGGAGGTGTAGATAACGCAATTATGGTATCGTTGTTTAACATGCTGCAAAAGTACAGTTTTCAATTGGCAGTTCACAGTTTACGGTTTTCAATTGACAGTTTTCAGTTCACAATTGGCAGTTGGCAGTGTAGCATCGTCCATTGACTATCGACCAAGCAACAACTAACCAACCAACTAACCAACTAACAAACAATTTACCTACTTTAGTGTTAAAAATTAAAATTTACACCATCTTTTTATGAAAGAAATGCCATTAACGGTAAAACGTTCCATCGAATTATTAGGTCTGTCGCTATGTATTGCCATTTTCGCCATTGCCAGCGATATTATTATGCCAGTAATCATGGCATTCTTCATCAGTATCTTATTGTTACCGGTGTACCGTTTTTTAAGGAAGTATAAATTTCCCGAAGCCCTGGCCATTATCCTTCCAATATTGATGGTTTTCATCTTTATTGCCGGCATTATATGGTTTTTTTCTGCCCAAATTGGGATTTTGGTAAACGATTTCCCTCAAATCAAAGAAAACGTAGCCAAACACCTCCAGTCGCTACAACAATGGATCAGCGGCTTTACAGATTTCTCCATCGCCAAGCAAAAGCAATTCATCACCGAGAAAAGTGACGACCTACTGAACATGGCTGGGAAAGCCGCCAGTGGTGCCGCTTTAACACTTAGCGGTGTCTTCGTTTTTTTAGGGCTTATCCCTATATATGTTTACCTAATTTTATTCTACAAAGATATCTTGCTCCGTTTTGCCTTTATGTGGTTTAAAGTAGAAGACCATGCAAAAGTGAAGGAAGCCGTTTACGAAAGCGAGTCGATCATTAAAAACTACTTGGTAGGCCTATTGATACAGATTACTTACATGACCGTTTTTTTGGGAGGGATATTAATGCTGTTTGGCATTAAACATGCGTTGCTTATTGGAGTAATCTTTGCCATTTTAAACCTTATTCCCTATGTAGGGGCTTTAATAGGCAATATCTTAGGCGTGCTCATTACCCTCTCCTCCTCTACCGAACTAAGCCCCGTAATTACCGTTTTATTGGTAATTGCCGTTGTTCAATTTTTCGACAACAACATTCTGATGCCCCGTATTGTAGGTTCGAAAGTGAAGATCAATGCGTTGGTCTCTATATTGGGCGTAGTAATTGGCGGTACTATTGCAGGCATTTCGGGCATGTTTATTTCAATGCCCCTCATTGCCGTACTCAAAGTAATATTCGACAGGAGCGAAGCCTTTAAACATTGGGGCATACTATTTGGCGATGAACGGCCCGCTAAAAGCCCCATGAGCTTTGCCATTTATCGGAAAAAAGGCCCTGTAAAAACCAAATCGGGAACAATAGCTAAGAAATAATGTATTAAATTGAAAATGATGAATTTTAAACCAGTTCATTATCGCTAATTTCTTGCTCCAAATTATCCGTACTTCTATTTCAGAAACACATCGTAGGCAAACCTTAAAATAGTACCGAAAACAACAACTAAGAAAAAGATACGAATAAATTTATTTCCTTTAAGCAGTGCTAACTTAGCACCTAAAAACGAACCTAATACGTTGAAAATTGCCATTGGAATAGCGTACTGAAAAAGCACATGACCAGTAGAACTGAAGTAAACCAGCGCAGCTAAATTAGTTCCCACATTTACAATTTTTGCGTGTGCACTAGCCCCAATAAAATCGAAACCTAAAGCACCAACAAAAGCTAAAATAAGGAAAGAACCTGTACCCGGACCTATCAAGCCATCGTAAAAACCTATAATTAAGCCAAAAAGACAAGCCAGTAAAAGTTGTTTTTTAACCGTATGATTTCTCTCTTGTTGTACACCAAACTGTTTGTTAAAGTAAGTATATAGCGCCACAACTATTAAAACCACCAAAATAATGGGTTTAATATGCTCGTTATTAATAGTAGTTACCAAATAAGCACCAGAAAGCGACGCTATAAAAGCCGCTAAAGTACAGCCTACCAACACTGTGATATTAAACTTTACCTGCTTGGCATACTTTACTGCCGCAACTGCCGTACCTGCCAGCGAGGGTATTTTTACCGTTCCCAGTAAAGTAGCTACCGGATATTGCGGCAGAATTAACAAAGTGGCCGGAGTTTGCAATAAACCACCGCCACCTACAATGGCATCAATAAAGCCAGCACCAAAGGCAACAAGGCACAGTAAAACGAGTTCAGCAGTCAATTATTTAAGTTTAGAGGCCGTAAATATATCAATTAATACAACTAATGGCCATAGCAGAAACTATGGCCATTAGTTGTTATTCGATATTTATTGCCTATGTTAAAACATCACTTTGTGCAATGTAAATTATTAAAATATTAGGGTTGATTAAGACTTAAGGCCTTACCACTTAAACTATAAACCAAATTTTCCTTTTCGATAGCTGGTTTACCATTTATCCATAGGTAGTTAACCCCACTTGATAACACTTCGCCATTATCGTAAGAATTATTTGCCTTGTATTTTTTAGGGTTAAACAAAATCAAATCTGCGTAATAACCTTGTTTGATTAAACCTCTTTTTTTAATGTTAAACGTTTGAGCGGTTAAATAACTAGACTTATAAATTGCATGGCTTAACGAAAACAGCTTTCTGTTCATCGCATATTCTTCTATATACCTCGAAAAGGTGGCATGCCCACGAGGATGATCGTTTCCACCATCCGAGCCGGTCATTACCCAAGGTTTTTTCATGAAAGTTTCTACATCTTCTTCACGCATAGAAAACGAATGTACCGATGGCGATTCTTTTGCTGTAATTTTCATTACTGCTTCTTCCGGAGAAATTTTCCAATTATCGGCCAATGTTTTTAAAGACTTGGTATTTATTTCTGGATTATTTTTGGCATAAATAAATAATTTATCGGCATCGCCAGTTCGGGCTGCAATTAATTTTGTAATACCGTTTAAGATACTGTCTTTTAGCGAGGCATCTTGGAAGCGCTTACGCATGGCCTTTACCCCACCATCTCTTACCCAAGTAGGTACAACTGCCGCTATTAACGAGGTACGAGAAGCAATATAAGGATATTGGTTTGCCGTAACTTTAACGCCATCATGCTGTGCTTTCTCTATCCAATAAATTACACTATCTCTTTTACTCCAAGCCAAAGGCCCAGATATTTTGATGTGCGAAAAATGAACTGGAATATGGGCTTTATAACCGATGTTTAATACTTCTTGTGTTGATTTAACCACACCTACGCCTTGTGCCCCCTCGTCTCGTTGGTGCGTATCGTAAATACCGCCATATTTAGCAGCAGCTTTACTTAACATTATTACCTCTTCGGTTTTCGCATAATTACCGGGTGTATAAAACAAACCTGTCGAAATGCCAAAAGCACCATCAGTCATGGCTGTTTCTACTACTTTTTCCATTTCGCTCAATTGCGCTGGTGTGGGTTGTACGTCATTTTCACCTAAAACACTTCTTCTAACGGTATTATGGCCCACTAAAAACGCCACATTAGGTCCAATTTTTAATTGATTTACCTTTGCTTGCGCCGATTTAATAGGCAGTGGCCCATCGCCATCGTTACCCACAAAAACGGTAGTAACACCTTGCATTACTGCTCTAGGCAAAATACGTTCGGTAGAATCTTTATGGGTTAAATGCGTATAGTAATGGGTATGTGGATCAATAAACCCCGGAGATAAATACAAACCTTTTCCTTTGACGGTTTTGTGTGCTTTGTATTTGTGTTTCAAGTTTCCAAAAAAGGCAATGGTATCGCCAGCAATAGCCACATCGGCAAGCACAGAATCTTTGCCACTACCATCAAAAACGGTTACTTTTTTAATAACATAATCGTAAACTGGTTTTTGGGCTTTTATCTCATTTACCGCAGCAACCATAATTACTGCGGATAAAGTGATTTTTAGTTTGTTTGTGATATTCATTACTAGTTTATGCGATCGTTATTCGGTGTTTCTTCTAGTTTCTTATTGGTTCCGTTAAAATTTTTGATCATCTCAAAAGTAGTTGGAATAGCCGATTTAAACCTGTCTAGCGTTTCTACCGAAATGTTAGTTTTATTAAAAGGCACTACTTTTACATATTGCTGTATTTCACCCGCATTTCTACCGTACTTATAATCGTAAGTGAAACGTCCTTCTGCATCTGCCTTTACATTGCTGTTCGCTAAGTTTGGCACCGAAATATAAAACTCACTTTTCGAACGCATATCTCCATTGTTGTTAAAATGGTTGTTCTTTTTCAGCGCATCATAAAGTTCTTTAGCTACATACTCTGCCGGATTAATGATGTTTACTTTCGCAATCATTAAATTTCTATAAATATATTTCCCGTCTTTACCTTTATAGTTATACAGCTCTGTTAAAACTTTATTAATTTCTTTTACCAAGTACGGATAATGTGTACAGCCTAAAACTAAAGCCTTTAAAGGTTGTGGCTTTTCACTTTTACGAATTTGCTCCATTAAACTAACCAAGTGATACCTCACGTAATTCTCTGTATCGTTAATTTGAAGTACGTTACAATCATCACCACTTTTACCATCACACAACATCTTACCATGATCGAAATTAAAATTATAAACATCCATTAAGGTTTTGTCTATTTTAAAATCGTTGTTTGTCAAAGATGGTCCACGATAATCTTCCCTAGGCTGTGCCAACTTACGGTTAATGAAATCTGGCTCGCCATCAACAGCTTCGGCTACGCCATGTCCGCCCTGGTTAAAAATCTGAATATCGCCTGTATAGCCTTGCTCTTTAGCCATTTTTAAAAGCGTTTTGCCGTAACCGTTAGAAGCCACCGTACCTACCGTAGCAAAAACACCAATAGCGCCGCTTTCATCTTTTGCAATTTTTTGCAAAGTACCTCTAGAGCCAGCGTTAATAACACCAATAACAGGAATATTTAAGCCTGTTTTTGCCATAAAAGCATCTACATCTTCTTGCCCGTAAGCCGTAGCCGTGTTGCAGGCAATTACAATAGCTTTAATTTTTTGTTTATTGGTTTGAAAATTATTGTCGGCACTGTTGGCGTAGTATTTTTGACCCAACAAAAATTGCGTGTCTTTAATGATATGTTCTTTTAACAAATCGGTTTTATTGGCTTTAAAGTAATTACCATAAGGCATATTGGCCTGATCTGCCAAATAAATAAAATTTTCTTTATTAAAATCTGGATTGCCATCCTCGCCTACTTGGGCATTGGTGTTGTTATTTTTATCGTACTGTACCAAAGCATCCAATACGGTTAAGCCACCTGTACCAGAATCAAAAACGCCAATAGCCAAATCTTCTACTTTTTCATTAGCAAAGTAGTTCTTGGTGTCGATATAATAGAAGCTTGTATCTTGTGCTAAGATAGCATTTTCTATTGCTCCAATTCCAGCGCTAGCGTCATTTACTTCTGCCTTTTTCCCTTGTTTACAAGCAAAAACGCTTAAAGAGAACGCTATTAACAATAATTTACCTGATGTATTCATTTTTTATTTTTTGATAAACTGTCCTACTAATTTCCCTGTACTTTTTCCTTTGTCGATTGCTTTTTCGCCATTCACAAAAACGTAATCCATACCTTGAGCATATTGCTCTGGCTTTTCAAATGTAGAGCGTGCCTTCACATTATTCGGATCAAAAACGATCAGGTCGGCAAAGTAGCCCTCTTTAATAAAACCACGATCTTTGATATTAAAAGTTGTGGCGGTTAAACCCGTTGCACGGTGTATAGCCCACGACATAGATAATACTTTCTTTTCCTGTACATATTCTTCTATAATTTTAGTAAAAGTCGAATATGTTCGAGGATGCAGTCCTCCGCCATCCGAACCGGTCATTACCCAAGGTTGTTTCATAAAGGTAACAATATCTTCTTCACTCATTCCAAAATTTACTGAAGAAATAGTAATAGCCGTTTTTAAAATTTCAATAGCCGCATCAACACAAGTCTGATTGGTTTCTTGTGCAATTTGATATACGGATTTGCCCGTATATTTTTTTAAACGAGAAATGTTAGACATTAGCACAATTCTTTGATAACCTTCGTCATTCCTTTTAGCTAAAGATGCTTTTATTCTTTCTAAATCTTCGGGATTATTTAAACGTTTTAGTGTACGTTCATTTCCTCCTTCTTGTGCCCAAGCAGGCATTATAGTAGCTTTAAAACTCGTCATAGAGGCGATGAATGGATATTGGTTGGCGGTTAAATTTACACCGTTTGCCCTAGCTTCATTAATTTTATCTACTACTTTTTGTGCTTCGCCCCAGTTATTTTCTCCGGTAATTTTTAAATGAGAAATATGCAGGGGAAGACCAGTTTTAGCGCCAATATTTAATACTTCATCAACACTTTCTAAGATTTTATTGCCCTCGCTACGCATGTGCGTATCGTAAACTGCGCCATACTTTGCAGCCGTGTTGTATAATTCTTTAATCTCTTTAGATTTACTATACATTTGAGGCAAATAAATTAAACCCGTACTAAAACCCAAAGCGCCCTCTTTCATTCCATTTTCTACCAACAGTTTCATTTCGTTTAATTGCGCTGATGTTGGCTGTACATTCATTTTTCCCAATATATTATCTCTTACCGGGCCAAAGCCTACAAAAAAGGCAAAATTGGTACCCATACCAATCTCTTCATATAGTTTTTGTTTCTCTGAAATTTGATAAGGCCCAAAACCATCGTTACCGGCAAATACCGTAGTTACACCTTGATACAGCCAAGCTAACATTTCCTGACGGTTTCTATCTTCAATCCATCGGTCTGCATGAGTGTGCGGATCTATAAATCCGGGTGCAAGATATTTTCCTGTACCATCAATAACTTCTTTGGCTGGTACAACTGCCTTGCCTATATAGGAAATCCGCTGAGCTGTGATGCCTACATTGGTAAAAACAGAGTCTTTTCCATCTCCAATAAAAACACAAGCATTTTTAATTAAAATATCTACTTTTTGCTTTTGGGCAAATACTGCCGAAGTTAATCCAACCAACAAAACAGCGATAAGGTAGATTCCTTTTTTAATCATTTTATGAAATTTTAAACATTGTTATATAAGTTAGACTTTAAAAAAGTAACTAACGACCTCCTTATCATAAAAAAACGTTTCAATTTTACATCGAAACGTTTAAATAATATATAAACCTAAATATTCAATTCATTACATTCTTTCAGGAACATGAATACCTAAAATATTCATTCCAGATTTAATTACATCTGCAGCAATTTTGCAGATATTTAAACGGTGTTGTTTTACTGCCACATCTTCCTCTTTAATAATTGGGGGCACTTCGTGGTAAAATTTATTGAATAACTTGGCTACCTCGTACAAATAGTTAGCAATAAACGCCGGACTGTAAGCCTTTGCCGCTTCTGTAATTTCTGTCGGATATTTTGCCAACAACATCACCATTTCCAATTCTGTTGGGCTTAGTTTGATCTTGCTATAATCAGCTGGGGCAAATTGATAATTGGCCTTGCTTAATAAAGATTTGATACGGGCATGGGTGTACTGTATAAATGGCCCGGTATTACCTTGAAAATCGATACTCTCTGCCGGATCGAACAGCAAACGTTTTTTAGGCTCTACCTTTAACAAGAAATATTTTAGCGCACCCAAACCAATGGTGGCATACAATTCCTCTTTTTCTGCATCAGAAAAATCGTTGATCTTACCCAATTCTTCGGTTTTCTGTTTGGCAGTAGCCACCATTTCAGCAACTAAATCATCAGCATCAACAACGGTCCCCTCACGGCTTTTCATTTTGCCGCTAGGTAAATCGACCATACCGTAAGATAAATGGTATAATCCTTTTGCCCAGCTTTTGCCCAGTTTTTCTAAAATTAAGAACAGTACTTTAAAGTGGTAGTCTTGCTCGTTACCCACCACATAAATCGATTTGTCCATACCAAAATCGTCGTATTTCATTTGGGCAGTACCCAAATCTTGGGTAATGTACACCGAAGTACCGTCGGCACGTAACACCAATTTCTGATCTAAACCATCGGTAGTTAAGTCAATCCATACCGAGCCATCTTCTTTTTTAAAGAAAACACCTTTAGCTAAACCTTCCTCAACGGTATCTTTCCCTAATAAATAAGTATTGCTTTCGTAGTAGTATTTATCAAAGTCGACGCCCAGTTTTTTGTAGGTAACATCAAAGCCGGCGTAAACCCAACCGTTCATCTTTTTCCATAAGCTTACAACTTCGGCATCGCCTTGCTCCCATTGCAACAACATTTGCTGTGCAGCCTTAATTAATGGTGCATTTTTTTTGGCTTCGTCTTCGGTTTGTCCTTCGGCTTTTAAGGCATCTATTTCTTTCTTGTATTCTTTATCGAAAACTACATAATATTTACCTACCAAGTGGTCTCCTTTTAAGCCCGAACTTTCTGGTGTTTCATTGTTGCCCCACTTTTGCCAAGCCAGCATCGATTTACAGATGTGAATACCCCTATCGTTCACCAAATTCACTTTCACCACATCGTAACCATCGGCCTTTAACAGCTCAGCAACTGAGTAGCCCAACAAATTGTTACGCACATGGCCCAGGTGCAAAGGTTTATTGGTATTTGGCGACGAGTATTCTACCATCACCTTTTCGCCACGCGATTTTACGGCTAAAAAATCTGGTTGCAACAGTGTGTTATTGAACAAATCAATCCAGTAGCTTTCGGCAATAACAAGATTTAAAAAGCCTTTTACTACGTTAAAGCCCTCCACTTCTGCCACGTTTTGCTGTAAATACGAACCTATATCTTTGGCTATTTCTTCTGGCGTTTTTTTAGAAAACCGCACAATAGGAAACACCACAATGGTTACCTGTCCTTCAAATTCCTTACGTGTTTCTTGTAGGTTAATTACATTTTCGGCAATTTCTTGCCCATATAATTCTTTAACGGCCTTAATTGCACCAGCGATGATAAAATTCATAATTGCAAAAATACATTAATTGTTTATTAGTTGTTTGGTTTGTTTGTTTTTTGGTTGCTTGGAAGTTGATGTAGCGTAGATATTAGAAAATCAGATTCATTTCTACTATTGAGCGTTAGCCCCCCTATCTGTTTTACTTCTCCCGATGAAAAATCGGGATACGTGTTCACTCCTATCTGGTTTGAATAGCAATAGCAATAACAATGCGCTAAACTTTGCGTCTTATTGCTGTTCGATATTTGTAATGTCGAACTCCGTATCGTAGGATTTTTAATCCGTTTTAAAATTCAGGTCAAAGACCCTGCGATAATGCTTCGGAATGACAAATTCCGAAGAGCCTGCTCCGAAAAATCGGAAACTGATATTACTATAGAAGTATGAATTGAGATAATTATGATATATTTTTTTGTGCAGCATCTTTCAAACTTAATAAGTTTAAAAAACTTACGAAGTTTCCAATATGCCAATTCGTTCACAAAAAGATAGCAGTGTAAAGCGGGAACAAAATCTAATAGATGCACCTACATTGCTTTTCAAAAAGTCTAACCATCCAAAAAACCAAACATCCAAAAACTAGTTAATTCAAAAAAAAGGATAGTTTTGTATGAACACCAAAAATAATATATGTATGCAGAGTAATCTATTTAAAATAGGCGTTACTACCGAAATTGGAAGATTAAGAAAACTATTGGTACACAGTCCGGATAGCGGATTGGGCAAAGTAGTACCTTCTAAAGCGCAAGATTGGCTTTTTGAAGATATTGTTCATCTGGATACCATCCGTAAGGGCGAATACGATTATTACACCAAACTATTGATGTACTTTTTAGACCCTTCAAAAATTAAAGGAAAACTAAAAGATATTGACAGTGAGACTGCAAACAGAGGTTTCTACAAACCAAACCATCCAAATTTTCACAACTCTAAAAATGTAGTGGAACTGCAAAATTTATTGGCAGATATTTTGGCTGATGAATACATCCGCAAAAAACTAACTGCCGCGGTTTGTGCCATTGAGGGCTGTACTTATCAATTACAGTTAAAGCTAACAGCTACCGCCCCTAAAGAATTGGCAGAAATTTTTATATCGGGCACTATGGCCGATGACACCATGATTTTTGCACCGGTACCTAATTTAATTTTTACCCGCGATGTGGGCACCACCATTAACAAGCACATTTTACTTAACAAACCTGCTAAAAAGGCCCGTGTTCGCGAAACCATGTTGATGCGCTACATCTTCTTTAACCATCCGTTTTTTGAAGCATACCAAAATAACATCATCGAAATTCCGGATACTACCATGCACTTTTTGCGCCCCGGCGATGAACCCGAATTTCGCACTACTTTAGAGGGAGGCGATGTAATGATGGTGGCGCCTAACCACGTGCTTATTGGCGTGAGCGAACGTACTTCGGAAGAAGGTGCAAACGAAGTGATTAAATTACTGTTTGAGCATAATGTGGTAGAGAAAGTAACGGTGGTAAAAATTCCTGCTAAACGTGATTACATGCACTTAGATACAGTTTTCACACAGGTAAGACGCGATACTTGGGTAATTTTGCACAGCATTGCGCACAGCCCTACTTACGACACTACCGAGCCTATACACTTTTTAAAAGAACCCGAAAAACTGGAAGCTACTACGGCCATCCAATTCCACAAAAATAAACCTGGCATTCCAAAAGTTTTTGAGCACGTAGAAGCGTTGTTAGACGACATTAGCAGAAATGATTTGGGCAGCACTACGCCTACCAAAATCATTTACAGCGGTGGCAATGTTTTTCCTTATGATAGTAGGGAGCAGTGGACCGACTCTTGTAACCTTTTGGCAATTAAAGAAGGGGTAGTTTTAGGTTACGACCGCAACGATAAAACGGTAGAGGCTTTTAAAGCCAATGGTTTTGATGTGGTTAAAGTGCAAGATTTGATACAAGATTTAGAAAGCGGAAAAGTAGATACAGAAACCTTAACCGATACTTTGGTACTGATGCCTTCGGCAGAACTATCAAGAGCAAGAGGCGGTTTTCATTGCATGAGCTTACCTTTGTTGAGAGAACCCCTAAATCCCCTCAAGGGGACTTGAAAAGTATAGTCTATAAATTGCTGAATTGTTTTATTGCCCAATCGTAAATCTAAAATCGTAAATTAAAATAATGCAAACCACTTCACACCTCCTCATGATACGTCCTGTTGATTTTAAATTCAACGAGCAAACTGCGGGCGACAATAAATTTCAAGTAGCTGGCAAACAAGAAAACGTACAACAAGAAGCTTTAGCAGAGTTTGATGGCTTTGTAAATATTTTAAGGGAAAACGGTGTAGCTGTAACGGTAATTAGCGATACTTTGGATCCAGAAACGCCCGATTCTATTTTTCCTAACAATTGGGTTTCTTTTCATGAAGACGGTTCGGTTTTTCTATACCCCATGCACTCGCCAAACCGAAGGCAAGAACGCAGAAAAGATATTATTAACGAGTTAGCGCAGACTTTTGAAGTTAACCACCAAACAGACCTAAGTTTTTTTGAACTGCAAGAGCGCTTTTTGGAAGGTACGGGCAGTATGGTTTTAGACAGAACCCACAAAATTGCCTATGCTTGCTTAAGCGTTCGTACAGATAAAGAGGTATTAGATAACTTTGCCATGTTGAGTGGTTACGAAGTAATTGCTTTTGAAGCGATTGACGAAAGTGGCTTTCCTATTTACCACACCAACGTAATGATGTGTATAGGTGAAAAATTTGCCGTACTCTGTTTAGATAGCATTAAACATACTGAAGACAAAATTACAGTATTAGAAAGCTTTAAAGCAACTCGTAAAACAGTGATCGATATTTCTTTTGAGCAAATGAACCATTTTGCCGGCAACATGCTCGAAGTAAAAAATAAAGCTGGCGAAAGTCTTTTGGTAATGTCTGAACAAGCGCTAAAAGCCCTACACGGCACACAAATCACCGCTTTATCCTCTTTCTCTAAAATTGTAACTGCCCCACTCTATACTATTGAAAAAAATGGCGGTGGTAGCGCCAGGTGCATGTTGGCAGAAGTGCATTTGCCATTAAAAGTTTAATGAAAAATATTCGATTGTAGCGTTTAGCCTAAAGCATTCGTATGGTTTAATAAATCCCAACTTAACATGAAGAATATTTTAACAACCGTATTAATTGCCCTCACCATTTCTCTACTTATTAGCTGTAAAAAAGATAAGCTCACCGTTAACGAAGAGCAGGTATTCTTACAAACCGATTTTAAGCCCTCCTCAGATTTACCATACAATAGCGGATGGCAACTTACTTTAAAACCAGGCGGCATAGCCGATATTTTACCTAGTGGCGATATTATTTATCGTGGCACTTATAAAATTTCTGGAAATCTATTGAATGTAAAGTCAGAACAAAGTACATTCAAATTTAAAATCGTATCTGAAACGGAGCTAGTAGAAAGCAACTATGGTGTGATTTTAAAATTAAAAACACCTTGATCAAAAAATTCCAGCAGCTTTCGCCAACTACGCATAAAATGATTAAAATCAGCAAGATGTAATGACTACAATCATACTTTTATTACAGAAACAGGAATATTTTAGTAATAAAAATATGCATCATGAAAACATTACTATTTGCTCTTGCAGCAACAACCCTATTCACGGCCTGTTCTAATAATCAGTCCGAAAGCACCACAAGTAACTCAAACAATACTGCTGCTACCGAAAAAAGTGCAGGACAGTCGGCCGTTGTTGACGATGTTTCTAACCCTAACATTGTTCAGGTGGCAGCAAAAAGTCCAGATTTTAGCACCTTAGTTACTGCTGTGAAGGCTGCCGAGCTGGCAGATGCGCTCAGCAATGCTGGTCCGTTCACGGTATTTGCGCCTACAAATGCTGCCTTCGATAAATTACCAAAAGGTACGGTAGAAGGTTTGTTAAAGCCCGATAAGAAAGATGATTTGAGCAATATACTCGGTTACCACACTTATGTGGGCGTATTGGATGGCGTTTTACTTCAAGACGGCGTTGAATACGACATGGTATTTGGTGGCAAAGTGAAAATTACCCAAAAAGATGGCAAGAATTATGTAAACGGCAGCGAAATTGTTAAAACCATAAAAGCATCTAACGGGGTAATACACATTATTAACGATGTGTTACTTCCAAAATAAATCAGTTTATTAAGGTCTGTGTACCACAGTTCTTTCCACAACTTTGTCAATCTTAATATGCCACACGCCTATAAGATTGACAAAGTTTTTTACATCATTTGTATTGCCATACCGGTTAACAATATCAAAATACCAATTCCCTGATAGACGGTTAATCTGGTTTTAAACATAAAAATGCCCAAAACTACCGAAGTTAGGGGCTGTAACAAACCAATAAGGGCAAAAGTGTACAATTGGGTGCTACTAATAGCAATATTAAAAAATAGTACACCAAGGAAACCGCATATTACCAACATTAAAATATGATAAGAATAAGTTTGAAATTGAACTACCAGCTTTTTTAAAGTGGGCAAGCTGCCTTTAAAAAACAAGATGACAAATGTTGTTATACAAACCACTATTTCCATTATCAAACTAAAATATAATGTCCCCACATTTTTAATAACCATAGGAAAGAAAGCGGCCGTTCTCCAAAACAACATACATAAAAGAGCGTAAGCCACTCCTCTACTCCACTTAAATCTAAGCATATCTTTTCGCAGGTTTTCGATAAACCACCAGCCTACAGTAAAAATGAACATATACAAATAACTCACAGCGGAGGGTTTTTCTCCATAAAATAAAACCCCAATTAGCACAAATATGAGCGTTCCCGCCGTTCCCATTACAATACTGATACGGGCATCGGTATGCTGCATTGATTTTAGAAAGAAAAACAAGCCCCAGTAATTAACAAAACATAGCCCAGCCGTAGTGATAACATCAAAAAAGTTTAAGCTACTGTAATTTACAACGTTCGCTAACGGAATGTAAAAAGCCTTTAGTTCAAATAATAGGGCAAATAATGCGAAACAGCTTGTGGTTAAAAAACTTCGAATTAAAATGAGATTGAGCGCAGACATTTGCCTTACGGGTTTTTCCCAAAAACAATTACTTACACCAAAAGCAAGCATCGAGAATATCTGGAAAATCATTTTTTAACGTAGTATAATTCTAACAAATCGTAAAAGCGTGTATAACCTGTTTGTGCAATCAGTTTGCTCAATTTAATGCGGTAATCTTCGTTACCATGAATAACAGCTAAGATTGAATATAAACAATCATAATATTGGTTATCGTTAAAACTATATTTTTCGGGTATTATATCTATAAACACTATTTTGGAACTTTCCATTTGCCCTGTTATAGCAAGCGCTAGGGCTTCAATAGTTCTAATCTCATGATAATGCACCGAACTGGCAAAAAACTCGCTGTAATTAAACGGATAGTACCCCAAATCTAAAAGTTCGCTAATTAGTTGGGGCATCCCTCCTATGATTAAATATTCGATAAATATAGAAGCGTAAGAATTTGTATATCGATTAAGCTCATTCTCTTGCTGTCTCAGATATTCTTTAACGGCAATATTTTTAATTTCTCCGATATTTTCACCTGCATGGTTACGCCAAATTGTTAAAGCTGCCATACGCCTAGCCATGGGCAAAGGCGACATATCCGAAGTATCATCTAGATTATTCAACAGTCCAAAAAGGTGTTCCGCTTCTTCTTCATTTTTATACAGATAACTGCCCAAAAATAACATTCCGTTGGCATAACAATGGGCATTATTGGTATTCTTAGCATTTCTATAACTTACAAGCCCATTGCGATAATATTTCTTTTTCAACAAATTAAGGTTTGGAAACCATTCCCAAAAAGTATCGTGGGCATTTTTAATTTTACCCAATTCTTCAAAAAAATGTACTATATAATCGCTGTCACCCTTTTTGTAGATTTCGGCAGCCTTATCCCTGCTTTTATAAAAAACCACTTCCCAATAACTCGGAATATCTTTTATATAATAATCTAACCCTTCGCCCGCAGGAGTTCGCTGTATTTCGTGATATAAATTTAAACTCGAACGATCTTTAAAACCATCCCAGCTAGAATAACCAAGATAATTACTTAGCGCATTTAGGGTTACTGGCGATGGTTTTGTATTGCCCTTTATAAGACCAAAAAATCTTTTAATGGTTTGTGTACTTAAAGCCGATTGGGATATCTTATCTGCCAACTCAACAACATCTCCATGGTTGGATATTTTTCTTCCAAAACGCTGACAAATCTCTTCTTTGAGCCGCTCGAGTTTATGGTGTTCTATAGACATATAAAGTGTTTGGATAAACTTGGATAAAAAGTTTCTGTTGGCAAAAATTATTCTTGTACAGGTTTAAAAATATAACAAATTATGAGTAGAAGAAAATTATTTGCAGAAATGCTAAAAGATGCCAAAGAACAAAACTTTGGCTACATTGGAAAAGGAAACATAGAAGCCAAAATATTAGTGATTGGCAAAGAAATAGCTACTCCCGAAACTGATACGGAAACCTTAAATGAGTATCGTGATAACTTAAAACAATGGGAACGCGACATCGACAAAGATGTATGGGATATCCCTTTGCGAGATAGAAGCAAATACTCGCCCGTGTGCCCGTACAAAGGACAATACATGAAGCGAGACGATGGACAGGGTAATTGGGGAACAAGCAGAACTTGGTTGCTTTACCAAAAATTGCACAACTATATTTTTGGCGCAAGTTACAATCGTATCAATTTCCACAAAAACTTCTTTATTACCGAGCAAAATGACAATCCCTCTCCAAAAGCCAAAGATGCTAAAACGGATGGTTTAGCAGAAAGAAAACACTTCATCAAAAACTCCGAATACTTCCAATCATTCCCGATAGTGGTTTTGGCAGGCTTGGGCTATTACAAAATATCGGAAACGCATAATGATATAGAAGATATGTTTGGCGTAAAATTTACCGAGAAAAAAATAGTGGACGACAATGAAAAGCAATGTTACTGGACACATTGGAATGAGAATAAAACTAAGTTAGTTATCAATGTACGTCAATTAAGTATGAATGTTTCCGATAATCTTATTGCCCAAATTGCATCTGAAATTGCTGAGATAGACTGTGACTTAACCGAAGAAGAAGCCGATGTAAATGAAAGCGCAAAAAAACGTTGGGAAAATGGCGGAAAAGAAATACATACCAAACACCAAGAAGTTGGCGAAGAATTTGAAAATGCCGATGAGTACAAAGATTACATGACTTGGGTGCGAGTTTCCCCTAACAAGGTATTGGGCGAACTATTTAAAATTACTTAAAGAGCGGGGTGCAAATTTCAGTGAAATATGCAATGGTTTTTATAACGAATCAACAACTAAAGACATTTAAAATGAAAATAAAAAACATCTTATTTATTACATTAATTATAGCATCAATTACATGTTTTGCTCAAAAACGGGTACTTAAACAAAAAACAGATACCGATTCTGGATGGCCAGGTGCTCGAGTGACTTATTCATATTATATAGACAATGACGGAGATGAAGTAAGACACGGCACAACTACCAGCACACAAAGCCATATCAAAAAACATGGCGGAAGCTGGACAGGCAATGAAAAAGTTTCGTTTGAACTCATAGATGGTGAAATGAATGGTGTACTCACAGCATCTTATAATAAAAAATACTGGCATAGCCAACACAAGTGGATAAACGGAAAACGACAAGAAGTTTTCAGTCTGTTAGCTGACTTCATAATGCCTGTTACAAAATTTAGAGTATCCAATGGTTTTTTAGATGGTAAAATCGATATCAATACAGGTTTAAGCCATATTATAGGAGAGGCCAAAGATGGCTATTGGGTAGGAAGACTAATAATTAAAGGGAAAGATATAAAAGGGCAGTGGAATACCATTTTTAATGAAACATGCGATCCAAAGAACGAAATAGCAGAAGCTACAGAAATTGATTCATACTTTTATAGGCTTGGTGGACTAGTTACAGATTTTCATAATATCGAAGGAATTTATCCCTATAAAATAACACTTCCAAAAGTTAGATATATTAATGAAGAAATGATAAAACGACATAACAAACAAAAGGAGGAGAAAGAAAAACAGAAAGCAGAAACGGAGCGAAATTATACCCGTCTAAGACAAGAAATTTTATTAACCCAAAAAACATTAATGTCATTATTTTATAAATATACATATCGACGTATGAAAGAGGATGAAATTATAGTATCCGAATTTAATTTGAATATAAATGAAGATACTATTCTAGCTTATAAAAATAAATTGGATACTATAGATTATGAAAATTATACATTCAATGATACCTCTAAACTTCCTCCTATAGAGTTAACATGGAATGAAGAAATTCCTAAAAATCTACAAAACTCTTTTAATTTATATGCATCTCCAAAATTTAACGAAGTATTTGGAAACGAAAATGATATTCCTTTTCCCATCAATAGAGGGTCTGGCAATTTTAGATTATATATCCAAAATCCCACATTATACTTAGAAAAACATAAAGAGCATGCTGAAAAACTAGATGAAAACAAAAAGCTACTACTACAAGAATTAGCTATATACAAAGAAAAAAAACAAGCTGAAAAGCAAGCTCTTTTAGCAGTCAATTCCGAATTACAAGAATTAGTTCAACAACTTAATAACGAATTTAAAAAATCTAATTCACAAGCCTATGATTTTCTCGTTGTTGAAGATCGCATAGAATTTATAACCAATGTAGGTTATGGACCGTATGTTAGAAAGTTTGGTGAATGGGAGGAATTAAAAAGTAAGCTACATAATTTTTGCTATAAAAAACATAAAAAAACTGTAGAGCTATTACATATAACTGAACCTAACATTTTAACAGAGAATAAGAGGATTTCTCTCAAAGACGAAAGTTTAGGTTACCTAAGGATAATAAAAAACTAAGTAAAGCCTTCTCAAAATCTTTGGCGCATATTCCTTTCCCCCAGCTTTGTCAATCTTAATCTGGAACACGCCTGTAAGATTGACAAAGTTGTTTTGCACTACATTTCGTTAATTAAACCCGATTGCAACGACAGCTCCCGATAAATCGGGACTATAGTGTAAAGCGGGGCTAACGCAACCTACGAAGCCCTAAAATTGCTTTTCGAAACCTAAAACTAAATAGCTAAAATAAGTTACAATAATAGCCTGATTTATTACATCGTTTATAGTTTTACCCTAAAAGTCTGCAAAAACAAAACGAACAGCAATAACAAAAAGATTACCAACAAGTTACAACCACACAAAAACTCTTCAATGCGATAAAAAAACCAAAAACTAAACAGCTTTTTTTGAGTTATTATAAAAATGTTATTTAAGCTACATTTTTTTCAATTAAAAATTACACTTTTGCAAAAAAATTAAAACAATGCAGAGTTACGAAGAGTTCCTTGATCTGAGTGTTGGTTTTCCGCAAGAAGGTTACAGCATTATAGATGATGAATTATATTTCCACGATTTGAATTTGATGGAAATGATTGAAACCTATGGTACACCATTGCGTTTCACTTACTTACCTATGGTGAGCAAGAAAATTCAACAGGCTAAACTGTTATTTCAAACGGCAATCATTAAGAATAATTACAGGGGCGATTACAAATATTGCTACTGTACCAAAAGTTCGCACTTTAAGCATATTGTTGAGGAAGCTTTGAAGAACGATATCCACTTGGAAACTTCTTCGGCGTTTGACATGCCTATGATTGAAGCGCTGGAAAAGAAGGGGAAATTAACTAAAGATACCACCATTATCTGCAATGGTTTTAAAACTTTCCAGTACAAGCAATATATTATTGACATGCTGCACGATGGTTTCAAAAACATCATTCCGGTGCTGGACAACAAAGAGGAATTTAACCTTTATGATGATGAGATTGAGCTAGATACTCCTTGTAACTTGGGGATCCGTATAGCAGCAGAGGAGCAACCAGATTCGCAATTTTATACTTCTCGTTTAGGCGTACGTATGGAAGATGTGATTGATTTCTATAACAGTAAAATCTCTACAAACCCTAATTTTAGGGTAAAGTTGTTGCATTTTTTCATTAACTCGGGCATTTCTGATACGCCTTATTATTGGAACGAATTAGAGAAATACGTGACCTTATATTGCAAGTTCAAAAAGATTAACCCAGAACTGGATACTTTAGACATTGGTGGCGGTATGCCTTTTAAGGATAGCTTGGTTTTCGATTTCGACTACGAGTACATGGTAAACGAGATTGTAAAACGTATCAAAGAAATTTGTGCAGAGCACGATGTGGTAGAACCAGATATCATTACCGAGTTTGGTAAATATACGGTTGCCGAAGCATCTGGAATTTTATACAAAGTGTTGGGCCGTAAACAACAAAACGACCGCGAAAAATGGTTGATGTTGGATGGTTCTTTCATTACCAATTTACCTGATGTTTGGGCCTTGAACCAAAAATACGTATTGCTGCCTGTTAACAATTGGGATGCGGAGTACGAACGTGTAAACTTGGGTGGCATTACCTGCGATGGGCAAGATTATTACAACCAAGAAGCGCACATGAACAGTGTGTTTATGCCTAAAACCCGTAAGGTACAATATTTAGGTTTCTTTAACACTGGTGCTTACCAGGAAGTATTAAGTGGTTATGGCGGTATTCACCATTGTTTATTGCCTAGTCCTAAGCACGTAATTATTCGTAGAAATCGTGACGAGACTTTTAACTTTGAGGTATTTGGGGAAGAGCAAAATAGCAAGCAAGTGTTAAAGATTTTGGGGTACACTTAGTTCTTTATCCCATTATTTTACAGGTTGGGTTTGGT
>NZ_DHDZ01000046.1:60265-86884 GCF_002399615.1 Pedobacter sp. UBA4863 | reverse complement strand
GGGGGGGGGGTGGGGGGGGCCCCCCCCCCCCCTATGTATTTAAAGATTTTGGGCTATACCAAGTCTATTTATCCCATTTAAAATATATTCAATATTGACCGTCATTCCCGTGAAAACGGGAATGATAAAGTAAAAAACTTTGCATGGTATTAAAATTGGATATGATGCAGAAGAAATTGTTATAACCAATTATTGCTCACGGCACTATTTACTGCGCTAATTTTATTGTTTACCTGCAATTTTCTGTAGATATGCTCAATGTGCTTTCTCACTGTTCCTTCGCTAATGTCTAGCTTGTAGCCTATTTGCTTGTAGCCTAGTCCGTCTTTCAAGCCAGTAAGAATTTCTATCTCCCTGCCAGATAATATACATTCGGTATTTTTCGTTTTTTGAGGTTGTGCCTCCGTTTTAATAAACTGCAAGGTTTTAAAGGCAATAACCGGCGACATAGCCGCCCCGCCATTAATACTGTTAACGATGGCATTGTAAATCATCTCTGCACTTTCGTTTTTGAGCAAATAGCCTATTGCCCCTGCCAATATCGCATTGAATATTTTATCGTCATCATCAAAAGTGGTCAGCATAATAATTTTACAGTCGGCATTGGTTGCCCTGATTTTTCGAGCAGCCTCTATGCCATCCATAATAGGCATTTCTATATCCATCAATACCAAATCTGCCTTTTCGGCTGCCATTAGCTTACAAACCTCTACCCCATTTTTGGCCACAGCTATTATTTCAATATCGCGGTAACGCTCTAATTTCTCTAAAATAGATTTTAGTGCTAACCTATTGTCTTCGGCCAAAATTATCCTAATCGTCTTCATCAATTTTATTTTAAAGCAAATTAGCGCTATACCACGCTGCAACCAATACGATATATTGCGTATGAGGATTTATAATGTACAATTTTAGATATACGACTTAAATAAACACAAAAGAACACAAAGACTTTGACAATATGGCAATTAACAGCTCAGGTTAACAGTAGTTCCTTTGCCTTTAGTACTCAAAATTTCTATATTTCCGTTTAATTCCTGCACTCGCTGTTGCATGTTTTCTAACCCAAAACCATCAACAACCTCGTTTAACTCAAACCCCTTCCCATTGTCGGTTATTATAAGTTCCATTTTTTGTTGTTGCTGCTTTATAGAGATGGTTATCGTGTCTGCTTCGGCATATTTTACGGCATTTGTAACGGCTTCTTGCACCACCCTAAAAAGTGTAGTGGCTTTTAACGAGGTCAATTGTTGCGAAGGATTGTCTAGCTGAACATTAACTAGCAAATGTGGGATGCCCTTAAAATACTCTTTTAGCTTGATTATCCATTCCTCTAACATTACAGTAGGCTTATTGATGAGCCAGACCGTTCTCCTCAATTCACCAATGGTTTCCGAAGTAAGGTCTTTTAATTGATCGAATTTGGCATTTGTAACATTATCTTGGCTCATACTATCAATGGTAGTGTTGATATAGGTGAGGTACGAGCCAATGTTATCATGCAAATCTCTCGAAATGCGCACACGATCGTTCTGCAAGGCATTTTGAGCTCCCAAGCGTAATAATTCGGCCTGCATTTCGGCTTCCTTTTTAAGTTTTTCTTCCTTAATTTTTTTATTACGGTATATTAACCAAACAGTTGCCGTGGCACTGGCGGCCAATAAACTGGCCATAATTAAATAAAGATTGCGCTGGCGGATATCCAATTGTTGGATTTCATTCTTTTGGGTAAGCAAGGCGATTTGCTGTTCCTTTTTTTCTGCTTCATATTGGATACTAAGTTCCGAAATAGTTTCGGCCTGCTCTATTTTACGGATGGAATCGCGAAAAACGTTGTGTTTACGCAGGTAATAATAAGCCAAATCGTTGCGATGGAAATAATCGTAAGCCAAAGAAAGTTCATCGAGGGCCTCGTACCATTGTTTGTTATTGCCAATTTGCTGCGCTACCACAAGAGATTTTTTAAGCCACTTGATGGCTTCCTGTTCGTTACCTGCTTTTTTATAAGCCCGTCCCAAAAAGTTATAGGTGTACGAAATTTCACTCTTTTCATCCAATCGTTCTCTAATTTCAATAGCTTTCTTAAGGTATTCTATTGCCTTTGGAATATTATAGCCACTCTCCATATAAACCGAACCTAAATCGTTGTACACAAAGGCTTCGTCTCTTTCATCTTTCAGTTCTATGGCCAATTGCAAGGCTTTTTGGTGCGAACGGATAGATTCATTATATTTTTTCTGCCGCAGATACACAATGCCCCTGTTGGTGTAGATGCGTTGTATTCTACCTTTATCGCCAATGGCCAAAGCAATGTTTAATGTTTTTTGGTAATACTCCAAAGCCTTATCGTATTGTTGCCTACCCACGCTCATAATGCCCAAGGCGTTGTAACAGCTGGCTTGCATACGTTTGTTTCCAATGGCTTCGGCTATACGTAAGCTTTTTAAAAGCGCATCAGTTGCTTCCTTGTCCTGTTTTTTTCTGCGCAAATAATTACCTCTGCAAAACCATGCCATGGCCAGGTCGGTACTTTTTGGCTGCTCAGGAATAGTAGCCAAAGCAGCTTTGGTGTACTTATCGGTAGCCTGTAAATCGCCCTTTCCTTCGGCTACCAATGCCAGTATAATGTGAGCCTTACCTTCGCCTACGCTGTATTTTATTTGAGTAGAAAGCGTTAATAAGGTATCGCCAATATACTCCCCAAATTTATAATCTTTATAGTAGTTCTTAAAACCTAATGTGTAAAGACTATCTATTTTAAGTTGCTTGGATAAAGATGATCGCAGTATATTCTCTGCTTGTTGCTGTAGCTCCTGCGCCACCCCTAACAACGAAGAGAATAACAGCGTATAAAGCACTAATAAGAAAGCAATTATATTTTTAAGCATATCAACAAATATAAATATTTTTAGTTGTCCACACAGCTATTAAGCTTGTCGAAACTGGTCAATCGTAAATCTCCATACGCAATTTATCGTATTGCCAAATTTTAAAGGTTAAAGCAATTTTACCTCAACAAAAATGGAGATATCATGAAAACTAAACTTCTTACCTTAATCCTGTCGATTTTTTGCTCGCTAGCTGCAGGCGCACAACAAATTGACGAAAAAACCGTAAAAAAAGCATTTGCCGTAAAAGGTACGCACCGTGCACCTTTTAAAAATGCCACCGAAGCCTGCCTTACCAGTGTAAACCTGCAATTTAAGTTGGGCACAAGGCAAGAGCAAGAGAAAAGAGGCGTAGGAAACGTAATTACCTGGGGTTTTTTAGAGGGCATTGATGATACCTTAATGCAGGAAATTACCGACGAATACTACAAAATGCTGTCCGAGAAACTGAAAGCCCATGGCATTGCTCTTAGCGATGCTTACAAAGGCACCGAACAATATCAAAAATTAGTTGACAACAACGCCGATCTTAGCCGCGAGGTAGAGAAAAAAAACTGGGGCGTATCGAAGATATTTACCGCCAACAATGCACCTTATATCGAGTTTCCGGTTGGCATGATGGGAGCGCATTCATCGTTGGGCAACAAGCTAAAAATACCTGTGGGCATGGTTTTCGTTACCGTAGATTTTATTACCATTAACCAAGACATTAAAAAAGGCGTAAGTAATTTATGGGGCGAGCGTACCGATAAGTTTGAAACTAGCATAGAACCTATTATAAGCGTAGTTCCCACAACACAAGGTGGTAAAATGAAAGGCGATGGCTCTTATGCACGGTTTGCAGGCAATAATTGGGGCTTTTGCAACCCTAATTTGATATGGTCTCTCGCTTCGGACGTTCCCTACGCCGCAACACTCAAAAGTGCAGAAGGTATGCCCGAAAGTATGAAAAAATTTAAAAGTGCCGTTTTAGGCGACATGGCCGCTATTTTCAGCAAAGGCTTGGTTAAAAGCGGTCGTGGCGCAGCAGAAAATACTTTTTTGATACAAGCCGATCCGCAAGCCTATAAAAAAGCTGCACTAAACGCCTTAGATAAATATAACGATTTTCTTATCAGCTATATCAAAATCAATAATTAAAGGCTGATTAAACCACCCAGGCACGAAGTAAACTACTTATCTCGACTATCTGGAAAGCAAAATTTAGTGGCTTTAACTATAATCATCAACCAACAATTCAATAATTCTTTTGTACCATGAAACTTTTTTACATCACTATCATAACAGTTTGTTTGACTAACATAGGTTATGCACAAAAGAAATTCAACTTTGGCATTAGCGTGCCATCTTATTTAAGCACAGGCAGGTACGGCAGTTATTTAGACATGACCAACGAAATACAAGGCCATACCGGAAACGACGCTCTTAGCTTTGGTCCGGCAATTGGCATGGGGCTCTTTGGTGAACTAGAATTTGGCACTGAATGGGCTTTTGAAATCTATTGGCAAAAATATGCCAACAAAATTAACTTTGGTAAAAACAATGTAGATGCCTTTACACTTCCGGGCGGCATACAAAAATCACAGTATAAAATGTCGCACGGCATTATAGGCGTAGGTGCAAGCCGTAAAATATTCAAATTACAAGATCAGCAAGTATGGTTTTTTTCGGCATTAAGTGCCGGAAGTAGAAAATTTACATGGCGACCTGAAGGCGGCAGCTTTAGCAACGAAAGAAAGACTACCAATAAAACATTTATGGCATCATCAGATGCACCGATGTTTTTTAATATAGGCTTATCTCCTAAATTCAATTTCAAAGACAAATTTTTCTTTAGCCCAAAAATAGGTTACGAAATGGAGCTGATAAAAGGTACCGGAATGTACGAAGGCATATACAACATGATCTTGCCTACTTACGGCTCACCCCATACGCAAGCAGATTTGCAGCGTATAATGAATGAATATACAGACAGAACCAAAGCCCCTCTCAACCGATTTTTTATTGAGTTAAGAGCTGGGATAAAACTTGGGAAATAGAAATAAAAACGATGCAAAAGACATTAACCCTGTTGCTACTGTTCATTAGCTGTATCGCCTTAAACAGTTCGTGCAAGAAAGATGATGCAAAAAAGCACAAAGAACTGCTCATTTCGGGTAAATGGTATTATGATTACATCACAAACCATAGAGCAGGCGGCACTGTAAATAACTGTTTCAACGAAGCGCACTATATAGAATTTAAAACAGATGGTAAAATAGCTATGGTTACATTTGATAGAGGACGCGAAGACCATACCTTAGTTAACGGTACATATACCCTTAGCGAAGATGGAAAAAACCTTAGCATAATTACCGATAGATCATGGACAGGCACCATCCACCTAATAAAAGACAATTATTTACGGATAACTCTAGCTCCAGATAATTTTTATTCATACGAATTAGTTTTGGCACACAAAAAGGCAAATCCCAATTGCCAGCCGGCAAAATAATTAAGAAATGTTGTTAATAGCTGAACCGTCTCGGTATTGCCGAGCGGTTTTTTGTGCTATAGAAGCATGAGCTGATTTACATGGCATTCAAATACAAGCACAAAAAACTGTATCGATCTATTTAAAACCAACCACCTAACCACAAAGTAATTCCACAATTATTTTGCGCCTTTATAGTAAATTTATCTAACTTAGTTAGCTGCACCAATTGTTAACGCTATGCTTCAAGATATCAAACTAAACAACGTTTTTGTAATTGATATAGAAACCGTTCCACAAAAGGAAAATTTTGAAGAGCTACCCATTCATTTACAAGAATTATGGGACAAGAAAAGTCTTTATCAACGCAAAGAAGGACAAACAGCCAACGAGTTTTACGAACGGGCAGGTATTTGGGCAGAGTTTGGAAAGATTGTTTGTATTAGCTTAGGTATCTATCATTTAGAAAAAAAACAAATTCATTTACGCGTACGCTCTTTCGCCCACAACAACGAAACAGTTTTACTTAAACAATTCGCTAACCTTTTAGCTAAACAACCTAAAAACTTACAACTTTGTGCCCACAACGGCAAAGAGTTCGATTTCCCTTATTTATGCAGAAGGATGTTGATTAACGGGTTGCCAATTCCTGCGCAACTACAAATATCCGGTAAAAAACCTTGGGAAATTAATCATTTAGATACCTTAGAGCTTTGGAAATTCGGAGATTATAAAAACTACACCTCGTTAAACTTATTAGCGGCCATATTTGATTTACCCACTCCTAAAAATGATATTGATGGCAGCAAGGTGAAAGAAGTATATTACCAAGACAAAGATTTGAACAGAATTGCAAAATATTGCCAAAATGATGTGATTACTACTGCACAATTGTTGTTACGCTTTAAAGGTTTGCCCATAATTACGCAAGAAAATATTACTTTAGTGAAGTAATGCTAAAAGTAAAAGACCTTGCCGTAAAATTCTATAACCAAGAAGATAAAACTTGGACAGAAACCGTTCATAAAGTTAGTTTTAGCCTCGAAAAAGGTAAAGTTTTAGGTATTGTTGGCGAATCTGGCTCTGGTAAATCGGTTACATCTTTTTCTATTATACGCCTGCACGACAGTAAGCACACCCAAATAGCGGGCAAAATAAGCTTAGACAGTATTAACTTGCTTAATTTAAACGACCAGGAAATCAGGAGATATCGTGGCAACAAAATCGCCATGATTTTTCAGGAACCCATGACCTCTTTAAACCCCGTTTTTACCTGCGGAGATCAAGTTAGAGAAGCCATTATGCTACACCAACAGGTAGATAAACAAGCTGCTAAAGAGCAAACTATTGCGTTATTTAAGGAAGTGCAATTGCCTCGTCCAGAAAATATATTCGATAGCTATCCGCACCAGCTTTCTGGCGGACAAAAACAAAGGGTAATGATTGCCATGGCCTTAAGCTGTAACCCTGAATTACTTATTGCCGATGAACCAACCACCGCATTAGACGTTACCGTACAAAAAACCATTTTACAGTTGCTACAGCGTTTAAAAACAGAACGCAACATGGCCATGATCTTCATTTCTCACGATTTAGGCTTAATGAGCGAAATTGCCGATGAATTGTTAGTGATGTACAAAGGCGATATTGTAGAGCAAGGAACAGCACAGCAATTGTTCCAAAACCCTCAACATCCCTATACCAAAGGATTGTTAGCCTGTCGCCCATCTCCAAAACACCTACTTAAAAAATTACCAACTGTTGCCGATTTTATAAATGAAAACAAAGAAGTTGGCTTACAACATTTGTTAAATGAGAATGCTTATACCTCTGAAGAAGTTGCAACTAGAAGAGCTAAACTGTATGGCAAAGAACCAATTTTAAAAGTACAAGATTTGTGTACTTGGTATCCGATAAAAACAGGTTTGTTTGGCAAAACACAGGATTTTGTAAAAGCAGTAGATCATGTTTCGTTCGAAGTTTTTCCGGGAGAAACATTGGGTTTAGTTGGCGAATCTGGCTGTGGTAAAACTACTTTAGGTCGTACTATTCTACGCTTGGTAGAACCTACTTCGGGCAACATACTTTTCGATGGAAATGACATTACTCATCTTGGCAAAAAACAACTTAGATTCTTGAGAAAAGATATCCAAATCATTTTTCAAGACCCCTACTCCTCTTTAAACCCCAAGATCACTGTAGGACAATCCATTATGGAACCTTTGGTAGTTCATGGAGTTTATGCTAATAATGCAGAAAGAAAAGCACATGTGCTCCAATTATTGGAAAAGGTTAATCTAGATGCAGCACACTTTAATCGTTATCCTCACGAATTTTCTGGCGGACAAAGACAGCGAATTGTAATCGCCCGTGCCTTAGCGCTTAAACCTAAGTTCATTATTTGCGACGAATCTGTCTCTGCACTAGATGTATCGGTACAAGCGCAAGTTTTAAACTTACTAAGAGACTTACAAGAAGAGTTTGGCCTAACCTATATCTTCATCTCTCACGACTTAGCGGTGGTTAAACATATTTCCGATAGGATGATTATCATGAACAAAGGAAAGATCGAGGAACAAGGTTTTCCAGAAGAGATTTACAAGAACCCCAAAGCAGCCTATACACAGAAATTAATTGAGGCTATTCCTGGCAATGCTTAATCGTTAAAATAGAGAATAGATTACTTATTAATTTCGGCCTCCTTGCTTTTTATGTCAACAGTCCCTAATAATTGCATAAAAACGTACACTTTAAAGCCTAATTTGTTATCTTCGGTACAATTGGAAAACGATTATGGCAAAAAACAAAAATGCTCAATTCAAACTTGTTCTCACTCAGCTAATAAGCGATATTTTTGAAAAAAACCGAAATATTGCCCTTAACCATAAACAAGTAGCAGCTCGTTTAAATTTGAGCGATAAAGCAGCAGTAGATGCAGTTTTAGAAATACTCATCGAAAAAACCGAAAAAGGTTTATTTGTTAGACCAGAACGAGGTAAATTTAAACTAAAAGAACAAAAAACCTTCGTAACAGGAACGGTAGATATGACTGCCGATGGATCTGCCTTTATTGTACCGGATGATGAATTTGAAAAAGACATTTTTGTTGCCCCTAGAAAGCTTAGAAATGCACTGCATGGCGACAAAGTAAAAGTTTACGTTTTTGCTAAGAAAAGCGGTGGACGCAGAAATGAAGGCGAAATTGTAGAGATCTTAAAAAGAGCCAAAACAGAATTTATTGGCGTAGCTAAGGTTTCTGAACGTTTTGCTTTTGTAATACCCGATGACAGAAAAATGCTCCACGATATTTTTGTACCACTAAGCGATTTAAACAATGCTAAAAATGGGCAAAAAGTACAGGTAGCTTTAACCGATTGGCCAGAGGGCGCTAAAAATCCGATAGGAAAAATTATTCATATACTAGGCGAGCAGGGCGAGAACAATACAGAAATGAATGCCATTTTAGCAGAATATGGTTTTCCTTTAAGCTTTCCATCAGAAGTAGAAAAAGAGGCTAATGCCATTCCCGAAACTGTAAACCCTGCAGAAATTAAAGATCGTAGAGATTTTAGGGATACCGTAACTTTTACCATCGACCCAATAGATGCCAAAGATTTTGATGATGCCATTTCGTTTAAGAAATTAGCTAATGGAAATTACGAAATAGGCGTTCATATTGCCGATGTTTCCCATTATGTAACACCAAAAAGCAGCCTCGAAAAAGAAGCCCAACACAGAGCAACTTCCGTTTATTTGGTAGATAGGGTTATTCCAATGCTGCCCGAACGTTTAAGTAACGGCGTATGTTCGTTGCGCCCCAACGAAGAAAAATTATGCTTTGCCGCAGTTTTTGAAATGGACGACCAAGCCAAAATTCACAACGAATGGTTTGGAAGAACCGTCATCAACTCAAACCGTCGTTTTACCTACGAAGAAGCCCAGGAAATTATAGAAGCAAAAACTGGCGATTATAGTGAAGAAATATTAAAACTTAACGAACTGGCTTACATTTTAAGGGCAGCCAAATTTAAAAATGGAGCCATTAGTTTTGAAAGTACCGAAGTTAAGTTTAAACTAGACGAGCAAGGAAAGCCAATTGGCGTATATGTTAAAGAACGGAAGGATGCACATAAGCTAATTGAAGATTTTATGCTTTTAGCCAATAAAAAAGTGGCCGAATGTATAGCTAAAAAAGGCAAGGGCAAGCAAAAATACACCTTCGTTTATCGTACGCACGATTCTCCAAACATGGAGAACCTAACTAGTTTTGCTTCATTCGCTTCTCGTTTTGGCTATAAAATTGATACCAAATCTGATAAAACCATTGCCAAGTCGCTCAACTATTTAATGGATGATGTAGAAGGTAAAAAAGAACAGAACATCTTAACATCTTTAGCCATCCGCTCTATGGCAAAAGCCATTTATACCACTAAAAAAACTAGCCATTACGGTTTGGCGTTCGATTATTATACCCACTTCACCTCTCCTATCCGCCGCTATCCCGACATCATGGCGCACCGTTTGTTGGCATGCTATCTCGATGGCGGAAAATCTGCAGATGCAGAAGTTTACGAAGCAGCATGCGTACACTCATCGGCAATGGAAAAACGTGCTGCCGACGCAGAAAGAGCTTCGATAAAGTACAAACAGGCCGAATATTTAGAAAACAATATTGGTTCAATATACCTAGGCATTATTTCTGGCGTAACCGAATGGGGCATGTACGTAGAAATTGAAGAAAATAAGTGCGAAGGCATGATCCGTTTACGCGACATCAGCGATGATTTCTATGTATTGGATGAAAAAAACTACTGCATCATTGGTCAGCGTAAAAAACGTAAATATCAACTGGGCGACGAAGTAAAAATCAAGGTAAAAAAGGTTGATTTATCTAAGCGTCAGATTGATTTTTCACTGGTGCAAGATTAATTGACTTCAGTATTTATAAGTTAGTATTTAGACTTAAGTACTAACTTTGCATTTTTAAAAACTCCAACTAGTTCAATGCAAAAACTCCTTGTATTTGTCTTTCTTTTCTTAATGACTGGTTTAGCCCTCAAGGCTCAAACCATACAAGGCAAAATAGTAGATGAAACTACTGGAGAAGCTATTCCTTTTGTTTCTATTGCCGTAATGGGCACCAACAATACCACCGTTACCAACGATGCGGGAGAATTCATTTTAAAAAATGTAAATCTGCCAACAAAATTAAGATATAGCCACGTTAGCTATATTTTGCTAGAAGACGAAATTAGCACTGCCAACAACCTCTTCGTTAAACTAAAAGCTGCCGCAATAAATTTAAAAGCTGTAGTAGTCGATCCTTATCGTGGCCAAAGATTAATCAAAGCAGCCTTAGAAAAAGCGAAAGAATTTGAGAAAGAAAACTTTTATGGAAACGCTTTTTACAGGCAGCTTACTTCTATTAACGGCAAAGCAAGTCAAATCTACGAGCTATTTTACGATCTCGAATTTAATGTATCTAAAGTAAAAGGATGGTTAGCCAAACAGAGTAGGTTTGCAGAACTGAACGAAGGGCTGTCTTTCGCTATGAGCAACCAATCTTACCTTACCTTTTCCTTAGCAGGCTATTTATTTGAAGATAGAAAAACTGGCAGGTTTGTAACACTTAAAAACCTAAAAGATTTCGAAATTACCATCGAGAAATATATCGAGCAGAAAGACCAAGATATTGCTGTTGTTGTCTGTAAATACAAAGGCAATAAAAAGCAGTTCTATATTAACTCTACCTATTACATTGGCGTAGAAGACACAAAGGTTTACCGATTGGAGAACAGCATATTTAATGTACCAATGAGCATCAATGCTATTTCTAAAATACCGCCAACAGCAACTACCATTGCAACTTTTAATAGCTCACGCACCGATATTCCAGTTTTAGAAAGCATTTCATCAAAATTATACCTTAATCTAAATGCTAAAGGCAGAACTTTAAATCCTGTCATTAGCGCTATGTTAACCGTTTATCAATTAGATAAAACCTTAAAAACTCAAAAATTTACCGAATTAACTAAAAAAGTCCAAGACAAAGCCATTATCGAATCGATTGAATATAACCCAATTTTCTGGAAAGACAATCCTATTGTAAAGCAAACTGCTTTAGAGGATGCTTTTATAAAAATGATGGAAAGTAAATCGGCATTTGGTACCATGATAGACACACAATAATGCACAATCCTACAGAATTACAAAAAATCATCGAACAAGCTATTCCTAAATTAGCTTACCCTGCACAACCTGCTAATTTATACGAACCTATCAAATATATCATGAGCCTAGGAGGTAAAAGAATTAGGCCCGTAATGGTACTAATGGCTGCCGAACTATTTACCGATGAAGTGACCAAAGCGCTTGATGTTGCCCTTGCTATAGAAACCTTCCATAATTTCACCCTGGTACACGATGACATTATGGACAATGCTCCGTTAAGGCGTGGCAAACAAACCGTACACGAAAAATGGGGCGTAAACAATGCAATTTTAAGTGGCGATGTGATGATGGTAGAATCAAACAAGCATCTCTCAAAAGTTGATGTAAACGTTTTAAAACCCGTACTAGATACCTTTAACCAAACTGCCCAAGGCGTTTGCGAAGGTCAGCAATTAGACATGGAGTTTGAAACCAGAGACGATGTAAGCATTGAAGAATACCTAGAAATGATTAGGCTTAAAACGGCTGTACTTTTAGGGGGTGCCATGAAATTAGGAGCTATTGTGGGCGGTGCCGACGATAAAAATGCAGCACTACTTTATGAGTTTGGCGAAAATCTAGGTGTAGCTTTCCAATTACAAGACGATATTTTAGATGTTTACGGCGATCCAGAGAAATTTGGTAAGCAAGTAGGTGGCGATATCATTGCTAATAAAAAAACATTCCTACATTTAAATGCAAAGGCATTAATTAATGCAGAAGAAACTGATATTCTATTGGGCGAGCATGAAAACACCTCAAACAAAGTAAAAGCAGTAACCCTATTGTACAACAACTATGGCATTAAAGAATTAGCTAACACCAAAATGGAGCAGTATTTAGCCAAAGCCTACCAAGCGCTTGATGATTTAGTGATAGCTGAAAATAGGAAAACTAATTTAAGGGAATTGGCACAACAGATTATGGTAAGAGAGAGCTAAGGGTTTACTCTTCCAAAATCCTTTATTTATGGTAAAAGTATGAAACGCTTACGTTGGCTTTCTAGGCAACGTATATTAACAAATATTTCGGGCAGCTAATATTTCTAATTCACAATTTTGACTTAGCAACCTTAAAAACCAAAAAAGCCGAACAAATTTTGTTCGGCTTTTTTGGTATATACTTTTAAAGTACAAATATTATTCTGCAGATTCAGCAGCATCTTCGGCTTTAACAGCTTTTTTAGCTGGTGCTTTTTTCTCGGCAGCTTCTGCTTTCGGTGCTGCAGCTTTCTTAGGAGCAGCAGTTTTTTTAGCTTCAGCTTTAGGAGCAGCTTCCTTCTTAGCAGGAGCAGCATCTTCTACCACTGCAGGCAATACCGATACATAAGATTTGTTATCTCTTTTCTTTTTGAAAGTTACGATACCTGGTACCAAAGCAAATAAAGTATGGTCTTTACCAATACCAACACCTTTATCTGGGTGGTGTTTTGTACCACGCTGACGAACGATGATGTTACCAGCGATAGCCTCTTGACCACCAAAAATTTTAATACCTAGACGTTTACTATGCGACTCGCGACCGTTTTTTGAACTACCGGCTCCCTTCTTATGTGCCATTTTTTATCTTTTAAACCAATTAGCTAATTGGTGAATTTACAAATAAGTTAACTACAGAGTGATACTCTCAATCTGGATTTTGGTGAATGACTGACGGTGACCATTTTTCTTTTTGTAACCTTTTCTACGTTTCTTTTTGAAAACGATTACTTTATCACCTTTTAAATGAGACACGATTTTAGCTGAAACCTTAGCTCCTTTAACCGCAGGCGCACCTACAGAAATTTTACCACCATTGTCAACCAACAATACATTGTCAAATTCAATACTAGCGCCTTCATCTCCTTGTAAACGGTGTACAAAAAGGTGCTGGTCTTTTGCAACTTTAAATTGTTGCCCTGCTATATTTACTATTGCGTACATTGTTAAATAATTATTTTATTTCTATTTATTTTTTATCGAGGTGCAAATATAGCACATTTAATGTTCAAACACAATAGCACAATAAAAATATTTGTTCATTTGTTTAAAGAAGTATTGATTACTGATAGGCAATAATTAATTTGTTAAGCTTTGTTAACAAGAAACAATGCCATAAGCAATATAAAACGATAAACTATTTACCAGAAAAACGTTCTTCTGCTTCGGAAATGACTTGTTGGATAGTTTGTTGCAACAACCTTGCTTTAGTTGCAATTACTGGATCTTTATCGTAATTGGTAAAGTAGATAATATTTCTGCTAGTATCTTCGTAAACCAATTTAAGCTCGTAGCGCAACACTTTTGGGTCTTTAAAATTCACCCCCGCGTTTGCTATCGTATCTGGAATATTCAACAAATCTTTTTCATTAATTTTACTATGCAGAAAAATCACATTATTTGTACGAAGCTTAAAGTTCTCTTTAACAAGTTGGTCGCGTTGGTCTAAAAACTGATAGTTTCCCGATTTTGAATCGTAACTATTCTGTAAGGTATCGCCTACGCCCCACTTATAGGTTAAGCTTACAAAAGAAGCGGCTTGTTTTCCGCCACTTCTTACTTTCATAATATAGAAACTTCCTACCACTAGTATAAACAATACCGCAATAATACTGATGGTTTTTCTGGTTGCTATCTTCATTATTTAGCTTGGCTAGCCTCCTTATCAATTAAGGTTAACTCTATTTCTTTCTGCATTTTACTTGCCGCTCCTTTCATCTTTTCATTTCCATTAAAGCTTGGAAAATAGGTAACTTCTTTAGATTTTTTCTTGTAATTAAATTTAATTACATAACGTAATTTTTTCGGATCCTTCAAATCATCTTCGCCATTGGCCACCACACTAGGTAAATTCCAAAAGCCCTGAACATCGGCTATACTATCCAAATATTTTATATCACGAAAGGTTAAATGAATATTCCTTGTGATCAACGAATCGTTCTTATTTAGATACTTAAACTCGCCTGTGGCAGAGTTGTAAGAATTTGCTAAAGCAGTTCCGGCACCCCATTGGTACTCGAGCGAAACAAAATCTTTTTCTTTAAAAGGTGCATTTCTAATTATTGGCGCATAGTAAACTATACTGTAAATTAGAAATGGAACAATAACAGTTGATGCCAAAAAAATCTTTTTACCTCTCGAAGTCATAAATTAATCTTCAATAAAATTAGCTGGCGCATCGCTATCAAATTCGCCTTCCCACTTAGCAATTACTACGGTAGCCAAACAGTTTCCTATTACATTTACCGATGTTCTTGCCATATCCATTAGTTCATCGATACCTAAAATTGCTGCAATAATAAATACTGGCAAACCAAATTGTTCGGCAGTGGCTATTAACACAATTAACGATGCCCTTGGTACAGCTGCCACACCTTTAGATGTGATCATTAAGGTAAACGCGATAGCTAGTTGCTGACCTAAACTTAAGTGCATGCCAGCAGCTTGGGCCACAAAGATAGAAGCTAAAGAAAGATATAACGAAGTACCATCTAAATTAAAACTGTAACCCGTTGGTATTACGAAAGAAACAATTTTACGAGGCACGCCAAATTTTTCCATATTGCTCATGGCTTTAGGTAAAGCGGCATCAGAACTTGTGGTAGCAAAGGCAATAGAAACAGGTTCTTTTACGGCTTGAAGAAATTTCTTAATCGGAACTTTTAGGAAAAGCAGTATTGGCACAAAAACCAATAACACAAACACTATTAAGGCGATATACAGCGAGCCCAACAGCATAAACAAGTTTTTCAATATATCTATTCCTAAATGCCCTACTGTATAAGCCATGGCCGCCCCCACGCCAATTGGCGCAAAGTACATAATGAGATTGGTGAATTTGAACATTACTTCCGATAGGCTCTCTGCAAAATCTACCAATGGCTTGCGTTTCTTTTCTTCTACCATAGCCAAACCAATACCGAATAACACCGAAAATAACACAATTTGGAGCACCTTATTTTCGTGCATAGATTTTACTACATTTTCGGGAAACAACTCGTAAAAAAAGTGTGCAAACTTATAAACGCCCTTTACATTCTCAGGTAAGGCCTCTAACTCTGTATCTACAGCTTTTACAGTAGGCAACTGTTGCTGAGGCATGTTTTCCATATTTACACCTACGCCCGCATGGGTAATGTTTATTACCGCCAAGCCTATGAAAATAGCACAAGATGTTGCGCAAAAGAAATATAGCATCGATTTCCAGGCCATACGCCCTACTTGCTTCAAATCTGAATGACCTGCTATACCATACACTAACGTGCCAAACAGTATTGGTCCTACAATGGTTTTAACCAATTTAATGAAACCTTTACTTAATGGATGCAATGCTGCAGCAAAATTCGGAAAATCGACACCCACAAACACACCTAGCAACATACAAACCAAAATCCAAGTGGTTAAGCTTTTTTTAGAAACAGCAAAGCACACTAACACAATGGCTACCAGCCAACGAGTGCTCATCATTACCAAATCTGAAACAGCGAGGAGATTAAATTCTTTTAAGAGTGTAAGGATTACAGCTATTGTAACGGAAACTAAGGTAATGATACCTATTTTGCTTTTTTTCATTTAGTTTGATTTGATTATTGTTCGCTCTTCTTCAATTAAAAAGAAAAGAATGGTTTATTGGTTTATTTATCTTAATTAGCATTAACGCGTATCATATCTACATTTAAGTTATCGAAAATAAATACACGAAGTGCGACAAAAATAAATATTTGCCCTTAGCACACAAACATTTATTATTTTAGCCAGCGTTTATGGTGTAACAATTTAATGTTACTTCACTCTAATAGACATACAAAAACGTTAAATGGACCGAAAAGACCAGCTTTTTAAGGAAATTTTCGATAAAAATTCAAAAAAGATATTTCACCTGTGCTACGGTTACACGGGCGATGCAGATTCTGCGAATGATCTTTTACAAGAAACATTTTTAAAAGTTTGGCAAAATCTAGATAAGTTCAGAAACAAATCGCTCATTTCAACGTGGATCTATAGAATTGCGGTAAATACCTGCTTAACCTATCTTCGCTCTGAAAAAAGACAGGCAAAAGACGAGCTTACCGATAACATTATTGAGAATAGAATTGAAGAATATTCTGAAAAAAACGAACAGGTTGCTTTGCTATACAAGTCGATCTCTAAACTAGAAGAGAATGACCGTTTGATCATTACCATGGTACTCGATGAATTACCATACAATGAAATTGCCGAAATATCAGGAATTAGCGAAGGAAATTTACGAGTTAGAATTCATCGTATTAAACAAAAACTTACAGAAATATACAATCAACATGCAAGAATTTGATCATATAGAAGCGTTATGGGCTAAGCATACCGTAGATGTGAAAATATCTGCTGACGATATGTTAAAGCAAGCCAAGAAAGATGTAAGCAATATGCGCAACAAATCGTTGCTAAACATTATTGGCATGGCTCTTTCTATATTTGCCGTGGCTGCCATTTGGTTATTTCTTGATTTCACCTCTATAACAACCCACTTGGGTATTAGCATAATTATATTGGCGATAGCTGCTTACACCGTTATTTTATATGCCAACCATCGTGTTATTGCCCAAAACGATTTTACCGAAAACCCAAATGTCTTTCTTCAGAAATTAAAGATTTACCAATTGCAAAGGCACCAGCTCTACAACAGACTGTATTGGTTCTATGTTATTGCGCTATCTCTAGGAATGAGCCTTTATTTCTTCGAGATCTTGAGCGTTTTAGAAATATGGCTACAGGTGCTTATTTTAGCTTTAAGTTTTGGCTGGGTGATATTTTGTTCTACTTTGGTAAGGAAAGCAGTAATTAAAAAAGACAAGGAAAGAATTGCCCTTTTGATTGAAAAGTTTGAACGCATCAGCAATCAGTTTAAAGAGGCAGAATAATTTGGCATAACTTTCGTTCTTTAGCTATTACAATGAAACTGATGAGGAACGCTATTCTTTGTGCCATTATTTTGTTGGCTTCTTCTTTTGTACCGCATAAGCGTATTTTACCCGAAACCTTAAGCTGGGACACACATTTTAGGGCCAATCCAGATCGTAACTCTATGTACGCTGCCGTAACCAGCACCATTTGGCAATACGGTTACCGCTCAACCATTAGAGGCAATAAACTACAACTCGATTTTAATTTTCTGGGCGGGGTTGATGTAAATAAATCATGGGTAAAAAGAGAAAAAATTAGAAATAACAATGCCAGTAAACAATTACTAAACCATGAACAAGGGCATGTTTACATTAATTTTCTACTTTTAAAAAAGGGAGAATATATTTTGCGAAACCAAGAATATACTGTTAAAAATTATAAACACTTGGTAAATAAAACTGCAAAAGAAATCAGTAAATTCTATACTGATATGCAGGAAACTTACGATGTAGAAACCAAACATGGCTCGGATTTAGAAGCACAGCAAAAATGGGATGCTTTTTTTGAAAGTGAGCTGAGCCAATTTTAGTTACAGGTATTCTATATTAATTCTGAAGAACGAAAACAAGTATTACGAAACTACCAAAGCCCTCGCTCTTCAGAATGGTTAATAATTGTATTACTCTTCTAGTTTTGCTTCTGATGAAGAAAAACTATTCCCCGACAAACGGTACTTTAAAGTTTTAACCAAAGTGCTTGTTTTGCCACTATCAGTTTGTACAATTGGCACCGACCTGAACAAATCGCCGTTTTTAACAAAGAACTTATCATCGCCCTTATAGCCTTTCATACTGCTGATACCCGGAAAACTTATTTTATTGAAATCGCCACCAAATTCGTACACATTTACATCGGCTACATTTTTTCGCACCAATGTTTGTACATAAATTTCTGGGTTACCGTCATTATCCAAATCCATGTTCCACGCATCGGTAATTATGCCCTCTCGTTCTCCCGAAATTGATTTATAGTTATTTTTAACAGAATCTGACATCAGTATTAAAAAGCCGCCAAGGCTGTCAACTCCTTTACCCCAACTTAAAACTTCGAAGTAATAGCCCGGTTTTATCTCTATGCTTTTATAAAATGGAAAAGGGTTTCGTGCTTTAATCTCTACCACTTTTTGTTCTATTGATGCAGGTTTTTCATTATCGCTACACGCAACTGCCACCATCGAAACCGCGATTACTGCAAATACAGATTTTAATAAATCTTTCAAAACCATGAATTGTAAATTTTAAAACGCCAATTTATAGGTTTTATAGCTAAATAAAAACAATAATTTACTTAAAAACATTCTATTTAGCATAACTAGACGTACCGTTTTTACAGAAGCATTTAGAAGAAAGCGTAACGAGGAGAAATCTAGCTAAATGTTAGGCCTCTCCTCGTTGCTCTCCGAATGGTCGGAGCAGGCTAGCGAAATAATGGATGTGGTTTATTATTTAACCTTTACCTCTGCTGCGCCATTATTTAAAACAGTTTCTGCTACTACACTTCGTTTTCCGCTAGGGGTAATTACAATGGTTTTCAAAACTTTTTTCTTCCCTTGTGGCACGTTTATTTTTAATGGAGCCGTATATTCTGCCGCATTTTCTGAAGGGCGAAAACCATCTAAAGTATAAAAAATCTTAGCTCCTGTTATTGGCGTTTGTAAAGTAATTACGTGGTCTTCTCCTTTTACTTCGCCCTCTGGCTGTCCAATTGGCATGGGTACCCAAAAATTAGTTCCGGTTTTATCTAACCTTGCTAAATGTAGCGATAAACGCTCTTCGCTAAAGTTTTTCAAGTCTTTTTTAGCCAACGGTGTCCAAGCGATTTCCGACAGGGCAAACACTCTTGGGAAAATCATATACTCTACTTTTGAAGGTGTTTCTATATATTCTGTCCATAAATTTGCCTGTACTCCTTTAATGTATTTTTTCTGTTCTTCGTTTAATACATCAGGTACGGGATTATAATTATAAACTTTTGCAAAATTGGAAACACCCTTTCCATTTCTACCAATGGTTAAAGGCTCGTCTTCGGCAAGCGACTGCTTATGATCAAAGTATAAACCATTGGTGCTAGGTGTCATCAACACATCGTGGCTTTGTTTAGCAGCCTCAATCCCTCCTTTTTCACCTCTCCAGCTCATTACTGTTGCGTTTGGTGCCAATCCTCCTTCTAAAATTTCATCCCATCCAATAATTGAACGGCCCTTTCCATTCAAATATTTTTCTATTCTTTGGATGAAATAACTTTGCAGCTCGTGTTCATCCTTTAAACCCTTTTCTTTAATAAGTTGTTGGCAAAATTCAGATTCTTTCCAATATTTTTTTGGTGCTTCGTCTCCACCGATGTGGATGTATTTAGACGGAAAAATAGCAATCACTTCGTCTAGCACGTTCTGTAAAAACTCGAAAGTATATTCTGAGGGCACAAAAATATCATCGAAAACACCCCATGTTTGTTGTACTTGTTTGCCGGTACGTGGCCCCGACCATGGGGCTCCTTCTTTAATAGGGGTATCTCTATCGGGAAACGAACTAAGTTGTGGATAAGCAGCAATAGCAGCCGAACCGTGCCCGGGCAGCTCTATTTCGGGGATAACATTGATATACCTAGCTGCCGCATAGGCCACAATTTCTTTAGCTTCTGCTTGGGTGTAATAACCTTTGTAAACTTCATTATCGGTACCGCCAGAACCTGGAAAAACACCAATAATAGTTCCGTTTCTGCTACTACCAATTTCGGTTAATTTCGGGTATTTTTTAATTTCTATTCTCCAACCCTGATCTTCGGTTAAGTGCCAGTGAAAGTTATTCAGTTTATAGGTTGCCATTACATCAATATATTTCTTGATGAACGAAAGCGGAAAAAAATGACGGCCTACATCTAAATGCAAACCACGATAGCTAAAACGTGGGTAATCGTTAATTTCTACATTTGAAACACTGATAGCGCCTACATGCTTCTTGTCGGGCATAAGTTGCATAAAAGATTGCAGGGCATAAAACAAGCCTGCATCTTTACCAATTAACTTAATTTTGTTACTCGTAATTTTAATCTGGTAGCCTTCATCTGGCAATTGATTTGCCCCTACGCTTGTTAATTCTATAACTTTTTGTGTGGCAGTAGCTGCCTTAACTATCTTTAAATTTAAGCCTTTTGTTGCCGCAAAAGACTGCAAAGTTTCTGCTATTTTTGCATTTTTTGGATTGTTGCTTAACAGTACCACAGATTTATCAAAAACAAAGCTTCCGCTTCCCTTTTGTACAGATACTGGTGCGGGTATAATACCCATATTTACATCGGTTTGTGCATAGGCACTTACCATAAAAAATGCCGTTACGGCACTTAGAAATAGTTTCTTCATTTTTTGGTTTTAGTTTAAGTTTGTGTTTAGCGAACACTTTATAAAGCACAAGATAAATATTTTAGCGTTTTACCCAAAACTTTTAAAGCATAAAAAAAACCTTTCTAATTAACTCAGAAAGGTTTTTCTATTTCACTATTTTCAGTTATTTTTCATCTGCTTTGGCTGCTAAATAGCGTTCGGCATCTAACGCTGCCATACAGCCAGAACCAGCAGCGGTAATTGCCTGCCTGTAATAATTATCTTGAACATCGCCGCATGCAAATACGCCCTCTATATTTGTTTTTGAGGTACCTGGGATGGTTTGCAAATAACCTGTTTCGTCCATATTTAACCAGCCTTTAAACAAATCTGTATTTGGTTTATGGCCAATGGCCACAAAAAAGCCTTCGATATCTAGTGTAGTAGCTTCTTCTGTTTTGTGATTAAATACTTTTACACCAGTTACGTTTTTGCCATTGCCTAAAACCTCGGTGGTTTCTGTATTATACAATACTTCTATGTTTTCGGTATTTAACACGCGATGAACCATTGCTTTTGAAGCACGGAACTCGTCTCTACGCACCAACATATACACTTTTTTACAAAGCTTTGCCAAATAGGTAGCTTCTTCGGCAGCGGTATCTCCGGCACCCACAATGGCTACTGTTTGGCCTTTGAAGAAGAAACCATCGCAAACGGCACATGCCGAAACGCCGAAACCGTTATACTGCTGTTCGCTTGGTAAACCCAACCATTTGGCTTTAGCACCAGTGGCTATAATTACCGTATCGGCTAGCAAAGTTTTTGTTTCATCTACCGTTACTTTATGGGGCAGCGATGAAAAATCAACTGAACTTACATAACCAAAACGAACTTGCGTACCAAAACGCTCTGCTTGTTTTTTAAAATCTTCCATCATTTCTGGTCCCATAATACCATTAGGGTAGCCCGGAAAATTATCTACATCGGTAGTTTGGGTTAACTGCCCGCCCATTTCCATACCTGTGTATAAAACTGGTTTTAAATCTGCTCTGGCAGCATAAATAGCGGCGGTATAACCTGCTGGCCCCGATCCAATGATGAGGCATTCAACGTGTTCTAATTCTTCTTGTTGCGACATTGTGTGTAATTTGTTGCAAATTTAAACTTTAAGCTATAAAGCGCAAGTTTTGTGGAGAAAGATGAAATTGTGAAGATAATTTGGAAGTCGGAAGCCAATAGTCTGATGTCCGAGGATATGACGATTGAGCATTAATCTTCGGACATCAGATTTGTGAATCTATTTACCTTTATTAGCTTTTAACACCCTTAAGAAGTTTTCTCCGTATATTTTATGAATATCCTTTTCGGTATATCCTCTTTTTAACAATACCTCGGTAAGTTTCGGATAATCGGCTACATTGTTTAATCCTTTTGGATAAGAAGTTGCCCCATCGTAATCGGCACCAATACCTACATGGTCTATACCTATCAGTTTTACAATATGATCAATGTGATCTACCAATAGATCTATACTAGGCTGTATTTTTGCAAACTCATCCGAATGCCTTTTCATCAATTCCTTTTTGGCCGTTGCCGAATTTTGTGTACGCAGCGCCCTATATTCATCTTTATATTTATCTAAGAAGGTTTTAAAATATTCTTCATGGTTGGGCATTACAAACCCGTTGTAAAAATTAACAGATATTACACCGCCATTCTTTCCTACGGCCAATATTTGTTCGTCGGTTATGTTACGTGGCACAGGATTGATAGCGTGAACACAACTGTGCGATAGAATAACCGGTTTGGTGGATAGCTTAATAGCATCGTAGAAAGTCTGCTCTCCAACGTGCGACAAATCTACCATTACGCCAAGTTCATTTAATCGCTTTACAATCTTCTTTCCAAATTCATTTAAACCTAACGCCCTATCTTTCAGTTTACCTCCTCTTTCATCTACTGCCGATGTTGCCCAAGCCGTACTATTGTTCCAGGTTAGGGTTAAATAAATCATGCCTCTTTTAGCCAATTCATCTAATTTAGCTAAATCATCATTAATCATATGGCCGCCTTCTACGCCTATTAGCGCCGCCAACTTATTTTGTGCTACAATTTTCCTTAAGTCTTCGGCGGTGGTAGCCAAAGCTATTTTATCGGGATGTCGTTTTAGCAACGCATACAACGAATCTATTTCTCTGATGGCATTGCTATAATCTCCTTTTTCGTCGCACCAAATAGAGAATACCTGCGCATCTAAGCCACCCCTTTTGGCTTTTACCAGGTCAAAATCATATTCTGGCTGCTCTTTGGCCAAATCATAACCAGAGTTTATTTGTTGCGATAGTACATCATCATGTGTATCTATTAAAATAGCCTTTTTGTGGATTTTATTTACATTTTGCGCATAAGTACTTACCGTTAAAAATAGCGCCGTTGCAATAAAAATAGTTTGTTTCTTCATTTTTTATGTTTAGTGTTATATAGACTGGCTATACAGTAGCTAAGTCCTTTTTAAATTATTATTAATAAATTACTTGAGGTTTAAAATAGTAAGGAACCTATAGAAAAAGTAGAGCTAATTACTCTATGGCTAAAATTTCTGCTTTAGTTAATTTGGTTGTACTAATTAGTTTATCATTATCGAAAACATCTTTTACCTTTTTTTTCAAATTGTACCAAGTTCCTGTTTTAAGTCCATTGGTATATTGCCCAACAAACATTCGCCTACCTTTATAATTAAAAAGCACGGTTTCGCCATTCAGCTTTCCGTTTAAATAGTTGCGATAACCCATTAATCTTCCATCGGGAAAATAGTCAGTCCACTTCCCTTCTTCTAAACCATCTATGTATTCTCCCTGTTGGCTAATGTACCTGTCTGTATTAGTATTCTTAAAATTGGCAAAGTTTTGATAATTGTAATCGAGGATACTTGCATAAAATATAAACTTACCATGTGGCTTGGTCAATAGTTCGTCTTTATAGGCTCCAGAGAACATCAAGTTATCATCCAAATCGTATCTTTTTAATACCCAAAGTTCTTGTTCGTTCAATTTACCATAAACTCCGTAAGAAGTGGCTTGTTCGGCATTGGTTGTTACCCTATCTCCATTAAAATAAATGGGTTTGACTTGCGAAAAAGCTTGTAAAGAAGCACCAATCAAGAAAAAAATCAACAATGTAAATCTCATCATTTTTAGGTTTGAATAATTCCAACATTAAACGGCTTTTGTATAGGCGACTGGTTAGCTGCCTCAATACCCATTGAAATTACTTTTCTGGTTTCTAAAGGATCTATCACTCCATCAACCCATAAACGCGAAGCGGCATAATAAGGCGTGGTTTGTGCATTGTATTTAGTGGTAATGTCGTCCAATAGTTTATTCTTTTTATCTTCTTCTAACGTTTCTCCCTTGCCTTTTAGCGCACTTTCTTGTATTTGTAACAACACTTTTGCCGCCTGCGCCCCGCCCATCACAGCAATTTTAGCACTTGGCCATGCGTAAATCAACCTCGGATCGTAGGCTTTACCACACATGGCGTAATTACCAGCACCGTAAGAATTACCTACTACAATAGTAAATTTGGGCACTACAGAATTAGCTACAGCATTCACCATTTTAGCACCATCTTTAATAATGCCGCCATGTTCTGATCTGCTGCCCACCATAAAGCCGGTAACGTCTTGCAGAAACACCAAAGGAATTTTCTTTTGGTTGCAGTTCATGATAAAACGGGTGGTTTTATCGGCACTGTCTGAATAGATTACGCCCCCAAACTGCATTTCGCCTTTTTTAGATTTCACCACCTTACGTTGGTTTGCCACAATACCAACCGCCCAACCATCAATACGAGCAAGCCCGCAGATTAAGCTCTGGCCGTACAGTGCCTTATATTCCTCAAATTCTGAATGATCTACCAAACGCAAAATGATATCTCTCATATCAAATGGTTTTTCGCGGTTATCTGGCAAAATTCCGTAAATATCTTCTTCGTTCAATTTTGGCAAAGCCGATTTAACCCTATCAAAACCTGCCTGTTGCGGTGCGCCCAACATACTCATAATATTGCGAATACTATCTAAACAAGCTTGGTCGTTAGGGTGTTTGTAATCGGTAACACCTGATATTTCGCAATGTGTAGTTGCCCCACCCAAAGTTTCATTATCAATATCTTCGCCTATGGCCGATTTTACCAAGTAAGAACCAGCTAAAAACACCGAACCGGTGCCGTCAACAATCATGGCTTCGTCGCTCATGATGGGCAAATATGCTCCACCAGCAACGCAAGAACCCATAATGGCAGCAATTTGTACAATTCCTTCAGAAGACATGATGGCGTTGTTCCTAAAAATGCGTCCGAAGTGTTCTTTATCTGGAAAAATTTCGTCTTGCATGGGCAAATAAACTCCTGCGCTATCTACCAAATAAATAATTGGCAGCCGATTTTCCATCGCAATTTCTTGCGCCCTTAAATTCTTTTTCGCCGTCATTGGAAACCAAGCTCCCGCTTTCACAGTAGCATCGTTGGCTACCACCACGCACTGCCGCCCCGAAACATAGCCAATTTTCACTACCACTCCTGCGCTTGGGCAACCACCCTCGGCCTCGTACATACCATCGGCGGCAAAAGCACCAACTTCAATTACAGGTTTATCTTTATCTAACAAATAAGCAATTCGTTCTCTCGCCAAAAGCTTACCTTTTTCCTTTTGTTTAGCCGCACTTTTCTCGCCGCCACCTAAAGAAACTTTTTTCAGCTTCATTTTTAGCTCGTAAACTTGCTGTTTATTATGGTCTTCGTTTTTATTAAAGGTTAAATCCATATAGGTCGATTATATTTTGGTTTGTCAAAAACTTAAATCACTCGTCACTTCCGATGCTCGGAGCAAGCTCTGAATTTAGTTCGGGGTCTTGCATACCACAAACCGCCGTAAAACAGATTCTGAAACCGATTCGGAATGACGCAGTATTGAGGCTCAATGCAATTATGCTAAATTAGCATTTTAAGCGTTGTTATGGCATGAGATGGCTGATATTTTTTCTGTTACTTTTTTTGACAAACCTCGGTTTCGCCCAAAAGTTCAATTTTCCGAAGTTGATAGCGCAAGGCGATAAACTTTCTAACTTAATTCCAAAAAACTGGAAAGTTATCGATTCGGCTAAAGGAGATTTAAACTTAGACAATGAACAAGATATTGTGTTGATACTAGAACACAACACTGCTATAGAAGAAGATAGGGCATACGGCAACTATGAAATTGAACTCATTACCGAAACTCAAAAGCCTAGAATACTTGCCATTTATTTCAAAGCTAAAAATGGTTTTAAATTAGCGGCACAAAACAATGATTTTGTATTGCGCTCTGAAGAAGGTGGTACAATGGGCGATCCTTTTAAAGGGCTACGAATTGAACACAATAAAATTACCCTTTCTTTTGAGGGCGGCAACGATTGGCGCTGGAAACTAAACTACGAATTTGAATACCAACAAAAACAGTGGAACTTGGTTGCAGCAAATAATGTGTATTACCACAAAGACAGTGGCGAAATGGTTGATAAGCAATATGATTTTATAGACCGCACCATTAAAACCGTAGTGGGCAGCATTTTTAAACGCAATATTTCGAATAGTACCGAAGAAGACATTTTAGTTTTCACCCAACCGCGTACCTTAAACGATTTCAAAAAACCTTGGACTTGGGAGGTGACGAAGGATAATTATTTGTGAGAACACCTAAACATTTTGCTATTTTTTTTGAAGATTAGAAGCTGTTTAAATTTCAATAAGAATAAGTACATAGGCGGG
>NZ_DHDZ01000046.1:34602-60095 GCF_002399615.1 Pedobacter sp. UBA4863 | reverse complement strand
AACCTGTAAAATATTAATATCATTTTAAACAGCTTCTAACTCTTTACTTTAGACTTTTAACTTCTTTATTACCCCTTTATCGCATTGATAATATCGTACTGCGTAATAATATCAAACTTACCATCTTCTAACTCTACCAATACAGCGCTGTTATCTTTATTAATTAATGATGATAAACGATCTATCGAAGTATTTAGATCTACAAAAGGAAAAGTAGCACTCATAATGGTTTCTACTTTAGCCGATTTTACACTCGGATTTTCTAACAACGCATTTAAAATATCGCTTTCGGCCAATTTACCTACTAACATACCTTGTTGGGTAACCGGAATTTGCGAAATATTCAGTGTACTCATGGTGTTAAATGCCTCCGAAACGGTCTTCTCGCAATCAATGGTTACTATTTCTGCATTTTCTTTCTTAGCAATAATGGTACGAGCCGTTAATTTTTCGTCTTTTAAGAAACCACGCTCACGCAACCAATCTTCGTTATACATTTTGCCCATATAGCGGCTACCATGGTCGTGAAAAATCACCACTACCACGTCTTCTGGCTTTAACTGATCCTTTAATTGCAACAAACCTGCAACTGCCGAGCCAGCCGAGTTACCTACAAAAATTCCTTCTTGGCGACAGATTTCTCTAGTCATCAAAGCGGCATCTTTATCGGTTACTTTTTCAAACAAATCAATGATATCGAAATTTACGTTGGCCGGTAAAAAATCCTCTCCAATACCTTCGGTGATGTAGGGGTAAATTTCATTTTTATCGAAAATGCCAGTTTCTTTATATTTCTTAAATACCGAACCATAGGTATCGATACCCCATATTTTAATGTTCGGATTTTTCTCTTTCAGATATTTTCCTGTACCCGAAATAGTGCCACCAGTACCAACGCCAACTACCAAGTGTGTAATCTTACCTTCGGTTTGTTCCCAAATTTCTGGTCCAGTTTGTTCGTAGTGCGCCTGTGAATTCGCTAAATTATCATACTGATTGGGTTTCCAAGAATTTGGTACTTCCCGCTCTAAACGCGACGACACTGAATAATAAGAACGTGGATCTTCTGGATCTACATTGGTAGGGCAAACAATTACTTCTGCACCAAAAGCACGCAAAGCATCTACCTTTTCTTTAGATTGTTTATCGGTTGTAGTAAAAATACATTTGTATCCTTTTATAATAGCGGCCATGGCCAGGCCCATCCCTGTATTACCAGAAGTACCTTCTATAATAGTTCCTCCAGCTTTTAGTTTGCCACTTTTCTCGGCATCTTCTATCATTTTTAAAGCCATACGGTCTTTAATAGAGTTACCAGGATTGGTAGTTTCTATTTTTGCCAAAACCGTAGCCGGAATACCTTTTACAATGTTGTTTAATTTTACCAAAGGCGTATTGCCAATGGTTTCTAATATATTGTTATACCACATGGTACAAAAATAGCGAACAGCAACAAGTATTTTGCCATTAAAATTTATTTAAAATTAAATTTCAACATAATAAATAAAACAAAATTTAGTTTTATAATCTATAAAAATGATATACTAAATATGCTATAAATTTGGCATAATGTATTTATTGGCAACAGTACCTGTCCCATTACGGGATGCACAGCTAGGCTATTAAAAATTTAATCAATGATATTTCTAATAAAAATTTGTTAGCAAAACAATACTAAGTCGGTGAATTTAGCTACTAAGCTAACTTGAATAATTTGCCTGGCAAGGCTATAATAACGCCTTTCATTTCTAAAGTGAGCAAAATAATGGCGAGCTTACTTTGAGGCAAACCAGCATGAATTGCCAATTCATCAACGCTCATTGCAGCAGCCATCAAAACTTCTGCTACTTTCCGTTCGTCTTTTGTTAGGTCTAAAGGCAATTGTGCTTGTACAGGTAGCTTTGGTTTCGATAGTTCATCATCCCAGCCTAAGTAATAAATTAAATCCATTGGGCTATTAATTAACCCCGCTCTATTGGTTTTAATCAGGAAATTACAACCTTCCGAAAATTCGTCGTTTACCCTACCCGGAAAAGCATATACATCTCTACTGTACGAATTGGCAATTTCTGCGGTAATTAACGCTCCGCCTTTAAGAGAGGCTTCCACGATGATCGTTACATCGGCCATGCCTGCTATAATTCTATTGCGTTTAGGGAAATTCTCACGATCTGGATTTGTTCCAGGCAAAAATTCGGTGAGCAAACCGCCATTTTTAAGCATCTTAGCAGCAAGCTCCCGATGCGCCGCTGGATATATTCTGTCTAACCCATGCCCTAAAACACCAATGGTAGCTACTTCCGCTTGCACACATTCTTTATGAGCAGCTGCATCGATGCCGTGCGCCAATCCACTTGTAATAAGCACATTGTAAGGTTTTAGCACTTCTATCAATTGTTTACACAACATTTTACCATAAGCAGTGGCGTTTCGAGTGCCAACAATACTAACCACCCGCTGTTGGTTAAGATTAGCTACACCCTTATAATAAAGCAATAAGGGAGCATCGTAGCAGTTTTTTAGGCGTTTAGGATAATCATCTTCGGTATAAAAGAGCAATTTTATGTCGTGTTTTTCGATAAATTCAATTTCCTGTTTGGCCAAGGCTAGTGCATCGGTATTCATAATGGCCTCGGCAGTTTTCTTTCCTATTCCTTCAACTTGTAGCAGTTGCGTATAATTTGCTTCAAATACTGCTTCGGCACTACCAAAATGCAGTAATAAGTTCTTGGCCAACATAGTACCTACGCCCTTTACAAGTGTCAATGCAATTTGATATTCTTTACTCATACAAAAAATAAAGTACTGAAATACAGAACATAAAACTATAAAAATAATTTTAGCTTCGGCAAAGCAATACGATTTATAAATAAAGAACTCGCAAAAAACAAATTGCAGATTTTGAAATTAGCATGAGAAGGCTTAACTCATTAATGAGGAATGATACACCACCCTCAACAAGTAAGAAAATTATGAATTAGTGAGGAATCAAAAAATCCCAATGCAGTAACTGCATTGGGATTTTTTGATGGTATTTTCTTTATTTAAAAAACGAAACCAATACGTACACCAGTAATCACACTTGGGTTAATCTTAAATGAATTACCTGCCGATTTGAACTCGGTAGTAGTGGTATTTCCGGCAACGGTAGAACTTGTTTTGGTTTTACCTTCTTTAGCGTAAAGTAAGCCTAAGCCACCTTCAACACCTAAGAAAAGACGTTTAGCGAAATAATAATCGGCACCAACAACGCCTCTTAAACCAAATGAAACTGAACCTGGACCTGTAGTAGAACCAGAAACATTAGCTACATAAGACGGGTTGCCTAAATTATTGTTCGAGTTTTCGTAAGACCTTTTTCTAGAACCAAAACCTACCAAAACATCGGCACCAACATAAGGCGACAAACGCTCTGTACCTGTAAAGTGTTTTTCTAATCCTAAATTAATTAACAGATCAGTATTTTTTCTAACCACTTCGCCTGTTTCGTTAGCATTAGCTCCGTAAGCATTTGCAGTTTCATTATCGCTAGACAAACCAAAGCCAACGCGTAAGGCCATTTTGTCGTGTGTAAAATAACGGAATCTCAACAGATTACCATCCTCATTTAAACGGAAGTCAGAGTTCAACACACCTCCACTTAAACCAAATTCGGTAGTAACGTCGCCTTTAACAGGCTTGTAAACATCTTGTGCGTTTGCAGTAAACACACCCATAGCTAGACCGGCAAGTAATAAAATTTTTCTCATGATTGTTATTGTATTTATTTTCGGCTGCCTTTGCAGAAACCGTACCAATTTTTTATTTCGGACACTAAAACCAGTTTAAAAAATTGACATAAAACATCACTACCTACAATTATTTTCTTTTTAAAAAAGTGCCAATACATTGAAAAATTAAAGAAAATACACCAATTTAGGAGCTTCCTTTTCCTTTAGCCGTTCATTTTCATTGCCTACAAAATCAGATTTTAAAATATCCTGATAATCAGCTTACACCAAACACAAAACAATGGTAAAACAAGCGTATTCAAATTAAAAATATTTTTAATTTAATGTTGATTTTAACGAGTTGAAAAAGCAAACGATTTTTATAAAATAGCTACAAAAAACAAATCGACAAAAAGCGGCCAATTACTCTAAAAAAGAGTGAAAAATAATTTAAACATCGCTAAAAACCACTTCCAATATTAGAAAATATAGGCTCAAAATGAACTGAATTGCCTACAAAATAACCACCAATTATTTAATTTTGCTGTTATTCGATGAAAACAGAAATAGCCTAAAATAGTTTATTGCGGTACGTAAACCACATATTTGGTTTCAAAAAATTCTTCCTCAAAATAAGCTGAAAGGGGATACAATTCTGCTTTAAGTTTACTTTCCTTAATCTCTTCGGCCAAATCGCCTCCTTTTAGGTAAAGAATGCCGTTACGGATGGCATTGATATTTTCTTTCGCAAATTTACCTCTTACCCAAGGGTAAAAATCGCCTAAGCGAGTTACTGCCCTAGAAACTACAAAATTGTATTTATCGGTAATTTGCTCTGCCCTACTGTGCGATGCTTTTACGTTTTTTAAACCCAATGCGCTAGCAACTTCGGTTACCACTTTTATTTTCTTACCTATAGAATCTACCAAATGAAAATTACTTTCTGGGAACAAAATAGCTAAGGGAATACCCGGAAAACCGCCACCACAGCCCACATCAAGTATGGTTTCGCCAGGTTTAAAACTGCAAAATTTAGCAATACCTAACGAGTGTAAGATATGACGTTCGTAAAGTTCCTCAATATCTTTTCTAGAAATCACATTAATTTGCGAATTCCAGAAGCTATACAAATCAAAAAGTTTTTCGAACTGTTCAATTTGCGTAGCACTCAAATCTTTAAAGTATTTGAAAATAATATCGGGTTTTACCATGGGGTAAAGTTAAAAGTAAAAAACGTAAAGTTAAAAGTAGTTTTCCAGTTAGCAGTTCTCGAACACTAGTCCTTAAATCTAAAATTGTAATTCGTAAATCCAATTATTTCCATTGCACCTTTTTTACAAAGATGGACAGCACGGCATTAAATACCAGAAAAACTATTAAAATGATATACAGAACTGGAAACCACCAGCTCAGCTCGCTATAATTTAGTCTTTTCAATAATTTAGGATAAACAAAACATCCCACTATTAGATTTAACATAAACACCGCCAATGCAATGTACTGTGTTGGCTTAAAACAGGCTAAAGCAATAACCAAGGCGTAAAATAAAAACTGTACTGCAATTTGTGTCGATAATATAAACTTATGTTTCGGCCTATAAAGTTTACCAGCACCAATATGTCTTTTCTTTTGTTGTAAATAACTTAAGAAAGTAGTCTTTGGCTCGCTCCATACCTGCGTATCTTTATGAATTTGGATAGTTGTATTTTTTGGTGTAGCGTTAGCATTTACAAACAAATCGTCGTCTCCAGAGGGGATATGCATGTGGGCAGCAAAGCCTTTATTCTTAAAAAAAAGCGACTTTTTATAAGCCATATTCCGGCCCACGCCCATATAAGGCATTCCTTTTAGCGCAAAAGAAAGGTAGTTAACAGCAGTAAAAAAAGTTTCGAAACGTATGAGCACATTTAATAGTCCTTTCATTTTAAAATAGGGCGAATAACCCAATAAAATAGCAACTTCTTCATCTGCTGGTTGCTGCATTCCTTTTAACCAATTATTAGAGGCCGGCTCGCAATCGGCATCAGTAAAAACCAGCCATTCGTTAGTTGCTGCTTTAATGCCCATGGTTGCCGCAAATTTTTTACCTGCAATAAAATTAGCGCTATCTGGAACCTGCACTACTTTTAGGTTTGCATGTTGTTTTTCTAAATCTCTAAGCAAATCAGAGGTACCATCCCAAGATCTGTCGTTAACTACCACTACTTCAAAAGCTGGATAATCTTGCGTTAAAACACTGGGCAAAAATTGCGCTAAGTTTTCGGCTTCGTTGCGGGCGCAAATAATTACACTAAGAGGCGCTAAGGTTTTTTCTTGAATGTCTGAAACACGGTAAAGCGCAAGTTTAAGGTGTACGCCCAGTATAAAATACAACTGTATCAGCAAACAAATACCGAGGGCAATAAGTAAAGATATTTCGAGTATGTTAAATTCCACGATGGTGTAGTAAAGAGAACAAAGGTCTGTTTTTTAACCGAATTTGTTGCGCTTGTTGAAAATTAGTTTTTAAGATTTCGCTAGCCCCAATTTTTCAACTCTCCAACAATTAATTGTACTTTTGTCGGATTTTTGAAGAGTAAAAGCATCTATGAAATTTGATTTACAGGCGAAAGACCCTAGTTCGAAAGCCCGGGCAGGCGTAATTACTACCGCTCATGGCAACATACAAACACCTATTTTTATGCCTGTGGGTACTGCCGGAACAGTAAAAGCAGTGCATCAAAAAGAGCTGAAGGACGATATTAAGGCACAAATTATCCTGGGCAACACCTATCATCTTTACCTACGCCCTGGCTTGGAAATTTTAGAGCCAGCTGGCGGTTTACACCAGTTTATTGGCTGGGATAGACCTATTTTAACCGATAGTGGCGGCTATCAGGTTTACTCGCTAAGTAAAGTAAGAAAAATTAAGGAAGAAGGTGTTACGTTCCGTTCGCATATAGATGGCTCTAAACACTTGTTTACCCCAGAATATGCCATGGATATTCAGCGCACCATTGGGGCCGACATTATCATGGCCTTTGACGAATGCACACCTTACCCTTGCGATTACAAATATGCTGCAAACTCGATAAATATGACCCACCGTTGGTTAAAACGCTGTTGTAATAGGTTTGACACTACCGAACCTAAATACGGCTACGACCAAACGCTTTTCCCTATTGTACAAGGCTCTGTATATAAAGATTTAAGGATAAAATCTGCAGAGTTTATTGCTTCAATGGAACGAGAAGGAAATGCTATTGGAGGCCTATCGGTAGGCGAACCAGCAGAAGAAATGTACGCCATGACCGAAGTTGTTTGCGATATTTTACCTTACGAAAAGCCTCGTTACTTAATGGGAGTAGGTACGCCAGTCAATATTTTAGAGAATATTGCGTTAGGGGTAGATATGTTCGATTGCGTAATGCCTACCCGAAATGCCAGAAACGGAATGCTGTTCACCAAAAACGGGATGATCAACATCACCAATAAAAAATGGGCAAACGATTTTTCTCCAATTGATGCAGACAGCGATTTATTAGCCGACCAAGTATATTCTAAGGCTTATTTACGTCATTTAATGCACAGCAAAGAGATTTTAGGAGCGCAAATTGCTACTTTACATAACTTACATTTTTATTTGTGGCTAGTTAACGAAGCTCGAGAAAAAATCATTGCTGGCGAGTTTTATGAGTGGAAAAACAAAATGGTTACTATCTTAGGGACAAAACTGTAAATGGATTTCATCAAGCGACGTTCAAAAATTATCGACGCCTACATTATTGGCAAGTATTTAGGGACTTTTGTATATACCCTGGCCGTTTTTGTAGTGGTTATTATAATTTTTGATCTTTCGGAAAAACTTGATGATTTTCTGGGAAACGACATGACTGCCTGGGAAATAGTAAGTCAATACTATGCCGGCTCCATTCCGTTCTACGTAAACATGCTCTCGCCCTTAATGAATTTTATTGCCGTAATTTTCTTTACAGCAAAAATGGCCGACCAAACCGAAATTGTACCAATTTTAAGTGGCGGCGTAAGCTTTAACCGCTTTTTAAGACCTTATTTCATTTCCGCTTTTATCATTTTCGCTATTAATTTGGCTGCTAATCTTTACATGCTACCTTATACGAATAAGATTAAAAACGCCTTCGAAAATCAAGTCATAAAGAAAAACGATCCTTACACAAAGTCGAACATACATATGAAAATCGATGAAAACACCTATATCTACATCGATAATTTCGACAACCGTAGCAATATTGGCTATAAATTCTCATTAGATCGTTTTAAGGGCGATGTTTTAGAGAAAAAGCTTGTGGCAGAACAAATTAGCTACGATTCGCTTAAACGCGTTTGGAAACTCACCAATTACAGCATCAGAAACATTAAAGACCTTAAAGAGAATATGGTTTATGCCAACACCAAAACAAAAGACACTGTTTTGGACATGAAACCAGACGATTTTTCGGTTTATGATAACGTGGTAGAAAGCATGACAGACAAAGAACTTGCCGACAAGATTGATAAAGAGAAAATTAGAGGCTCTGGCGTAATGAACGACCTATTGTTTGAACAATACAAGCGCTATATACAACCTTTATCAGCCTTTGTACTTACCCTAATTGGCGTGGCACTATCATCTCGTAAGGTGCGTGGCGGCGTAGGCTTGCCCTTAGGAATTGGCATTGTGTTAAGTTTTTTATTTATTGTACTTAACCAGTTTGCCAAAATGTTCTCTACTAAAGGAGGCCTACCGCCCTTATTGGCTAATTTATTACCAGTGTTACTTTTCGGCCTACTTGGCCTTTATTTGCTCCGCAAAGCACCTAAATAATAGTCTTTATACATTTAATTTGCTTTCTTGTTGCTTGTTTTTTACCGAGCCCTAAAATAGCCTATATCCAATACAGACTATTTTAAGCCACGTAATTCAACGCAAGGGCCAAATCAACCAAAAACTTAACCCATCACCTAAAAACCACCTAAAAGAGCTGTATTACTTCCGTTTTCTCTCTAAACATGCATTAAAATAGCCGTTTTCTTATAAAAAAGCGTGAAATAAGCCTCTTAAGTTCAGAGCGGCAAACCATTTCTAAGTCGCTTTCAAAAATCGAAACAGTAAAAAACACCATAAAAAAAGGCAACATAGCCTATCTTAAAACCGCCACAATAAACAAAAAAACCTACGCTTTAACGCCGCTAAAAAAGCTTAAAAACCGACTAATCCATCACAAAAAAAGGAGCTCTTTTCAAACCATTATATCATCCAAAAAAAAGACCACAATAGCAAAAAATTAACCTCTAAGAACCTACCTACTAAAGATAAAAAACAACAAGAAAAAGACGTACACTAAAAAGGAATTACCTAGATTTTACTCCCTGCAAGAGATACTCTTTTTGATACCTCACTCTTATCTATCTAAAACTTAAATTAGAATATTTGTTACTTTCGGAAAATTGCAAAAACACTTTTACCCTTAGCTCCTCACTTAAACTAAAACCTACTTGTTCTTTTTTAACATCCTACTAAAATCACTATCCATAACGATGACAAAAACCAATTACAAAATATCTGCTAAAAGCAAAATTAAAAAACAAAAAAATACACTATCTAAAAAATAAAAACATCTATAAAAGGAAATAAAAAAAACCTAAAAACATGAAAAATACAAGCCAAATAATAAACACTTAGCAGTAAAAATTTTAATTTTAGAAGTACAAAATCCAATCCATTACAACCCTTCAAACTTTAAATTCCTCATACATTTATAAAAAACACGCCATTTTTAAGCGAAGAAAATCAACGTTAATAGTGTACATATTTTCTCATTTAATTATCCTATATTAGAGAACTATTTTTATGGATATAATGAATAAAAACAAGCACAAAACACTATAAAAACAACCATACAAACTCAAAAAAATAAATAAAATAAATAATTAAAAATCAATTAATTACAAATTTTAAATAAATAATAAAATCACAAACTACAATCCAAAAACAATAAGCTAAAACTAAATTATTTAGCAAACAGCACTATCACCCAAATAAAAACACATAAAAACATTGAAAATCAGACTATTATTATCTTTAATATTAAGCAATTGTTTTTCAAGTGCTTTTCCTCAATTTTTCGACGAAAGCCAATCGCCGCTTAGTGTAAAATGGCGACAAATTGAGCATGGTGGTTTTAAAATCATCTATCCTACCCCACTCGAAAAAGAAGCACAAAGAATGGCCAATACCCTTGCTTACATCTACCCTACTGTAGGTAAAAGTTTAGGCGAGCAAAAAACCACCATCCCCATAGTATTACAGAACCAAGGAACCACCTCTAATGGCTTCGTTCAACTTGCCCCAAAAAAATCACAATTCTACACTATGCCTCCGCAGCAGTTCGACAACCAAGACTGGCTAAACAACCTGGCAGTTCACGAATTAAGACACGTTGCGCAGTTCAATAAAATCACCGGAAAGAAAGGCTTCCCTTTTCCAGAGGAAGTGTATTTTGGTTATATAGGCATAAGTACACCGCTTTGGTTTTTAGAAGGCGATGCAGTAAGCACCGAAACTGCCTTAACCTACTCGGGCCGGGGCAGACAACCCAGCTGGATCATGCCTTTCAGAACTTCGGTTTTAGAAGGCAAAAACATCTCTTATTCTAAAGCTTATTTTGGTTCCGAAAAAGATATCGCCCCAGGCTATTATCAGCTCGGTTATCTACTTAACTCAAACCTCCAAAAAGAATATGGATTAGAGATCGGCAACAAGCTTCTTTCAGACCTCAATAAACGCCCAGTTAGACTGTACCCATTTTCGCAAAGCTTGAAAAAATTTACAGGAACCAACACCAATAAATATTACCATAAAACTTTGGCAAAGCTTAAAGCCAATTGGGAGAAACAAAGCACCTTAAATAAGGCTATCAACTATGTTAGTTTAAACAAACCTAGCTCTTATGCAACAAACTACTATTTGCCTACAGAATTACCTGATAAAAGCCTATTGGTTATTAAACAAAGTAAAAGCCAAACACCGGGCTTTGCTACCATCTCCCCTACCCTAAAAGAAAAAAGTATTTTAAAAATTGGATACCAAGAACAACCATGGTACAGCTATGGAAACGGAAAAATAGTTTGGGACGAAAAACGCGAAGACCCGAGGTACAAACAGCGCAGCTACAATGTAATTTGCATGTACGATTTCCAAACGGGTAAAAAGAAACAACTCACCCACAAAAGCAGGTTATTTGCACCTAGTATTTCTGCCGATGGCAAAAAAATGATTGCAGTACGTATAGACTACAGCAACCAAAACACCTTGGTAATGCTAGATATCGCAACTGGCAAAATTACAGACAGCTTAGCTAACCAGAAAAACGACCAGCTACAAACACCTGCGCTAAACTACAATGGCAGTAAAATAGCTTGGATAACCGTAAGCGAGGCAGGCAAATCGCTTTGGTTAAAAGACGAACAAAAAACCGAAGCTTTACTGAGCAACAGCAGACAGCAGTTAAGCAGACCAATCTTTTTTAACGATAAGATAGCATTTAATGCGCACTACAACGGCATCGACAACATTTACGAGATAGAACCCTTATCAAAAAAAATAAGCGCTTTAACAGCCGCTAAATACGGTGCCTTTAATGCAAGCTTTACCAATACCGGTCAATTGGTTTTTAACAACTACCAATTAAATGGCTACGAAATTGCTAAAACACCTGTTGCACCTAGTGCAATTCTCGAAAACAACTTTGTTTATTACGGTCAAGAAACCAAAGCCGAAGACTATGTTTTTGCCGATGTGCCTGACAGTACTTTTACAAGCAGGCCCTACAGTCCGTTAAAACATTCCTTTAATTTTCATAGCATCAGCCCAACTTCAGACGATGCCATAGAACGTGTTGGGCTACAATTAAAATCTGACGATTTACTGAACACCACCAGCTTTTATGGTGGCGTTACTTACCTAAGTTCGCTACAGCGTGTAGAATACAATGTTGGCTTAAGATACAAGGCCCTTTATCCGATAGTTAACCTGAGCTACCGAAACCGACCACGCTTAACTAATTATCGGTACAAAAATGCAATTCACCAGGCGCAATGGCGAGAAGACTACACTGCCCTTACCATTTCGTTGCCCCTAAGTCTTAACTCTTTCAATCATAATTTTGGCTTTTCGGCAGAGACGGGAACCTATTATGTAAACCGACATTTTAATACCGTAGATGCCAGCAGATTGGTGAGCACTATCGAATTTCCAATGACTTACCGAGTTAGATTTAACCACCAGGTAAGAAGCGCAGAGCGAGACATCGCACCTAAATGGGCTCAAATTATTGATATAAAATACCAAAATCTACCTTTCGAGCAGCACCTTACCGGAAAGCTGTTTGCTTTCGAAAGCTATTTTTATTTTCCGGGGCTAGCCAAAAACCACACTCTTTTGACCAGTTTTAGCTATCAACAAAATGCAGGTACTTTTAGAAGCGTGAACGATATCCCGTTGGTTTATGGCTACAATCAGATTAAAGCCAAAAGTTTACTTAAAAACACATTATTGCTAAACTACCGCTTTCCATTCCTATTTCCCGACCTAGAAATTGGTTCTTTAGCTTACGTAAGAAACGTGAGGGCAAATTTATTTAGCCATTACGAAAACCTGGGCAAGGAGACCAATTTATCACAACCTAAAACATTTGGCCTAGAAGTTCGTAGCGACATGAACCTTTTGCGCTACCAACCTGTGGCCGATATTGGTGCTCGCTTAATTTTCACCAATAAAATTTACAATCAAAACCCTATATTCGAACTGTTGTTTAATTATTACTTTTGAACTTAAATCAAAAACCATGTCAGGCAAAAGCATAGCTATTATTATTCTAACCGCACTGTTAACACTATTTTTAACTGTAAACAACGATGCCGTAGAATTCAATTTCATTATTGGACAACCCGTAGAAGTCTCTAAACTAATTGTAATAGGGGTATGTATCTTAATTGGTTTCATTTTAGGTTTTATTGCCGGCAGACCACGCAAAACCTACAGCAGCTACAACGAAGAAATTGAGAGAGACTACCCTCAGCAACAAGAAAAACAAAGCAACCTTAGCGACGAAGACCGAGATTATATTAGTTAAAAAGTTTACCTCTAGCACTGCGTTTGCGAAATTACTGCTTTTTAGTACCCCAACTACCTTTATTACCCAAACATGCTTTTTTCGCATTTACAAACACCTGCTGTGCATTTGGGAGATTTAGCCAGCGCTACACGAATGACGATGAAAATTTCGGAAAACTGAACTCTTGGCATTAAACCTCACTATTTAACAATGCTATTTCAATTCAATTTTGTTTGAAAACAATAAAAATCTGTGCATCTCCAAATCTAGACAAGTGTTGTGGTTAAATGCACCACAGATATAAGCATAATCTTGCTACCTTTGCCTATTAATTATAGCAAATGATAGCAATAGGCAAATACAACAAACTGCGAATAGCAGCAAAAAACAGTCAGGGTTTAAGCTTAACAGATGGTGAAAACGAAGTGCTTTTACCTTTCTTAGAAGTACCAAAAAACCTAGCGCTAGGTGATGATGTAGATGCCTTTGTTTACCTCAACAAAGATGGCAATACGGTAGCCACGCTAAAAGAAGTTTTGGCAACTGCCGATGAATTTGCATTATTGACCGTGGTTGCCGTTACCGAAGATGGCGCTTATGTGAACATTGGCATAGACAAAGATGTTTTTATCCCACGGAGAGAACAAAAAAGGCCCATGGAACTTGGCGAAAGCTATGTAGTTTTTGTTTACCTAGACGACCGATCTAACAAGCTATTGGCATCTTCTAAAGTTGATGACTTTGTAGCGCACCAGGGCTACGATTTTGAAGAAGGCGATGCGGTTGACCTTTTAATTGTAGATAAATCTGATTTAGGTTATAACGCCATCATTAACGACGAATTTATTGGCTTGCTTTACCACAACGAAGTATTCTCTACCATAGAACCCGGGCAAAGAACTACTGGCTGGATTAAGAAAATTAGAGTAGAGGGCAAAATAGATTTAACCTTGCAACCTTCGGGCTTTGGGCATATCTTAGAAACTAAAGACTACATTTTAGAAGAATTACGAGTAGTTGGCGAAATTAATTTAGGCGATAAAAGTAGTCCAGAAGAAATTTACAACAGGTTCCAAGTAAGTAAAAGTGCCTTTAAAAAAGCAATTGGCGGCTTGTACAAAGAACGCCTAATCACACTATCAGACCATCACATCAAGCTAATAACTTAGCGCTATGCCACTGTTAAAACCGATTTAATACATAGCACTTTCAAAACAACTAACCTAAGCAAGGCGCTATGCATACGCTTAGCGCCACACAATAAAGCAATTATTTTAGCAATTCTAACACCTGTGCAGTGGCATTTTTAGTGTCCACTTTTTTAATAATATGAGCTATGTTGCCTTGTTCGTCTATCACAAAAGTAGTTCGGTTGGTGCCCATATATTTTTTTCCATACATATTTTTTTCGCCCCAAACACCGTAAGCCTGTACAATTTGCTGATCTGTATCGGCCAATAAAGTAAAAGGCAAGTTGTATTTACTTATAAATTTTTGGTGCGATTTTTCGTCATCTACACTTACGCCCAAAACTTCTATTCCTTTGGCTAGCAAACCTTGATAGTTGTCCCTAAAATCGCAAGCCTCTGTTGTACAACCAGGCGTATTGTCTTTTGGATAGAAATATAGAATTACCTTTTTGCCCTTAAACTGGTCTAAAGTAACGGTACGGCCATTTTGGTCTTTTGCCGAAAACGCTGGTGCTTTACTGCCTTCCTGTAATGTACTCATATCTTTTTAATGATTGAATGATGAAATTTTGAATGAGTGAAGATACGTCATATCATCGGACTTTTATCTTCGAACCTATCGGTAAAATTCAATTGCATACCTTTTAACATTATCTTTCATATCAACAACAAGTAACTCAAACGTATGTTTCCCCGTCGCTGTTCTTTCATCAAAAACATGCCATAAGTTGGCCGTTTTGGTATCAAATTCCATTAATATCCATTTGCCATTTATATAACCGTTGAAACTTTTAATGCCCGATAGGGCGTCACTAATTTTAAAGCTCATTTTGCTAATACCTGCCATATTTTTTCCATTGGCAATATTTAATGGGATAATGTTTGGGGGCACCGTGTCGATGGTAACGAAAAAACTACCAAAATTACGTGGTTTGGCTTTTACCCAACCATTTTCAAAATATCCGCCTTGCGAAGAACGGTTAGTATTTACAATTAGTGCTTTATTGGACTGTTTAACAATGCTACTATCGGCCTTAATCCATAATTCAAAGCCAGTATGCAATGGCGTTAAACTATTGTGAATATGATGGATTTCTGAATATGCATTTTGTAGTGGTTTAGCAGTTTTCTGGTACAAGAAATTCAAATCGTTGTACAAAGTTCCCTTAGGTAAAATCACTTTCACTTCTTCTGTACTAAATTCGTTTATTTTATGGTAAGCAAAATTAATTCCTGCGGGTAATTCTGGCGTATTTATAATTGCTTTAGGATTAGCAAAAACGTTAAAAGCCAACAAACTTTTATTTCCTCTAGCATCGCTAATGGTATATTTAACCGTGTGCGTTTTTCCATCGTTAAACGTAACACGTCCATTATTAACGAGGTTAAAATAAATTTGCAACGGATTTCCGGGATCTACAAAGCTTTTTTGAATGTATTGTTTGGTGCGCATATAGGTAGGATAATCTATATGGGTGTTAATGGCCTTGCTATGATCGAAACTAAACCTTTCTAGTGCCGAAGTATAAACCGTATTGCCATCCACTGCCAGTTCAATAGCATACACGCCATTATTGCCCGAAGCGCCATTATGCCTGTCGTTCACTACAATACCAAAGCCTACTTCGCCACTTAGATTAATAGTACTTACTTGGTTAAGTTTGTAACTGCCCATGCTCCCTATCACTTGAAAATACTGCTTAGGTGTAAATTCGTTAAAAGGCTTGCCATTTAAGCGATAAACATACATGGCATGAATTACAGGAGGAATATCGTCGGCAATGCTCATACCCAACAATTGCGGGTTAATAGTAGCTTCGGTTTTGCTATCGCGAATTTCAAAGTGCAAGTGCGGGCCTCCAGAACTACCAGTATTGCCACTGTAAGCTATCACCTCTCCTTTTCTCACCGGTATAAGATCGCCAGCAGGAAATTCATCAATCTCGTAAGAGGTTTTCTTGTACTGGATGTCTTTTACGATCTGCGAAATTTTAGGGTTAAATCTTGCCAAATGCCCATAAACCGTGGTATAACCGTTAGGGTGGCTAATATACAACGCCAGTCCGAAACCGCTGTTTTGCACCCGTAACCGAGAAATAAAACCATCTGCAGGTGCATATACAGGATAGCCAATACGTTGGTTAGTTCTAAAATCTATGCCCGAATGGAAATGGTTTGCTCTCAATTCACCAAAAGAACCGGCCAGCGCTGGGGGTTCAATAGCTAAAGGCAACCCAAAACCAGTTAATGGATAAATGTTGTTGCTATAAATTTGTTGTGCTATTAAATGGTTTGAAACAAAAACTGATAACAGCAGTAAAACGTAGGTAAGGTAGTTGCGCATCAAATTTATTTTATTTCGAAATTAAGGAGTTGCTTATCTTCTAACCAAGCCGCTAGCCTATCGCCAGCATTTACTTTGCCCACTCCTTCTGGGGTGCCCGTAAAAATTAAATCGCCCTTTTTTAAGGTAATGTACTGTGATACAAAAGCAATAATTTTTTCAAAAGAAAACAAGAGATTGGCGGTATGACCTTGCTGCTTGCTTTCACTGTTTTTCTTCAACTCAAACCTAAGGTTGTACATATCTTGATAATCGCTTTTCGGCAAGAAATTGCTAATCACCGCCGAGTTATCAAAAGCTTTTGCCAACTCCCAGGGCAAACCCTTTTCTTTATGAGCTGTTTGTATATCCCTAGCTGTAAAATCTACACCCAAACCAATTTCTTCGTAATAATTGGCCGCAAATTTCTCGGCAATATGTTTGCCTTCTTTGCATATTTTAAGCACAACTTCTAGTTCATAATGTATATCATTAGAAAAATCGGGAAGGTAAAAGGGTTTGTTATCTTTTAAAACGGCAGTATCGGGTTTTAAAAATATGATGGGTTTAGTAGGTATGGCATTATTTAGCTCGGCGGCATGTGCGGCATAGTTTCTGCCAATTGCAATAATCTTCATAACACAAAGTAAGAGTTAAAAGTTGAAAGTAAAAAGTAGGAAGAACCACTAAGTATCCAAAAAACTAAAAAACATTGACTACAGTACCGATATTCTTTTGATGATTGGCTCGCCGCCTGCTACAATACGAAGAAAGTAGATGCCCGCATTTAGTTTTGCTGGAACATTAAAGGTCTTGGTGTGTTCTCCCGGCGATGCCTTTTCGTTCAAAAGCGTTACAATTTCATTGCCCAATAAATCGGTAATCTTAATCGATAAATTTGTACTCTTATCTAAACGCAAGCTAATATTCAACTGCTCAACTACTGGATTAGGATATATTTTAAGTACGGTTAAAAATTTTTCGTTTTTTTCTTTATTGTTACTGCCTGCCTTAGCTGTATGATTAGAATTGAGATAACGATAAACGTTCATTTTATAGGGCTGCACCGTACCTTTAATTACAGGTAATTTACTCACCGCTTGCGCCTTAGGCTTGTAGGAGATAACATTAGAGTCTATTTTTTGGGCAAAAACAGACGCACCAATTAACACTAAAACTAATGTTAGGTAGGTTACGTGATTGCCAAGCGCTATTTTAACTCTATCGATGTTCATTTAATTCTACAAAAATATAAATAATTAAACTAAACAATCAAATAAAAGGCAATCTTATAATATTATTTAACAATTTTTAACGGGATAAAAAACTAATGCAAGCACAAGAAACAAGTTAAAAAATGGAATAAATAGTGTACCACTGTAATTTTTCGGCAAAACCTTATCCTGTAGTACATTTTGTACGGCCTTTCCTGCACCGCCATGCCCTATTCTATCCGCACGTGAAGCAAACTTTAACAACTAGTTTTCCTCCTATTTTTTAGGAGTTTCATTCGGGTTTCATTCGGATTACCTTCGACAATAAGTAGCTTGATTTCGAATGAAACCCGAATGACATCCGAATAATATCCGTATGAAACCCGAATGAAATGTAATATTGTAAATGAAAAAGCACCGTTGAAATACTAAAATTTCACGTTTAAAAGGCACCTAAACCGCGTCGCGACTTATAACTGGTGAAAAATGATACAAATAATCGAAGACCACCTGTTGAAGAATGTTTCGACAGGCTAAACATAACACCTGTGTTTTAGGAATAAGAAATTTAAACAGTTTATTAAACAACTTCTAAATATTTTCCATGAAATGGCTTTTATAACGAAATAAGTATTTATTTTGATTATTTATGTAGTTTTGTCTCAAAATTTTATTACGTGTCGAGTCATAAAAATGTGAATGCCCTTACCGCTGGTGGGTTGTTAGTAACACTGGGAATAGTATTTGGTGATATAGGAACATCGCCTCTCTATACTTTAAAAGCCATTTTTAAAATAGCGTTGGCCGAAACAACGGTCAATGGAGTTTTGGTTGCGCCAACATTGGATGAAAAACTGGTTCTGGGAGCACTTTCGTGTATCATTTGGACGTTAACCTTACAAACTACCATTAAATATGTAACTATAACCTTAAGAGCCGATAATAAAGGTGAAGGAGGAATTTTTTCGCTTTACTCTTTGGTTCGAAAAAAGGCAAAATGGTTAGTTATTCCGGCAATTATTGGCGGTGCGGCACTACTTGCCGACGGGATGATTACACCAAGTATTACCGTAACCTCGGCAATAGAAGGTTTAAAGCTCAAATTCCCTACACTAGAAGTGTTCCCAATTGTACTTACCATTATAGCCATATTGTTTATTATACAGCAATTCGGCACTAATTTAGTGGGTAAGTTGTTTGGGCCAATTATGTTTTTATGGTTCTTGGTGTTAGGCATTGTTGGCTTTGTTCAAATTATCGATAGCCCATTTATTCTTAAAGCAATCAATCCTTATTATGCGATTGATCTATTACTGAGCAATACGCAGGCAATTCTTATTTTGGGAGGTGTTTTTCTATGTACCACAGGAGCTGAAGCATTGTATTCTGATTTAGGACACTGCGGTAAGAAAAACATCCGTATTACTTGGGTCTTCGTGAAATCTATGCTAATATTAAATTACTTAGGCCAAGGAGCTTGGATATTAAACCATGCCAATTACGACCCTAAAACAACTAATCCATTTTTCGAATTAGTGCCGGGCAGCATGGTTTTATACTTGGTAGGCTTAGCCACCATGGCGGCGGTAATCGCTTCGCAAGCAATGATTTCTGGTTCTTTTACCCTCATTTCGGAAGCAGTAAGGTTAAACTTATGGCCAAAAGTTAGAATTAATTACCCAAGTATTCAAAAGGGGCAGCTCTACGTACCATCTATTAACTGGATTCTCTTTGCAGGTTGTGTGCTTATTGTACTCATATTTAGAGAATCAGACAAGATGGAAGGTGCCTATGGCTTGGCCATTAACCTCACATTTTTAATGACCACCATTTTGGTTGTTATTTTTATGTTGCGCAAAAAATTCCCAAAATACCTGGTTATTCTTTTTGCAAGTGTTTACGGCATTATTGAACTGGCCTTTTTAATGGGCAACATGCATAAATTTATGTATGGTGGTTGGTTTGCCTTATTGATCAGTACAATACTGTTAAGCGTTATGTGGACTTGGTACAGTGCCCGTAAAATTAAAAACAGGTTTGTTAAATACGTAGAAATTGAAGATTATTACGACATCATCAAAGAATTAAGCAACGATGTATCGGTGCCTAAATTCTCCTCGCAGTTAGTTTATTTAACAAGTGCTAATTTTAAAACAGAAATCGAATCAAAAATTGTTTACTCTATTATACAAAAAGAGCCTAAACGTGCCGATGTGTATTGGCTAGTTCACGTTGATGTAATGGACGAGCCTTACACCATGGACTACAAAGTAGAATTTTTGATTCCTGGCAAGTTAATAAGGATTGATTTTAAGCTTGGTTTTAGGATTGAACAGCGTGTAAACTTGCTCTATAGAAAAGTAGTAGAAGAATTGGTGAAGAATGGCGAAGTAGATATTACCAGCCAATACACCTCACTAAATAAACATAAAATTACAGGCGATTTTAGATTTGTTCTTTTAGAAAAAACATTGAGCAAGTTTACTAACTTGAGTTTTTACGAAGAGAGCATTATGGATTACTACATGGTACTTAAAAAGCTCAGCTTGTCTGAAGTTGCCAGTTTTGGCCTAGATTCGAGCTATGTAGATGTAGAAAAAGTACCTTTAATTTTTGTTAGTCCAGACGATATAGAACTGAATCGATTGCCTGTTTAGTAGCGCATTGCTTTTTTTCTTGCCAGCTTTATTTGCAGCAAATAAATTAAGGCATCAAAAACTTTCCTATAACAAAAAAACAAGCCTGATTTCGCATGTACGACATCAGGCTTGTTAGTATTAAAGCAGGCTTACTGATTTACTTCGCTTGTTCAGATTTTTCTTTTAAATATTTTAATCCATCTTCAAAGTCTTTACCAATCATCGAGTCCATGCTTACAAAAAGGCACATCCATTTACTGATGATGTTGTTTTCACCACTCATACTCCAGGTTGCTTTGGTAGAGTCGCCATTTTTCGTCAAATTAAATTGCGTATTGGCTAAACTTTCGAAAGGTTTAATAAATTTCAGCTCAATTTTTACCTCTTCTACCGGTTTTAATTCGGTAATTTTCATTTGCCCGGTTCCGGTTTCATTTCCAACCCACTCATACAAATGGCCTGGTTGTTCTGGGGTGCCGCTAATGGTAGTTTTAACATTTGGTTCCATTTTGTACCAAGGGTTCCATTGTTGAAAATTGTTAAAATCGGCAATGTTTTTATAAACGATAGTATCTTTTGCAGCAATATTAATAGATCTGCTTACCGAATAAGTTTTTGGAAGAAATAAACTTCCAATTAAAATAATGGCAATTAAAATAACCACCACCATTAAAAATACTTTTAAGAATTTCATGTCTTTAAATTATTTGATTTAAATAAAGTTAAAGAATTTTAAAAAGAAAATTAATTGCTTGGTGCTCCTTTTAAAGCTAAGTCTTTTACATTAGCTCTCATTTTGCTCATGAAATCAATACCGGGATCATTTTTTATAGTAATGTAATTTGGATTGGTTTCTTTCCACAAAGCAGTGCCTTTAAACTTGCTATATTCGTAATGGCCAATTAAATATTCAATGTTATATTTCTTGTAAAGATACCTTACTAGCATTTCATTTGCCTTTAATTGTGCCGCTGTTAACGGGAAATTGGCACTACCAACATTTTCTATCCCAATGGCACAATAGTTTAGGCCAATTACATGTCGAGCAAAGTAGTTTTCGGGCATTAAGCGGTAAATGGCTCCATCCCGATCTATTAAAAATTGTGACGAAGTATTTAAACTACTTACTTTGGCAATATCTTTTCTATCGCCATTAGGTAATTTTGGTGGGTTAAATGCATTAAAAGTAGAGGAAAAAGTGGTAGCCGCGGTCCAATGCAGTACAATTATTTTAGGTTGTATAGTTGGCGTTGTTTGAGTAATGCCGTGTCTTTCCTTTAAATATTCGATAGATAAGCGAACACGTGTAGAATCGAAAGTAATGGGTTTATCTACAATTTTTATTTCCTGAGCCGATGCTAGCATTACAGTACAATAAAGAAGTATAGATAAAATTATTTTTTTCATAACGTTGTTATTGACTTATATAAAACCTCAATACCTTTTTTTGATAATCAATTTTGCAGTTATAAGCTACCAAAATATCTCCGCCAATAATACCGGCAATAGCTGGCTGTCCCATTTGCAGGTAGGTGTCCGAAACACTTTGCAAATCAATAGCTACGGTTTCGTAGTTAGGTAGTTTTAGTTTCCCAATTTGCAATAATGGAATAATACCTACTAAAGTGGTTGCACTACTAAAAATAGTAGCGGCTTGTTGCTCTTCGTTTTCTTGCAGGTCTTCAACGTGCTTTTCTAGCAATGCTTTGTGGAATACCGAACGAGATGCGCCGGTATCTACTACCGCAAAAAGCTTTTCGCCAAAAACAACAATTTCCACCAAAATGTGGAAACCGTTGTCTTGTAAATTCACTAAAATTAAAGGAACAGAAATTGTCTTCATTATTAGGTTAATCTTTTAATTGTGTAGTAGATTAATTGTATAGCAATTAACCAGTAGCAGTTAACCTATATTAAACCAACTTCATTTCTGCCAATACGTTGTTCATGTTACGTACTGCATCGGCACTTTTGTTGAAAGCCGCTTGTTCCTTTTCGTTTAATTTATAATCTAATATCTTCTCCCAGCCATTTTTACCTATAATAACAGGTACACCCAAGCAAATATCTTTTTGTCCATATTCGCCTTCCAAGGCAACGCAGCAAGTAAATAATTTTTTCTCGTCGCGTACAATAGCTTCTACCAAGGCAGCGCCAGCAGCACCTGGTGCATACCAAGCCGATGTACCTATTAAACCGGTTAAGGTTGCCCCACCTACCATGGTATCGGCAGCTACTTTTTCTAAGGTAGCTTCATCTAATAAATTACTAACAGGCAAGCTTTGGTAAGTTGCATATCTTGTTAAAGGAATCATCGTAGTATCGCCATGACCGCCAATTACAAAACCTTGTAAATCGTTAGGGTTGCAATTTAGCGCTTGGCTCAAGTAGTATTTAAAACGAGAGCTGTCTAAAGTACCACCCATACCAATAATTCTATTTTTTGGCAATCCTAAAGATTTAAGCGCCAAATAGGTCATGGTATCCATTGGATTGCTAATAACAATAATAATAGCATCTGGTGAGTATTTAAGGATATTTTCTGCCACTCCTTTTACAATGCCGGCATTAATGCCAATCAGTTCTTCGCGGGTCATTCCCGGTTTACGAGGCAAGCCCGATGTAATTACAGCAACTGCCGAGCCTGCAGTTTGACTATAGTCGTTGGTAACGCCTTTAATTTTGGTATCGAAGCCTAACAATGTTGCTGTTTGCATCATGTCGATAGCCTTACCTTCGGCAAAACCTTCTTTAATATCTAATAATACCAGTTCTTCTGCTAATTCTTTGCGTGCAATGTTGTCTGCACAGGTGGCACCAACTGCTCCAGCGCCTACTACTGTAATCTTCATATATCAGGTCTTTAAAATTTCAAAATAATATGCAACTAAGTTAAAACTTTGATTGATTAAACAAAACGTTTTAACCTATAATTTACTTTAACCTGAGGTAAGGCAAATAAATAATGAAAGATAACGGATGCTTTGGGGTTGCCCACTTCTCTTTGGTAAAACAGCTGTTTAACCCCTATTGTTAAAATATAAATTTTTAGAACCAATTATATGCATTGTTTGTTTAGCTTTAAAATAAGTATTCATATTAAATTTTGGGTAATGAATATTAAAGAACTATTGTTAAATGGCAAGGCATTTTTGGCCCTTTTAAACGACTTCGCAATCGAAGCAAAAAATGTAATTATTCAAGACGAAGAAATGCTTTTTTCTGGAGCGAAAAATCCAAAAAACCCTATTTTAAAAGAGTCTGTTTGTATTGAGGGCAAAAATGATGACGGAATTTTTAATTTTTTCGGCACACTACATTTTAACTTGCTAGACAAATTAGCTGTTTTTGAGATGCAGGGGTTTGAAAAAATTGAAACTAAAATTTAATTACCTTTCTTATGGCGTTGCATAACAGCGTTGGGGAGATGCTTTGCCTAACCACACTCTAAAAAGGAGTAAAACACCAATTGTAAAATAATGCCTCAATGGTTTTGTAAATAAAGTATAAAATTATGAAACGATTAATACTAACCACGTTTTTAATTTGCTGTACATTTTTTGTATTTGGGCAAGTAGTTCCTTCATTTAACATGGGGATCAAAGGTGGCTTAAATTTGTCGAAATTTAGTATCGACAACACTTTTGCCAGCGACAGTAAATCTGGTTTTTACGGTGGAATTTGGACACGTTTTGGCGTGGCAGGCATACATTTACAACCAGAACTATACTTCTCTGAAAAAAATACAGAGCTTAAAAACAACTTAGGACAGCAAAACAAAATAAAGTTTAGCAGTTTGGATCTGCCTATTTTGCTGGGAACTAAAATTGGGGCGGCTGGTGTTGGTGTAAGACTTAATACCGGCCCTGTTGTATCATTTATACTAGATAAAGAGCAAAGTTTTGACGAGGCAGCAGCAAAAATATTTAGTCTTGATTTAAAAGATCAGGCTTTAGGCTGGCAATTTGGTACTGGCTTAGACCTAGGCAAGTTAAGCGTTGATTTAAGGTACGAAATGGGGCTATCTAAACTAAATTCGGACGGTGATCCAGAGACTAAGCTAAATTTATTCACCCTAGGCTTAGGAATTAAATTATTCTAGGACAGTGCAGACCGTTTAAAAATGGAATAAGTAGGCTACGGATTACAACTTGGCAAAGTCGAAAATGCTTCTTTTAACTACCTGCGTTTTTGAAAACAAAGTGATTGCTCTAGTTAATTTCTTTTAACTCGTAGGCGTGTGCCCCTTTAATTAAACGTAAATCTTCCTGCTTTTTCTCGCTAATTACCTTGATAAAACAAGCTCCAAAATAAAAAATAAGCGACGAATAGAACACAAAAAGCATTACCAAAACAATAGATCCCGAAGCACCGTATATGTTTTCTATATTGCTTAAAGGCAACATAATGCGTAAAATATACTTGCCTAAATTAAACAGAATTGCGGTAAGCAAGCCGCCTTGCAAAGCTACTGCCCAACTTGGACGGGCGTTGGTTAAAAACCTAAATAAAATGGTAAACCAAATCATTACAATTAATGTAAACAAAGTTTGGTTTAAGGCCCAAAGCAACCATTTACCAAAGTTAGGCGCATTGTTATTAAGGTAGGCACTTACAAATGCCTGCAGGCTATCTGTAACTAGCCCAACAAAGAATAAAATACCAGCCAATAGAATAATTGCCATAGACCTAGCTCTTACTTTTAAAGTAAATAAAAAGCCCATCTTGGCGTCTTGACCAATATTCCAGATTTGTTCTACAGAATTTTTAATGACATTAAAAAGCGTGGTGGCTACGAAAATAAAAAACACAAAAGTTAATATGGTTGCCCACCAGTTGTGGTCTATACCGCGAATATTTCTAAGTGTTTGTCTAATTTGTTCGGTACTGCTTGGGATTAATATTTCTGAAATGCGTTCGAACAAACGGGTTGCTAAAATCTTTTTATCTACAAAAAACCCGAAAAGCCTAATAAGTATGAGCAAAATGGGAGGAATGGCAAAATTGGCAAAGAAAGCTGTGGCCCCCGCTAAGCGTAAAGGATCGTTTTTTTGATATAGCACAAATGCTTTTTGCAGATGATAACAAAAATGAAAGAGTTTAGTATTTTTGATGGCTGCAATATTTCCCATTAGCGAATTTCAAAAATAACAAAATAAGCTTAACCTCTGTTTGTTATTATCGCTTTTTAGAAGCTTTTTAAATTTCAATAAGAATAAATACTAGGCAGATGGGGACACCCGCCTACAGCCCATAGCTATATTTTGGTGTCACCACCAAGCCCAACCTGTAAAATATTAATAT
>NZ_DHDZ01000046.1:31398-34524 GCF_002399615.1 Pedobacter sp. UBA4863 | reverse complement strand
CCCAACCTGTAAAATATTAATATCATTTTTAAACAGTTTCTTAATGTAAAATAGGCTATATGCACAATTTTCACTCTGTTTTAAAACCTTTTAAGCTTTATATGGTTATCTCTATCTAATTAAATTTAGCTTATGAATAACTTTTTCAGAACAGTATTTGCCGGTTGGGGCGCTTGGAAATTGGGTGGCGGTTGTTTATCTACCGTTGTAATTTTTGTAGTGTTATATTATTTATTAGGGCATTGTTAGCTTCTATCGCATCATTTCGAACGAGGCAAAATCTTTGTATTTGTTTAATACAAAGATTTTGCCAAGCTCTTTTTCGGTGTTCTGTTACGCTCGAAATGATGGCAGCGACTTACAAATTCCCTCTTAAGGCTTGCTCACGTTCTAAACTTTCGAACAATGCCTTAAAGTTACCGGCACCAAAACTTTGTGCGCCCTTACGCTGAATAATCTCGAAAAACAAAGTCGGCCTATCTTCTACTGGCTTGGTGAAAATTTGAAGTAAATACCCCTCTTCATCACAATCTACCAAGATACCTAGCTCTTTTAGTCGGTTAATCTCTTCATCTATTTCGCCAACTCGCTCTGGCATCATCTCGTAATAGGCTTGTGGTGGCGCACTTAAAAACTCTACTCCTCTTTCTTTTAATTGCTTTACTGTTTTTACAATATCGTTAGTTGCCACCGCAATATGCTGCACACCTTCGCCTTCGTAAAACTCTAAATATTCCTCAATTTGCGATTTCTTAATTCCTTCTGCCGGTTCGTTAATTGGGAATTTAGAATAACCGTTTCCGTTACTCATTACCTTGCTCATTAAAGCAGAATATTCGGTATTAATTTGCTTATCATCAAACGATAGGATGTTTACAAAGCCCATTACGTCTTCGTACCATTTTACAGTTTCGTTCATGCGGTTCCAGCCAACATTGCCAACGCAGTGGTCGATGTATAATAAGCCCGCATCAATTGGGTTGTATTGGCTTTCCCATTTTTGGTAGCCCGGCATAAAAACTCCGTTGTAATTTTTGCGCTCAATAAACATGTGGATAGTTTCGCCGTAAGTGTAAATACCCGACATTTTCACTTCGCCATGCTCGTCTGTTAGGGTTTGAGGTGCTAAATAAGGTTTTGCGCCTCTTTTGGTGGTTTCTTCAAATGCACTGTAAGCATCCTCCACCCAAAGGGCCAATACTTTTACACCGTCGCCGTGTTTTTTTACATGTTCTGCAATGGCATGGTCTGATTTTAGTGCGGTAGTTAAAATTAAGCGAATTTTTCCTTGCTGCAAAACGTAAGAAGCCCTATCCCTAACGCCAGTTTCGGGGCCAGCATAGGCTAACGATTGAAAACCGAAAGCAGTTTTATAGTAATGTGCCGCCTGTTTGGCATTACCTACGTAAAATTCTATATAATCCGTTCCGTTAATGGGAAGAAAATCTTGCGCTTTAGCAATTTTCTCTGCAAATGTTTGTGTGTTCATTATGTGTTTGTTGTAATGTTTGAAAGTTGTAAGGTTAAAAAATTCAATTCTCTCTTATCCTGAAAATTCTTAAATACTGCTCCTATTCTACGTTTACCTGCCAACTTGTATGATAACTTTCATCTTCAATTGCAATGGCATCTTCGGTTAACATCAGTGGTCTAAAAGGATCAATCATTACGGCAAGTTCTTCGGTTTTTTCTTGGCCGATAGATTTTTCTACCGTTCCGGGATGTGGGCCATGTGGAATACCACCTGGGTGTAAGGTTATTTGGCCTTTCACTACACTTTTTCGGCTCATAAAATCGCCATCTACGTAATATAAAACTTCATCGCTATCTACATTACTGTGGTTGTAAGGTGCGGGAATTGCTAGCGGATGGTAATCGTACTTACGCGGCACGAAAGAGCAAATCACAAAATTATGGCCTTCGAAAGTTTGGTGCACAGGTGGCGGTTGGTGCAAGCGTCCGGTGATGGGTTCAAAATCATGGATAGAAAATGCCCAAGGGTAATGAAAACCATCCCAACCTACAAAATCAAAAGGATGTGTACCATAGGTATAAGGGTACATCACTCCCTGCTTTTTAATTAACACCTTTAAATCTCCGGTTTCATCAAAAGTTTGTAGATTTTCTGGGCGCTTAATATCGCGTTCGCAAAAAGGCGAATGTTCTTCTAACTGACCAAAGGCATTTCTATATCTTTTTGGAGTACGAATAGGACTAAAACTTTCTACAATGAACAAGCGGTTTTTCTCATCGTTAAACTCCAGCTGATAAATAGTACCACGCGGAATTACCAGATAGTCGCCGTATTCGAAAGCAATTTCGCCAAAGCCTGTTTTTAATTTCCCGGTGCCTTCGTGAATAAAAATTACTTCATCAGCCTGACTGTTCTTATAAAAATAATCCGTCATAGACTTGCGGGGAGCGGCCAAAGAAATATGCAAATCGCTGTTTACCAACACAGGTTTACGGCTTTGCAAATAATCGTCTGCTGGTTGTATGTTAAAACCCAACAAGCTGGTATGGCGTAAATGTTTTTCGCGGGCAATTTTAGGCTCAACACTATAAGGTTCGCCTATGGCCTTTACAATAGTTGGCGGATGGCAATGATACACTAACGAATATAAACTCGAAAAGCCTTCGGTAGATACCAGTTCTTCGGCATATAAATCGCCATTAGGTTTACGAAAAACAGTATGTCTTTTAGGAGGAATAGCTCCCAAGGTATGATAAATAGGCATAGTATGGATAAATTTTGGTTAGAATTAAAAACGATCGGTAACAGAGAGCGCTTTAATAGCATTTTAAGAACGCTTTAAGCACGTTCGAAACAGGTGGATGATCTAAGAATATTGCGCAAATATTATTTTAGACAACATATTGAACCTATAAGCCGCAAATACTGCCGCAGCCTGTAAGGTATAATATGTCATGTTTTGTTTCATTATTTAACGAAGTTACGCTTTTTATATAATGGCGCAATAGCTTTGTGATTAAAATTGACATAATAATAACCCATTGTGCATTTGGAAGATTTAGCCACAGCTGCTAAAGGGATAAAAGTATAGGGGAATTTATTTTTTGGGCTAAAATCCATTAGAAACTGTTTAAATTTCAATAAGAATAAAT
>NZ_DHDZ01000046.1:0-31216 GCF_002399615.1 Pedobacter sp. UBA4863 | reverse complement strand
TATCATTTTTAAACAGTTTCTTATTGATCCGTAATATTTCGCTTCATTATTTTAAAAAACAATAAAATTTTGTGTAGCTGTGGCCAAATGCACAATAAAACGCTTTATCGCATTTGGTTAAAATTTGTTTGGACGTTTAAAATAATTTATTGCAAACGTTTGTACAGTATTTGGTTTTGCATAGTGTTTTAGAGAAGATATTTTTGTGCCATAAACATTAAAACAACAAATGTTTGAGAAATCTATTAGGCCCTATAGCTGCCAAATGAAAAGGTTGAAGTGTTACCAAAAATGAAACAGGGATTTTAAAGCATGCTTCAAAACAGATGGAGTTGAGCTTGTGGTTTTTTAAACAAAGAACTATCAAGCTCAATTTTTTTCTGGTTCAGCTTATTTAATCGGCAATGCAGTTTAAAGGTGTGGTTTACCAACTGGGCAAAATTTCCTTCGCCACGCATTCTGGTCCCAAACCTGCTATCGTTTACGTTTCCATTGTGGCAATCTTGTATTTGGTGCCAAACTTTTTCGAACCTATCGGGAAAATTCTTTGCTAGCCAGTCTTTAAAAATATTGCCAATGGCACCATTTAGCCTAACTATGGTATAACCCGCAGCAATGGCGCCAGCATTGGCACTTGCCTTTAAAATTGCCGGAATTTCATGGTTGTTTAAGCCTGGTATCATGGGCGCTGCCATTACGCCCATGGGCACATTGGCCTTGCTTAGCTGCTCTATTACTTTTAAACGTTGCTTTGCAGTGGTGGTTCTAGGCTCTAATTTTTGTCTTAAATTTTCATTTAACGAAGTAATCGAAACAAAAACACTGATCAGGTTTTGCTTTGCCATTTCTTGTATAACATCCAAATCTCTAAGTATGAGCGAGTTTTTGGTAATCATAGAAATAGGTTGTTTATAGGCCAAAGCTATTTGAAGCAACTGCCTAGTTAGTTTATATTTTCTTTCGCAAGGCTGATAACAATCTGTATTACCAGAAATACTGATTGGATAAGCAGGCCAGTTTTTCTTCTCTATAAACTTTTTAAAAAGCTGTGGCGCATCTTCCTTTACAATAATTTTACGTTCAAAATCTAAACCAGCGCTAAAGCCCCAATACTCGTGAGAGTTACGGGCATAACAATAGATGCAACCGTGTTCGCAACCTTGATAAGGATTTAGCGAATACATCATGCCCACATCAGGACTTTCTACTTTATTAACAATGCTTTTAGCACTGCCAATAATGAAAGTAGTTTTTTCGTTTGAAACCTCCCAATCATCAATGGCTTCTATGTATTCCTTACTTACAGTGTTTTTTAAAAACCTATTATCGGTATTTAACTGCGCTCCTCGACCATTAAGGTATGCAGTGCTCTTTTCATCTCTTTCCATGAGATAAAAATACTAATATTTTTAGTAAAAAATATTAGTTTATCACTTTTTACTAAAATAGCAGCTATTTAGATTTGAACGCTAAAAAGAAGTAATTATCGCTATTACGCTGTTTTAACTCAAAGCTTGTTCAATATCTTTTAAAATATCGTCGATATGCTCTAAACCGATAGACAAACGAATAGAGCCTTGTTCGATGCCCACAATGTTACGTTCTTCTTCACTTAACTTGCTATGTGTGCTTGTTGCTGGGTGAGTAGCAATAGATTTCGTATCAGCTAAATTTGCGGAGATAGAGAACATTTTCAAGCCATCCATAAATTTACGAGCGCCTTCAATTCCTCCGTTCACCACAATGGTTACAATACCTCCGCCTTGTTTCATCTGTTTTTTGGCAATTTCATATTGCGGGTGCGATGGCAAGAAAGGATATTTAACCAACTTAATTTTTGGATGTTTTTCTAAATAGGCTGCTACTTTCAACGCATTTTCGCAATGGCGATCCATGCGAACAGCCAAGGTTTCTAAGCTTTTTGATAAAAGCCATGCATTAAATGGCGATAGTGCCGGACCACTGTGACGAGCAAAAGCCACCACTTCGGTAATTAAAGCTTTGGCACCTAAAATAACCCCGCCTAAGGCACGCCCCTGCCCATCGATATATTTAGTGGCCGAATGGATAGAAATATGCGCACCTAATTTAATAGGTTGTTGTAGGTATGGTGTAGCAAAACAATTATCAACTACCAACAAAGTGTTATGTTTCTTTGCTAATTTACCCAAAAACGCTAAATCAATAATATCAATACCTGGGTTAGAAGGTGTTTCTACGAAAATAATTTTGGTATTAGGTTTAATCAAGCCTTCCCAATCTTGTGGTTTATCTAAATCGGCATAATCGAAGGTTACGCCCCATTTAGCAAATACGTTGGTGAGCAATTGGTGCGTAGAACCAAAAACAGAGCGGCTCGAAAGAATATGATCGCCACTTTTTAAGAAAGTGCCAAAAGTAGTGAAAATGGCTGCCATACCGGTTGCCGTTGCAAAACCATCTTCTGCACCTTCTAACAAAGCCATCTTCTCTATAAACTCTGAAGTATTTGGGTTAGAATACCGACTGTAAACGTTCCCTTCCTTTTCGTTGGCAAACAATGCACGCATTTCTTCTGCATCATCAAACTTATAGCTCGAGGTTAGGTAAATAGGTGCCGAATGCTCTTTGTGTAAGCTTCTTTCGGTTTGAGTGCGTATGGCTATGGTTTCGAAATTATCGGACATTATTGAGTTGTAAGTTTTAGGTGATAAGTTTCACGTTATAGGCAGCATTACTCCGTATAACTTAATAACGTATTACTTATTACCATTTATAGTATATGTAAAATTTATAGTTGCCGATCTGCCTAAAATATTAGAAACAGAGCAGTATTTATCAAAAGTCATTTGTAGGGCACGTTCTACTTTCTGCACGCTTAAATCGCCGAATAGGTTAAACTGGATATCAATCACATCGAAAATTGCAGGTGTTTCCTCTTCTTTTCGGGTGGCTTTGATGTTGATTTTAATATCGTTTAGCTGCTCTTTTTGCTTGGTAAGGATGTTCACCATGTCGATACCGCTACAGCCGCCCAATCCAATCAATAACATTTCCATTGGCCGAAAGCCTTTCCCTTGGCCTCCTATGGCGGGTTTAGCATCTAACGCTACGGTAAAGCCGCTTTCGTTTTGTGCTTCAAAATTAAATTTTCCGCTTTTGCGGATCAGGTTGATTTCCATCTTTTAAAAAGCTTAAAGCTAAAAGCTCAAGGCTTAAAGCTTTTCATACATTATGTTTTAGTCTTTTTGCTTTAGATTTTCAGCTTAAACATTGTAAAAAACTAAATTCTCTTTCTGCAGTTCTGGCAATTGCACTTCTTTTTCGAAAATTGCAAATACAGCAGATCCGCTACCACTCATGAGCGCAAATTTAGCTCCAGCTTGGTAAAGCTTTGTTTTTATTTCGTCAATTTGTGGATATTTTGCAAAAACAGAAGGCTCAAAATCGTTGAAAATGTGAGCTTGCCAATCTTGTAAGGGCAAATGTATCAAATCTTTTAAAAAACTGGAAGGCTGTTTTGTTTTTACGTTACTATAAGCTTCGGCAGTAGCTACATGCACAGGGGGCTTTACCAATACCAAATAGTATGCAGATAGGTCAATAGCAAGATCTTCAAATTCATCGCCTTTGGCAAAAGCATAGGCAGGTTTGTTTTTAATGAAGAATGCACAATCGGCTCCCAAAGGGCGTACATAAGCTTCCATTTGTTCATCAGTTAAACCAAGTTTAAACTTCTGATTGACCAATTTGACTAAAAAGGCGGCATCGGCACTGCCTCCACCTAAGCCTGCCCCAACCGGAATATTCTTTAGCAGTACAATTTGTTGGTGAGGTAAATTGAAATCTTTTTGCAGTGTTTTAAATGCCTTGAAACAAATATTATCTGTAGCACTGCCAGGAATATCGATTCCTTTGATTAGCATATTGGTTTGCTCAGCATCTACCAATTCTACTACATCGTGTATCTTTATGGGATAAAAAACGGTTTGCAGGTTATGGTAACCGTCAGTTCGTTTTTCGGTAAGGAACAGGCCTAAGTTTATTTTGGCGTTGGCAAATGTTAACATCTTTGGGTTTTAGATTGACGAAGTACGATTTTAGATTAAAAAATAGAGCAAGGAACAAAGATAAAGGAGCAAGGAATAAAGAGCAAGGATTAAAGAACAAAGAGCAAGGAACAAAGACTAAAGATAAAAGAGCAAAGACAAAACGTAAAACCTATTACTTAAAACTTACAACTTATAGGTATAATGCCCAATAATTTTCCAAGCAAACAAAATATCTTCTGCTACTTGACCTCCGCCAATATTATGTACAATTAAGTAACGCTTACCATCGGCAGATTTACGGTCTATCACCAAACCTATATGCAATTGTTTGCCATTCAAGTCCCAACATACTATATCTCCTGGCAAATAATCAGCAGCATTTTTAGTCATCGGTTTCTTTGCACCTTTTCTACCAAAGAAAACCATCAAATTAGGCACACGCCTATGGTCTATATTGCTATCGGTAGTTTTGCTAGCCCAATTTTTTGGATATAAACTGAAATTCGCTTTCATGTCTTCATGTACTTCCTTTTGCAAATCAATCCCCAATTTACGATAAGCCCTAATCACCACATCAGTGCATACACCTGTACCAGCGGGCACATCACCGTTAGGATAAGCTATTTTAACATAAGCGGGGTCGTACACTATTTTGCTATTGATAATTGAAATTGTTGCAGCAGAAAGTTTTGATGCCGTTATTGATTGGGCAAAGCTTGCTGTACAAAGCAAACAACTTATCACCGCAAAACAGATTATCTTTTTTAACATCATATTGTAGCAAATCTAATGTATTTTGAAGATAAAATATCGATTTACACCACAGAAATCTAACAATCATCAATACTGTTGAAAAACATAAACACGAGGTTCATTTTTAATGGCTAAATTTGTGTTTCACTATTTGAAATAGCGATCCTTAATAGTGCGTCATTTCGAACGATAGTGAGAAATCTACTAGTTAGATGCTTTTAACGAACAGATTTCTCAGTCGTACCTCCTTCGAAATGACGAAAAGTAGGTTTAAAAAACTATGAAACAATATTTAGATTTAATGCAGCATGTGCTAGATACCGGCACACAAAAACACGATAGAACGGGAACGGGCACCATTAGCGTATTCGGTTATCAAATGCGCTTCAACCTGCAAAATGGCTTCCCTATGGTAACCACCAAAAAACTGCATTTAAAATCTATCATACACGAGTTGATTTGGTTTTTGCAGGGCGATACCAACATTAAGTACCTAAAAGATAACGGTGTACGCATTTGGGACGAATGGGCTGACGAAAATGGCAACTTAGGGCCGGTTTATGGCTCGCAATGGCGCAGTTGGCCTACACCAAACGGTGGGCATATCGACCAAATTACCCAAATTATCAATACCATTAAAAACACCCCAGATAGCAGACGTATTATTGTTTCTGCTTGGAATGTTGCTGAAATTGAAAACATGGCTTTACCGCCGTGTCACTCTTTTTTCCAGTTTTACGTAGCCGATGGTAAGTTGAGCTGCCAGTTGTATCAACGCAGTGCTGATATCTTTTTAGGCGTACCTTTTAATATTGCCTCTTATGCCTTGTTAACCATGATGGTAGCACAAGTTTGCGGCTTAATAGCTGGAGATTTTATCCACACTTTTGGTGATGCACATATTTACAACAACCACTTAGAACAAGTAAAATTGCAATTGAGCAGAGATCCAAAACCTTTGCCTACCATGAAAATCAATCCAGCAGTAAAGAATATCTTCGATTTTAAATTTGAAGATTTTGAGTTGGTGGATTACGAGGCGCATCCACATATTAAGGGGATAGTAGCCGTGTAACCCCCTAACCTCCTAAAGAGGGAATTAGCGTAAACGAAATCAATGGAGCAAAACATAAACAGTAAACAGGAAAGCCCCTTTAGGGGTTTGGGGTTAGTAGTCGCCATTTCATCAAACAATGCCATTGGCAAAGACAACCAACTACTTTGGCACTTACCTGCCGATTTAAAGCATTTCAAAAGCATCACCTCTGGGCATACCATTATTATGGGACGCAAAACTTACGATTCTATTGGAAAGCCTTTACCAAACAGAAGGAATATTGTCATTACCCGTCAAAAAGGGCTACAAATTGAGGGGATTGAAGTTGTAAACTCCTTAGCAGAAGCTTTATCGCTTTGTAAACAAGAAGAAGTTTACATTATTGGTGGTGCCGAAATTTACAGGCAAGCTATCTCACTTTGTGATAAGATAGAACTTACCCGTGTGCACCAAGATTTTGACGCAGATGCTTTCTTTCCAGAATTGGATAACGCGACTTGGGAAGAAGTTTGGAAAGAGGACCATTTGCCCGACGAAAAGAACAAATTCGCTTATACTTTCTCTACTTTAGAGCGCCGTTAAGCTTTACCAGCCACAGATGCACAGATTAATATTCTAAAAATAACTAAAATCATTTGTGCATCTGGAGCTTAATATATTTGTTATCCCAATAAAATTACATTTAGCAGTTCTATTATTTAAAAAAATAATTAGATTTGCCGACTTGTTAAAAACAGCTTACATATAAAAATAGAATAAACAAACAATGCAAGGTAAAGGTTTTATTAAATTTATGGCGATACTTTTGGGTATTGTCTGTCTGTATTCACTTTCTTTCAACATCATTACTTACAACGTAGAGAAAAAGGCTAAGGAATTTGCAAAAGGCGATGAAGCAAAAGAAAAAGCATACTTGGACTCGATGGCTACCGAAAAGGTATATCCGTTATTGGGCCTTACCTATCAACAAGTAAAAAGCAAAGAAATTAACTTAGGCTTAGACCTTAAAGGTGGTATGAACGTTACCATGGAGATTTCTTTGGCCGAGTTGACCAAATCGTTAGCGGGCAACACTGCTGATGAGAATTTCAACAAAGCATTGTCAAATGCACAAACGCAAATGAATGCTGGTGGTAAAGATTTCATTGCACTGTTTGTAAACGAATATGAAAAATTAGTACCTAACGGTAAATTAGCAGATTTTTTTGCCAACCAAGATAACTCGGCGCAATTAAAAGCTAACGCTAGCAATAACGAGGTAAAATCTTTCTTAAGCAAAGAAGCTACAAGTGCTATCGACCGTTCATTCATTATCTTACGTAGCCGTATTGATGGTTTTGGTGTGGTAAGCCCTAACATGCAAAAACAAGAAGGTTCTAACAGAATTTTCATTGAGATGCCGGGTATCCAAGACAAAGAACGTGTTCGTAAATTATTACAAGGTTCGGCCGAGTTACAATTCTGGCAAGTGTATCAATCTCAAGAGGTTTATCCAATCTTAGAGAATATCAATAAAACATTAGCAGTAACTTTAAAAGATACTGTGGCTACGGCAACTGCCGACACAACTGCTAAAGGAGGTAAATTAGCGGGCTTAACTAAAGGCGCAACAACTGCCGCTAAAGATACCAGCGCAACTGCTATGGCTGCCGAACTAGCTAAAACAAGCCCATTAATCAATACTTTATTACAGCTACCTATTTACCAAGGCGAAAACGGACAACCGCAATTAATGCCTGGTGCTGTAGTGGGTTATGCTTTACAAAAAGATACTGCTAAGGTTAACGCCATGTTAGCTAGGCCAGAAATAAAATCTTTAGTGCCTACTACCTTAAAGTTCATGTGGGGATTAAAGCCTAGAACTGGCACCAAAGCGTTCGAACTTTATGCAATCAAAGTAACTTCGTTAGATGGCCGTCCTGATTTAAGCGGTGATGCTGTTGCTAACGCTCGCGATGGTTACGACCAAAACAACAACCCTGATGTAACCATGTTCATGACCAGCGAAGGTGCATCGAAATGGAAAAAATTAACAGCAGAAGCATCAGCCGATCCTAATAACAAAAAAGCAATTGCAATTGTATTAGACAACACGGTTTACTCTGCTCCTACGGTAGGAGACGAAATTCCTAACGGTGTTTCTTCTATCACTGGAAGCTTCACTAAAGAAGATACTAAAGATTTAGCTAACGTATTAAAGGCTGGTAAGTTACCTGCTCCTGCAAAAATCGTTTCAGATTTCGTAGTTGGTCCATCATTAGGCCAACAAGCTATCGATAGCGGTTTAATCTCATTTGTATTAGCTTTCGTGGTAATTCTTGCTTTCATGGCATTCTACTACAACAAAGCGGGTTGGGTGGCTAACATTGCGTTATTAATTAACGTATTCTTTATCATGGGTATTTTAGCTGCATTTGGTGCAGTATTAACACTTCCTGGTATTGCAGGTATCGTATTAACCATTGGTCTATCGGTAGATGCCAATATCCTTATTTTTGAGCGTGTACGTGAAGAATTGGCAAAAGGTAAATCTACCAATGTAGCTATCAGAGAAGGTTTCAAACACGCCATGTCTTCTATTTTAGACTCTAACATTACCGTATTCATCTTAGGTATCATCCTATTTGTTTTTGGTTCGGGTCCGGTACAAGGTTTCGCAACTACTTTGTGTGTTGGTATTGTTACTTCGTTATTTGCAGCGGTATTGATCTCTCGTTTGATTTTCGAATCATTGATGGACAAAAAAGCCAACATTACTTTCGATAATAACATTACACGTAATGCATTTAAAAATTTAGCCTTCAACTTCGTTGGACATAGAAAATTATATTACATTATCTCTACTGTAATTATCGTTGCAGGGGTTATTTTTTACTTCAAAAATGATGGCTTACACTTAGGCGTTGACTTTAAAGGCGGTAGAACTTACATGGTGAAATTCGACAAGCAGTTGAATACCGAAGAAGTTTCTAAAGCACTATCAGTTAATTTTGAAGGTGAAGAGGCTTTGGTAAAAACTATTGGCACCGATAATTCATTAAAAATTACTACTCCTTACCATATTAATGACCAAGCACCAGATGCAGATAAAATTGTTGAAACTGCATTACGTAAAGGTTTGGACGGCTTGGGAGCCAAATACAGCATTGAGAGTTCACAAAAAGTAACGCCAACCATTGCTAGCGACATCATTTCGAGTGCAGTTTATGCCGTATTGTTCTCGTGTTTAGTAATGTTTATCTACATTTTGGTACGTTTCAAAAAATGGCAATATGGTTTAGGTGCCGTAATTGCGTTGTTCCACGACGTATTTTTGGTACTTTCGTTCTATACCATTTTAGATGGCGTATTGCCTTTCCCATTAGAAATTGGTCAAGATTTCATCGCGGCAATTTTAACAGTAATGGGTTATACCATGACAGAAACAGTAATCGTGTTCGACCGTATTCGTGAACGTTTAGCAGAAAGCGGCAAAGCCGATGCACATGGCGAAGAGCGAATTAAATTGATCAACTTTGCGTTAAACAGTACCTTAAGTCGTACTATTTTAACCTCGTTATCGGTATTCTTCGTATTAATCGTAATCTTCATTTTCGGTGGCGATAGCATCCGTGGTTTCATCTTTGCTTTATTAATTGGTCGTATCATTGGTACTTACTCATCACTATGTATCTCTACACCAATTGTAATCGATTTATCTAACGACGACGACGCAAAAAAATAGTATAACTAAACCAAATTATAAATCTAAAGGATCTCGATTTTTCGGGGTCCTTTTTTGTTTTGTAAGGTTTATGCCGAAATGCAAAAAAGGTTTTGAAAAGCAAATGACTACAAAAAACAATGCCACACCCGCTATCCGTTTTACTTCACTCGGCTATCGCCTTCGTTTGTGCTCACTCCTATCGGGTTTAAAATGCAAGTATTGTGCACAGGTTTAAGTTCTCCAAACCCGATTGAAGCGGAAATACTTTTTGTTTGTCCTTGCCGACAACTAGCCTAACAGAGTAAAACAAAAAGATTATAGCAAAAAGCGGGACTACCGTAACCGACAGAAAGCCAAATAACCTTTCCAAAACAAACCTTTTGTCAAGCCAATTCAACAATACAAACAACTAAGTTCCCAAACTATTAAGCAACAAACTAATCCCTATATTTACCCAAACTAAATAGCACTTTACCTGTTACCAAATTAGACGAAACAGTATGCTATTTTTACTTTTAATATTGGATTTTTAACTTAGTTTGGCATGGAACATAGAAAGAAAATTGTGATTATTGGGGGTGGCTTTGGCGGCATTGAGTTAGCTAAAAAATTGAAGAACCAAAACGTTGATGTTGTTATTTTAGACAAGCACAATTACCATACTTTTCAGCCCCTACTCTATCAAGTGGCTACCGGAGGTTTAGAAGCAGATTCTATTGCATTTCCTATCCGTAAGATTTTTAAAGGGCAAAAAAACCTGAAATTTAGGGTAACCGAAGTATTAAAAGTACTCCCAGAAGCAAACCAACTAGAAACTACCATTGGCAATATTAATTATGACTATTTGGTTATTGCTACGGGATCTACCAGCAACTTTTTTGGACAAACGGAGATTTCTCAAAATGCCATGCCAATGAAATCTATCCCCGAAGCATTAAACTTGCGTAGTTTAATTTTACAGAATTTAGAAGCGGCTATTATTGCAAAAGATCCTGCCAGAGAAAACGAACTATTAAATTTTGTAGTGGTTGGCGGTGGTCCCACAGGCGTAGAAACTGCTGGCGCTATTGGCGAGCTAAAAAAACACGTGCTTAAAAGCGATTATCCCGAACTAGATTTAAGCAAGGTAAACATCTACCTAATTGAGGGTTCGCCAGAGTTACTGGGAGCCATGTCTGTACAGGCACAACAAAAAGCTAAGCAGTTTTTAGCAGAGCTTGGTGTTACCGTTTATACCGAAGCTCGCGTACAAGGTTACGATGGCCAAACTTTATCTTTGGTAGATGGTAGAAACATTGGTTCGGCTACCGTAATTTGGAGTGCCGGTGTAAAAGGAGTAGTGCTCGACGGTTTAAATAACGAAGCTATAGTACGCGGAAATCGCTTAAAAGTAAACGAAATTAACTTGGTAGATAGCTATCAAAATATTTATGCCATAGGCGACGTAGCGGCCATGATTACAGAAGAAACTCCAAACGGGCATCCGGGAGTTGCGCCTGCGGCCATACAACAGGGCAAACAACTCGCCAAAAACCTTATTAACCTAATAGCAAACAAACCTACCGTGCCCTTTAAATATTTTGACAAAGGGGCGATGGCTACCGTAGGAAGAAATAGAGCAGTGGTGGATATCAATAAAATAAGATTTCAAGGAATTTTTGCGTGGTTTACATGGATGTTTGTACATTTAATGACCTTAGTTGGCTTTAGGAACAAACTGGTAGTTTTTGTAAACTGGGTTTGGAGCTATTTTAGCTACGATAGAGGCACCAGATTAATCATTAGACCATTTAAACCTTACAAAGAATACAAAAAAACACATGACCCACAAAAAACTTAGCGCAAACAAAACCATTGCTTTAGTTGCTCACGACCACCGTAAAGACGATTTAATTAAATGGGCAACAGCCAATAAAGATGCACTCAGTCAGCATAGTTTAATAGCTACCGGTACCACCGGAAGGTTGTTGGAAGAACATTTAGGCTTGCCCATTAAAAGGTTATTAAGTGGCCCTTTAGGTGGCGATCAGCAAATTGGCGCCTTAATTGCGCAAAGCGAAATTGATGTGCTCATTTTCTTTTGGGACCCTATGGAAGCACAACCTCACGATCCGGATGTGAAAGCACTATTACGTGTGGGCATTGTGTGGAACATCCCGATGGCTTGCGATGTGGCAACTGCAGATTTCTTGATTTCATCGCCTTACATGAAAAGCACTTATAATGCTGCCCTAACCGATTATGATGAGTACAAAAACAGAAAGCTTTAACGCCCCTATCAAATTAATTGAGTGCCCTCGTGATGCCATGCAGGGCTTACATGATTTTGTGCCTACCGAATTAAAAGTAGCCTATCTCAATCTGCTACTCCAAGTAGGTTTCGACACGCTTGATTTTGGCAGTTTTGTATCGCCAAAAGCTATTCCGCAAATGCGGGATACTGAAGAAGTTTTAGCGCAGTTAGATTTATCTGGCAGTACGAAATTATTAGCTATTGTGGCAAATCTAAAAGGGGTAGAAAATGCAGTAAAACACCCTGAAATTACCTATTTGGGTTTTCCTTTTTCTATTTCAGAAACTTTCCAACAGCGCAATACCAATTCGAGCATTGCGCAATCGTTAAACACGGTTGAAGAAATGCTTAACCTTTGCGATAAGCATAAAAAACAGGCCGTGGTTTATCTTTCTATGGGTTTCGGTAATCCTTACGGAGACGAATGGAATACCGATATTGTTGCGCACTGGACAAATAAACTGGTACAGAAAGGTGTTAAAATTATTTCGGTAGCCGATACCATTGGTGTGTCAACTCCCGAAAAAATAAAAGCCATTTTTCCTCCCCTAGTAAAACAATTTCCGGATATCGAATTTGGCTTGCATTTACACAGTACGCCGCAACAACGCTTAGAAAAAATAGAAGCTGCTTTTACCGCTGGTTGTACCCGAATGGATAGCGCCTTAAAAGGTTTTGGCGGCTGCCCCATGGCTGCCGATGATTTAACCGGCAACATTGCCACCGAAGATGTAATTGCTTATTTAACCGAACAAGGAGTTCAGTTAAATTTGGATATGGAAAAGTGGGGTGAAGCGATGATGGTTTCTGGACAAATTTTCAATTAAAATCTAATCTTGGGTCTTCAAAATATATTTATCAATAATATACTTTGTAATCGGCTTTAATTCTTTTCTTCTATCGACTGGTAGTGAGCCACTATCAGTATAAAATTCTAGTTTTTTGTTCATTTTCATATACCAAACTTTACCTATACTGTTGTAGGTGATGGTATCTGGTTTCAATATCCTATGAAACTCTTCAATTTTATTAGTTTTTAGCGCAATTATTTCGCCAACCTTCCCCTCATTACCACAATGCACAGCCACATATTGTTGGCCATTCCACTGCATACACTGCTTGTAAAAAAACTTAAAATACAAACCACTAAAACAAGCAATTACAATAGCGCTAATTCCTATAATTTTCCAGCGGTATTGTACGTCTTTAGTCGATTTAACAACAACAGTTTCGTCTTTCACCTGCGCCTCATTAAAATCAATAAGCCAGGCTAGCAATTCAATAGTTCGTAAATTAGGTTTAGTTATATTCCCTTGCATATATTTTTGCAGCGGTTTAAACTTTTCTGCATCAATAGTTAATATATCTTTTGCTTCCGAAATTTCAAACTCAGGTTTTCCAAATTCTTGCAGTATAGTTCTAATTTTTTCTTCAGGACGTTTTAAATACACAACTGCACACTCATTGCGCAAATTTGCAATAGTGGGTTTTCTTAAATTAACAGCTAAACAATCTATTTGCTTTAGATTGTTATACTCATGTAAGACTTTCAAACTAGATTGTTGGAGCATTGCAAAAAAGATTTGAACCTAAATTAATTGGAATTTTCGAAATACTAAAACAAAACTAGAATCTTATCAGATTTTCACTGGATTCATTCGGATTCCTTCTTTAAAGCATTTTTTAGCCTACACCTTTGTATCGAAATCAGCAACAAAACAAATAAAAAAGCAATGCTGATTTTAAAAAAGAGAAAATATCACGGCAGTAATAAACCGGTTGGGAAGCAGTTTAAAGCTCCCGTGATAACAACTTCTCACTTCCCAAAAATTTCAGAAGGCCTTCTGAATAACTAAGCCGTAACCCAAGCGAATGGTTCGCTCGGAACTGCAATTATTCAACTTTTAAATTTTTGAAAAAATGTATTTGCCAATTTTTATCGCCATCCTTTTAGGATTGGTATCAGCTGGTTCTACAACCATAAATAGCCATAGAGGTACAACCTACATTAACCCTAGCGAACCTGTACAAACTTACAGCAGCCTCCCTCCAGACAGTACTGGAATAGGCGGTGGTCCTGGAGATAATGGCCATGTACCTCCACCAAGACCAAAACCTTAATATCTTAAAGTAGGGCAACATTAGCCCTACTTTTTCACTTTGTTAATTTTAGGCTTTTATCATTTTATTTTTCAAGAGCTTTGTTATACATTTAAACAAAAAACTCTCTTGAAACATTTTTTCTATATTTACTTATTAAGTCTATTTATTTACTCTTGTGGCAAGGAAAACAATTCTCATCCGAAAAAAACGGATGCTAATCAAGTACTGGACCAAGCTTACATTTTTCTTGACGATAAAAAAAACGATAGCGCTTTCTTTTACTTTAATAAGGCAAAAAGCGATTTAGTTAAAAACAACCAAACCTTACTGGCTGCAAACTGTCTGTTAAACATGGCCATAATTGCCAACGACCAAGCAGATTATTTTAGTGGGCAAGAATTAGCTTTAGAAGCACTCACTCTTCTAAACATACACGATAAAAATCATTTCCCTTACCTACAATCTACCTATAATACACTAGGGATTAGCTCAGATAATCTTAAAAATCATCAAGAGGCGATTCAATTTTATAAAAATTCTTTAAAATATGCTAATGATAGTACTTATAAACAGGTAACTGAAAACAATATTGCAAATGTATATAGAGAAAAAAAGGATTATAAACTAGCCATTCGAACATACAAAAAGGCTCTTTCGCAATTATCAGCAAATCCTAAAGAATATGCCAGAGTATTCAGTAATTTAGCATATGCCAAATGGAAAGAAAACCCAAAACATCCTATTAGAAATGAACTAATAAAGGCGTTAAACATTAGAATAAAGGAAGATGATTTAAGGGGACAAGCTTCAAGTTATGCCCACCTCACCGACTTTTATGAATATACTCAACCAGACTCTGCACTATATTATGCCAACAAAAGATATCAAATAACTCAATTGATTAATAGCCCAGATGATGAGATTGAAGTTTTAAAAAAATTGATATCACTTGCGCCAGAAAAAAACAGCAAATTATATTTCGAACCTTTACAACAACTAAGCGATAGCTTACAAACTGCCCGCAGCAATGCGAAAAACCAATTTGCTTTGATACGTTATGAAACCGAAAAGCACAAGGCAGACAACCTAATGCTTCAAAAACAAAATACAGAAAGAAAATACCAAATTATCATATTATTAGCCGCTGCTATTTTAACATCAACCATCGGATGGTTATGGTATCGTAAAAGAAAACATGCCCTTAAACTTGAAAATGAGCGAAATATTAAAGAAAATCAGTTAAAAACTTCGAAAAAAGTGCATGATGTTGTTGCCAATGGGCTGTATAGAGTGATGTCGGAAATAGAGAATAAAGAAGCGCTAAATAAAGAGCTATTGCTAGATCAAATTGAGGAACTCTATGAAAAATCTAGGGATATTTCTTACGAAGAAGTTGCACAAACCACCAACTTTCAGGAGAGAATTACCAACCTTTTAACTGCTTTTGCTTCCGACAAAACGAAAGTAATTTTAATAAATAATACCAAAAGCATTTGGTTAAGCATAGCTGAAAAAACAAAACATGAACTAGAACAAATTTTACAAGAGCTAATGGTGAACATGAAAAAACATAGCTATGCTACAAACGTGGTCATCAAATTTGAGCAAACCAATGCAGAGACGAATATTTATTACGCTGATAATGGAATCGGCTTAAGCAAAGAGGAGAAATTTAAAAACGGGCTAACAAATACGGGAAACCGTATAAAAAATATTTCTGGCAAAATTACCTTTGATACTGGTTTAGAACAAGGACTGAAAATCCGAATTTCGTTTCCAACTCCCTAGCAAAAACAAAGATGTTTGAAAAAGTATTAATTGCCGAAGATCACGAAAGTACGAATATCTCTGTACAGAAAACCCTGGGCGATTTGGCCATTACCCAGTATGATTATGTTTATTATTGCGATGACGCCCTTTTACGCATTAGCAAATCGGTTTTGGCGCAACAACCTTATCAATTGCTCATTACAGATATTTCTTTTGAGGAAGATCATCGCGAACAAAAACTTAAAAATGGCATTGAGCTAATTATGAAAGTTAAGGCCGTTGATCCAACAATTAAAGTAATTGTTTTTTCTGCTGAAGATAGGCCAAACATCATTGAGGGGTTATTTAAGGATCAAGGCATTGATGCTTATGTGCGTAAAGCCAGGCACGATGCTAAAGAATTAAAACTTGCCATTGAAACCATTAGCAAGGGCAAAAAACACCTTGCCAATCAACTAAGACAAGGTGTAAAGGAAAAGAATTTGCACGAATTTACCACCTTAGACATCACTATTTTAACCTTACTCTCTCAGGGAGTATTACAAAAAGATATCCCGCTATATCTGCAAAAAAACAACATTAAACCTTCCGGACTAAGCACTATCGAAAAACGCTTAAGCCACATGAAAGAAATGCTCGAATTCAGTAAAAACGAACAACTTATTGTTTTTTGTAAAGACCTAGGTATCATTTAACAGAGGGCTTCAACTAATCGTTATTACAGTTGTAAAGCAACTATAAAGTATTTTTTTAGCCACTGTTGCCCATCTTTTTAGGTGTTTTTATTTTTAAACAACTGATAAAACACCCATCAAATTCTCCGTTTTACGGTTTCCCGTAATTTATAACATTTTACTCTCCGTAGTTTTGAAATTGTAAACCGCAAACCGATGGATTTAAAATTAAAACTAGAACAGCTTCACCAAAGGGTAATTCATTTAAAAGATCAAATTAATACCGAAGAAGCCACTAAAAATGCATTTGTAATGCCTTTTATACAAATTTTAGGTTACGATATTTTTAACCCCACAGAAGTAATACCAGAACACATTTGCGATATAGGCACCAAAAAAGGCGAAAAGATAGACTACGTCATCAAGAACAATAACGAACCCATCCTCATCATCGAATGCAAACATTGGAAAGAAAATGTGGACGCTCACAACTCTCAATTACATCGTTATTTTCATGTATCTAAAGCCAGATTTGGTGTGCTTACCAATGGGTTGCTCTATAATTTTTATACAGATTTAGAGCAACCCAATATTATGGATGAAAAACCTTTCTTAACCCTAAATATTGAAGACTTAAAAGACAATGTAATTAAGGTTTTAGAGAGTTTTACCAAACAGGCCTATCATTTAGAAACTATTTTAGACTCTGCGGAGGGCTTAAAATATATCAAAGCTATTAGGAAAGAGTTTGAAAAAGAGATTGAGCAACCATCTGATGAAATAGTAAAATTGTTGGTGAACCGCTTTTTTGATAAACCACTTACAGCCAACCGTATGGCTACCTTCAAAGAATATACAAAGAAAGCATTGACCATTTCCATTAATGAGTCTATTAGCCACCGTTTAAAATCGGCCCTACACATCAATGAAAAAATAGAAGAACAACCCAAGGTAAACCCAGTAGATTCTAATCATGATGCACCTAAAGTAACTACTACCGACGAAGAGTTGGAAGCTTTTCAAATTGTTAAAGCAATTTTGAGGGAGAAGGTAGGTGCAGAACGCATTGCAGCAAGAGATACACAGTCTTATTTTGGTGTACTGCTAGACGACAATAATCGTAAACCACTTTGTAGGCTACATTTTAACAGTGCCAATAAATACATCGAACTTTTTCATAACGGTAAAGATGCTGGCGAGAAAGTTTTGCTAAATAACCTAGATGAAATTTATGGGTTTAGAGAGGAATTGCATGGGGCTTTGGGGAGTTATTAATGGGTGATGAAATTTAATGGTCAAAAATTCTTAAGCGATTACGGTTTTCCGTAAAAACAGAAAGAAATAACTAACTATTTTTAAAGCATCAATGCGATAACGGCAAAAATTGACATAGGTCTAAGCAAAATGATCATTGGGCTAGGCTGGGATCCTAACGAAGGAACCGGAAGTACATTTGATTTAGATGTTTCGGCAATAATGATTGACGAAAAGAGAAAAATGCCAAACAAGGATTACTTTGTTTTTTATGGCAATTTGAATTCGCCTGATGGAGTGTATATTACGGAGAAAGAGTCCCTTCATTTCGGGGCAAAGTGGCCACCCCCTTAGCTGCCATGAGTAATAGCGAATGGCTGAACAGCTACACCAAATATAAGTAATTCTCCGCAGGTACTTTCCATGCCTGGTCAATTTCAAAGCCTTTGAGCTTTGTACCCTTTTCCAATCCCAATCCCAATACACCGATCTTTCTTTATCCACCAGCAGCAAATAATGGTCTGCTATAGTTTTATGATAGTCGGAAACAGCCGTTCCGTTAGAGAGGCAAACCTCTTTTTATTAGCCCGTATAAACACCCACAAAGGGCGTTCGCCCCCTGTCCCGACAAAAGACATTACCCAATATTAGAGGTGTTTAAAAATCTTGAAAACCAGCCGCCTGGACAGTTTTAGGCGTGAAAAGTGGTCACTTTGGAGCGTAAACTTAAAAAACGACTAAGTTTAACAAAACTTGATAAAACCAACCAGTTTTGCATATTTCAAATGAAATATAGACCAAACTTCTTATAAATACATAGTTTAGTCTAATAAAATTAATTATATTTATAGACCAAACTCTATAGCTTTGTTAAGTTTGGTCTAAAAAAGAAATAATGAAACAAGTTGTCAGACAGGATTATTTAGACACACTCATCGGACTTAGGGATAAAAACCTTATAAAGATGCTTACAGGTGTAAGACGTTGCGGAAAATCAACCGTGATGCAGATGTTTTGTGATTATCTGAAAATGCAAGGTGTAAAGAACAAGCAAATTGTTTTCCTCAATTTTGAGGATTTTGAAAACCACAAATGGCTCAATGATTTGGAGGGTTTATATTATCACATCATCAATCAACTAGATTTATCCAAACCAAGCTATGTGTTTTTAGATGAAGTGCAAAACGTAAAAGAATTTGAGCGTTTGGTAGATGGTTTATACGTAAAACCAAATATAGATGTATATGTTACCGGTTCAAATGCCTATTTATTGAGCAGCGAACTTGGCACTTTGCTTACAGGCAGATATTATGCTATTCATATTTTGCCGTTTTCGTTCAAAGAATATTTGCTTACGCAAAAAGATATTTCCCGTACCGATTTGCTGTTTTTAAAATATATGCAAAACGGTGGATTGCCCGGAACGATTGAATTACCGGAGGATAACATCAAAAATTATGTAATGTAAGTTGCTAGTTTTTGAATATTTTTTTCAATTGTAATCCGAAGATAAATAAGGTCAATTTTATGACGAATCCATCTAAAGTAACCGCATGTATTGTTCTTGGGAATAGTTTTTTAATATCGCTGATGGTTACCTCTACACGCTTTCTCATTTTGAGTTTTTCTTTTTCCAACTCATAGATATCAGGCCTTTTAGAGTTGGTTTTTCTTTGTGCCTTTATCAGCACGCTATTGTTTTTCAGGGCTTTATCTTCCATATCATAATCGGTATAGGCACTGTCTGCATACAGGCTTGCCTCAGCTGGCAGGCCTGCGATAATCTTGTTGAGCGCCTTTACATCGGCAGTCTTTCCGGGCGTGAAATGGAAAGCAATAGGAAGCCCGTCCTTGGTGGTGACCAATTGCACCTTAACCCCATAAAAGTAATTGCGCATACTGGCAGTATAGCCCCGCCATTTTTTCTCTGAAATCATCTTGCAACTACCTATCCGGATATTATGACAGACAGGAACCGGAAAAGAATCAATGATATAGCGGAGCTCACAATGCACATACTTGAAATATGCGCTTACCTGTTCAAAAATGGCATAAAGCAAATGTCCCAACTGGTGTAGCCTGCGATTGAAGCGGCTAGTATCCAGCATCTTGGGGATAAATCCGTACTGCTTCATGAAACCAATGGCAGAAACATGGTTTCCATAAAAACTAGTCGCCGAGATTAGGGCTGTAACAAGGACTTCACTGTCGCTCACTTTACGACGAATGTCTTCTTTATGACCGATACCCTGCATAATATCATCAATTAAACAGAAAATTCCTATAATTTTGTATCGACAAAGCATGATAAATGTTTTTTGTGTGCAAAACAAAAGTATGCATCATAGCTTTGTCTTTTATTAGACAAGCTCAACTAGCAACTTGAATTATGTAAAAGGAGTCATAGAAAATATTATCCAAAAAGACGTATTGGTACGTTATAAATGGCATAACCAAGAATATTTCAACAAAACAACGGCATTTCTTTTTGATGCAATTGGTTCAACAATTTCACCTAAAAAAATCACGAATACGCTGCAATCGGCAGGAATAAAAATATCGCATAATACGATTGGCAATTATATTGATGCCCTTACAGAATGCTATCTGTTTTACAAAATAAAACGTTTTGACGTGAAGGGGAAACAATTGTTAATGACACAGGAAAAATATTATACCGTTGATTTGGGATTCAAAAAATTTTTTCTTGGAGAAAAATCCAACTTGGATTTAGGGCATAATTTGGAAAATATTGTCTATTTGGAACTGATAAGACGGGGCAATGAAGTGTATATTGGCAAAGCAAATGATACCGAAGTTGATTTTGCAGTAAAAACTCCGCAAGGCGACAGAGAGTATTACCAAGTAGCCTGGAGTACAAGAGAACAAAGCACATTTGAGCGGGAAATACGTCCGTTTGAATTGATAAGAGATTACAACAAACGAACTTTACTTACAATGGACGTAGAGCCCGAAAGCACCTACAAAGGAATACAAAAGCTAAATGTAATAGATTGGTTGATGGCATAAAATATATCAGCAGCTGAAAATTGTAAACAACGGGAAGATAAAACTTTCACCATAAAAAAATTGAAATAAACAACCCCATACCCCTCCTGCTCTCCTTCCTATTTTTTACATTTCAAACCGATAAAACAGTTTACATTTGCGGCGGCGGTAAAGCACCTAAGTTTCATTACAATGCTAAATGTAGGGGCTTAAGCAACTGCAATTATAAAACCGTTAAAACTACTTTAAACAAAGCCAAAAAAGAAGGCAAAACTTTATGCAAATGGGAAGATTAATAGCTGTGTTTATTTTATTACTGGCCAATTCGGTTACGGCACAAAACAACAACATATCGGTAAAGCAATTACAAAACCAAACGTTTACAGCCAAAGTAATACGAATTATTGATGGCGATACCATGGAAATCCTGTATCAAAAACAACCTATAAAAATACGTTTAGCACATATCGATTGCCCGGAGAAAAGAAAGCACCAGCCCTTTGGCACGCAAGCAAAAACAGCCTTATCAGATTTATGTTTTGGCCAACAAGTAATTGTACAAAGTCAAAAAACCGACCGCTATGGCAGGTTGGTTGCCGTAATTATCAATGCTAAAAAGCAAATTGTAAACCAAGAAATGATTAAACAAGGCATGGCTTGGCATTTCACCAAATACTCTAACGATAAAACTTATGCCGTTTTAGAAGCAAAAGCCCGAAAGCAAAAGGTTGGTTTATGGCAAGAAAATAAGCCCATACCTCCATGGAACTGGAGAAAAGCAAAATAACATTCGCAAGTTAACGCTCAATTTGCGTATAAGCGCATTTACTCTTTTTTGTTGCAACTTTTTCTGCCAACTTTGCGGTAAGAAAAACACACCATGAAGAACCAAATTACAACCATAGCCTTTGATGCCGACGATACTTTATGGGAAAACGAACCTTATTTTCGAGAAGCAGAATTGGAGTTTGCTCAACTATTTAACCATCTGCCACAAAATGAAGTCATCAAAGATTTGTTCGACATTGAGATGAAAAACCTAAAAATGTACGGTTATGGCATTAAAGGTTTTATGCTCTGTATGGTAGAAACAGCAGCTAAACTGGGCAACAAAGTGGATAGTAGATTAATCCATCAGCTATTCGACATTGGCCATCGTTTGCTCCAAAAACCTATTATACTTTTAGATGGTATTGAAGAAACCTTACAACATTTACATGGCAAATATCGTTTAGTGATGGCCACCAAAGGCGATTTATTAGACCAAGAACGTAAATTAGAGAAGTCTGGTTTGGCAAAATACTTTCATCACATCGAAGTTATGAGCGATAAACAACCTCGCCATTACCAAAAGCTCATCAATCATTTAGATTGTAAGCCAGAAAACTTTCTGATGGTAGGTAACTCCCGCAAATCAGATATTATCCCAGTTTTAGCCTTAAATGCTTTTGCGATAGAAGTACCTTATCATGTAACTTGGATACATGAATTGCATGAAGAACCCATCAATCACCCCAACTTTGTTTCGGTAACGAGCATTGACCAGATAATTACTTTGTTATAAAAACTTTGGCCACCAATGCACAGATATCGATTAATAAACACCTAAAACAATCAAATCTGAACATCTGTGGTTAACTACTTAACAAACATGAAAAAAATCGATATACAAACTTGGAAGCGCAGACACCATTTCGAACTGTTCAGTAAATTTGAGGAGCCATTTTTTGGTGTAGTGGTGCAAATAGATTGCACTAAAGCCTATATCAAAGCCAAAGAGAAGGGTGCATCATTTTTTCTGTATTATTTGTATAGAGCATTAAAAGCGGTAAATCAAATCAAAGAGTTTCACTATCGAATTTTAAACAACGAGGTGGTAGTTCACGATCAAGTGAATGTTTCTACAACCATTAACCGAGCAAATGGCACGTTTGGTTTTGGTTATTTCGATTACCATACCAACGAAGATATATTTATCGCAAATGCCCAAAAAGCCATACAAGAAGTGCAAAACACCGAGGGTTTAATACCATCGAAACCGGGTAATAGCGAAATACATTTTTCTGCCATTCCGTGGATAGATTTCTCCTCATTATCTCATGCTCGTAGTTTCACTTTTCCAGACAGTGCACCTAAAATTTCTGTGGGCAAAGTAACCGAAAAAGATGGCGCTAAAACAATGCCGGTTGCTGTACATGTACACCATGGCTTAGCCGATGGCTATCATGTTGGGCAGTTTGTAGAAAAATTCCAAACGCTGATGAACGAAAGCTAAGCTACTTTGTGTTAAATATTTCTACGCTAAGCATTGGTGCCCTCATTTGGGTTAATTTCATTTAGGTGTTGTAGTTTCTGCTTATGCCGTTTTTTAGCAGTATCAATAGAATGAGATCGGTGAATGTTATTTTCTTTCTTAGCCAAGCTTGACAAGGTAACATAAAACTGATGTAGCTGGTCTAGTTCTTCTTCCGTTAAATCTTCAATATCTACCATTCTGTTACTGGCTTTTTCGTGGGCAGCAATTAGCTCATTCAATTTCAGCTGTATGGCTTTTCCATCTTTGTTCTGCGCTTTTTGAATTAAGAAAACCATTAAAAAGGTAATAATAGTGGTACCTGTATTAATTACCAGCTGCCAAGTTTGCGAATAGTTAAATATAGGTCCAGAAACAGCCCAGATTACTACAATGGCCACCGCTGTAATAAATGCCGGAGAACTGCCTGTAAATCTGGTAGCGGCATTTGAAAATCGTTCAAACAAGCCCATTTTATTTTTTTCGCTCATGTTTTAAGTTTTAGAATATAAATTTATGGAATTTCAACACTTAAAGCACAAAAAAAGCCATCCCTACATTTCGGGATGGCTCTCTTATACAGCTATTGAAACTTATAATTTATCATTTGCATTGATACAGTTCAAATCTTCGAAAGCTACTTTTAAACGAGCAACAAATGCTTCTTCCGATTTACGTAACCAAACACGTGGATCGTAGAATTTCTTGTTCGGTTTATCTTCGCCATCAGGATTACCAATTTGGCCTTGCAAATAAGCTTCGTTCTTTTTGTAGAAACCTAAGATACCGTCCCAAAAAGCCCATTGCAAATCGGTATCGATATTCATTTTAATAGCGCCATAAGAAATGGCCTCTCTAATTTCTTCTTGCGAAGAACCAGAACCACCGTGAAAAACGAAATTAATTGGCTTCTCGGCAGTTAAGCTATATTTCTCTTTAATAAAATCTTGAGAATTTTTCAAGATAATTGGTTGCAACTTTACGTTACCTGGCTTATAAACACCATGTACGTTACCAAAAGCAGCAGCAACCGTAAATTGGTTGCTCACTTTGCTTAATTCTTCGTAAGCGTAAGCCACTTCACTTGGTTGGGTATATAATTTAGAGCTATCTACATCGCTGTTATCTACACCATCTTCTTCACCGCCAGTAACACCAAGTTCAATTTCAATGGTCATACCTAGCTTTTTCATGCGCTCTAAGTATTTGGCAGAAATTTCAATGTTTTCTTCAATTGGTTCTTCAGAAAGATCCAACATGTGCGACGAAAACAATGGTTTGCCAGTTTCGGCAAAGAATTTTTCTCCGTGGTCTAACAAGCCATCAATCCAAGGTAACAGCTTTTTAGCAGCGTGGTCGGTATGTAAAATAACCGCAACACCGTAGTGCTCTGCCAACAAATGCACGTGTTTAGCCGCCGAAACTGCACCCAGTACACAAGCTTGTAAGTTATCGTTATTTAAGGTTTTACCAGCATAAAACTGTGCACCACCGTTTGATAGTTGAATAATTACCGGCGAATTTACCGCCTTTGCAGTTTCCATTACCGCATTAATCGTATTGGTTCCTGTTACGTTTACTGCTGGAAGTGCAAATTGATGTTTTTTGGCCTGCTCAAACAATTCTTGTACTGCAGTACCGTGGATTACGCCTTTGTAGCCTTTTAAACTCATTTTATATTTAGTTTTATTATTGTTTCGAAGTTAGGAAATTTAATCTAACAACCAGTGTTTGTTCACAAATGTAATCAAAAAATACTTATTGTTAATTATACACTAAGTTGTTTTTTAGTTATTTGGGCTCATTAGTTTTTTAGTTGGTTAATTGCAAACTGTTTATTGATTAATTGCCTCTTTAACTAAAAGTTCATTATTGACCCTGGAGGTTTGATCATTGGAATTTGTTTATTGGTTATTGATTATTGGTTATTGATTTATTAGAAAAGCAATTGCAGTTTTTTAAACGTGCTGCCGGTCCCGTTTTCCGTTGCAATCTTTTTGTCTTGTTATTTACCGTCATTTAGAACGCAGAGAAATCTAACGAATGGTTGGCGCAGACTGTAGAAATGACGCTACAAAAAGTATTTCCACTACAATCGGGTTTAGAGAACTTAAAACAGTGCAACAAACCCTGCTTCCTAAACCTGATTGAGCGGATTAGCCCGGAAGCAAGTGAAAGCGTTAGCGCAACGAAGCTGAGGACTATAAGCGAAAGCAGGACTAACTGCAAATAGCAGCACTGTGCTAGCTTTTCTAAAAACAAGAGACTTAACAGGTTATGCAAAATTAAACCATCAGCATTTGGTAATTTATAGACTGACTACTGATACCCAATACCCGACCACTAACCCCTACCCCCTAAAAACACTTTGCGTTAAATATTTTTTTCGTTTCTTTGTAGTCGCATTTTTAAAAAATACACATGTCTTGGTTTAAAAGAGAGAAAAAAGGGATTAGCACTAGTACAGACGAAAAGAAAGAGGCACCAGACGGCTTATGGAACAAGTGTCCGAACTGTAAGAAAGCCCTGCACAGTGCCGACCTTCAGGAAAGCAAGTGGGTTTGTCAATACTGCAATTACCACCTACGCGTAGGTTCTAAAGAATATTTCAATGTACTTTTCGACAATAACGAATACACCGAACTGTTTGCCAACCTTACTTCTGGCGATCCGTTACATTTTATAGATAGCAAACCATATACCGATAGAATTGTAGAAACTACCAAAAAAACAGGCCTTAAAGATGCCATTCGTGCTGCCCACGGCAAAATAGATGGCGAAGAGATTATGATTGCCTGCATGGACTTTAATTTTATTGGCGGTTCTATGGGCTCGGTAGTAGGCGAAAAAATTGCCCGTTCTATAGATTATAGCCTAAAACATAAAGTGCCTTTTTTAATGATTTCGAAATCTGGTGGCGCACGTATGATGGAGGCTGCATTTTCGTTGATGCAAATGGCTAAAACATCGGCAAAGCTAGCGTTGTTAAGCCAGGCGAAAATACCTTACATTTCGCTGTTAACCGATCCAACTACGGGCGGGGTAACGGCATCGTACGCTATGCTGGGCGACATTAACATTGCCGAGCCAGGTGCCTTAATTGGCTTTGCTGGCCCCCGTGTAATTAAAGAAACCATCAAAAAAGATTTACCTAAAGGTTTCCAAACTTCTGAGTTTGTGTTGGAACACGGTTTCCTAGATTTTATTGTAGATCGTAGAGAGATGAAAGCCAAACTGGCCACATTCTTAAAAATGATGAAAAACTAAATACTGGTTAATTGTTTTAACTGTTTAATTGCTCAATTGAACTGTTAACTACAAATTGATAACTAAAAGCAGGGCTTGTACATTTGATAATGTGGACCCTGCTTTTTGGTTTTAGACTCCCGATGAAAAACTTGGCGTGTTGCCAGCGCCTATTCCGGTAGATGCAGCGTAGCAGCAAAATTTAACCCCAAGTAAATACCAAAACCAATAGCCCTTCTTTATTACAAGTCCAATGTCATTAAGTTAACGTGAGTTTTAGATATTTTGTACTGTAAATCAAATACTTAAATTTATGTTGATTAAAAAAATGATTAGATAGCCCCTTAAAAGCTAGTCCCGAATTTATTTTGGGAGACGAAACGCCAATTTACCGTCACCTCCGATACTCGAAGCAGGCGCTGAATTTATTTTGCTTCGCAGCTACTTCGTAGTTAGGGTCTGTTTAGCTAAATTAAGACCCAAAACTCACGTTAAGTTAAGTGTTGGCGTGGACACCAACACAAGAGATTTCCTAAGTTGGCGTCCACGCCAACGTGTTTACAACCCTTAATTTAATGACATTGAGCGCAAGTCTTAGTGCCACAAGCCGAACAAAAGCCAGACTTGTGCTTTATGGCTATACCACCTCCCTATCGTCCAATTTTTAATCCCATCCTATCTTCACTTGGCTATTGTTCGGATTAAAAATCGGATGATAAGACTACGGAGTTGCAAACTCCGAAAAGTGGATACGTTAGATAAGGCGAAAAACCAGTGCTCCTTATCATTCCATAGCTTAAAGCTTATCTTTAATAAACGGTATATCTGTATACAACATAGTTGACTATCATAATTTTAAAACAAAATTGTAAGCATTTGATTAAATCAACCCGTAGTATATTATTAAGGTTAAAACAAATAATTGATAATCAGTATTTTACTTAAATCCTCCCCCTGCCCCCTCCAAGAGGGGGATATACAAATCGCATAATTAAGCACCATGTGTGTCCCCCTTTGGAGGGGGAATTAAGGGGGAGGAATGTTGGACAATAATGCACTATGGGTTAAATCACTATTTTTAAAAGTAAATTTTACCCTTATGGAATTCGAAGCAAAGCTCATTCGGCATCGTAACAAAAATAGGATTGCTGTTTGGTACGAAAATAAACCCGACTTAATTGCCCGATTTAGAAAACTGCCAGATGCAAGGTGGAGTGCTACATTAAGCGTTTGGCACCTACCCGACACGGCAATTAACAGGGGTAAATTTAACCTAGAAGCGGATAAAGGAAAAGGGGTGCCTTGTTTAGCTAAAATTGAGCAGATAGAGATTTTTAAAAAGTATTTAAACACCAAAAGATATAGCCCAAACACCGTAAAAACCTACGCAGAAGCGTTACAAATTTTTCTGTTTTTTTACAACGATAAAGACATAAAAGACATTAACAACCAAGATGTTGTTGCATTTTACAACGATTATATTCTGGAGAAAAAGCTGTCCATATCATTTCAAAACCAAGTTGTGAATGCTATCAAATTGTATTTTAAAACGATAAAAGAAACATCAATCAACATCGACAAAATTTACAGGCCCAAAAGAGAAAAACTGTTGCCAAATGTATTAAGCAAAGAAGAGGTAAAGAAAATTTTAGATGCACATGCAAATATTAAACATAAAGCGATGCTGTGCTTGATTTACAGTTGCGGACTACGTAGGAGCGAATTGCTGAACTTAAAGCCAAAAGATATTGACTCGAACCGCAATTTAGTAATTATTAGACAAGCAAAGGGGAGAAAAGACCGGATAGCACCGCTTTCTTTAAGTATTTTGGATTTGTTAAGGGATTATTACAAAACGCATAAACCAGCTAATTATTTGTTTGAAGGCAGAGAACCAGGAACGCAGTACGATGAAAGGTCTTTAGGCGAAGTACTTAAACAAGCAGTAGAAAAAACAAATATCAAAAAACCAGTCAGCCTACATTGGTTAAGGCACAGTTATGCCACACATTTGCTAGAAAGTGGAACAGATTTACGTTATATACAAGAAATACTGGGACATAAAAGCAGCCGAACTACAGAGATTTACACGCATGTAAGTACAAAAAGTTTACGCAACGTAAAAAGTCCTTTCGATGATCTATAATTTTTTTTTACCTTGTGAAATATATTGCTGATTACGACCCCCATAAGCCACCACGTTTTGACTGTATAACTGGGGTTTTATGAGGCATATATATAAGTTACCAGCAATGTTAGACGACCACACAACCACGACAGTTTGTAAAGTCAACGGTGGACTGTCCACTTCACGACTTCGATCTGACTTTGCAGTAACTTTTAAGTTTTGTGCTTTTATTAAACTTTTGGCGGTGGACAGTTCAACGCTGACTTTTAAAGAAAAAAATTATCACGGGCAGACAATCACCTAAAACGACTGACAACGCTTTTTGAAAATGAGAAATGAATGTAGGCAACGACAATAGACAATAAATCGTTTTAACTTTAGACAATTTTTTAAAACTTAAAAGACACATACGACATGCAAAAAACATATTCAACAATTTTAATTCTATTCGTTTTGACAACAATGTTTACAAGTTGTAAAAAAGAGAGAAATCAAACTGTAACAGTAGAGCGTGACTGCACAGGGACATATTTGCGTTTAGACGGCAAGGACTTTCAAGTTTGCAACCTCGAAAAGGTTTCATCCTTTTCAGACGGGACGGCTGTAACAGCGACTTTCAAGAAGATAAAGGAATGTAACGGTTCAGCAAAAGACGCAATAGTCTGTTACATGCTTCATGCAAACGAAGGTTGGATAGAGGTTGAAAAAATAAAATAGCACCCAGACTTCGATATGGACCATTTAGACAGAGAAAAAAACACTGCTGGTAACAGCACATTTGCAATAGGCGGGGTTTCATGCTCCGCAGACAGTTTAGTGGTAACCGAAAGTTTTGTGCTCCGCATAAACATTAGTGGTAAAAATCCCGCCCATCGCAAATCTGCAAAACGTTAGCTGTGATTTTAACGACCGACACAAACAGACAATGAAGACTGTAACAGAAATAAAATTTGACAGAGTAATTAAAGACGGATTTCACGAAATCTTAAAGCCCCTTGGATTTAAAAAGAAGGCTAACAATTTCTATTTACAAGGACAGGATTTAGGACAAATAATCAATATTCAAAAAAGTTCCTTTTACTCTAAAGACCATATAAACTTTACAATTAACACAGGACTATTTCTTCCTGAACACTGGACTGGATTGACATACAATGAAGGAAAAGAAATCCCAACCTTTCCGACTGAACCAGAATGTTTAATTAGGAAGCGTATTGGGGAACTCAGAAACCAACACGACACTTGGTATGACATTGACGAGAAGACTGATGAGAATACTTTGATAGTTGAAATGCAGACAAACCTTACAAAATATATTTTACCCTATTTCGACAAGACGAAAACGAAAGAAGACTTTTTAAATCTACTAGACACCGAGAAATTAATTTTGGCACCTTTGGGTAAACTTATAGTCTATGCTGAATTAAAGCAAATTGACAAGGCAAAGACAGAATATTTGACAATTTTGAAGGAGAAAACTAACCCGCATTTTTTAGAAACGGTAAAAGAATACGGACAGAAATATGGACTTGCTTAAAAGAAAAACCACAGCTAACACGGGCTTAGCAAAAGTGGCGGTTCAGTACTCCGCAAACAAATCTGTGGTTAATCAAAGTTTGGTTCTCCGCATCACGTTTTGTGGTAAAAATCGCCACCTTCGCTAAGCCCGAAAACGTTATGCGGCAGCTTAAAAGACAACAACCAACGACATTGACAGTAAGAAAATGAAATCAGATAATAAACTTGCAGGACTTGGACTTTTGACAGCAATTTCGGCATCACTATGCTGCATTACACCTGTTTTGGCTCTGTTGGCTGGAACAAGTGGACTTGCTTCTACTTTCTCTTGGCTTGACCCATTCAGACCATATTTAATTGGCTTGACAGTTTTGGTTCTTGCGTTTGCTTGGTATCAAAAACTGAAACCTCAAAAACAAATTGACTGCTGCGACACAACTGAAAAAACACCCTTTATTCAGACAAAAAAGTTTTTGGGTTTCGTAACAGTTTTTGCAGGACTGATGCTTGCGTTTCCAAGTTATGTCCACATATTCTTTCCAAAGACAGAAAGTCAAACAATCATAACCGACCAATCAAACATTAAAACAGCAGAATTTACAATTAACGGAATGACTTGTGCAGGTTGTGAAGAAAACGTAAATCACGAAGTAAATAAACTGACAGGAATAATTAAGACGAATGTTTCTTACGACAACGGCAACGCAATCATAGAATTTGATAGAACTCAAACCGACATTCAAGAGATAGAAAAAGCCATAACTAAAACAGGCTATTCCGTAACCGACAAAAAAGAAATAAAATGAACATAATCCTGCAATCAACTATCACTTGCCCTGAATGTGGACATAAGAAAGAAGAAACTATGCCGACAGACGCTTGCCAATATTTTTACGAGTGCGAAAGCTGCAAAAAGGTATTAAAGCCAAAACAGGGCGACTGTTGTGTATTTTGTAGCTATGGAACAGTGAAATGTCCATCCATTCAAGCCGGGACAAATTGCTGTTAAAGACAATGATAAAACTGACTGAAATCGAAAGCCGACCGCATAACATCGGTAACTGTTGCACAACTCTTTAAAAAAGCAAAAACCTAACAATATGCAACTTCATTTAAGCCCCTTTAAGCGAGGTTGGTTGTTTTTATAGCTTGTAAAATTTTGTTGTTAACGTAGCTCTAATCGGCTTACTTTAACACTACCAATAGCTATTTCAAACCAAAAAAGCACTCCCTTAATTGAAGGCATGCTTTGCGCTATGATGGTTGGGTTTTTACGAGTGAATTTGAGCAGTTTCTTTAGATTATAGCTCAATGCGGCCATTAAAACATGTTTGTTAGCTTGTGCCATGCCCCTGCTGTTGGTCCGTTTCATGTTGTGGTG
>NZ_DHDZ01000002.1:24057-62973 GCF_002399615.1 Pedobacter sp. UBA4863 | reverse complement strand
CCAAAGGGGTACACATGGTGTTTAATTATGCGATTTGAATATCCCCTCTCGGAGCTATCGTGTGGACACATCTCACTCCTCACCCTTAAATCCCTTCCGAAAATCGGAATAAACTCTCCAAAGGGAGGCACATGATGCTTAAGCATTTTGCATATCCCCCTCTCGGAGGGGGCAGGGGGAGGAAAATAACATTTCTCAATATTTGTGTCCACACGATAGCTCTCGGAGGGGCAGGGGGAGGATTTTAATTAATAACATAAAAAGATCAACATCAGTTGTTTATATTAATGCTGATAATGCACTACGGGTTTAAAAATATAAAATTTTATATATCAACCTGAGATCATTAAGTATGCTAAAACTGGTCCAGAATTAACCTCGGGAGACGGAGTGCAAATTTAGCCTCACCCTGATCTTGAAATAGCTGCGAAGCAAATTCATTTCAGGGTGTGTTAGCTAGATGTTAAGCCACATGATTTACAGTAGTTGCACGATAGCTACACACTGGCTATCCACTAGTTGAACAGACTTGAGCGGACTTGAACAGACTTGAAGGGAGTTTAACAGAGTTGTAGGGAGTTTCAAATAAGAATAATTATATTTGATATTCAGCTAGTTATGTAAAGCAAATGTAAATGTTTTTACCATGAGAAACAAGATTTCGGCCAAATCTTACGGTTTATCGGCTAGTTCGAAACTTGCAGGCGTTTATTCGGAAAATACCTCGGGGTTGTTTATTTATAAAGCAAAGTGAGTTTTGGAATACAAGTTTAGCCTTGCAATGTTGGTCCAAATAGGCAGAGGGGTACTGAAAATCGACCAAAAAGCACCCCAACGCTTAGTATTATTATACCCATAAATAGGTATTTGAAACCTCCACAATAGTTCCTTTTTTTGAAAAGTGCAACTAAGTTGGATAATAATTAATACTTTTGAATACCAAACATTGATAAAAAGGCATGCCTGAACAACTATTTGTCGAATACCCCTTGGTGTTCTATATTGCTATTGTTTGCCTAGCTTTTGTGCTAGTAAGGTTTGCTATACCCTCTATTATCCATGTGGCAAATAAGCATAATTTATTCGATTCATCAGATTTGCACCGCAAAACGCATCAAGACCATATCTCTAGGCTCGGCGGCATAGGGCTTTTCTGTGGTTTTACCATTACCGTATTACTCTTTGCAAATACAATATATTATCAAGAAGCAAACTTTTTAATAGCATCCAGTATTTTATTGTTTGCCTTAGGCTTAAAAGACGATATTTATGGAGTAAGCCCCAGTACAAAACTTGCTTTGCAAATATTGGTTGCACTAATTTTGGTAGGCCTTGGCGATTTTAAGTTGTCCAGTCTATACGGTGTATTTAATATTTGGGATGTACCTCCCGTAGCAGGTGCGGTTTTTTCTATAGCACTAATAATTTTTATTAATAACGCATTTAATTTGATTGATGGCGTAGATGGTTTGGCAGGGTCGGTAGGAGCTTTGGTAAGCTTATGTTTTGGAGTAATGTTTGCCTTAGGTAACGATGTTGCCTATGCCTTTATTTCGTTTGCTCTGCTAGGGGCAATACTTGGCTTTTTAGTGTTCAATTATCCGCCTGCAAAGATATTTATGGGCGACACAGGCTCCTTAATTATAGGTTTGGTTTCTGCTGTGTTGGCCATTAAATTCATCGAAATTAATAAAGTAGGCCTCCCAGGTGGGCCAACTTTTAGTTCTGCTCCGGCTATTGCGGTAGCGGTACTCATTGTTCCAATATTCGATTCATTGCGTATTTTCTTTATTAGGGTAATTAACAGAAAATCCCCTTTTCATGGAGATAGGAACCATATCCACCATCGCTTGTTGCGTTTGGGCTTAAATGCAAAGCAGATTATTTTGGTAGCAATTGTTTTTAATGCCAGCATCATTGCACTTACCATATGGTTAAGCCATCTCGGTAATTTTGTGTTGATATTTCTTCAGATTGGTATTTGTATGGTTTTTAATACCGTACTTACTTACATCAAGGGGAAAAAACAAACAAAATCATATTCCATTAAAGATGTGTTTTTGAAAGACACTTTAAAAGTTTCTTAAATTCCTTTTTAAACGGAGTAACAGTTCTTTTTCTTAAAATAAAATGCCTTGATCATGGAAAACCCTTGCTTAATTTAGGCTTAGTTTCTTTAGATATTGCTAGCTTTGCCTTGTCACCTCAAACAATTAGCAAAATGAAAATAGCTATTAACGGCTTTGGCCGTATCGGCAGAATTTTTTTACGAACAGCATTACAGCGAAATTTTGAAATAGTTGCCATTAATGATTTAACCACGCCCGCAACTTTGGCACACCTATTTAAGTACGATTCGGTTCACGGAGGCTATAAAGGAGAGGTTGTTGCCGACGGACAAGCGTTGGTAATAGATGGCAAACGAATTGAAGTTTTATCAAATGCACAACCCCATCAGCTGCCTTGGAAAGCGTTAGGAGTGCAACTGGTAGTAGAGTGTACAGGAAAGTTTGCCAATAAAGAAGGTGCAGAAAAGCACTTGTCTGCCGGTGCGCATCAAGTACTTATCTCTGCTCCGGCACCAGATAAAGAAATTCCAATGGTGGTGATGGGCGTAAACGATGCTCAGGTAGATTTCTCTTCCCCAATTTTATCTAATGCTTCGTGCACTACAAATAACGTGGCGCCAATGGTGAAAATATTAGACGATAATTGGGGCATAATAGATGGCTATATTACCACGGTGCACTCTATGACTGGCGACCAAAACCTACACGACTCGCCGCACCATGATTTACGTAGAGCCAGGGCAGCCTCTTCATCTATTATCCCCACCACAACCGGAGCGGCTAAAGCCATTACCCATATTTTTCCGCACTTAGAGGGTAAGCTTGGCGGGGCAGGCATTAGGGTGCCAGTATTAAATGGTTCGCTCACAGATTTTACTTGCAACCTTAAAAAGAAAACTACCATAGCAGAAATTAATGAAGCATTTAAAGCTGCCGCTAGTAACAAGTTACATGGAATTGTACAATATACCGAAGACCCAATTGTATCTATTGATGTCATCAATAATCCCTATTCTTGTGTTTTCGATGCGCAATTAACCTCTGTTGTAGGCGATTTGGTGAAGGTAGTGGGCTGGTACGATAATGAATCAGGTTATTCAAATAGATTGGCAGATGTAGTGGAGAAGATTCGGTTTTCAAATAATCAATCCTCAAACAATCAATAATTAAAGACGATATAAGATAGGTCAGCGATAATAGGTAATGAACCAATGAACTAATAAAGCCATTAAAATGATAAAATTTGTGCCGTTAGAAGTAGTATTGCCATTAAGAAGTAAAATGCTCCGAAATGGAGCACCTTTAAACGCATGTGTTTTTCCAACGGATGAAATACAAGGAGTGTTTCATTTAGCATGCTATCCTAATGAAAATGAAATTGCTACGGTGGCTACTTTCTTCCCCCAAAACATAGAAGGTAGGGGCGGACAGGGCTACCAGCTTCGCGGTATGGCAACAGATACAACTTTTTTTGGAAAGGGCTGCGGAGCTATGCTGATAAAATATGCGGTAAACTATATAAAAGAAGCAAAAGCTGAGTATATTTGGTGCAATGCACGCACATCAGCAATAGACTTTTATAAGAAACAAGGTTTTAAAATTGTTTCCGAAGAATTTGAAATTCCAGGTGTTGGCCCACATTATAACATGATTTTAAACCTAATATAGAACTATCCCAATTTCACACCGGGATAGCTTCATCAAATTGAAAATAAGAAATACAGATTAAAATGAAGACAGTAGATCAATTCGATTTTAAAGAAAAGAAAGCTATCGTAAGAGTAGATTTTAATGTTCCTTTAGATGCCGATTTCAACATTACCGATGATAAAAGAATGCGTGCAGCATTGCCAACCATCAAAAAAATCCTGAAAGATGGTGGTTCAGTAATTTTAATGTCGCACTTAGGGCGCCCAAAAGATGGTCCAACCGATAAATATTCGTTAAAACATATTGTAGCAGACTTATCTCGTATGCTTAGTCTTACGGTAAAATTTGCCGACGATTGCATAGGTGAAGATGCTATTCACAAAGCAGATAATCTATATCCTGGTGATGTTTTGTTGCTAGAAAACCTACGTTTCTATAAAGAAGAAGAAAAGGGCGATGTGGCCTTTGCGGAGAAGCTGTCTAAATTGGGCAATGTTTATGTGAATGACGCTTTCGGTACCGCTCACAGAGCGCATGCTTCAACTTCCATTATCGCTCAGTTTTTTCCAGAAAACAAATATTTCGGTTATTTAATGGCCGAAGAAATTAAAAATGCGGAAAAGGTAATTAACGGCGCTGAAAGACCTTTTACTGCCATTATGGGTGGTGCTAAAGTATCTGATAAGATTTTGTTAATCGAAAACCTGTTAGAAAAGGTAGATAACTTAATTATAGGCGGTGGTATGGCTTATACCTTTGCAAAAGCACAAGGTGGCGAAATAGGAACCTCTTTGTTAGAAGCAGACAGGATGCCGTTGTGTTTAGAGCTATTAGAAAAAGCGAAGGCAAAAGGCGTAAACCTAATATTGCCAGTAGATACCGTAATTGCTGATAAATTCGATAACGAGGCCAGCAAAGACCAAGTAGCTAGCGGGCACATTCCGGCAGATTGGATGGGCCTGGATATTGGCACTAAAACAATAGAGTTGTTTAGTGCTGTCATTAAAAATTCGAAAACTTTGCTTTGGAATGGTCCTATGGGTGTTTTCGAGATGGAAAACTTTCAACAAGGAACTAAAGCCGTGGCAGAAGCCGTGGTAGAAGCCACTAAAAACGGTGCTTTCTCTTTAATTGGTGGCGGCGATTCGGCTGCGGCCATTGCCAAATTCGGTTTAGAAGATGAAGTGAGCTACGTGTCAACTGGCGGCGGTGCTTTATTAGAATATATGGAAGGTAAAGAACTACCAGGTGTAGCGGCTATCCAAAAGTAAAAACCGTATTGGTAAGGTAAATGTAGTTTAATCTTGCCTTTTTATTCTTGAATTAATAAAGGTTAACTCCTTGTAAATAAGCGTCCCGATGCATTGCGTCGGGACGCTTTCTTTTTTTACCACCACAAAAAATGCCTTAATACTATCTAAAAGTGGGTTAAAGTGTAGAAAATGTGTGTTGAAAACTTTTTTGTGGTAAAAAGTGGTAAAAAGTGGTAGAAGTAAGTAATTTTACACTACTTAAAAAGTGTAGCTACTTATAATGAACCAACTGATAGGAGAATTTGATTGCAAAATGGATGCGAAAGGGCGCTTGATGGTGCCTGTTTTGCTGAAAAAGCAATTGCTTGATGTAGAGCGAGATGGGTTGGTAGTGAATAGGGGTTTTGAGAAGAATTTAGTGATCTACCCTAAAAAAGTTTGGGACGAAACGGTGGCTGAGTTAAGTAAGTTGAATATGTTCGAGAAAAAGAATCGTGAGTTTGTGAGAGCGTTTCAGCGTGGCGCAATGCCTTTAGCTTTAGATGCTGCGGGTCGTGTGTTGTTGCCTAAGTCGTTGGTAGAGTACGCTGGTATAGAAGCTGAATTGGTTTTGGCTTGCCAGTTAGATAAGATTGAGGTGTGGGATAAAAAGGTTTACGACGGTCTTTTTGATGATGTTCCAGAAAATTTTGCGGCATTAGCTGAAGAGGTGATGGGTGGAAAAAATAAAGGAGGTGCTGATGGAGAGTAATTATCATGTGCCTGTTTTGTTGCAAGAGTGTATCGATGGTTTGGCTATTAAGCCAAATGGGGTGTATGTAGATGTAACCTTTGGTGGTGGTGGGCATTCTCGTGAAATATTAAAACACTTGGGTGCTGATGGTATTTTGATTGCTTTTGATCAAGATCCGGATGCACAAAGAAATAAAATAGACGATCCTCGTTTCCGTTTTGTGGATCAGAACTTTGGGTATTTGAAAAATTACCTTCGTTTGTTGGGTGTTAAGCAGGTAGATGGTATTTTGGCTGATTTGGGTGTTTCTTCGCATCAGTTTAATGAGCCAGAAAGAGGTTTTTCTACTCGCTTTGAGGCAGATTTAGATATGCGCATGGATCAGCAGAGGGCTTTAACGGCTGCGGTAGTGCTGAATACCTATGCCGAAGAAGATTTGCATAAAATATTTGGTTTGTATGGCGAGGTGCAAAATGCAAAATCTTTGGCTAGAACTATTGTAACGGCTCGCTTAGATGAGCCTATCCGTACGTTGTCGGGTTTTAAAAATATTATTGCAGCTCATATTCCTCGTGGGAAAGAGCATAAGTATATGGCGCAGGTTTTTCAGGCTTTGCGTATCGAGGTAAATGCCGAAATCGAAGTGTTAGAGCGTTTTTTGGAGCAAGCTGCCGAGGTGCTTAAGCCCGGGGGGCGTTTGGTAGTAATTTCTTACCATTCTTTAGAAGATAGACCAGTGAAAAACTTCTTGGCTAAAGGAAAGTTTAAGGGCGAGGTAGAAAAGGATTTTTTTGGTAACGATCAAAAGCCTTTTAGTGTAATTACTAGAAAAGCAATAGTGGCTGGTTCGGATGAGTTGGCTCGTAATAGCAGGTCTCGTAGTGCGAAGTTAAGAATTGGAGAACGTTTGGCGCAGTAGCTATGAGTAACAGGTTTAAAGAAAAGATAGAAGAGGAGTTGGCTGAAGAAGAAGATCAGTTGCCGGAAGAACCGAATGCTGAAGAAAAGGAGCCGAAAAAAAAGGAAGGAAGTGTAAGTGCCTTCTTTAGGAAATTGTTTGTAGAGGGGGCGGTTTCAAAAGAGGCGGCGACAGATATGCTGCCTTACCTTATCTTTTTATGCGTGTTGGGTATGGTGTATATAGCAAATAGCCACATGGCGGTAAAGCGCATAAGAGATATAGATAGATTAAGTAAAGAAGTGAAGGAGTTGAGTTGGGAGTATAAGTCGTTAAAGGCTGATTTGATGTTTAAGAGTAAAATGACCGAGGTGGCGAAAAAAGTAGATACCCTTGGTTTAGAAGAATTGATAGAGCCGCCAAAAAAAATAATAGTACCAGTTAAATAATGAATATTAGAGCAAACATATTGTTGAGAGTGTATTTGGCCTTTGGGCTAATTGTGCTTTTTGCGCTTGCCGTGTTTGTTCGCTTGTGCGATGTGCAATTTAGGCAAGGCCATAAGTGGGTGGCCATGGCCGATAGCCTTTCTATTAGGGAGTTTGATGTGGAAGCTACTCGTGGAAACATCTATTCTATTGACGGTAGTTTGTTGGCTACTTCGGTGCCAGAGTATGAGCTAAGGATGGATATGTTTGCTGGCGGTATTCAGGATGATAAGGTTTTTAACAGTAAAGTAGATTCGTTAGCGATGAAATTGGCTAGCTTCTTTGGAGATAAGAGTGCCAAAGAGTATTCTCGTTATTTAAGGAAAGCAAGGCAAGATACAGCTCGTTATGTACTGATAAAGCGTAAAGTTTCTTATCAGGATTTAAAACTTGTTAGAACTTTTCCGTTGTACAATATAGGTAAGCATTCTGGCGGATTGATGGCTATCCAAAAAAACAAGCGCATTTTGCCTTTTAAAGCTTTGGCCGCTAGAACTATCGGGTATAAAAACGAAAACGTAAAAAATGGTGTGGGCTTAGAGGGTGCTTACGGTAGCTACATCAACGGAGAAACAGGAAAGCAATTAAGGCAACGTATTAGTGGCGGGGTTTGGGTTCCTGTAAATAGCGATGCTGAGGTGGCGCCAAAAGATGGGGCCGATATTATTTCGACCATAGATATCAATATGCAAGACCTGGCACAAAGTGCCTTAGAAAAGCAATTGATTAAGAGCAATGCGCACCACGGTGCTGTTATTGTGATGGAAGTGGCAACTGGCGAAATAAGGGCTGTGGCTAATTTTACTAAAGTAGAAGAAGGGGTTTACAAAGAGCAGTTTAACTATGCTATTGCAGGTAATCAAGATCCGGGCTCTACGTTTAAGCTTGCTTCTTATATGGCATTGTTAGAAGATAAGAAAGTGGATACAAATACCATGGTTAGGACTGGTTGGTATCAAATTCCTGGTAAAAAAATTACCGATTCGCACCCTAAAGACGAAATGGTAACAGTTAAAAGGGCTTTTGAAGAATCGTCTAACGCTGCCATTGCCAAAATGATTAACGATAACTATGGCTCCGACCCAATGAAGTTTACAAATCATTTGTACGCTTGGGGTTTAGATAAGAAAATGGGGCTTCAAATACCTGGGGAGTCTCAACCTGTGGTCAAAAATATAGAGGCAAACAAAAGTTGGAATAAAAACATGACTTTGCCACAAATGGCCTATGGCTATGAAATGCAGATGACTCCTTTGAACATGTTGGTACTGTATAATGGGGTGGCCAACGGAGGAAAATTAATAGCGCCAATATTTGTAAAAGAAATTAGGAGGTTGGGTAATCCGGTAGAGCAATTTAAAGCGAGGGTAATTAACGATAAAATGTGTTCTGATGAGACTTTAACTAAGGTTAAGGCGATGTTAGAAGGCGTAGTAACCAATGGTAGCGGTAAACAAATTGTTTACAATCCTTTATATAAAATTGCGGGTAAAACTGGTACTGCGCAAGTGGCAGATGCAAATTTGGGTTACAAGGCTAAAAAGCAATATCAGGCTTCTTTTGTGGGGTATTTCCCGGCAGATAAACCTAAATATTCGATGATTGTGGTGATCAATGATCCTAAGGGCGCTTACTATGGTGCGTTAGTGTCTGGTCCGGTATTTAGAGAGGTGGCAGATCGTATTTATGCTAGTGATGTAAATATGTACAACAAGGTAGAAGAGCATTTTGCCGGAAATACCGTAGCTCCAGAAGCAAAGGCAGGCCACAGTAAGGCTACCAAGAAAGTGTACAACGCCTTCGGTATCAAAGCGCTTTACGCAGCTAAGTCAGATTATTTTAACTCAATAGATACCAATAACGGCGTGGCTTACGAAGAAAATACGCCGGTAAAAGGAGTGATGCCAAATGTAAACGGTATGGGGTTAAAAGATGCGATGTACTTATTGGGTAATGCAGGTTTAAAGGCCCGTGTTAAAGGAAGTGGAAAAGTAATCAATCAATCTATACAACCTGGAAGCAGAATAGGCAAGGGATTGGTAGTAGATATAACGTTACAGTAATTAATGTGATGATTAGCAAATGTAATGAGTGATAATGATAGGCATTGTCGAATTAGCTAATTATACAATAATCAAATTATAAAGAATGAACTTACAAGATTTACTTTACGGAGTTTCAATTAAAAGTGTAAAAGGCATGCCTCAGGCTGAGGTGCTTGCTTTAGCTTTCGATTCTCGTTTGGTAAAATCTGGCACTTTGTTCTTTGCTATTCGCGGTACTGTGGTAGATGGCCATCAGTTCATTAGCCAAACCATTGCTGCGGGCGCAAGTGTTATCGTTTGCGAGGAACTGCCTGTGCAACTAGATGAACAAGTAACCTATGTAGAAGTAATAAATTCTGCCGAAGCTTTAGCGGTAATTGCTTGTAATTTTTATGGTAATCCATCGGCAGATTTAAAATTGGTAGGCGTTACCGGAACCAATGGAAAAACCACCATTGCAACACTGCTTTTTCAGTTGTTTAGAGGTTTAAACTACGGAACAGGCTTAATTTCTACGGTTCAAAATCAAATTAATGCCGATATAGTGCCAGCTACGCACACTACGCCAAACCCAATTGCTTTAAATGAGCTATTGCGTAAAATGGTAAACCAAGGCTGCGAGTATTGCTTTATGGAAGTAAGTTCTCACGCCGTTGCGCAGCATCGTATTGCTGGGTTAACATTTGCGGGGGGCGTGTTTTCTAACATTACCCACGATCATTTAGATTTTCATAAAACTTTCGATAATTATATCAAGGCTAAAAAGAGCTTTTTTGATATGCTGCCTAAATCGGCTTTTGCCCTAACCAACACCGATGATAAAAACGGTATGGTAATGTTGCAAAATACCAAGGCCTATAAAAAGACCTATGCTTTGAAACAAATGGCAGATTTTAAAGCAAAAATTATCGAAAATAAATTTAGCGGCCTGCATTTAGAAGTTGACCAAACCGATGTTTATTTTAAAATGGTTGGTTCTTTTAATGCTTATAATTTATTGGCAGCTTATGCTACTGCGGTTTTATTAGAGCAAGATAGTTTGAAAGTGTTAACTACGCTTAGTGCTTTGTCTGGTGCCGAAGGAAGGTTCGATTATATGGTGTCTAAGTCTGGTATTGTGGGTATTGTGGATTATGCACACACGCCCGATGCGGTACAAAATGTATTGAGCACTATTGCCAACATTAGAAAAGGGACTGAGCAAGTGATTACCGTAATTGGTTGCGGTGGCGACAGAGATAAGACCAAGCGCCCAATAATGGCAAAAGTCGCTTGCGATTGGAGTGATAAGGTAATCTTAACTTCCGATAATCCACGTACAGAAGATCCGCAAACCATTATTAAAGACATGGAAGCTGGTGTTTCGCCAACTAATCAGCGCAAGGCCATTAGTATTTTAGACAGAAGAGAAGCCATCAAAACGGCTTGCCATATAGCGCAACCTGGCGATATTATTCTTGTTGCCGGTAAAGGCCACGAAAAATACCAAGAAATTAATGGGGTAAGACATCATTTTGATGATAAGGAAGTAATTAACGAACAATTAAACCAAATTAGCTAATGTTGTATTTATTATTCGAATGGCTACATAAGAACTACGATTTTCCTGGCTTAAGGTTGTTCCAATACCTTACTTTCAGGTCGTCATTGTCTATCATTCTATCGCTCATTATTACCACGGTTTATGGACGTAGAATTATTGATTACCTGCACAGCAAACAAGTTGGAGAAACGGTACGTAACCTGGGTTTAGAAGGCCAAATGCAAAAACAAGGTACACCAACTATGGGTGGTATCATGATTATCATGGGTATTTTAATACCAACGTTGCTTTTTGCCAATATTACCAATATCTATGTGATTTTAATGATTGTAACCACTTTGTGGATGGGTGCAATTGGCTTTTTAGATGATTATATCAAAGTTTTTAGAAAAAACAAAGAAGGTTTAGCAGGGAAGTTTAAAGTAGTTGGACAGGTAGGACTGGCAATTATTGTAGGTTGTACCATGTATTTTCATCCAAGTATTGTAGTGCGCCAAACGGTAGATGATAGCGTAAAGGTAGATACCGCTAAAATGCAAAATGCTGCGCCTATGGTATTGCGTCAAAAGGGCGAAACTTACTACTATACGCAAGATGTAAAATCAACTAAAACCAATATTCCTTTTTATAAAAACAACGAATTTGATTACGCTAAAGTAGTTAAGTTTTTAGGCGAAGGATATGAGAAATATGCGTTTGCAGTGTTTCTGTTGTTTGTAATTATTATCGTAACGGCAGTTTCTAATGGGGCAAACCTTACCGATGGTATAGATGGTTTGGCTACGGGTACTTCGGCCGTTATTGGGGTTACCATGGCTATTTTTGCCTATGTTTCTGGTAATACCATCATGGCCGATTATCTCAACATTATGTACATTCCAAACAGTGGCGAGCTAATTATTTTTGCTGCGGCATTTATTGGAGCCTGTATTGGTTTCTTATGGTATAACTCTTACCCAGCTCAAATTTTTATGGGCGATACGGGTAGTTTAACCATTGGAGGTATCATTGCCGTTTTCTTAATCATGACTAGAAAGGAATTGTTAATTCCTATTATATGCGGGGTGTTTTTGGTAGAGGTTTTATCTGTGAGTTTGCAGGTAACCTACTTTAAGTACACCAAAAAGCGTTTTGGCGAGGGCAGAAGAATTTTCTTGATGTCGCCATTGCACCACCACTACCAAAAGAAAGGTTATCACGAAGCAAAAATTGTAACCCGTTTCTGGATTGTAGGAATATTACTAGCGGTAATTGCATTTGTAACCTTGAAATTGAGATAAAAGATTAAAGAATAAGGAATAAAGATTAAGACGCTTAATTAAAATGAACTAAGGTGATTTAGGAGGTAAAATAAAGAGATTTAAATCTAAACAACTAAAAAACTAATACCCAAAAAACTAAAAAAGATGAACTCAAATAATAACATATCAGCAAATAACACTAAGCCAACAATGGCTGGGGCTGCTCGTGTAGTTATTTTGGGTGCAGGCGAAAGTGGTGTGGGAGCTGCTAAATTGGCCCAAAAGCAAGGTTTCGATGTTTTTGTGTCTGATTTTGGCAGCATCATCGAAGCTTATAAAGCCGAGCTGCAAAGCATGAATATTCCTTTCGAGGAAAACCAACATACCGAAGCTTTGATTTTAAATGCAACGGAAGTGGTGAAAAGCCCAGGTATTTCACCAAAAGTGCCAATAATAATGGCTTTGGTGGCAAAAGGCATTCCTGTAATCTCGGAAATTGAATTTGCAAAACGATACACCAGTGCAAAAACCATCTGTATTACAGGCTCAAACGGAAAATCTACCACAAGCACGCTTACTTATCATATCCTTAAAAATGCGGGATTAAATGTAGGCTTGGCAGGAAATATAGGGCACAGTTTTGCCGCACAAGTGGCAGATCAAGAATTTGATTGGTACGTGCTAGAAATATCAAGCTTTATGCTAGATGATATGTACAAGTTTAAGGCAGACATTGCCGTGTTGCTAAACATTACGCCCGATCATTTAGATAGGTACGATTACAATATTGCCAATTACGCAGCTTCAAAAATGCGTATTGTGCAAAATCAAACCTCGGCAGACACTTTTGTGTACTGTGCAGACGATGAAGAAACAAAAAAAGTTTTAGAGACGATAAATATACAAGCCAAAACTTACCCTTTTTCTATTCTTAAAGAAGTAGAGCAAGGTGCTTTTTTAGCCCAGAATAACCTACATATCAACATTAATTTAAACAACAAATTAACCATGTCAATTTCAGAGTTAGCTTTACAAGGTAAGCACAACATTTACAACTCAATGGCCTCGGGCATCGTAGCAAAAGTACTAGAGCTGCGTAACGAAACTATCCGCGAAAGCATGGGTAATTTCAAAAACATTGACCATAGATTAGAGTTTGTAGCCAAAATTAATGAAGTAACCTATATCAACGATTCGAAAGCTACCAATGTAAATTCGGTTTGGTACGCTTTAGAAAGCATAAATACCGATGTGGTTTTAATTATGGGTGGTGTAGATAAAGGCAACGATTATACCATGTTGAAAGACTTGGTGCGTGCTAAAGTAAAAGCCATTATATGCTTGGGTAAAGACAATAAACGCATACACGAAGCTTTTGAAGATGATGTGGAAGTGATTGTAAATACTTTTTCTGCAGAAGAAGCGGTTCAAGTGGCTTATCACCTAGCTAAAAAAGCAAGTACAGTATTGTTGTCGCCAGCATGCGCAAGTTTCGATTTGTTTAAAAATTATGAAGACCGCGGCAACCAATTTAAGGCTGCGGTAAAAGAATTATAGTAAAAGTAAAAGCCAAAAGACATTTAGCTTAGCGAATAAAAAATCGATGAAATCAGATAATCTGTGTAATCAAGAAAGGTAAAAAATGTTTAACATCAATGCACTTTTAGAACGTACCAAAGGCGATCGCTGGATATGGATTATCATTATCCTACTTTCGATGGTTTCTATTATGGCAGTATATAGCGCTACCGGAGCCATTGCCTATAAAAAAGGAATTACGGTAGAAAAGTACCTGCTGTACAAGCACGTTATTTTTGTAATGTTAGGTATTGGCATGATTTACATTGCGCATTTGCTAGATTATAAGTATTATGCCGGTATTTCTAAAATATTAATGATTATAACGGTGCCTTTGTTGTTATATACTTTGGTCTTCGGACAAACATTAAATGATGCTTCTCGTTGGGTAAAAATTCCGGTGATTAACCTCACCTTTCAAACTTCAGATTTGGCTAAATTGGCTCTAATTACCTTTTTGGCAAGAATGCTTACCCGTAAGCAAGAAAATATTAAAGATGTAAAAAGTGCTTTTATTCCAATAATGGGGTCGGTGTGCATGGTGTTTATTTTAATTGCATTAGCCAATCTTTCTACGGCGCTAATGCTTTTTGGAGTAAGTATTTTGCTGCTTATTATTGGCCGTATTAGTATTAAGCAGATATTAACAGTTTGTGCAGGTGGTTTTGTATTGCTGCTTTTCGTAGTGTTCTTGGGGCCCAGAAGAGAAACTTACAAATCGCGTATCAATTCGTTTATGCACCCAGAGTTACAACACTCTGATAAAACCTACCAGTCTGATCATGCTAAAATAGCTTTGGCTACCGGAGGTTTGTTGGGCAAGGGGCCTGGCAATAGTACCGAAAGAAACTTTTTACCGCATCCATATTCCGATTTTATTTTTGCCATTATTATTGAGGAATATGGAACGGTAGGCGGGTTTGCTATTATCGTTTTGTATTTGGTGCTGCTCTATCGGTGTGTACGTATTGTAACCCGAAGTCCCAAGGCATTTGGGGCATTGTTGGCGGCGGGCTTAAGTTTTAGCTTAACCATACAAGCCTTTGCCAATATGGCGGTGGCCGTAGGTTTAGGGCCTGTAACGGGGGTGCCTTTGCCTTTGGTAAGCATGGGGGGTACCTCTATGATATTTACCAGTATCGCCTTTGGTATTATTCTTAGTGTAAGTCGCGATGTAGAAGAAAACGAAGGTAAAATGAAGAAGGAAGATAAAGTAGTGGTTGGAAGTATTCCGGCAATGGGGTAGAAGAATTAGCTAATGTGATGATTAGCTAATAATAGAAGATAATAAAATTAAAGACAATGAAAGGAATTGGCTAATTAGCTAATCAACCAGTTATCAAATTAAACACATGAATAATTTCCCAAAAATTATCATATCTGGCGGTGGCACAGGCGGGCATATTTTTCCCGCCGTTGCTATTGCTAATGCCTTAAAAGCAATTTCGCCACAATGCGAAATCTTGTTTGTTGGGGCAGAAGGTCGCATGGAAATGGAGAAAGTTCCTGCTGCCGGGTATAAAATTGTGGGACTAAATATAAGTGGTATTCAAAGAGGTTCAATTTTAAAAAACCTTGGTTTGCCTTTTAAGGTAATAGGCAGTGTGCGCAAAGCGATGAAAATCATTTCCGATTTTAGGCCCGATGCGGTAGTAGGCGTTGGAGGTTATGCTTCTGGTCCTTTGCTTTATGCAGCTTCGCTTAAAAAAATACCTTATTTAATACAAGAGCAAAATTCTTATGCAGGCATTACCAATAAACTATTGGGTAAAAATGCCGCGAAGATATGTGTAGCTTTCGATGGTATGGAAGCCTTTTTCCCAATCAATAGAATTTTGAAAACTGGAAATCCAGTCCGTAAGAATATTGTAAATGTTGAAGGTCGCCGCCATGCAGGAGCAGAGTTGCTAAAGCTCGATCCTTTAAAGAAAACCATTTTAGTTACGGGTGGAAGCCTAGGTGCGGGAACTTTAAACAAGAGCATTGAAAAACATTTAGCAGAGCTTATTGCACAAGATGTGCAGGTGATTTGGCAAACAGGAAAGTTCTATTACAAAGGAATTGTAGAAAGGTTAGGTTTAGATTATCATCCTAACGTACGAATTCTGGAGTTTTTAAATCAGATGGACCTGGCGTATGCTGCCGCTGATGTAATTATTTCTAGAGCAGGGGCCGGAACCATTGCAGAACTTTGTTTAATTCAAAAACCGGTCATTTTGGTGCCTTCACCAAATGTTGCAGAAGACCACCAAACTAAAAATGCCTTGGCCTTGGTAAAAGAAAATGCAGCAATACTAATTGTAGATTCTGCAGCCGAAGATACTTTGGTAGCCCAAGCTTTGAGTTTGTTGAATGATAAAGAAAAATCAGCAAAGCTGAGCGAAAATATAGGGAAAATGGCTTTTTCGGATGCCGATGAGGTGATAGCGAGAGAAGTATTGAAATTAATTAAGTAAAAAGTAAAAAGTTTTGGTAGTAGCCTAAAAAACTAAACAACCAAAAACCAACCAACTAAAACAATGGAACTGTTGAACATTAAAAGAGTTTATTTTGTAGGGATAGGAGGCATAGGCATGAGTGCACTTGCTCGCTATTTTGCAAAACGTGGCTGCGTAGTTTGCGGTTATGATAAAACTCGTACAGCTTTGACGGCCCAATTGCAGCAAGAAGGTATCCTGATTTCTTTTTTAGATGAGGAAGATACTATTCCTGTTGCTTTTAGAGAAAAATATGAGGACACATTAGTTGTTTATACGCCAGCTATCCCTAAAAATTCTCATATCCTTAATTTTTTCCAAAGCAAAGGTTTCGATTTAAAGAAACGTTCGCAGGTACTAGGTATTATTAGCGAAGGCATGTATTGTGTGGCTGTGGCAGGTACACATGGCAAAACCACTACTTCTTCAATAATTGCGCATATTTTAACCGACACCGGTTTTGGCTGTACGGCTTTTTTGGGTGGTATTACTACCAATTATAACAGCAATGTGCTTTACAGTAAAAACAATGTAGTAGTGGTAGAGGCCGATGAATACGATCGTTCTTTTTTAACGCTACACCCTGATGTGGCGGTAATAACCTCAATGGATGCTGATCATTTGGATATTTATGGCGACGAAAGTCATTTGCACGAATCCTTCAATTTATTTGCTGATCAATTAAAAGAAAATGGGCGTTTATTTGTGAAAGATGGTTTGCCAGTTGCTGGAATTACCTATAGTGCAGCGGGCACATCTGCTATCAATGCTAAAAATATAAGAGTAGAAGATGGCTGCTTTGTTTTCGATTTTGAAGACGGCTACACCCCTATTAAAGACTTAAAATTGGCCATGCCGGGCAAGCATAATGTAGAAAACGCTACAGCGGCTATTGGCACGGCATTAAGTTTGGGTATTCATCCAAAAAGCATTAAAAAAGCAATTGCAAGTTTCAAAGGTGTAAAACGTAGGTTCGAAACTATCGTTAAAACCAATAAACATATTTATATAGATGATTATGCACATCATCCAGAAGAATTAAAAGCTTGTTTTGATGCTGTTAGGCAGTTGTATCCAGAGAAAAAACTAACGGTAATATTTCAGCCGCACCTGTTTACGCGTACTCGTGATTTTGCTGATGATTTTGCGAAAGTGTTAAGCACCGCTGACGATTTGATCTTATTGGAGATTTATCCGGCAAGAGAGTTGCCTCTCGAAGGTATTACGTCTCAAATGCTGTTAGATAAAATTACTTGTGAGAATAAACAAGTTTGTGGAAAAGAAAATGTAATAGAGATAATAAAAAATAAAAAACCTGCGCTAATTTTGACGGTTGGCGCTGGCGATATTGATACGCTCATAGAGCCATTAAAAAACACGTTAACCCATGCTTAAAAGAATAAACTGGAAAGCGATTTTTAAAGGGTTTGCCTGGTTAACATGCTTGGCAGGTGTGGTGGTATTGATGAGTTTTATCGACACAAAAAAACAATCGGTAAAATGCACAAAAATTGAGATATTGATTCCGGGAGCGGACAATTTTATTGAAATAGAGGAAATAGATGCCATTCTTAAACAAAATCAAGGCGATTTAATTGGCAGAAACTTAGAAGGCATCAACCTGCACGATATGGAAAAAAGCATTGCAGCTAATCCATACATTGGTTTTGTAAAAGTTTATGCAGACATGAACGGGACTGTGTTTGTAGAGGTGAAACAACGCCAACCTATATTGAGAGTTTTAAATGCAGGTGGGCAAGATTATTATGTAGATAGCGAAGGTCTAAAAATGCCGGTTTCATCAAATTTTACGGCAAATGTTTTGGTAGCTACAGGGAATATTTTAGAAGGTTTTAATGGCAGAGTAGATACTTTAATGACCGCAACAGTAAAAGATTTATACAAAACGGCAATGTTTGTAAAGAAAGACACCTTGTGGGATGCGCAGATAGAACAACTGAATGTTAACGAAAAGAGCGATATAGAAATGATACCAAGAGTAGGCAACCAGCGTATCATATTAGGTAATGCAAAGGATATAGAAGCTAAAATGGGCAATTTGTTAGCTTTCTACAAGCAAGCAATGCCAAAAGTGGGATGGAATGCTTATCGTTCTATTAACTTAAAATATACCAATCAAATTGTTTGCGAGAAAAGAGACTCGTTAGCGATAAAGAAACTTCAAAAACCAGTAGTGCCAGATTCGACATTAAAACAACGCGAAGTGATAAATGCGGCGGTGCAATCGGCCATACAAAATGAAATTAAGAAAGCCACAACTGAAGGAACGACGGTCACTAAAAAGGAAGAGAAAGCCACAGTGACACCCGCTAAAACAGAAGCTAATAAAGCAGCTAAAAATGAAGCTTCGAAGCGTGTAGAAAATAAAGAACAAGTAAAGAAAACAACAGTAAAGGCAGAAATGCCTTCGCAGAAAACAGCTGTGGCTAAAGAAAAAACGGTAACAAAAAGTAATAGATAATATCAAACTCAACAATAAATAATAATGGTCATGGGCAAAGAAAAAACTACCATTCAATCTCCAATCGTAGTAGGACTAGATATCGGTACTACTAAAATCTGCGTAATTGTGGGGCGCAGAACAAATCACGGCAAAATTGAGGTTTTAGGCATTGGTAAAGCCGAATCTGCTGGCGTTACACGTGGCGTGGTTTCTAATATTCAGAAAACGGTACAAGGTATTAATGCGGCGGTAGAGGTGGCTAGTACACAATCGAACGTAGAAATACGCGTGGTAAATGTAGGTATTGCCGGCCAGCACATTAAGAGTTTGCAACACCGTGGTATTTTAACACGCAGGGAGTTGAATAGCGAAATCGGTAAAAAAGATATCGATAAGTTAATAGACGATATGTTTAAATTGGTAATGCCTCCTGGCGAAGAAATTATTCATGTGTTGCCACAAGAATTTACCATAGATAATGAACCAGGCATTAAAGATCCGGTAGGAATGGCTGGCGTGCGCTTAGAAGCTAACTTTCATATCATTTCTGGCCAGGTAACTGCCGTTAAAAATATTATGCGCTGCGTAACCAATGCAGGTTTGCAAACCCAAGAACTAATCTTAGAGCCCTTGGCTTCTTCCGAATCGGTGTTGAGCGACGAAGAAAAAGAAGCTGGCGTTTGCTTGGTTGATATTGGTGGTGGTACAACCGATGTGGCAATTTTCCACGAGGGTATTATCCGTCATACTGCGGTTATTCCGTTTGGTGGTAACAGCGTAACCGAAGACATTAGAGAAGGCTGTTCGGTAATGCGTAACCAAGCAGAATTGTTAAAAACCCGTTTTGGTTCTGCCCTGGCCGAAGAGAACAAAGAAAACGAAATTATCTGTGTTCCGGGTTTACGTGGCCGCGAGCCAAAAGAGATTTCCGTAAAAAACCTTGCCTACATTATCCAGGCCCGTATGGAAGAAATTGTAGAGCACGTTTATTATGAAATTAAGTCCTCGGGATACGAAAAGCGCCTAATTGGTGGAGTGGTTATTACTGGTGGAGGTGCTTTGTTAAAACACTTAAACCAACTTGTAGAGTATGTAACAGGTTTAGATTGCCGAGTAGGCTATCCTAATGAGCACTTGTCTAAGTACGAAGAAATGCCTAAAAATATCTACGAAGACCTAAAGAGCCCAATGTATGCTACTTCTGTAGGTTTGCTAATTAAAGGCATTCAAAAAGCAGAAGATTTGTTAGAAGAAATGAAGCAGCCAGGTACATTTGTAGAGAAGCCAAAGGAAATAAAAGAGAAAACTAAAAAACGAGGATTGTTTGATACCTTATTAGGAAAAGTGGGTGATTTCGTTAAAGACGACATGAACGTTAGCGACGAAGATTACATTAAGCCGTAATATTTTTCCACAAATCAGGATTTTTCCACATTATTAACGCTTGTGGAAAACGACTGTTAAAAAAGTGTTAATATTACAAAAGGAATGAACGGCCTAAAATAGAATTTTAAACTACTGATTCATAACAATATGAAGTTCGAAATGTTAAAAGATAAATCTTCAATTATCAAAGTAATTGGTGTTGGAGGTGGTGGAGGTAATGCGGTAAACCACATGTACCGTCAAGGAATTACTGGGGTTGACTTTATAATTTGTAATACTGATGCGCAGGCATTGGAGTTTAGCCCAATTCCCAACAAGGTACAATTAGGGGCAAGCCTAACCGAAGGAATGGGAGCTGGCTCTATTCCAGAAGTTGGTAAAAATTCTGCGATAGAGAACATAGAAGATATCAAAACTATGTTGGGCCCTCAAACCAAAATGCTTTTCATTACAGCGGGTATGGGTGGTGGTACTGGTACGGGTGCTAGTCCAATTATTGCCAAGGCAGCTAAAGAACTTGATATATTAACGGTAGCAATTATTACTACGCCTTTTTCTTTCGAAGGAAAACGACGTAAAATGCAAGCCGACGACGGTTTAGAGGAACTTAAAAAATATGTAGATTCTTATTTGATTATCTCTAACGATAGGTTGCGTGAAATTTTTGGAAATCTAACTTTAGGGTCGGCATTTGCACAAGCAGACGATATTTTAACCACCGCGGCCAAAGGTATTGCCGAAATTATTACAGTTCCAGGCTATATCAACGTGGATTTTAAAGATGTACGTACCGTGATGAAAGAAAGCGGTGTGTGCATTATGGGTAGCGATGCAGCCGAAGGCGAAAATCGTGCTTTGGCAGCAGTAGAAGGTGCATTGGCTTCGCCTTTGTTAAAAGATAACGAAATTGAAGGTGCAAGATATATTCTTTTAAATATCAGTTCTGGTGTAAAAGAAGTAACCATGGACGAGGTTTCTATCATTACCGATTATATCCAAGATAAGGCCGGCCTAAGTGCCGATTTAATTTGGGGTAACTGTATAGATGAAAATCTTGGAGATAAAATTTCGGTAACTATTATTGCTACTGGTTTTCAAACTAAAGAACAAAGAGATAAAGACAAAGAAAACGTTAAGAAAATATCTTTATTAACGCCAGAAGAGGCACCTTTGGTAAAACCTGTAGAGCCTGTTAACTCATTCATCACTCCAAAAGAAACAGCGGTAATTAATGAGCCTGTTTTGAAAGTGCAAACAGAGGAAGCAAAACAACCAGATTTATTTGGCGATTTGTTTAACGTGGCTAAACCTACTCCTGTTGCCGTAACTCCAACTCCAGAAGAAAATGGTGCTGTATTTCATCAGTTAATAGAAGAAGAAAACATTGCCGAAGAGCCAACCCTAGTAGAAGAAGCTGGTTTTGAATTTGAAGTAAAAGTGGCAGAAACTGAATTTGTTTTTGAAACGCCAATTGCTGCCGTACAAGAAGAAATAATTGAAGAAACACCAGTAATGGCAATGCCAGAGGCAAAACCACTAGAGTCATTTGGTGCAGATCAAGATAAAACAGACGAATCGATAGAAGAGCAGTTGAGGAAATCGAAAGAGAGAATCTTAAGATTGAAAGACCTTAGCATGAAATTAAGAACTACAAATGGATTGCAAGAGCTAGAAAATGTACCTGCATACCAACGTAAGCAAATGCAATTGCAACAAATCCAACATTCTTCAGAGTCGCAAGTTTCTAGATTTACATTAACTAACGACGAAGATGGTGAAACCGGAATTAGACCTAATAACTCATTTTTGCATGATAATGTGGATTAATGGTAGCAAATAATCATCAGAAAGCCTTGGCAATTTAATTTGTCGAGGCTTTCTTGCTCTAGGCTATTCTTGCGAATGCCATGAAACGAGGTAGAGAATTGAAGCTCAACAACGTTATACTTTGAAATATTAGCTATTATACTGGTTGGTCTAAAAGCGCTCTGCATTACAGCGATGTGGATAGACGGCTTATTAGGGCGGGGTTGTCAAATAGTGATTTTAACCTTAAATTTGCGCTCAGAATTTACGCAATACAATAACATTTACATATTAAATATAATACATTGGATATTTTTGATAAAGTAGCGAAACGCATGGGGCCTCTTGGTCAACACCAAAAATGGTCGCATGGGTATTTTTCTTTTCCAAAATTAGAGGGAGAGATTGCGCCTCGCATGAAATTTAGAGGTAAAGAACTTTTGGTATGGAGCTTAAACAATTATTTGGGTTTGGCTAACCATCCAGAAGTAAGAAAAGCAGATGAACAAGGTGCTGCCGAATTTGGCATGGCTTACCCAATGGGTGCCCGTATGATGTCGGGCAACTCTAAATATCACGAACAATTAGAGCAAGACCTAGCTTCATTTGTAGGTAAAGACGATTCATTCCTTTTAAACTTCGGTTATCAAGGTATGGTGTCTATCATCGATGCGTTGTTAGATAGAAATGATGTAGTTGTTTACGATGGCGAGTCGCATGCCTGTATTTTAGACGGTTTGCGTTTACACATGGGGAAACGTTTTGTGTATAAGCACAATAATGTTGAAGATGCTCGTAAACAACTGCAAAGGGCTACCAAGTTGGTTGAAAAAACCGGTGGTGGTATTTTGGTAATTACCGAAGGTGTTTTTGGGATGTCGGGTGCGCAAGGAAAATTAAAAGAGCTGATTGAACTTAAAAAAGAATTTAATTTCCGTTTGCTAATAGATGATGCACATGGTTTCGGTACCATGGGGCCAACTGGCGCAGGTACGCACGAAGCCCAAAACTGTATCGATGGTGTAGATGTGTATTTTGCCACTTTTGCTAAATCTATGGCTGGTATAGGTGCATTTGTGGCCTCTACAAAACAACTCACAGATTATTTTAGGTACAACATGCGCTCGCAAACATTTGCTAAAGCATTGCCTATGCCAATGGTAATTGGTTTAATGAAACGTTTAGAGTTGCTTAAAAACAATCCAGAACTACGAGAAAAACTTTGGGCTATAGCTACGGCATTACAAACTGGTTTACGTGAACGTGGTTTTGATATTGGTATAACAGACACGGTGGTAACACCAGTTTTCTTTAAAGGCGATTTGGCAGAAGCTACTGCATTAACGCATGATTTACGCCAGAATTACGGAGTTTTCTGTTCTATTGTAATGTATCCGGTTATTCCTAAAGGGATGATTGAGTTACGTTTAATCCCTACTGCTGTACATACTTTACAAGATGTTGAGCTTACTTTAAGTGCATTTAGTGAAGTTGCCGAGAAATTAAAAACAGGCTACTATCAACAGCATTTGTTCCCAACAGGAGAATAAAGATTTTAGATGGCAAAATACCTCAATTTTAATGGGGTGTTTTGCCATCTTTTGATTTTTAGGTGTTTTGCTGTGTATAAGTGGATGTTTTGTGGAAAAAAAACGCAAAAAACCGAAACTTTTATTTTCACAAAAGTTTTTTTATTAAAATAAACCTCTTACATTAGTAATAGAGTATTAATCAAAACCTTAAAAACTAATAGGAGTATTTTTAAAATGAAAAAATTTGCTGAAGTAAAAGCACTAGTTGCAGCTTTAGAAGCTGATGTGGACAAGTTCTATTCTAAATCTAACAGTGCTGCCGGAACACGTGTTCGTAAAGGTATGCAAGACTTAAAAAACTTAGCTCAAAGCATCCGCTTAGAAGTTCAAGAAACTAAAAACAAAGCTTAATTTAAACGCATTGTTACCAAAAAAGCACCTCTGACCAAGGTGCTTTTTTGGTTATTGCTACATTTGGATAAACTTATGATCGTCTGGATAGGCTCCTTCGCTAAACCTAACTAATTTTTGTTTTTCGAAAACAAAGAATTTGAATGATTCTGTAATGCGGTTGTAAGTTCTGTAAACTACCGCTGCCCTAGCTTGGTCGCCATAAACTTGTACCGCCGATTTGTTGAAACGCTTAAACTCCTGTTCTTCCATTCCTAGAACGAACTTGGGCTCGTAGTATTGCACTACGTTACAGCTCATTGTGCCTAGCACAAGTAGCAATAGTAATAATTTTTTCATCTGTATGTATTAAGTGTGTATTGTCTAAATATAAGCAATTAATATGCCTGTCAATTACATTTTAATGACATTGCTTGTAACACTTTTATGGTTAATATATAGCGTATTATCGTCTTGTAGCAGTCTGGGTGGACGTCATTTCCAACGTAGAGAGAATTGTAAATAAGAGAAGCTAAATCTAAAAAAAAGTTTATTGTTAATGTTAGATTTCTCCTCTTTCCTCGTCAATGACGATAGCATAAAAAAGCCCTGATTGTTTTTTTTCAACCAGGGCTTTTGTATATCATTTAATGATGTTGATTATGCCAGCTTTTTCAATTGCGCTGTAATTTGTGCATCTAAGCCTGCGCTAGCTTTTACCAATGGTAAGCGCACATCATCACCACAAATACCTAACTGTTTTAAAGCCGCTTTAACACCTACCGGATTACCTTCTGCAAAGCATAATCTGGTAAACTCTAACAAGCTTAAATGCGCAGGTGTAGCCTTTGCAAATTCGCCATTTAAACATAACCTAATCATATCTGAAAACTGTCTTGGTAAAGCATTTCCAATTACAGAAATTACGCCAACAGCTCCAATAGACATCATTGGCAGGGCCACAGGATCATCGCCAGAAATGAGCATAAAATCAGTTGGCTTGTCTCTCATGATTTGGTTAAACTGCTCGAAAGTGCCAGCAGCATCTTTAATGCCTATTAGGTTTTTAAAGTCGTGTGCCAACCTACAAGTAGTTTCCGGTGTCATGTTAATGCCTGTTCTACCGGGTACATTGTAAAGTAGAATTGGTAAACTGCTTGTTTCGCTTAAATATTTGTAGTGTTGGTAAATGCCTTCTTGGTTAGGTTTGTTATAATACGGACTAACCGAAAGGATGGCGCTGTAGCCGTTGCTTTCAAAAGTTCTAATCTCTTCGGCAACGCTTAAAGTATCGTTACCGCCAATGCCAGCCATTAAAGGTAAACGACCGTTGTTAATTTCAGCGGTAAACTCCCACACCTTCTTCTTCTCGTCCTTGCTTAATGTGGCAGTTTCGCCAGTTGTCCCTAAAGATACGAGGTACTCAATACCTCCATTAACCAAGTGATTGATCAGGCGTTCTAATCCCTGATAATCTACCGAGCCATCGGTGTTGAAAGGCGTGACCAATGCTACACCTGTTCCGTGAAATTTGTTCATTATGTTTATTAATTATTAATTACTTTAACTCTAGTTTACAGCAGTGATTAGCTTTAGTCGTCACTCTGAATTTATTTCAGAGTCGGTTAGCTGATGCGGAAATAAATTCAGCATGACGAGAGTAAAGGCTATAAATTCAACATTTCCTCCAGCTCATCTTCGCTAATCAGTTTGATGTTGAGTTTGGTGGCTTTCTCTAATTTGGATGGTCCCATGTTATCGCCTGCAACTAAAAAGTCTAGTTTGGCCGAGATTCCACTTAAGATTTTGCCTCCGTTTTCTTCTATCAAATTCTTTAATTCATCCCTGCTATATTTTTCGAAAACGCCCGAAATTACAAATGTTTTTCCATTTAATTTGTCGCTTTGAGGCTTATTTAAAGTTTCTTTTATCTCAAAGCATAAACCTGCATCTTTTAGTTCGTTTATTTGCGAAATATTGCTGTTTTGTGCGAAGTATTCGTTGATGCTGTCGGCTATGCGAACACCAATTTCGTCTATTGTTGTTAACTCTTCTAAAGTGGCAGTAGCGAGGTTGTCAATATTTTTTACACCTTTTGCCAATTTCTTGGCTACAGTTTCGCCAACATATCTAATACCCAAACCGAAAAGTACTTTTTCGAAAGGCATCTGCTTAGATTTTTCTATACCGGCCAGCATATTTTCTATTGATTTTTCGCCGAAACGCTCAATGGTTTTAAGTTCATCTGCTTTTTCGTGAAGCTGGTACAGATCGCTGATGTGGCGTACTAAGCCAAGTTTGTAAAAGGTTTCGATAGTTTCATCGCCTAAGCCATCAATATTCATTGCTTTGCGGCCAATAAAATGCTGTATTTTGCCAACTATTTGTGGCCCACAGCCCTCACTATTTGTGCAATAATAGGCAGCTTCGCCTTCTTTTCTAATGAGTGAGGTATTGCATTCGGGGCAGTTTTCGATAAAATGAATGGCTTTGGTGCCAGGCTTCCTCAATTCTAAATTTACCTTGATAATTTTAGGGATAATCTCGCCACCTTTTTCTACCCAAACGGTGTCGCCTTCGTGTAAATCTAAACGAGCAATCTCATCGGCATTATGTAGTGTTGCTCTTTTTACAGTGGTGCCCGCTAAAACTACAGGTTTTAAATTGGCTACAGGCGTAACTGCACCAGTACGTCCAACTTGGTAAGTTACTTTCTCTAAAACCGTTTGTACTTCGGCGGCTTTGTATTTATAAGAGATGGCCCAACGGGGAGATTTAGCCGTGAAACCTAATTCTTGTTGTTGCGCATAACTATTTACTTTAATCACAATTCCGTCAATGTCGTAGCTTAGCTTAAAACGCTCGTTATCCCAGTGATGGATGAAATCTAAAACTTCTTCGATATTAGAAGCCAATTTGGTGTGCTCACATACCTGAAAGCCCCAACTTTTTACAGCTTCTAGGCTTTCCCAATGTGTTTTAAAAAAGTGCTTGTCGGTATATAGGCCATAAAGAAAGCAATCTAACGGACGCTTTTTTACTTCTTTAGAATCTTGCATTTTTACTGTTCCTGCCGCAAAATTTCTCGGATTTGCGTAAGGTACTTCGCCTAGTTCTTCGCGTTCTCTGTTCAATCGGTCAAACGCTGCTCGGTGCATAAATATTTCCCCTCTAATTTCGAAAGTTTCTGGTAGGTGGCCTGCTTTAACTTGATGTGGAATAGAGTGAATAGTTTTGATGTTTGCCGTTACATCATCGCCTTGCGTACCATCGCCACGAGTTACAGCACGAGTAATTATGCCATTTTCGTAAGTAATGCTCATCGATAAACCATCGAATTTCAATTCACAAACGTACTCGAAATTATCGCCAATGGCTTTGCGTACACGTTCGTCAAAATCTCTAAGGTCTTGCTCATTGTAAGTATTGCCCAACGATAACATTGGCCACTTATGCCTTACGGTGTTAAAAGTTTTGGTAATATCGCCACCCACTTTTTGTGTAGGAGAATTGGGGTCGGCAAACTCTGGGTGTTCCTTTTCCAATTTGGCTAATTCTTCCAGCTTCTTGTCAAACTCGTAATCGCCGATGGTTGGCATTGCCAAAACATAATAATTGTAGGTATGCTGGTTCAGTTCGGCAACCAAGGCATCCATTTGTTCTTTTATCGCAAACATAGACATAAGGCGAAGATAAGGACTTGCGAGTAGTTTTAGTAAATTGTTTGATTGTTTAATTGATGAATTGTTGGGTGCAAATCAGTATAATTTTTTGTTCTAGAAAAGCAAGGTTAGTGGCCACGACAATTGGATAGCCCCGTTATTCGCTTTACTTCGGGCAAACAAAAAAGGTTTGCCCTACGTGTTCGCTACTACCGGGTTTAAAATGCAGGTGTTGTGCACAGGTTTAAGTTTTCTAAACCCGATAGGAGTGGAAATACTTTTTGTTGCAGAAAATCAAACTTCGTAAGTTTTCAAAACTTACGAAGTTTCCTAAGTTGCCAGCGGTATTCATAAAAAGATTGCAACGGATAGCGGGCCTATCGGAAACTAAAAATTGCTGTTTACGCTTTTCTAAAAGGCCAGTTTGTTGTGCATCAAAAACTTAGGTTAAATTGTTAAAAACTTCTCTCGCAAAAATGGGCTTCAAGTCTTATATTTACGCATCCCAAAAACTTTTTTTAGCACATGAGTGAAGAACTGGACGATTTAAACGAAACCAATTTACCCGAAGAACGAGAGCGTGATGAGCGTGTTGAAGAGCATAAACATACTGTTATCCCAATTAATGGTTTGTACGAAAATTGGTTCTTAGACTATGCTTCTTACGTAATATTAGATAGGGCAGTACCGCACATTAACGATGGTTTTAAACCCGTACAGCGTCGTATTATGCACTCGCTAAAGGAGATGGATGATGGTCGTTTTAACAAAGCGGCCAACGTAATTGGGAACACGATGAAGTACCATCCGCATGGGGATGCCTCAATTGGGGATGCGATGGTGCAAATTGGTCAGAAGGATTTGTTAATTGACTGCCAAGGTAACTGGGGCGACCCGATTACAGGGGATAGCGCTGCTGCGCCACGTTACATTGAAGCTCGTTTGTCGAAATTTGCGAACGATGTAGTTTTTAATGCAGATACTACGGTGTGGTCCCTAAGTTACGATGGACGTAACAACGAGCCATTAACGCTGCCCGTAAAATTTCCTTTGCTATTGGCACAGGGAGCCGAAGGTATTGCCGTTGGTTTGGCCACTAAAATTATGCCTCATAATTTTATAGAGTTGATAGATGCTTCTATTGAGGTTTTAAAAGGAGTTAGGCCAAATATTTTACCCGACTTTTTTACGGGCGGTATGGCCGATTTTTCAAACTATAACGAGGGGCAACGTGGGGGTAAAATTAGGGTGCGTGCCAAAATCACCGAGCGTGATAAAAAGACCTTGGTCATTACCGAAATTCCCTACAGTACAACCACAGGGTCGTTAATTGATAGCGTTTTAGCTGCAAACGACAAAGGTAAAATTAAGATTAAAAAAATTGAAGATAATACGGCAGCTAACGTAGAAATTGTAGTGCATTTGGCACCTGGTATATCGCCAGATGTAACCATTGATGCCCTTTATGCCTTTACCAATTGCGAAGTTTCTATTTCGCCAAATACTTGCGTAATTAAGGATGACAAGCCTCATTTCTTAAGCGTAAATGATATTTTAGAACAAAATACCAAGTTTACCAAAGCTTTATTGAAACAGGAACTAGAAATACGCCTGCACGAATTGCAAGAGCGTGTTTTCTTCAGTTCATTGTTAAAGATCTTTATTCAAGAAGGGATGTACAAAAATTCGGAATATGAAAATTCTGGAGATTTTGATACAGTGGTAGGCGTGTTGCATCGTTTATTCGAGCCATTTAAGGCTTCTCTATATAGTGAAATACAGGCCGAAGATTTCAAAAAGCTAATTGATAAGCCGATGAGTAGCATCACTCGTTTTGATGTGAAAAAAGCGGATGAGATGATGAAAGCTCTGGAAGACGAGATGAAAACGGTAAGGGGGCATTTGCGTCATTTAACAGATTATACCATTGCCTGGTTCGAGAAAATTAAAGCGAAGTACGGTAAAGGACGTGAGCGTAAAACCGAAATTAGATTATTTGATAGGGTAGAAGCAGCTAAAGTAGCCTTAGCAAATGTAAAATTGTACATGAACCGCGAAGATGGTTTTATTGGTACAGGCTTAAAAAAAGATGAATATATTGGCGATTGTTCTGATATTGACGAAATTATTGTTTTTAGAGAAGACGGTAGGTTTATTGTAACTAAAGTGGCTGATAAAACCTTTGTAGGTAAGCACATTATTCATGCGCAGGTTTTCAAAAAAGGCGATGATCGTACGGTTTATAACATGATTTACAAAGACGGTGGAAGTGGTATCAGCTACATTAAACGTTTTTCAGTATTGGGCGTAACCCGCGATAAAGAGTATGATTTAACCAAAGGAACTAAGGGTTCTAAAGCATTATATTTTACGGCTAACCCTAATGGCGAGGCAGAGGTGGTTTCGGTACAGCTAAAACCTCATTCTAAACTTAAAAAGTTAAGTATTGATATTGATTTCGCTAATATTGCCATTAAAGGGCGTAGCTCGATGGGGAACATCGTGGTGAAGTTCCCAATTAAGAAAGTGCTGTTAAAAACCAAAGGTATTTCTACATTGGCAGGTATCAAAATTTGGTACGATGATATCCTAAAACGTTTAAATGTTGATGGCAGAGGAAAGTATTTGGGCGAATTTGATGGCGATGATAAGATTTTGCAGGTTTACGGCAATGGTACTTACGAACTAAGTACTTTTGAGTTGAGCAACCACTTTGATCCTGGTATTGTATTGATGCAAAAATTCAATCCAGAGCATGTTTATGGAGTAGTACATTACGATGGTAAAGCGAAGAATTATTTCGTAAAACGATTTATGTTCGAAGTGCAGCCAATTGGTAAGGTGGTAAGCTTCATTAGTGAAGAAAATGGTTCGAAAATGGTTTTCATTACCGGAAAACAAGATGCAAAACTAACTGTAGATGTAGAAAAAGGTAAAACTAAAATAGAAGAAACTTTAGAACTAGAATTGACGGGCTTAATTGATGTGAAAGGCTGGAAAGCCAATGGAAATCGATTAAGTCCGCATACAGTAAAACAGGTTTCGTTAATTGATGCTGAACCAGAAATTGGTTTAACCGAGTTAGAAGATTCGCATTTTGAAGTAACAGAAATACATACAGATCCATCAACTGGAGAAGAGGAACAAGACGGCAAGGTAGAAGCTGTAGAAGAAATTCATGTAGATGAGGTAAAGCCCGAACCAAATGAGGAAAGTCCGACTTTTGATGCTGCGGTAGCACCGAAAAAAGCCAAGCCAGCGCTTAAATCGGCAGCTAAACCCTTGGTGGTAGAAGAGCCTGCAAAGGAAGCTGCACAAGAAAATACAGCCAATCAAACAGGAGAACAACCCGTGCAAAAAAAGAAAATATCTTTCGAGATTACTAATCCTGATGACATTAAGATAGACGACAAAGGGCAACTCGGTTTTTTTTAGTAGAAGATGCAACAAGCTCTAAATACCATAGCTATAGTAGAAGACGACGTAAAAGTATGCGACTTTTTAACGCATGAAATAAAGCGTCATTTTACCGCTACTAAAGTAGTGTCATTTTATAAAGGAGAAGATGCGCTGAAATTCTTGTTGCCCAACCCCGTAGATATAGCCTTGTTCGATATTAACTTACCCGGTAAAAGTGGTATAGCATGTATCCGCGAGTTAAAATTACAGCACCCGTCTATGCAAATGATGGTTTTAACCGTATTGGAAAATGCCGAAAGTGTATTTGAGGCATTGAAGGCCGGAGCGGTGAGCTACCTGTTAAAAACTACTCCCCCCGATAAAATTATAGCAGCCATACAAGAGGTCAGAAATGGTGGTGCGCCAATGACGGGGCATATTGCCAGAAAGGTAATAGGCACTTTTCATATTCATCAAGAAAAACATAATACTCACCTAGCAACGCTTTCGCGTAGAGAAAAAGAAATATTAGATCTTTTAGGTAAAGGCTATCAATATAAAGAAATAGCAGAAATGTTGTTCATTAGTATAGAAACTGTTCGTACTCATATCCGTAATATTTACGAAAAATTGCAGGTGAACTCCCGCATCGAAGCCCTTAAAAAAACTGGGTTCATTTAAGTTCATCGTCCCGAAGCTATAAAAATTAGGATACGCTCTCCACTCCAAAAAATACTACTTTTTTCACATTTTTTTACTGATGGTAATGGACTATTTTGTGCGCTAAATACCATTCATTCATTAAGGAAAAAAATCATGAAAAATACCCAGCGCTATGCCGCAATACTTTTGCTGTTTGTGGTAATTTTTGCATCGTGCAAAAAGAAAAAAGAGAAAGACACCGAAGAAACTTATGTATGTACAACCTGTTCGCAAGCACCCCAAGGTGCTGCCGCTAACGACAACAGCAGCAAAGGCATTTACAAAGGAGTTGTTATTGGTTCTAGCGGTACCATTAAGTTTGATATTGCCAATGCCAGCAGCAATGCTATTACGGCTGTTTTGGTAATTGATGGCGTTACCGTTAACCTTACTACTACCTACACTTGGGTTGCTGGAGGTATTTCTACAGCGCCTTTTACGGGCACTTTAAACGGACAGCCCGTAACCATTAACTTCTCGGTAGGGGCAACCGGTTCGGGGGCAACGGTACTATCAGCCACTATTCCGGGGCATCCCAATGCGGTATTTAGCTTAGTTAAAGAAACTTCTACCACTTTGGCAAGGTGCTATGAGGGTACTTTTACTACTTCTGCCAACGAAAAAGGCACATTCAATATCATTGTTTCAACGCTGTTAAAAGGGTGGACAGGGAAATCTAGAAAAGATGGTTCATCAACCACTACTGATATAAGCGGCAGTTATGTTAACGACAAACTGTATTGGGGTAGTGGAACCAACACAGAAATAGCCACCATGACCAACGATACCTTTGCCGGAACTTTTAATGACGGCAGTTCAAACGTAACCGTAAAAGGAAAAAGAACATTGTAGAACAATTAGTTTATCTAAACCTAAATTATTATGAAAAAAATAAATACAATTATTGCGGTTACACTATTTGTTGTAGCGTTAGCCTTAAACCAAAACGCTATGGCACAAATCAGTATGGGTACTGAAAAATTCGAATTTCCCAACGGAGCCGAAGATTGGTCGAAACCTGTTATACTAAAAGCTACCTCCGAAAAGTTTGAAAAAAAGGGTTTAGAAAGTGTGCCATTGGAGTTTAAGATAAAGGTAGTAAAAAAGGCATCGTCTAAACTTGCTCCTTGTAAGTACGAGGTAGAGGTTAAAAATCTATCTGATAAACAAGGGGTTTCTTTCGAGGCTAGAAACGATTATACCGACCCTCTGAATAAATACATTTACCACAAAGTGAAATTAAAGCCGGGACAAACCGAAACTTTTGATATTGCTTATTGGTCTCTGGGTTGGGATGTTAAAACTAAGGAAGGATGTACTACTTGTAGCTGGCATTTTGTTTTTGTGGAAGTTAAGCCTATTTAATCAGTTATTAGATATTCAATCGAGAATAGGTAGTTTATGGTAAATTAATAAAAACATGAAAACCATACTAACAATAGCTACATTATGTATGTTAGCCATAGCAGCTCAATCGCAAAGACTCGTCAGATTTCAGGATAGACTAACCAAGAAGTACGGATATAAGGATTCTATAGGGCAAATAGTAGCTTCGCCTCAATATACCTCTGGAAGCACAAGGGTAGAAGAATATATGGGAGGGGCCTGTGTTGCAGTCAAAAAAGATGGCAAATGGGGACTTATTAATACAGAAGGTAAAGAAATTACGCCTTTCAGATATGATAATATTGGTAGTTTTAATAATGGATTGGCAGATTATACCATTGATAGTAAAATTGGGCTTGTCAATATGATGGGCAAAGAAATTATACCACCTAAATATGATTTTATCGATGGGTTTAGACATGGATCCCTCTCTTCTATGTCTGTAAATAAAAAGTATGGTTTTATAGATAGAACAGGAAAGGAGATTGTAGCACCGCAGTACGATAACGTTTGGGGTTTTTCAGAAGGTGCAGTTGCTGTTAAACTAAATGGTAAATGGGGCTTTATTGATGAAAAAGGAAAAATCTTAATTCCTTTTGATTACGACAATGCGGTAGTTTTTTCGCAGGGACTGGCTGCTGTGCAGAAATATGGTAAATATGGTTATATCAATAAAACTGGAAAAGAAATATTGCCATTTAAATACGATAATGCTCTTTCTTTTGCCAAAGAAGGTATTGCCAGAGTACAAATAAATGGACAATGGGATTATATAGATGCTAAAGGACGACAGGCAGACCCAAAGCTTGCTGTCGAGAAACAAAAAGAATTACAAAAGTTGTTAGATAATTTTAAAACCGCTGATGATAAACTTAAGAAAATAGGAAACGAACATAAAAAAAGATAAAAACCAAGTGCGTTATTATTGCTTTTTGCAATACGTTTGGCTTTAGAGCCAATGTTCAGTCAGATATATAAAAAATCAATTTTCCATAATAAAACCTCCAATTCCTTCTCAGCCCAACATTACTTCGTAAACAAACTTACAACCGCCATTAACTTTATTGGTAATACTTATTTTACCATTAATTTGCTGTATTCGGTAACGGATGTTTTTTAATCCATTGCCATTTTTTACATTCGCGAAATCACAGCCCTTACCATCGTCTTGTATGGTAAAAACGAGTTTGTTATGGTTTGTAATGAGTTTTACTTCAATATTTTTAGCTTCGCTGTGTTTTATGGCATTATGTACAATTTCCTGTGTAATCAGCATTAGGTTACGCTGTTTTTCGGGATTTAAGATTGTACTGTTATGGGTAATGTGTGGCAGGTTTAGTTGGTAGTTGATGTTGGTGTGTTCCAACAATTTGTGTAGTCTTTCACGTAAGTGAGCTATGAAATCGACAAAATTAAGCGGATTGTTGAGGTTCCAAATAATATCGCCCATATTGCTAATGAGTTTGTTGCTCGTTTCGGCAATTTCCAGCAATTCATGCTCATGCGCATTGGTCCTGTTGTTGGCTACTATGCGGCTCATCATGTTAATTTGTGTAAGCCCAGCGGCAATATCGTCGTGCATTTCGCGGCCTATGCGTTGCCGTTCTTTTTCCAAAAGTTGCTGCCGTTCAAGCTCTTCTATACGTTTTTTTAGTTTTTGATACGAAATTCGTTTGGTAATCCATACTAAAATACCGATTGTTACCATGCCAATGCCAACGTAAAAAGCCCATGTTCGCCAAAAAGGTGGCGTAATTACAATATTTAACGATGTTATATCGCTGATGGCATTGTAACCATTTATACCTCGAAATTTTAATGTATAGTTTCCTGGTGTTAGGTTATGGTAGCGAATGGTTTTTACATGGCTAGTTAGCATCTCCTTATCTGCGCCGACAAGTTGATATTGCATTTGGTTGGCCTGTGGCAAAGTGTAGTCAAGTATTGCAAGCTCAAAAGAAAGTTGGTTTTTCCAATAAGGAAGTTTTAGTGTGCCGGTAGGCATACCTATATACACAGAATCGTTAAGTGTTAGCGAAGTAATGGTAACATTAGGTTTGTTTAAAATCTTTTTTTGAAGCGCCTGGATAGGGCTAAACCAATTAAAGCCATTTATGCCGCCAAAATAAAGTAGCCCGGAGGCCGATTGATAATAAGCTCCCGAATTAAATTCGTTGCTTTGTAGCCCATTTTTATGGGTGTAGTTAACAAATGTGTGCTGTTGCTTATCAAAAGAACTGATACCCGCATTTGTACTTAACCATAAATGACCAGTTTTATCTTCTAGTACACCATAAATATAAGTGTTTTTTAATCCAGCCTGTTCTGCATAAATGGAGTATTGCTGATTGGCCATATCGAACTTTATTAATCCCGTTTCGGTACCCACCCAAAGCGTTTGGGGCATTTTAGAGTCAATGAGCAAACTACTTATCTTATTGTTGTTTAGATAGCTTTTAATAAGCGAAAACTTGCCGTCAGCTAGTTTTGCATGGTACATTCCGTTAAACTCTGTACTAAATAAAATTTCATTTGGTTTAAACGCTACTATATCGGTAATGGAGTTGGTAAATTCAAAGATAGAGGATAAGCGCTCGCCTACAAAAGTACCATCTTTCTGTTGGTTGAATTTTATTAGCCCGATTTTAGTGGCACCCAATACCTGTTTGTTCTTTAGTTCCGTAATTTTATAAACAAAATGAGCATGGGGGATTTCCTGCTTTGGTTTATTGTTAATTTTAATAGGTTGCAAATAACCGGTAGATTCGTTAAAAATAGCGAAACCATCAGTATAGCCAATCCATAGGTTGCCTCTACTGTCTTTAAATATACTGCCTACGTTGGTAATGGGTTTCCCATCTAAAGTATGTTTTATCATTTTTAATGCCCCTGTTTTGGGATTGTATATACCAAAGCCATCGTTAGCCGTTCCAAACCATATACGCTGCTTTTCGTCTTCGTAAAAGCATTTGGTAAAATGGTTGTTGGGTAGGGGCAATAAATCTTTGTGATTGGGGAAAATGTTAAACAATGGAGGTTTAATATCTAGTTTACATACGCCGCCGCCATCGGTGCCAATCCATAGGTTATTGGTGTTATCTAGGTAAAGTATAGTAGTTAAATTGCTCGATAATGTGTGGAGTTTAGGCTCGTTTTTATATTTGGTGAATTTTTGAGTAGTAAAGTCGTAGCAAAAAATACCTTCTTGTGCAATCGAAATCCATAGCCTATTATGGTTGTCCATCACCAAGTTGTTTGCAAGGCTTGTAGGCTGATTGAATGTTGGAAGGGCAATGGTTCTTTCAAGTTTAAAATCTTTGGTATAGAGATCAATAGCGTTAGGCGACACCAGTATCATTTTTTGGCGATAGAAAGCCATGCTCACATATCCTTTTCCCTTAAAAAACTCATCTGCTTTTTTTGTGGCGATGTCAAACCTAAATATACCTTCGGTTTTATCACGCGAAAACCAAAGATACCTGTTGCCTTGGTCGGCAAAAAACAGGCGGTTCACTTTTATTATAGGCTCTATGTTAGTAAGTGGATATTTATAATAATGAAGCTTTTTAGAAAGTATATTGTAGGTCAGTAGCCCTAGATAACTTTCGGGGAGCCACAAGTTGTTATTGTTGTCTATACAAGCTACACCAGCCCACATGCCACGGTAAGGTGTCTTGTCGAAACTAAGCGCTATTTTAATCAAGTCAGAACTTCGTTCGTAGTAATAGATGCCTGTAGCGTTGGCAAACCAAATATTGCCCAATGGCCCTTCTACCATTTTACCTCTTATAAACATAGCATTGGGCTTGTTGTGCAGTACATTGCCTTTCAGCTTGTAGCTTTTGGTTTCGGTGCCATCATAACGGTTTATGCCATCGGCAGTGCTAAACCACATATAGCCTTTGCTATCCTGAAAAATGCCATACACCGAACTTTGCGAAAGCCCATTGTCCACATTGATATTCTCGAATACCGGTGCAACGGTTTGGGCGCTGGTTAAAAACCACAAACCACAAAAAAGTATGCAGAAAAGTTGGCGTAGCATTTAAATGGTAATTGTAACATAAAAGTAGTAAAAAAAATAAATGCAAAAATAGGTCAATATCACGATGTTAAAATTATCTTTGCACTACTCAAAGGGGTGCTTGCCAAATACCCAATATTTAGCAGGCTGAGATTATACCCAGTTTTGGGTTGAAAGTAGAATGTTTAAAGTTTAAAGTTTCTCACTTTTTATTTTTTCCCTTCTCACTTTTAACTTTTAAAACGCACCTGATGCGGGTAATACCGACGTAGGGATTTAATAAGAGGTTTAAACCAATTACTGTTTCGCCCTGAAAGCAGTTTTCAATTTATTTTTTATCGCCGTTTGGCAAATATAGAGAATGGAAATTCAGGAATATCTACGTTTGTTTGTAGAGCAGGTAATGGCTACGGGCTATTTAGAATGGTTTGCCGTTGCCTTTGGTGTTACAGAAGTTTTATTGGCCAAGCGTAATAACATCTTGCTTTATCCGGCAGGAATTATTGGAATTGTACTTGGGCTGTACCTAAAGCTAAATGCAAAATTATATGCAGAAAGTTTATTGAGTATGTATTATTTGGTAATGAGCGTTTACGGTTGGATAATTTGGAGCAAACGCAAAGCAAAAAATGAAACCTTGCCCGTAAGTTGGACTACAAAAAAAGAGCTGCAAATTGCTTTAACCATTTCTATTGGTGGCTATTTTATATTATACTACGCATTGGTAAACTTCACCAATTCTGATGTCCCCATCTTAGATGCTTTTGTGTCATCCGTAGCTTGGGCAGGTATGTGGTTGTTGGCTCGCCGTAAAATAGAAAACTGGATTTTCCTTAACGTGTCGAACATGGTTGCCATTCCGTTGATGTGGCATAAAGACTTTGTGATGTTTGCGTTATTGACCTTATTCCTTTTTATCGTAGCCATTTTTGGTTATTTCGATTGGAAGAAAATCTACGATAAACAATTAAAAGTTTACAGTTAACAGTATCCACAATCGAAACGTTTCAACTTTGCAACATTCCAATTTTTAAACATCCAACATGCAACAACTTACAAATCCTTGGCAAGAAGCTATTTTAAAATTATCGGCTCAATCTGAAGAACTGGGCGAATTACATCCCGATATTTTGGAGATTGCTTATCGAGAAGAGTGGTTTAAGCTTTATGTGCCTGTGGCCTATGGCGGTCCGGGTAAAAAGTTGCCAGAAATTTTACGAATTGAAGAAGATTTGGCCTATGTAGATGGGAGTACAGCTTGGACGGTTACACTTTGTAGTGGGGCAGGTTGGTTTGCTGGTTTCTTAGACCCTGTGTTGGCAAAGGAAATTTTTGCCGATAAAAAAGTTTGTTTTGCTGGTAGCGGTGCTGTTGGCGGTACAGCTACAAAAACAGTTAATGGTTATGGTATCAACGGGCATTGGAAATACGCTAGTGGAGCACTGCATGCCACCATATTTACAGCGAATTGTGCATTGCAAGATGAAAATGGTAATGCTATTTTGGATGAAGAGGGAAATCAGGTCATCAAATCTTTCATCTTAAAAAGAGACGAAGTGGAGATACAATCGGGCTGGTCTTATTTTGGGTTGGTAGCTACCGGTAGCCATGCTTTTGATGTACATGATGTAACGGTGCCAGCTAATCGTTCTTTTAAAATTAATGAACCTAAAGTGGCCGATGAAGGTTTTGATTATCCATTTTTACAATTGGCAGAAACTACTTTGGCTGTAAATAGTTTGGGTATGGCTAGGCGCTTTTTAGATTTGGTGAACGATAGCTTTTTTAATCGTTCTGGTTTTAAGAGATATACGCTAGAACAGGTTGCTTTTTTTGAGGATGAACTAGCTAAATGCAAAACTGCTTTAACTACTGTTCGCGAAAATTTTTATAAAGCCTTCGATACTTCTTGGCATCAATTGATTGATGAGAAAACTATTGATGATAATCTGTTGAAAGAAGTTAGCCGCTTAAGTAGAAGTTTGGCGCATCAATCTAGACAGGTAGTTGATACTTTATACCCTTACGCAGGTTTAGAGGCTGCCAAGCGAGAAACAGAATTGAATAGGGTTTGGAGAGATTTGCATACGGCCAGCCAACACGCATTGCTAACATTTTAGACTTTACCAACTACTTCGTCGTTTCTCGTTGAAATGACGAAATAGGATATAAGTACAAAGGGTGTCGAAA
>NZ_DHDZ01000002.1:0-23939 GCF_002399615.1 Pedobacter sp. UBA4863 | reverse complement strand
TTTCGACACCCTTTGTACTTATAAGCCGACTACTTATTGATATTGTATGTAAATTGGTCGTGGTTTTAATTTCACCAATTCTTCAGGGGTCATCAACCTATTTGGTGCTTTTTTTAGGTCGTTTTTATAGAATAATTTAAAACCCGTAAACTGTACAGGTTCACTATATATAAAATGACGGTAAGTGCCTAGTTTTAAGTCCGGTTCGCCCCATCCGTCCATGTGCATTACTACTTGCACTTCTGGGCGTAATTTAATGTTCTGTGAATTGGTTACCATCTTTTTAGTAAAGCGATGTACTACAAATACCTTTGGTGGTAAATTATGTTTCTTCACCAAATCAGCTAAGTAACCAGAAACATAGTTGATTTCGCTAGCATCATAAGTTCCAATTTTTTTGCCTGGTAATACGCCGCCTTTCATAGAAAACTCCGGGTCAATTCCTAAGTGTACGTTAGGCATTGCCAAATATTTTTCTAATAAAGGCAACTCTGTTTGTATGGTGCTTAAAGCCACTTGGATATCTAAAAATACAATCATGTTTTTGCGCATTTTAGCAATGTTCAAAACAGAATCTATATGTTTAAAAGGCATACGGTTACGGTATTTTCCATCTTTTCCCGGATCGCCGGCCGCAACAACGGCAATGTAGTGCAAGGCTGGTTGTACTGGCGTAGATGGATCGGCCTTATTCCACCTAGCAACTTCTTTATCTAGCATGCTTAACATGGTTTTTGGCTCGTACTCGCCCAAAGCGCCCATTTTTTTAGAGTAAAGGTTGCCGTAATAGCAAACTATACGTTTAAATGGTAAAATAGCCCCATCTAAGGGAATAGGTTGGTTTTTTACAGGCCATTTTCCAGTAGTATCGCCGTTGGCATTTGCTTTTATTAATTGGTTGTATTTAGCAGTATCTACTGGTGTTCTAAGATTAACTTCTTCTTCTACTACAGCCGTAGTATCTGTACTTTTAGCTCCCTTTTCGCTGCTTTTTTCTTTTGCGCCAGAGCTACAATTGGTAAATAAGCAAGTGGAAATGCCAACTGCCAAAACCACTCCTGTAATTTTTGTTAATCTCATGTTGATGCTTTATTGTTAGTTTTTTGCAATATCCCAAAAGTACATCATTTAAACGAGCCGTCAAGCGGTGTTAATAAAATAAAATTAGGAGATAAAATTGTTTGTAAATTACATGTTTTTCAATCAATTAAAAAGTATCGAGAGTATTTACTTTACAAAATTTCTAAACTTGCCAAATACCCCTAGTGGGAGTTTAATTCCAGAGGTGGCTTGTAAAAACAACTCTCCAGTTTCTAAGTTTTTTACTTGCGGAAAAGAGGTCTTAATCAGATTTTCTACAATTACGGAAGAGAAACCTAGGGAATAGGTGTTTAAAATTAAGAAATGCTCTTCTGGATCAAGTAATTGTACCACGTCTTGCATCATTTCTTGGATATGGTCTTCTAGTTTCCATTTTTCGCCATTTGGGCCGTGCCCATAAGCTGGAGGGTCTAGAATAATACCATTGTATTTTTTACCACGCTTTAATTCTCTTTTTACAAATTTTAGTGCATCTTCTACTACCCAACGTACATCTTTCAATTTAGAAAGCTCTTGATTTTCGTTAGCCCAGTTTACCACTTGTTTAATCGAATCTACGTGGGTGGTATCGGCCCCTGCGGCTTTTGCAATTAAAGAAGCGGCACCCGTGTAGGCAAAAAGATTTAATACCTTAGGAGATGGTGTTTTAAATTTTTTGATAGAAGAAGATATGTAGTCCCAGTTTACAGCCTGTTCTGGAAAAACACCAACGTGTTTAAAGGAGGTTAACCCCAAACGCAGGTTAATGCTTACTTCATCATTTTGGTAGTTTACATTCCAACGGTCGGGTACGCTTTTGTTGTGTCTTACCCACTCGCCACTGGTAGCAGAGCGGCCTTTAAAAGTAATATGTGCCCGTTTTTTCCACTCTTCTGGAGAGAATGTTTTTTTCCAAACTGCCTGAGGCTCTGGTCTAGATAATACTAAATTGCCAAAGCGCTCCAACTTTTCAAAATCGCCGCAGTCTATGAGTTCATAATCTTTCCAGTGGGTTGGTGTAAGCAGTTGTATCATGTAAATAATCTTTAAAAAAGAGATAAATAGCCACCTCTTTGTTTGCCTTTTTACTAGCGTTTAATGCCAGATTTAGATTGCTCATTTACATTCTAAATGACAGTGAGCAGCAAAGATAGTAAAATTAAAACTTGTCTTTTGCGGCCTTCATGAAACGGCTGGCGAACACAAAATCGTTAAGTTCGTCGATAGATGTTTTGGCAATTTCTTTATTAGAACCTTCCCAGAATTTTTTCCCTTCGTGTAAGAAAATAATATAATCTCCAATGCCCATTACCGAGTTCATATCGTGGGTTACTACAATGGTGGTAGTGTTATATTCTTCGGTAATTTCCTTAATCAGCTCATCAATTACGATAGATGTTTTAGGGTCGAGGCCAGAGTTCGGTTCGTCGCAGAAAAGATATTTGGGGTTCATGGCAATGGCACGGGCAATGCCCACACGCTTTTTCATTCCTCCAGAAAGTTCTGCCGGGAATAATTTGTTCTTGTCTCCTAAATTTACTCTTTCTAAACAGAAGTTAACACGATCTAGTTTTTCGCCTCTAGATTGATCTGTAAACATATTTAAGGGGAACATAATGTTTTCCTCAACGGTCATCGAATCGAAAAGTGCAGAGCCTTGAAATAGCATCCCAATTTCTTTTCTAATTTCAATTCGTTCTTCGGTGCTCATTTGGGTAAAATCCCTTCCATCATAGGTTACGTTACCTTTTTCAGGATGATGTAAACCAATCATACATTTGAGTAGTGTGGTTTTTCCAGAACCAGAACCGCCAATAATTAAATTGGTAACTCCTGGTTCAAATTTTCCAGAAATACCCTTTAAAACTTCGTTTTCTCCAAATGATTTATGTATATCCTTAATCTCGATCATAACATTAATTGGGTTACAATGTAATCGCAAGCTAAAATGCTAATACAGCTTACCACTACGGCTCTGGTACTTGCTTGTGCTACTTCTAAGGCGCCACCTTTAACATAAAAGCCTTCGTAAGCTGGTACCGAAGTAATGATAAAGCCAAATACAAAAGCTTTAACTAGGGCAACATTAACGGTATAAGGATTAAAATCTGTGGTAATACCTTGAATATATTCTGAAGGAGAAACAGCGCCAGATAAGGTTCCGCCTAAATATCCGCCAGTAATGCTTAATACCATTGAAATAATAACCAACACCGGAACCATGGTAATTCCTGCAATAATTTTTGGTAAAATCAAGTAACCTGGAGCGTTGATGCCCATAATCTCTAAGGCATCAATTTGTTCGGTTACACGCATTGTTCCAATTTCTGAGGAAATTGCAGAGCCTATTTTTCCTGCTAAAACAATAGCGCTGATAGTAGGACTTAGTTCTAAGATAGAAGAATCGCGGTTTACAGAGCCGATAATAGTTTTAGGAATGAAATCGCTAACCAATTGGAAAGCGATTTGTAAAGTCATTACAGCCCCAATAAATGTAGAGATGATACTAATTAAACCCAAAGACCCCACCCCAATGAACTCCATTTGTTGAAAAATGGCTTTCATGTATATTTTCATTTTTTCGGGCCTTTTAAAAGCAGCTTTTAGCAGCAATATGTATCGACCAAAATTGGTAAAGTTCATCTAATAAACAATTTGTTCAGTTAACTCAATAATATACAAAGAAACAATAAAAATGTTCTGTGAAGGTCTATTTATTGAAAAAATATTCTCGATAGAAATATTATTGCCTCTTTTGTACCGTAGTAAAGTAGCCTAAGAAAATAGATTGCTAAATTGCTGCATTTTTATGTGGGAAGTGCAAGACCAAAAACATAGGCGCACTTGTGGCTAATTTAAAAAGGAATATTAATGATAATAAAAGAATGAACGCAATTATAACAGGAGTTACAAAAGGAATTGGGAAAGCAATAGCGGTTGCGCTGGCTAAAAGTGGTTACAACATAATTGGTTGTGCTAGAAGTGGCACAGAATTAGCTAGTTTCGAAGCAGAAATTAGCCGTTATGGTGTAAAAGTGCTACCCGTTGAAGCCGATTGTAGTAAAAAAGAAGATGTACTTGTTTTTGTAGAAAAGGCATTAAAATTTGCACCTACAATAGATGTTTTGGTTAACAACGTGGGGATTTTTAATCCAGGCCTTTTGCTAGACGAAGCCGATGACGTTTTTGAAATGCAGCAAAGGGTTAACGTAAACTCGGCCTACTATATTGCTAAAAGAATAGGTAAATTAATGCGTACGCAAGGTTATGGGCATATTTTTAATGTATGCTCGGTAGCTAGTAAAACCCCTGTAGAAAATGCCGGCAGTTACAGTGTAACAAAAGCAGCGCTGTTAAGTCTTAATTATGTATTGAAAGCGGAATTGGCACCACATCATGTAAAAGTAACGGCAATTATTCCGGGCGCTACCTATACGGCTTCGTGGGAGGGAACTACCCTAAACCAAGCGAAATTTGTACAGCCAGAAGATGTAGCCAAAACTGTGGCCACTATACTTACTTTAAGTAGTGGTGTAAACATAGATGAAATAGTGCTGAAACCTTTAAATTTTTAGAAAGGATAACACAATGGAAAAGAAATTATATAGAAACGAACATGATAAAACGGTAGCAGGTGTGGCATCGGGTTTGGCCGACTATATGCAGATTGATGTTACCATTATAAGGCTGCTGTTTGTGCTAACTACCATATTTTTAGCTGGTAGCGGCATATTGGCCTATATTGTACTTTGGATTGTAGCACCGGTTAATAACGATCCCACTGCAAAGTTTAGGAAGTTTAACGAGTATTATAAACAACATCCGCAGGGCGGTTCAGTATTTAATGCTCCACAAGCTTTTCAAGAAGCATCTAAACAAGAGCCGCAAACCAAATGGAATACCCCAAATGCCGATGAATTTACAAAGTTTGATAACCCGCCACCTGTAAAAACTAACGATGCTGGCAAAACAGTGGTAGGCTTAATTTTATTAGTGCTAGGGGTGTATTTTTTGTTAAAACAGTTAGATTTAATGCCTTACTGGTTTAATATCTTTAAAATATACAAATTATGGCCATTGGCGATAGTTGCACTGGGCATAAGCTTAATTTTTAAAAACCAACGTAAAAACGAATGGGAAAATTTTAAAAAAACAACCGAAGAAGCACAGCAGAACACAGCAGATGAAACGAATACACCTGTAAATTCTTCCGAAGAAACTACAAGTGAAAAAAGCTAACAATTTACCGTGCTAAGGCTGATAACAATTTACCTGAAATTGAAATGAAATACGAAAGAATAATATGGGGAGTACTGCTGCTTTTTGTGGGTGGCATACTTTTGTTAGAAAACTTAAATATAATAGAGTTTTATTGGAGAAACGTTTGGGGCTTTTGGCCAATCTTCTTAATTATTGGTGGTATTAACCTGCTTTTAAACAGAAATGGGTCGCAAACGGGCAGTATCGTTTCTCTTGCCGTTCTAATTATTGCCTTAGCGTTTTTGTTTGTTAGAGGGCAAGAAAAGCCACAATATGGTTCATGGTGGTGGGGCCTTAAAGATAAAAATATAGAAGCAGATATAGATTGGGATAACGACACTTCTCATCTGGAAGGGTTGAAGTTTTCAGAGGTTTATCATCCTTTAGATTCTAACAAGAAAGCCATTTTAAATTTATCTGGTGGTGGTACTTCATTTACTTTAAAAGAAACTACCGATAGCTTGTTTGAGGCCAAAGTACATAAAAAACGCGGTAATTTTTCGCTTACCAAAACTACCACCGATACTACAAATACACTAACGTTTAAAATGAACGATAAGCGTAAAAACGGTAAAAACAATTGGTCGTTTAATACAGGGGGCAACGAAGTTGATGTTCGTTTAAATACAGCACCACTCTGGACAATGAACCTTTCAATGGGAGCCGGAGAGCTAGACTTCGATTTAACTCCTTATAAAGTAAGGACATTAAATTTTGATGGTGGTGCCGCAGATTTAAAAATAAAAATAGGAGAGCTGATTCCTATTACCGATGTAAATGTAAAAACAGGCGTAGCTAACGTAGAAATAAAAGTGCCACAAGGTTCTGGTTGTAGAATTAAAACCCATACGGGCTTGGCTTCAAAAGACTTTAAGGGTTTTGTAAAGAAAGAAGATGGTTATTACGAAACACCAAATTACCAGGGTTCAAAAAATAAAGTATTCATTAAACTTGATGGTGGCTTAAGCAATTTTGAAGTAGATACTTATTAAGTTTAGGGTTAAAAGTTGAAGGTGAAAACTTCTAAAGAGCTGCTGTGTTAGCAACTTTGACTTTAAACTTTCAACGCTATGCTTTACACTTTATACCTTTAACCTTAAATGTACACCATTGTTGTAAAAGGCAAACCCCAAGGCCCCTATACTTTAGAAGAATTAAAGCAGATGGCAATCTTGCCCGATACTTTTGTGCGAAAACCAGGAATGGACGATTACAAAGAAGCGCATGAAATTGCTGAACTTAGGGAGCTGTTAGGCTTTGTAGCACCTCAGCATATTCCGCAATATTTTGCAAGTTTCGATCAGCGTTTAATGGCTTGGGCTATCGATTATTTTATCATCACGCTAGTGTATGCAATAATTGTTGCCTTGGCGGTTGTTTATATAGCAGATCAACAGTTGAGGATGGTACTTCTTATAACCGGAATTGCATTGGTGCCGTTTACTAAATTTCTATATAACGTAATAGGCGATGCTTCAAAAACACAAGGTACTGTTGGTAAAAAACTAATGGACATTAAAGTAACAGACGAATGCGGTGCTAGAATTACATTAGGTATATCCATAGCGAGGAATTTAGCTAAAATCCTATCAAATTTCTTGTTTGGGTTTGGTTATATCTATTGTTTCTTCAATAAAAAGCAACAGTGTTTGCACGATGTAATTGCCAAAACATTAGTGATAAAAGATAGACTGCTTTAGAATTTATGATTTTAGATTGGGGAACCGTATCATTGAACTTTGTCTTCCAACATTCCAATTTTTTAATAACTCCGCTTTAGGGGTTGGTGGTTTTCCCTATCTTTGTAAACCATGCAAAAAGAAGCCATTTTGTTAAACGGAGGTTATTGCAACAGCTTAACCCATTATTCTAGGTTTGTAACACGCGAAGTGCAAATAGGAAACATCCCAATGGGCGCACATCATCCTATTCGCATTCAATCTATGACTACCACCGATACCATGGATACCCTAGGTACGGTAGAACAGACCATACGCATGGTAGAAAGTGGTTGTGAATATGTGCGTATAACTGCGCCAAGCATTAAGGAAGCCGAAAATTTGGCTAACATTAAAAAAGAATTACGTTTACGCGGTTACGATGTCCCTTTGGTAGCCGATATTCATTTTACCCCAAATGCAGCCGAAGTTGCAGCACGTATAGTAGAAAAAGTACGGGTAAACCCAGGCAACTACGCCGATAAAAAGAAATTTGAAAATATAGATTATACCGATGCTGCTTACCAAGCAGAATTGAGCCGTATTTACGATAAGTTTTCGCCTTTGGTAAAAATTTGTAAAGAATATGGTACGGCTATGCGTATTGGCACTAACCACGGCTCTTTGTCAGACAGAATTATGAGCCGCTATGGCGATACACCGCATGGCATGGTAGAGTCTGCCATGGAGTTTATCCGTATTTGCGAAGATTTGAACTACTATAACCTGGTAATTTCGATGAAGTCTAGCAATACCCAAGTCATGGTGCAAGCCTATCGGTTGCTGGTGCAAACCATGACCAAGGAAGGCATGAATTATCCGTTGCACTTAGGCGTTACCGAAGCTGGCGATGGCGAAGATGGACGTATCAAATCGGCAGTAGGGATTGGTACTTTATTGGCCGATGGCTTGGGCGATACCATTCGGGTTTCATTAACCGAAGATCCAGAATTTGAAGCACCCGTGGCTAAAGCATTGGCTAGGCGATACCTCCCCCGCCTCCTAAAAGAGGAGCTTCATGCTAATTCCCCCTTTAGGGGGTTAGGGGGTAATTACAGCCCATTTCAATATCACAGAAGAAGTACTGATGAAATAGAAAACCTAGGCGGTCATCAAGTGCCAAGGGTAATCATCAACCTAGAAAAAGAAAACCTAAAAGATCCAGCCATTTTAAATTCGGTGGGTTTTAATTATTCGGCTTTGCTAGATAAATATAACCTTACCGACCAAGCTTGCGATATGGTTTATTTGGGCAATCAGTTGCCTTCTTTTTCTTTTCCAGGCGGATTAAAACAGCTTTACAATTATAAAACTTGGGTTAAACTGGCAGATAAGCAAAATTGTCATCCTTTGTTTAGTTTAACTGATTTTTTAAGTGCAGCGGAAAAAGATGAAAAGCTAAATTTTGTGAAGATACTGGCAGAAGAGTTGGCGGTTGAGCAATTGGTGGGCTTGGAAAAAACCATCTTTGTATTAACCACCAATGCAGAAAATGCCATGCAAACCATTCGCCATGCGTTTTTTAAATTGCAAAATGCAAATATCAAAACACCTGTAATGATAGAACGCAATTTCGATGGATTGAATTTGGAAGACTTCCAGTTATATAGCGCTACCGATTTGGGTGGCTTGTTCATTGATGGCTTTGGCGATGGCGTGTGGATCAATGCCGATGGTATTCCTTTGTCGGTAATTAATTCTACATCGTTTGGTATTTTACAAGCTACACGTACACGTATCTCCAAAACAGAATATATTTCTTGTCCTAGCTGTGGGCGTACACTTTTCGATTTGCAGGAAACTACACAAGCTATTAGAACTAGAACAGCCCACCTAAAAGGCATTAAAATTGGTATTATGGGCTGTATTGTAAATGGTCCTGGCGAAATGGCCGATGCCGATTATGGTTATGTTGGCGCCGGTGTAGATAGAATTACGCTTTATCGCGGACAAGAAGTAGTGAAGAAAAATGTAAAAACAGTTAATGCTATTGACGAATTGATAGGCATTATTAGAGAAGATGGTAATTGGGTAGAAAAAGAATAAAAGAAGGTGCCCAACAAGTGTGGTTGGTATTTTAACTAAGCCATATCTTACATTTTTAAAAAAGAACAGTTTAGGTTGCTTGTTTTTTAAGGCACCTCTTTTAATTTTAGTTTGCCTTTAAGCTAGCTGCCACTAGGTTGTACGGTTTAATTGGTGTGTTTCTTTCTACCAATTGCGCCAAAATCTTATTAAGTTGTTTTTGCACTTTAATCTTGTTTACATTTATTCTTTTGTTTTTAATTTCTTCCTGATATATTAATTCCTGCTGAGCATTATAGAATTTGATGACCGAAATTTTTGGCGTTTTTATATTGCTTTCAATTACCCAATTGGCAAAGTCGGCTGTTTTTGTAGGCTGTACTTTTTGTGCCTTTGTTGCAATAGTTGTAGCCATGAGCAATAACGTAGTTAAAATAATAGCTTTCATACCTTTGTATTTTAAGTTTGATGAGCTTAATTTCTCATTTTTTAAGCCTTGCTAAAACTGGTACGGATGTAAGAAGTAGGAGAGGGTACCAATTACATTTTTAGGTTGATGAAAGCTGTTCAGCATCAGTTGTTTAGTTGTAAATGCTCGGCGGCTGTTGTTTGTGGGTGCATTGTTGTCGTTTGTCTAAAATTTGATGAAAAAATAGTGGAGAAATGTATTTTTGGATATGCAAATGATACAGGCATACCAACAAGAGGGCAATCGGCGCAATAGAATATTGCAGCATATTGCTTTTTGGGTATCGGTATGGTTGCTTACCTCTTTTGTTTACGGTTACGAAAAACAGCCCCTTTTGGTGGCTTTAAAAAGCAACTTGATGCTTTTACCCGTACACATGATTTATTTCTACACTTTAACCTATCTAATTATCCCCAAATACCTGCTTAAACGCAAGTATGTAGCATTTTTTATCATTTTATGCTTGTTTGTGGTGGTAATACCCGCAATAACTAGAATAATAGATATATTTTTAGTAGAGCCCCATATCAATGCTTATTTAAAAAGCTTTGGCTACAACAATTGGGAAAAAGTGCAAGGCTCCAAGTGGCAGCGCTTTTCTAACGTGGTTTATTACCTCAATGCTGTTAAAGGCGCTAATTTTATAGTTTGGTTTGGTGTGGCTGTCAAATTCTTTAAATCTTGGTATCAGCGCCATCATGCAGCATTGCAAGCAGAATTGAGCCTCTTAAAAGCTCAAATTCATCCTCATTTTCTGTTCAATACCCTCAATAACCTGTATGCGCTTACATTAAACAATTCTCCAAAATCGCCTGAGATAGTCATGGGGCTTTCCGAAATTTTACGATACATGCTCTATGAATGTAATGTCGAAAGCGTTTCCTTAAAAAAGGATATAGAGATGCTTGAAAACTTTATTTTACTGGAGAGAATGAGGTACGAAGAACGTTTGGATTTTAATTTTACCAAAGAGGGAGATTTAGAAGGACACAATATTGCACCGTTATTGTTGCTCCCCTTGGTAGAAAATGCGTTTAAACATGGTGCGGGCGAAAAAGTAGGCCAAGCATGGATTAATATGGAGCTAGAAATAAAAAACGAGCTGCTAACATTTAAAATTAACAACAGTAAGCCAGAGAAAGTAGCAACGCCGCTTATTGGAAAAAATGGGAATATAGGGTTAGAAAATGTGAAAAAACGTTTAGAATTGATTTATCCAGAGGCCCATCAATTCAAGATTTTTGATGAAGAAGAGCTGTTTGCTATAATTCTAAAAATAGATTTATCGAAAAAAGGAAGTTTACAATACTGAAATGAAGATTAAAGTTGTAATTGTTGATGACGAACCTTATGCTATCGAGGTGATTGCTAAGTATCTCGAAAGTTTTCCAGAAGTTGAGGTAGTGGCTACCTGCAATGATGGAATTCAGGTATTTCATACACTGCAACAAAAGCAGGTAGATTTAATGTTCTTAGATGTGAAAATGCCTGGAATTAACGGTATTGAGCTATTGAAGAGCCTCAAAAATCCGCCAAAGGTAATATTTACCACCGCTTTTAGCGAATATGCCGTAGATGGTTTTGAACTGGATGCTGTAGATTATTTGCTTAAACCTATACCATTCAATCGCTTTTTGAAAGCAATGGATAAAACTCTAGCTACCTTAGGCGCAAGAAAACAAACGTTGTTGGTGCCAGAAATTACCACAAGCAGCGAGGTTAATAAGTTTTTATACTTAAAAGTAGATAGAAAAACGGTTAAGGTAAATGTGAAAGATATTTACTGGATTGAAAGCATTAAAGATTATGTAAAAGTAATTTTAGTAGATAAAGTACTTATCAGCAAACAGAAAATTTCTGTCTTGGAAGAGTTATTGCCCGAAGATCAGTTTTGTAGGATACACAAATCGTTTATTATTGCCACCACAAAAGTAGATAGTTACTATACCTATTCGGTAGAAATTTTGGGCAAGGAACTCCCAATTGGAAGAAACTATAAGCAGCAAGCCCTTAAATGTTTGCAATTGGCCTAATTGCCCCAAGCGCTAATCACCACCTTTCTGCCGCCGCCGTAATTGCGATGCTCGCACAAATAAATGCCTTGCCAAGTACCTAAATTTAGTTTGCCGTTAGTAATTGGAACAAGCACCGAAGCACCCATTAATGATGATTTGATGTGTGCTGGCATATCGTCATCACCTTCATAGTCGTGTAGATAATCTGGGTCGCCTTCGGTTACAGCTTTGTTCATCCAAGTTTCAAAATCAGCCCTTACCGTTGGGTCTGCATTTTCGTTAATGGTTAGCGAAGCCGAAGTGTGCTGAATGAACACTTGCAACATCCCAACGTTGATGTTCTTTATTTCTGGAATGGACTGTAGTATTTCGTCGGTAACGAGATGGAAACCACGGCTGCGGGCTTTTAGTGCTAGTTGTTTTTGGAAGAAGTGCATGTTTAAATGTAAAGATTGGAATTTAAGGAATGAAATTAATTTCAAAACTAGCTAAATCGCTAAAGTAGAAATTCTGTATTACAACTTACAGGGGTTGTTTACATATCCTACAAATCCAACACTACCCTTAAATTCTGTTTTACCAATTTAACCTGTCCTTTGTTTAGTTCGCCATTTTGCTAACCAATCTGCAGTTAGCAATGGCACGTATTTAGTTAATTAAAATATCACTTTATTGCTAATTTACCCTAACTTTAGGTATGAAAAACTCAAAATTGCCCTAATTATGTGTGTATTTTTTGAATTTATTACCCTAATTTTGTGTGTAAAAAATCAAAAAAATACCCTAACTTTGTGGAATGATAACACGTCAAGTTATTGGGGAGTTACAAGAATGGTCGGACAAGACCAATCGTAAGCCATTGATTTTAAGAGGGGCACGTCAGGTTGGGAAAACTACCGTGGTAGAGATATTTGCCAAAAATTTTAAGCAGTACATTTATTTAAATCTCGAACTTTCTGTCGACCGTGAGCCTTTTCAAAAGTTTACGGATATGGAAACGCTGGTACAAACGTTGTTTTTCCTGAAAAATATGCGTTATGACCGCAAAACGGAAACACTCATTTTTATTGACGAAATTCAGGAAGTTCCAGAGGCCATGAACATACTGCGTTATTTCTATGAGCAGATGCCCGAAATCCGTATCATTGCGGCAGGTTCGTTGTTAGAAACCATCTTTAACCAACAACTCACTTTCCCTGTAGGCCGTGTAGAGTTTTTGGTAATACGTCCTGTTTCTTTTCCCGAATTTTTGGATGCATTGGGCGAACATTCCGCACTCGAACAATTGAAAAATATTCCGCTGAACGAGTTTGCTCACGATAAAATTATGCGCCTGTTTCACACTTATGCACTTGTTGGAGGAATGCCCGAAATTGTGAGCCATTATGCAGAAAAACGTGATTTGACTTCGCTGGCAACCTTATACGATGGTTTGCTTGCCACCTATATGGACGATATAGAAAAATATGCTAAAGGAAATGAGGTACACGTATTGCGCCACGCCATCCGTACAGGTTTTTTTGAAGCCGGAAAGCGTATTAAATTTCAAGGCTTTGGCAACTCTAACTATGGTTCTAAAGAAATGGGCGAAGCACTACGGACACTTGAAAAGACGATGCTTTTTTCATTGCTTTACCCACTCATTTCTGCACAACTGCCCGCCTTGCCCGATTTTAAAAAATCGCCAAGATTACAAGCACTTGATACCGGACTGATGAATTATATACTGCAAATTCAAAAAGAAATTATCGGTACAGAAGACTTGCAAAAAGTGTATCAGGGAACAATGATTGAGCATTTGGTAGGGCAGGAGTTATTGGCACATCAATACAAAGCATTAAGTTCGCTGTATTTTTGGGTACGGGAAAAAAATACCTCGCAGGCGGAAGTTGATTACGTTGTTCCGTTTGATGGAAAATTAATTCCCATAGAAGTTAAATCGGGTAAAGAGGGGAAATTGCGCTCGCTCCACCAGTTTATGAACCTTGCTCCACATAACAAGGCAGTCCGTCTTTATGCCGGAAAATTGGAGGTTACAACTGTTACAACAATCGAGGGAAAAACTTATCAGCTGTTGAATTTGCCTTATTTTCTTGTTTCGCAATTAGAAAAATATTTAGCGTGGTTTGTTTAATTGAAATAAAGAAAGCTACAAATCCAACACTACCCTTAAATTCTGCTTTACCAGTTTAACCTGTTCTTTGTTTAGTTCACCAAGTTTGCTAACCAATCTGCGGTTATCAATGGCACGTACTTGGTCAATTAAAATATCACTTTCCTTCGCTAACTGTTCAGTATTTAGGTGCACCCGTAAGATTTCAAGCTCGGGTAAAACGTTAGAGGTAATAGGGCAAATTATTGATGATGGATGCACGCCATTCAGTAAATTGGTCTGTACGATAACAACTGAGCGTGTTTTGCCAGGTTCGGTACCTTTGGCTGGGTTCGAATTGGCGAGCCAAATGTCATACTGTTTAATCTGCATCTAAAATACGCTCAAATTCTTCCAATACTTCTAAAGAATTACCATAAGCTGCTCTCGATTCTTGCAATAGCTTATTTTTTAGTGTTTTTCGTTTTTGGTACTCGTTAAAAACCCTCAGCGCCTCATTAATGTAACGGTTACGAGCCATTTTTAATCTTTCAGTTATCTCTTCGGTTTCGTTAAAGATATCATCATCTAATTTTAAAGAAAGTGTTTTCATGTCTTTTTAATTATAGCCCAAATGCACGTATGGTTTTAGTCTTTATCTATGCTCAACAACTAAAAAATTGGAGCTAACTTAATACAAAAGTATATATTTTTGGTATATACTCAAAGTTTCCTATCTAAAACTTCAAATAATTGAGGAGGCAAAGTTTCTCCACTAAATTAGCCAATAAAAAGATAGCGGTAATTAACAAGGACTAGCCAAGTAAAATACCACTATCTTTCGATAATTTATGTTACAGCTTAAAGCTGTAGTTAGAAATTGGTTACCCTAATTTTTTATACCTAATTCTCTTTGGCGTTACATCTCCTATACGTTTTTTACGGTTTTCTTCGTAATCAGAGTAGTTGCCTTCAAAGAAATATACTTGCGAATCGCCTTCGAAAGCTAAAATATGTGTACAAATACGGTCTAAGAACCACCTGTCGTGACTAATTACTACGGCACAACCACCAAAGTTTTCTAAAGCTTCTTCCAAAGCACGCAAAGTATTTACGTCGATATCGTTGGTAGGCTCATCCAGTAATAAAACGTTGGCGCCTTCTTTTAAAGTAATGGCCAAATGCACACGGTTGCGCTCGCCACCAGATAATACGCCCACTTTCTTTTGCTGATCGGCACCGCTAAAGTTAAATTTAGAAACGTAAGCTCTAGAGTTTACCTGCTTGTTGCCCAATAACATGTTATCTAAGCCGTCGGTAATGTTTTCGTAAACTGTTTTTTCTGGGTCAAGATCGTTGTGTAGTTGATCTACATAGCCCAATTTAACGGTTTCGCCTACTTTAAAATCGCCACTGTCTGGTTGTTCTTGGCCTGTAATTAAACGGAACAACGTAGTTTTACCTGCGCCATTTGGCCCAATAATACCCACAATGCCCGCTGGGGGTAAAGAAAAACTCAAATCTTCGAACAACAATTTGCCATCGTAAGCTTTGGAGATATGGTTTGCTTCGATTACTACGTTGCCCAAACGAGGTCCCGCCGGAATGAATAGTTCTAATTTTTCTTCACGTTCTTTGCCATCTTCGCTAGCTAGTTTGTCGTAGTTAGATAAACGGGCTTTTGATTTTGCATGACGTGCTTTCGGTGCCATACGCACCCATTCTAACTCACGCTCTAATGCTTTCTGACGCTTGCTCTCAGTTTTCTCTTCCTGCGCTAAGCGTTTCGCTTTTTGGTCTAGCCACGATGAGTAGTTGCCTTTCCACGGAATACCCTCGCCACGGTCAAGCTCTAAAATCCATCCCGCTACGTTATCTAAGAAGTACCTATCGTGGGTTACCGCAATTACAGTTCCTTCGTAATTTTGTAAGAACTGCTCTAGCCAATCGATACTTTCGGCATCTAAGTGGTTGGTAGGCTCATCTAACAACAATACATCTGGCGATTGCAACAATAAACGGCACATGGCCACACGACGACGCTCGCCTCCCGATAATACGCTGATTTTGGCATCTGGATCTGGACAACGTAAAGCATCCATCGCACGCTCAAGTTTGTTATCTAGTTCCCATGCGTTAGAAGCGTCGATTTTATCTTGCAGCTCACCTTGGCGGGCCATCAATTTATCCATTTTGTCGGCATCCGAATAGTTTTCTTCTAAGCCAAATGCCTCGTTAATTGCTTCGTACTCTTTAAGTACGGCAGTAATTTCGGCCACGCCTTCTTCTACAACTTCGCGTACTGTTTTTTCTGGGTCTAGTTCTGGCTCTTGCGCTAAATAACCCACCGAATAACCTGGAGAGAATACTACTTCGCCTTGTATAGCTTTATCTAAACCGGCAATAATTTTTAATAAGGATGATTTACCCGATCCGTTTAAACCTACAACTCCAATTTTGGCACCGTAAAAGAAGGATAAGTATATGTTTTTTAAGACTTGTTTTTGTGGCGGGTAGATTTTACTTACACCGGCCATTGAAAAAATGATCTTTTCGTCTGACATAGTAATTTGATTAAGCGTACAAAGATGCCATTTATTTTGACAATTACGAAGCTATGATCTTGATGTTGGAAGGCAATGACAGAGCTGCGATTTGGTATATGCAGAAAAGATTGGTTTTATACTTTATGCGTTCAATCTTGTCAACATATTCCATTGCCTTTTTAGCTGTATCGTTCTGTAAACTTACTTTATCATCAAATAGGACAGTTATTAGTTCTCTGTACAACATACTGCATTTATTTGCTCTTCGGGATTTGCAATCCCGAAGCATATCTACGGATTTTCAATCCGAATAAAATAGGATTACAAACCGAGCATGGCGAGTTCATGAAATAATCCCGAGATACGGAGTTCGACATTGCAAATGTCGAACAGCGTGAGCTAGATTTCGAGAATTTCTCATTAAAAATCCTTATTCAATAGCTTTTCTAATTCACCAAAAGAAACATTCATGCGTACACGCCCTTGTTTAGCGTAGGCAATTTCTCCAGTTTCTTCAGAAATGATTACCGCTACTGCATCGGTAGCTTCAGAAACGCCAATACCGGCTCGGTGTCGTAAACCAAATTGTGGAGGTAATTTATCATTGTCGGTTAGGGGTAAAATACAACTGGCACTTTTAATTTTATTTTCGGAAATGACCACAGCACCATCGTGCAAAGGGCTGTGTTTTTGAAAGATGCTTTCTAACAAACGTTTCGATATTTTACTGTCAATTAACTCGCAACTGTTGGTAAAATATTCATCATCATAATATTTAACAAAAACCATTAGTGCACCTGTACGAGATTTTTTCATGCTTTTACAGGCATCAATAATTGGCTTTATTCTTAATAAGTTATCTCGTTCTAAATCTTTACTGCCAAAAAGATAGCCCCACCAAGCCTTGTTCTTTTGCAGAAAAGTAGTCTTTCCAATATGCAATAAAAACCTTCTAATTTCGGGTTGAAAAATAATGACCAAGGCCAAAATTCCCACACTCATAAATTTGTTGATAATGGCCTCTAGCAATTCCATGTGTAGGCCTTTTACAATGTAATATACCAGCACAATAATTACCATGCCCAACACTAAATTTACAGCCAAGGTATTGCGTATTAGGCTGTAGATATAGTAAATTAAAATGGCAACAAAGGTAACATCAATGGCATCAATCCATGTAATATTTAAAAAATCGAAATCAAGGCTCTTCATTGTTGTACAAGATAGACATTATCGGTTAATTGTTGAAATAGATGAAATGGTTGACTGCTCAATTTAAGTAACTATGGGCAGGGTAATTGTTCAAATTATTTATTTGATGAGTTATACGATTTGTAATTTAGCGATTTGCACAGTTAACCAAATCCATAATTTACCTAATAAACCAAATTAACTAATTTCACACATTCCATCGCTTCTTTTACGTCGTGTACCCGTAAAATGTTAGCACCTTTAAGCAGGGCGATGGTGTTTAGTACGGTTGTGCCATTTAAAGCATCTTCGGTTTTTATATTTAGCGCTTTGGTAATCATCGATTTTCTGGAGAAACCAACCAATAGCGGTAGATTAAAGAGGCTGAGCAATTGCATATTTCTCAACAGTTCGTAATTATGGTCTAGTGTTTTTGCAAAGCCAAAGCCAGGGTCTAAAATAATATCCTTAACTCCCAATTGGGTTAACGTCTCTATTTTCTCATTAAAATAACTGAATACCTCTGTGCTTACGTTGCCGTAACTAGGGCTGTCTTGCATGTTCTGAGGGGTGCCTTTCATATGCATCATAATATAAGGCACTTGCAGTTTGGCTACCGTTTCAAACATTTTTTCGTCCAAATTGCCAGCTGCAATGTCGTTAATGAGATGAGCGCCAGCCTCAATGCTTTTTTCAGCCACGCTGGCTCTAAAAGTATCTACAGAAATTAATGTTTCAGGGAAAGCTTGGTTTAGGGCCTGAATTATCGGTACTACACGTGCAGTTTCTTCAGTTTCGCTCACATCTGCTGCGTCTGGACGAGAAGAGTAAGCGCCTACATCTATAAACTTTGCGCCAGCGTTAACAAAATTTTCGGCCTTTTGCAACGCTTCGTCTATGCTGTTTGCACGACTGCTACTGTAAAAAGAATCGGGAGTGATATTTAAGATTGCCATTACCGAAGGCCTACTCATATCAATAAGTTTGCCTTTGCAGTTTAGCGTGTGTTTTCGGTTTAAAAATGTATCTTTAGCCATCAGTTAATAAAAAACAAAAATAGCCGTTTATTGGCTAAACATTAAATATTTTAATTGTTTTGGTAACAAATACATCAACAGAATACGATCAGGTTATAGCGGTTTGCAAATCGCTTTTTATAAAGAAAACAAAAGATTATGGTACCGCTTGGCGCATTTTACGTCCTGCTTCTATTACCGATCAGATTTTTATCAAAGCGCAGCGCATTAGAACTTTAGAAGAGAAAAAGGTTTCGAAAGTAGGAGAGGATGTTAGTTCTGAATATATCGGAATTATCAACTATTGTGTAATGGCTATTTTGCAATTGGAATTGGGAGAGGATGAATCAAACGAATTGGCAGTTGAAGCTACCGAAGCCTATTATGATGAACGTGTGCAACAAACCAAAGCCTTAATGATGGATAAAAACCACGATTATGGCGAGGCTTGGCGTGATATGCGCATCAGTTCGTTAACAGATTTAATTTTGATGAAGATTTTGAGAGTGAAACAGATTGAAGATAACGACGGACAAACTTTGGCTTCGGAAGGAATTAAAGCTAATTACCAAGATATGCTCAATTATGCAGTGTTTGCGTTGATAAAGTTAGGAGTAGCTTAAAAAAGTTAAAAGTAGCGTGTTTGACTTTCGCTAACATAAATCTTCCCTCATTTCGATACGAAGAGTAACGTAGTGGGAAATCTAACGATTGAATATGTAGCTAGGTTGCTCTCCGAAGAAAACCGGTATAACGACAAAATCTATAACAAAAGACTATGCAAAAAGTACTTTTTCAGTTTTCTAAATGGTTTGTAGGCATCCTGTTTATCTTTTCAGGATTAATTAAAGCCAATGATCCTTTGGGATTTGGTTACAAACTACAAGAATATTTCGAAGTTTTCCATATCAGTTTCTTAAATGATTGGGCAACAGGTATTGCCATTTTACTGTGTGTGCTCGAAATTGTTTTTGGTGCACTTTTGCTATGGGGGATTTTTAGAAATTTTGTAGTAAAGGGCTTATTGGCCACCATCATTTTCTTCACCTTTTTAACCTTTGTTTCGGCGGCTTTTAAGGTGGTTACTTCTTGTGGCTGCTTTGGCGATGCCATTCCGCTAACACCTTGGCAATCTTTTAGTAAAGATCTAGTAATGTTGGTGTTAATCATTTATATCTATGTTAATAGAGGTTTAATTAAGCCAATTACGGCAAAACCAGCAGTGCAAAGCGGTTTGTTTGCGGCAGTGTTTACCGCTTCATTGTTATTCGGAATTTTCACCTATAATTTTCTGCCCATCATCGATTTTCTGCCCTACAAAGTGGGGTCTAATATTCCAGAGAACATGAAAGCGCCAGAAGGTGCAGCGGTTGACGAGTATCTTATCATGTACGATTTGAAGCACAAGCAAACCGGCGAAACCAAAACCATGAGCGACAAAGATTATTTGGCAAAGGAAGTTTGGAAAGATGAAAATTGGGAGGTGATTGGCTCACCGTCTAAAAAACTAATTAAAAAAGGCTACGAGGTAAAAATAAAAGACCTCATGATTACCGACGCTTCGGGTACAGATTATACCAAAGAGATTGTTGAAAATCCATATTATAGTTTGGTAGTAGTAGCTTATAATTTGAACCAAACAAACGAAAAAGCGATTGCAGCTACAAATGCCTTGGCATTAAATGCCGCAGAACAATTTAACATGCGTACGGTATTGCTTACTGCTAACTCTGCACAAGATGCCGAGAAATTTAGCAAGCGCATGAAGCTGTTTATGGAGGTGTTTTATGCAGATGCCGTACCGCTGAAAAGCATGGTGCGTGCTAACCCGGGAGTTTTATTGATTAAAAACGGAACCATTATAAATAAATGGCACTACCATTCTTTACCTTCGTTTGATCACTTAACTGAAAAATACTTCGCTAAATAATGGGTATTTACGCACTTAGAAAATTATTATATGGCTTAGCTGTAATGGCTGGCGTTGTAGTGGTGGTATTTGTGCTGTTTAATATTTTGCCTGGCGACCCTGCCCGTATGACTATGGGGCAGCGTTCTGATGTGCAGTCGTTAGAGGCCGTGCGAAAGGAGTTTGGCCTCGATCGTTCAAAAGCCGTTCAATTTGCCTTATATATTAACGATTTGTCGCCAATTGGCTATCATCAGGCTACGCCCGAAAACCAAGAAAAATACGGTTATTTACCTTTATTTAAAATAGGCGATGAAGTGTTGGTGCTTAAAAAGCCTTATTTACGCCGCTCTTATCAAACCAAAAGAGACGTAACCGCTGTTTTAGCAGAAACAGTGCCCAATACCTTTGTTTTGGCCTTAACAGCAATGATTTTCGCCACAGTTATTGGCGTGTTTTTAGGCGTGCTCTCTGCAGTTTACAAAGACACTTGGATAGATAAAACCGCTAATATGTTTGCCATTTTAGGGATTTCGGCACCATCTTTCTTCGCCGGAATTATCATTGCTTGGCTTTTTGGCTTTGTATTGTCAGACTATACAGGTTTAAACATGAGTGGTAGTTTATACAGTTACGACCCGTTTGAAGGAGAAGTAATGACCTTAAGAAATTTATGGTTACCGATGGTTACCTTAGGCCTGCGCCCTTTAGCAATTATTGTGCAGTTAACCCGTAGTGCAATGCTCGATGTGTTAGCTCAAGATTACATTCGTACCGCAAGAGCAAAAGGCTTATCTCGTAAAACAATTATCTATAAACATGCTTTAAAGAATGCTTTAAACCCGGTAATCACAGCTGTTTCTGGATGGTTTGCCTCCTTGTTGGCAGGCTCGTTCTTTGTAGAATATATTTTTGGATATAACGGATTGGGGCGTACCACAGTTTATGCTTTAGAAATGTCTGATTTTCCAGTGGTAATGGGCTCCATTTTATTTATTGCCTTTGTTTTTGTGGTGGTAAATATCTTGGTAGATTTGCTTTATGCTTGGATTGATCCGAGAGTGAAATTGGCGTAACCCCCAGCCCCTAAAGGGGAGTTTTAGAAGAAGAAATTATAATGAATAAAAATATAAATCATGAAAAAAAGTCCCATTTAGGGGGGGTAGGGGTAATTTTCCTAGTAGGATTTATGGGCTGCGGTAAAAGTACCAAAGCAAAACAACTCGCTAATTTATTAGCATGTCCGGTAATTGATATAGATGCCGTAATTGTAGAGCAGCAGGGAGTAAGCATAGCCGATTATTTTGCAGCCAATGGCGAATACGCTTTCCGTCAGTTGGAGAATGAAACCCTTAAATCTTTTGATTATCCTGAAACTTGTGTGGTAGCTACAGGCGGTGGTTTGCCTTGTTATTTCGATAACATGGAATGGATGAACAAAAACGGAATGACTGTTTATTTAGAGATGAGCCCACAACAATTGGTTTCGCGTTTGCACAATAGAGAAAAACGCCCATTGTTAAAAGGAATGAACGATGAGGAATTGTTAGCTTTTATTGTTGGCAAACTAGAAGAGCGAAATGTTTTCTACCGCCAATCTAAACTCCATATCAATTCTTTTGATTTAGAACCGAAGAAATTACTGGAAGAAATAAAGCAGCTTTATGGAGGATTTTAGTTTTTAAGCTAAAGTGAATTATGCTTAGAGCGGTTTTGCTTTAAAATCCTTTCTAGATATGCCGTTAAACCCAACTACCGAATCGGGTAACTGAGAAAGCTCTATCATTTTGTTGCTATTGGGGATATAAGTTTTATATTCAAAATTTTTAGCATTATTTCTGGGTACTTCAATGATGGTGTAAGCTCTGATTGCAGGCTCATTATCGCCCATCAAAGGTCGTGGCCCTTCGCCAATGCAACCTGTATGTAGTAACCTCAGTTTGTCAGAAAAAGCAGGATAGTAAGCGTGTTGGTGCCCACTAATGTATAAATCGATGCCGTTTTTCTTGAAAAAGGCAGCTGTATTTTCGTTGTCGGCCAATACTTCGCCTGCTTTATTTTTACTTGCTACAATGGCGTATAAAGGCAGGTGACCAAGCAGCACTCGTAATTTCGCATTTCTACCTACTCCCGAGTGCAGTTGTTTTTCCATCCATTCAAAAACCTCAGGATTTACTTTTGAGCTTGCCGCATCCCAACTAATAAAGAATAAGTCGTTTTGTAGATAGCTGAAATAGAAAGGAAAATGGGTGTTATCGATGTATTGTAGCCCTAGTTGTTCTTGTTTACTTAACCAAAATTCTTGCGCCAGTTTACGGTCTTGTAAGTACGATGGGGCGGCATCGTGGCCAACAGTAAAACCAAACGGAATTTTCATTTGCTGAATAGGTTTTAGCACATTTTTATCAAAACTGCTCCACATGGCTTGGGTTTGGGCCATCGTAATCGATGCCTTTTGCCCGGCAACCATATCACCTCCACATAAAATAAGATCAGGTTTTAAGCTGTCGAGTTCTTTTAATGTTGCAAAAACATCCGCATGATAGGTAGTAGCACCATAACTAGAATTTAGGTCGCTGATAACCGCAATTTTGAAAAATGTTTTTTTAGGTTCATCTCGCAAAGGTTTTTGTAATAATGAACAACTAAGTGTAAATAGGCATAGTACCGTAAAAATGGTGACTTTCATTTAGCTAAGATAAAATAGAAAGTTCATACGCTAACCATTTAATCATTTCCAAATTTCATTGGCAGCAGTTAAAATAACAGGCTGCTCGCTTGTTACCAAAATGGTATGCTCGTGCTGTGCCATAAAGCCGCCTTTGTCGCCTACCATTGTCCAGCCATCGCTTAAAGTTTCGGCATAGGTTGAGGTGGTAGAAATAAAAGTTTCAACGGCAACTACAGTGTTTTTCTTAAACCTGCTAAGGTTAAAACGGTCTTTGTAATTGGCAATTTCGTGAGGCTCTTCATGTAGGCTTCTGCCTACACCATGTCCGGTAAGGTTTTTAATCACCTTGTAGCCGCGTTTTTTCGCTTCGGTTTCTATCAATAGGCCAATGTCCGAAATTCGTACACCACCTTTAATATGGCTTATGGCCTTTTCTAAGATTGCTTTAGAAGCATCTACTAATGGTTGGTGCAAATGAATGTCTTTCCCTAGAACAAAAGAACCGCCATTGTCAGACCAATAGCCGTTTAGTTCTGCAGATACATCAATATTGATTAAATCGCCTTCTTGCAAAATAGTTTTAGGAGAAGGAATGCCATGGCAAAATTCGTTATTAATGCTAATGCAAGTATAGCCCGGAAAATCGTAGGTCACAAAAGGGGCAGATTTGGCACCCATACTGCTTAGCAGCTTAGCCCCAAAATCATCTAATTCTTTGGTGTTCATGCCAATTTGCGCATAATTTCGCATCTCTTTTAAAGTGTAGGCTACGGCTTCGCTCACCTTTTGCATGCCCAATAATTCGGTTTCGTTGCTAATCAACATTGTTTTTTAAAATTAATTAAAGGCAAATTACGGGCTGCCATTCGCGGTATTTTAAAACCAGAGGCAATATTGACTAAATTATTACAAACTAAGGGACTGTTTAAATTTCAATAAGAATAAAT
>NZ_DHDZ01000049.1:19605-72399 GCF_002399615.1 Pedobacter sp. UBA4863 | reverse complement strand
GTTTCTCAGAACTTAAAAACAAATACACAAATATTTGTATATCGGTTGTTTATTATTTTATTAATAATGCACTACGGTTTTTACTTACACTTATTGAACATGCTTTAAGGCTTCCGCTACACTCGCCACCGGCAACTGGCAGGTCTTGTTTCTGCACACATAAATTTTAGTATCCTTACTTTGTTTATTTTGCAATAAGGGCAAAGTGCTTTTTGTTCCTGCCAAGGTAATCTTATTAGGGATATAATGTTGATCTAATTCCTTTTTTACGGTTCTAAAATCAGTTCCGGCAATGGCGATTTCGTTAATGCCGTAAACTTCGTTCAGGAGTTGGATGCTCCAATTAGCGTAAGCCGAACCGTAAGCTTTAATTCGGGGCTGTACTGCTTTTAGCATAGCCGATGCTCTTGCTGTATAGGTTTCCTCATCAAAAAACAGCCCTAATTTTTGCAAGTTTTGCGCCATTACCGAGTTTGAGGCCGGTATAACGTTATCCATCACTTCATGTTTACGGGCAATTAAATTTTCGCCATTGTTGGAGGTGTAGAAGAACATCGAGTTGGTTTCATCCGTAAAATTGGCCAGTACATATTCGGTTAAGTCTTTGGCTTCGTTTAACCAAGCTTCATTAAAATCGGTTTCGTAAAGTGCAATTAAAGCTTCGATCAAGAAAGCGTAATCATCTAAAAATCCAGTAATGCTGGCCTTAGCATTTTTATAATTACGGTATAGGCCACCGGCTTCATCCATGAGGTTATTGAGGATGAAATTGGCCGTTTGTTTTGCCTTTTCATAATAGGTATCCTTGCCCAAAACCCGAGCGGCATCTAGCAAGCCTTTTATCATTTGTGCATTCCAAGCGGTTAAGCATTTATCATCTAAACCAGGTTTAACACGTTGGTTTCTTGCTGCCAGCAATTTATTTTTTGCGGCCGTAACCACCTGCTTTAACTCGGTTTCGCTTAGCTGATATTTTTCCATCAATGCTTCGTCGAACACTTTGCGCAGCAAAATATTGGTGTTTTCCTCTTCCCAGTTCCCTGTTTCGGTAAGGGTAAAATACTCGTTTAATAAATTTTGATGCTCGCCTAGCACTTCATCAAATTCAGCCTTGCTCCATACATAGAATTTACCTTCTATACCTTCGCTGTCTGCATCTAAAGCAGAATAAAATAGGCCATCGGGCGATGTCATTTCCCGGTCTATCCATGCAATAGTTTCTTTAATGACCGCTGCAAATGGTTCATATTTTAAACATTGATATGCTTCGGCGTACAAACTTATCAGTTGGGCATTGTCGTACAGCATTTTCTCGAAGTGCGGCACATGCCATTGCGTATCTACCGAGTAACGGGCAAAACCGCCTCCAATCTGATCGTAAATTCCTCCCATGGCCATCGCTTCTAGCGTTCTCATTACGGCCATCATTACGGCTTGGTCATCTTTCAAAAAAGCATAGCGCAATAAAAACGACCAGTTATTTGGCAAAGGAAACTTAGGCGCACGATTATAGCCCCCATCCACCATATCAAAACTGCGTTTCCAAGGTTCTACAATGGCTACTAATTGTTCTTCGGTAAAAACAAGGTCGTTATTGGTGTCTTCAATCAGTTCGGCTTGCTTTAAGCCTTCGGTTAGTCTTTCTGCATATTTGATGGCTTTTTGTGGCTCATTTTGCCATAAGTTAGCCAAATTCAGTAAAATGTTAATCCAATCGGTTTTACGAAAATAAGTACCACCATAAATAGGTCGTTGATCTGGCAGACAAATGGCGTTTAGCGGCCACCCTCCATTTCCATTCATCAGTTGTACCGCCAACATATAAATCTGATCAATATCTGGGCGTTCCTCTCGATCTACCTTAATGCAAACAAAATGCTGGTTCATCACTTCGGCCACCTCATGGCTCTCAAAACTCTCGTGCTCCATTACATGGCACCAATGGCAAGCAGAATAGCCCACGCTTACAATAATCAACTTATTTTCATCCTTCGCTTTTTTTAAGGATGCTTCATTCCATTCGTACCACGCTACGGGGTTATAGGCGTGCTGTAAGAGGTATGGCGAGGAGGCGTGGATTAAACTATTGGCTTCTTTCATAATATAAAGGTATAAGGTTTAAGGCGGAAGGTATAAGGCTTAGCAAAATTTTACCTTGAAAAGAATTATCAATTTTGCTAAAGGATGCGAAAATTATCTATTTAACCGTTATTATTTTAGTTTTGTTTTATACTTTTAAGCAAATATTTTGTTTTATGGAATTGGCCGAAAGCGTACTATTTAGTGCTATTAAAGAAATTATCATTCAATCTAGGTTGAGGGTATTTCGCTTGGCTAATTCTGCGCTTTTGGAATCTTATTGGCACATAGGCAAACTCATTATTGAAGATGAACAACAAGGAAAACATAGAGCAGATTATGGCAAGGCAACCTTAAAAAACTTATCCAAACAACTTACATTAGAATTTGGCAAAGGTTTTGACTATACAAATTTAACTAACATAAGAAAGTTTTACCTTTCATTTCCAATTCTTGACGCATTGCGTCAAGAATTGAGCTGGACGCATTATCGCTTACTCTCTAGACTTGATTCTGAAGTAAAACGAACTTTTTATATTAACGAAGCAATTGCTTCCAATTGGAACAGCAGAGAACTACAACGCCAAATTAATACCTTGTCTTTTGAAAGAACTTTAACACAGCCAAAATCAACAGCACAACAAAGTATTCAACACTTAATTAAAGACCCTTATATTTTCGAGTTTTTAGGCTTAAAACCAGAAACTTCTACAACCGAAAGAAATTTGGAAACTGCAATTATAGACCATTTACAAAAATTTCTTTTAGAGTTTGGAAAAGGATTTGCATTCGTAGCTAGACAACAGCATATCGTCACCGATACTTCCGATTTCTTTATTGACCTTGTATTTTACAATTACATCTTAAAATGTTTTGTAATTATCGATTTAAAAACTGGAAGCCTTAATCATCAAGACATAGGCCAAATAGACATGTATGTTAGAATGTACGATGATTTGAAGAGAAGTGAAGGAGACAACCCAACTATCGGGCTTTTACTTTGTTCAGAAAAAGATGAAACCATTGTAAAATATTCTGTACTGAATGATAAAAACAAACTTTTCAGCAGTAAATATCTTTTATACCTACCCAAAGAAGAAGAACTAAAAAACATTATAGAACAAGATCGACTTAAATTTGAATTAGACAATTAGCATGAAACCATTTCGATTTAATCGGGATAGCTTCATCGCTATCAATATAAATTAACAAATAGATGAAAATTACCCACACCGAAATCTACCGTTTTAGTATTCCAATGGAACCCTTTACCATTGCCACAGGCACTATGGATTTTGCACAGAACACTTTGGTAAGAATTTTTACCGATGAAGGCATACATGGTAATGGCGAATGCTCGGCTTTTCCCATGATTGTTGGCGAAACTCAAGAGACCTGCTTGGCGATGGCCAAAGACTTTGCAAAAATTTTAAAAGGCAAAGATCCTTTAGATATTCCGGCACGAATGGATGATTTATTGGGCTATGCCGCCCACAACCCAACTATTAAAAGTGCTTTTGATATGGCTTTATTTGATATTGCAGCAAAAAATGCCAACCAACCTTTATATCAATTTTTGGGCGGACACCAGCGTACCATAGAAACTGACATGACCTTGGGAATTGATACGGCCGAAAATATGGCTGCCAAAGCCGTAGCACATCAAAATAATGGCTGTAGAATTATCAAAATAAAACTCGGCAAAAAAGTACATGAAGATATTGAGCGTGTAGCCGCCATTAGGAAGGCCGTTGGCGAAGAAATGACCTTACGTTTAGATGCCAATCAGGGTTGGAGTTTTGATGACGCACTTTTTGCCCTAACCGAACTGGAAAAGTACCATATTGAGTTTTGTGAACAGCCTATGCGTACTTGGTTCGATGATAAATTGCCAGAGCTCCACGCCAACTCTCCCATTAGATTAATGGCCGATGAGAGTTGTTACAACCATCACGATGCCAGAAAGCTGATTAATGCACAAGCTACCACCTTTTTAAACATCAAGTTCTCTAAATCTGGTGGTATTTTAGAGGCGCAAAAAATACATGAAGTAGCACTACAAAGTGGCGTAAAGTGTATGATTGGAAGCATGTTAGAAAGCAGATTGGCATTAACCGCTAATTTACATTTTGCATTGGCCAGCCCTAATGTGGTTTATTTTGATTTAGACACTTGTTTATTGGGGCATTTGGTAGATCCCGTAATTGGCGGTCTAACTTACGAAGGTTTTATGTTAAGCGTACCCGATACCCCAGGTATTGGCGCAGCAGCTGATGAAGCCTTTTTACAAAAATGCGAAAGCTGGACAATATAGTAGTAAGCTGGTTTACAATTTCTAGCTCATACTTTACAGTTGGCGGTTAATTATCAAATTGCCAACTGTAATTTCATACCAGCACAATAATCTACGAAAATTTTCGGAGTTTGTCGAGATTAATGGGGAGTTTGTCGATTTTAGGTTGCCTTAATGCAACGTTAGCGAATGATTTGCGTCTTATCTACAAAACACAAATCAAATTATGAAACAAAAAACCACTTCGCTATTTGCTATCGGGATTTTAGCTTTAGCCACCATGATTACCACCACCATTAACGCAAAAGAAGCAGTTAACCCTATTGCTGCTACCTATAAACACAGAAACGTTTACGAACAACAAGCTCCTAAAAAGGTCATCATTTCTGGAAATGTAGAGGTTACCTTGGTACAAGATTACGAAAGCAAAAAATTATTCTCTAATGATGGCACTGTAAAAGCCAGGGTTTACTCGGATGATAATGCAATTTATGTATCGGCCAAAAAAACTAACGAAACAGCAAAAATTACCCTTTACGTAGCTAATATTTATAGAATTGACATTTCTGGAAATGCCGTAGTAAATACCAAAAACACTTTAAATACGCAGCATTTACAACTTATTTTGCAAGATAGTGCAAAAGCAGACATTAGTTCTAAAACCGAAAGCCTTTTTACCAAACTGAGTAACGAAAGCGATTTAAAACTAAATGGAGCAACCGGACTACATGCCATTTCTACCAATGAGCTGGCAACCTTAAACACAAAAAATTTTAGAGCGCTTAAAACCGAGGTAGAAAAAAGAAACTCGACAGATTATGCAAAAGTGAAATAACACTTTGCCTCAATTATAAAAAAGTGCCTTATATCTACCATAAGGCGCTTTTTTTATGCAATAATAAATAATATATTAGCAACAAACTTATTTATTATGAAGAACATCACCGATAGGCACGAATACATCTTAAAAAAACTTAAAGAAGATGGCAAGGTAAATATTATTGAGCTTATTGATTTAATGAAGGTTTCGGGCGTAACCATCAGAAAAGATTTAAAAATGCTCGAAGATAAAAACCTTTTGTTTAGAACACGCGGTGGTGGTTCTATTAAAAATCCTTATGCCAGCGAACGCAGTATTTACGAGAAAGAGCTCATCAATGCGGAAGAAAAGCAACGTATTGCCAAAGCGGCGCTTAAACTGATTAAAGATACCGATTCGATTGCCATAGGATCTGGATCTACCGTTTTTGAGGTAGCCAGGTACTTGCATCCCAGCGAACATATTACCGTAATTACCCCAGCGCTAAAAGTAAGCTTAGAGTTAAGCAACCGAACCAATATCGAAGTGTTGCAACTTGGCGGCATGATTAGGGCTAACTCGTCGTCTGTTGCAGGTAATTTTGCCGAAAGAATTTTAGAAGAAATTTCTTGTGGAATTGCCTTTTTAGGGGTTGACGGCATTGATTTAGACTTTGGTTTTTCGATTACCAATTTAGCTGAAGCCACTTTAGACCAAAAAATGATAGAAAGTGCACAAACAGTAGTAATACTTGCCGACAGCACCAAATTTGATAAGCGTGGCCTAGGAAAGGTATGCACCTTCGATCAGGTTTCGTATGTGATAACGGATGATAAAGTACCTGCAATTTTGGTACAACAGTTAGAAGAAAAGGGAGTTAAGGTTATTGTTGCATAACCTAAAACTCCCTTTTTAATAGCGCTACTAAGCTTCTTCTTTATGCAAGTAAGCACCAGTATTCACCAACTCTTCTCTAATTAAATTCACCTCTAATTGCGAAGGCTTAACATTATTTCTGATAGCTAATTTAGCGGCTCTACCTGCAGCTTCGCCCATGGCCATACAAGGTGCCATTACGCGTATTGCCGACATGGCCTCGTGTGTTGTTGAAATAGAACGACCGGCCACCAATAAGTTTTCTACCTTTTGAGGCACCAAGGTACGGTAAGGGATATCGTAACTATCGCCACACCAGGTTAAGGTACAACCGCCACCTTCTGGATGATGAATATCTAATGGATAACTGGCCACGGCAATCGAATCGTCGAAACGGCGACAATTCAAAATATCATCGGCGGTCATTACATATTGGCCTACAATGCGTCGTGTTTCTCTTATCCCTAAAAAAGGGGCCATTTTTGTAAACATCGCATTTTCGAAACCTGGTACAAAATCTTTTAAATATCTTTCAATTTCTTCTACCTGTTTACGGCCTTCTATTTCTCCGTAAGTTAAACTCTCTGGGTTTGTTCCGTCAACGCCATTAATACGCGACATGTTTACCCAAACTTCGCCTTCGCGTAAGCCTGTAATTAAAATGGTACGCTCTACCGGCAAATGGTAACCAGCTTGGCGAGCTTTTTCCATTACACTTCTTAAACCCACCACAATAAATTGGTTATTTTGTCCAAAATATTCTGCCGGAATAAAGTCTGTTAAATAGGTACGTGGCTCTTCGGCAATAGACATGCGCAGTTTTTCAGTATCAACCCCGCCCATGCAAAACATTAGGGTAGGCGGTTGTGCGCCACCCACGTCATTTCCTTGTTCTGTTGGTACGCCTGCTTTGTAAGCCACGTCTGCATCGCCGGTACAATCTATAATGGCTTTTGCTAAAATAACCTCTCTGCCAGATTTACTTTCAATGATCACACCTTTTAACTCGTTACCTTCTTTTACAACGCCTGCACAGAAAACATACAGCAGTACTTTTACGCCAGCTTCTGCCAAAACTTTTAAGCCTACATTTTTTACGGCTTCTGGTTCAACAAGAGTTAAGCTCATGTGCAAAGGGCATGGCCTATGTTCCGAAGCGGCATCTACCTCTTTAAGTTTATCGATAAATTTTTGCGGCAAACCTTTAATAATTTGGTTTCCTTTTTGCCCTAGAAAGCCCAAAATAGGCAAACCTATGGTCATGTTGCCACCAATAAAACTTCGGTTATCAATTAAAGCAACATTCAACCCATCAGCAGCTGCTGCCTGCGCCGCAATAATACCTGCAGGACCACCTCCTACTACCAATACATCTACTTCCATTCGAACCGGGGTTTCTCTTGCTGGTTCGGAGATTGTTTTAACACTAGCCATTACTATATAATTTTAAATTCTTTTTAAATTAATTTTCTATCACTTTTTCTAAAGCCTCATCGGCAGATTTTACTTTTTCTCTACGCACCATCGTCCATAAAATTAACACGGCTATTGGATGCATAAATGCCATTGTAATGAAAATGGTGCTTGCTCCTAACGAGCCCATCATTTGGCCAACAAAGTAATTGAATATTACCGCTCCTAAAGCGCCGCAACCGCCTGCAATACCTAAAACAGATGCTACATTTTTCACAGGAAAAGCTTCGGCAATAACCACACTTACATTAAATAGCCAACATAGGCAAGCCATTGCTACCAACGAGTAAATAAATATGGTTAAATAAGGATTGTGAATAAATGGTGTTAAAGCACAAAGTGGAGCAAAAATGGTTACAATAGTTAACATCTTTCTGCGAGCGAAAAGTGGCTTTTGTCCTTTTTTCACCAACCTATCAGAGTAGGCAGAAAAAGCAATTGCGCCCACATCTGCTACTAAAAAAGGGATCCAGCCAAACATACCCACTTCTTTCAATGATAAGCCCGAATCTTCTTGCAAATATCCTGGCAACCAAAATAAACAGAAATACCAAACAGGATCGCTTACAAAACGAATTAGAAGTATGCCCCATAAGGTTTTGGTTTTCCATAATTGCCTCCAAGTAAATGCGGGTTGATCTACTGGCACTCCCTCTTCTCTAGCATTCTCTTCTAAAATTTCTGCTGGTGGCTCTTTGTAAATGATAAACCACAACAGCGCAATAATTAAACCTACTACCCCTGCAAAAATAAACACAGAATGAAACCCGTATTTTAACGCAATATGAGAAACTAAAAAGGTAGCTAATATGGTGCCAATAGAACTACCGGCGGTACACAAACTATTTGCGGTTGCCCTTAATTTACCAGAAAACCAAACCGTTACCACTTTAAGCTGTGCCGGAAAATTTGTTGGTTCTGAGGCTCCTAGCAGCCCTCTAAAAAAAGTAAACTGACCAAAGGTTTTAGACAAACCACCGCCTAAACAAGCGATAGACCAGCCTAAAATACCAACAAACATGACCTTTTTCTCTCCCAATCTATCTACCAACCATCCCGAAACAGGATACATGATAGCATAGAATACCGTAAACACGTTTAAAACTATAGCATATCCCTTATCATCTAATTGATATTCTTCCTTTAACATTGGTTTAAGAATAGATACAATTTGCCTGTCGAAATAATTAAATACGATAGCTAAAAAAACTACGCTTATGATAAACCAGCGACGACGCTCGGGTTTTATGGAAAGTACACTCATTTTTATTTGGTTAGATTCTATTGCACTTAATTATGCTGTTGCGTTTAGTTTTTCTAGTGTAAGTTCTCCATCGGTATCTAATTGAAAAAAAGTTAACGAAGAATTATGCTGTACAATTTTACGATAGTTTTTTAATGGCATACCTAATTTATGTGCCATATACAAACGATTGATACCGTTATGGCCAACCACCATAATGGTTTGGTCTTTGTGTTTAGCTAACATTTCTTTAAAGAAGTTATCTACACGAGTAACCACTTGGCTAGCAGTTTCACCATTTCCGCCAGCCGCATTTACTGCTGGGTTATCGCTCCACAGCTGCCATAAACCTGGATTTTCTGCCACAAACTCTTCCCTCCTTTTTCCTTCCCAATTTCCAAAATCTATTTCGATAATACGCTCATCTACCGTAACGCTTTCGCTACCAGCAGCAATTTTGGCCGTATGATTGGCCCTCATTAATGGCGACGAATATACGGCATCAATTTTTTTACCCTTTAGCTGCTCAAATACCGCGTTTGCCTGTGCAATTCCCTTAGCTGTTAAAGGAATATCTGTACGGCCACAGTAACGGTTCCCATCGGCATTAAACTGTGTTTCGCCGTGGCGTAATAAATATACATTAAGCATAAATTTCTTCTTTTGTTATAAATCCTCTTTCTACAAATTCTTGCAAAAACTGCTGATAGTTTTCTTGGTAAGCTTTCACAAGGGTAGCATCTGGAGTAACCTCTTTTTCTACAATGGTTAGTTTAGCAACAGCAGCTATAACATTTTCGAAATAGGTTTTTGAAGCCGATAGAATGGCCGCACCAACACCCCCCGAAACGTATTTCATTTTTACAATTTTCTTATTAAGAACAGCACTTCTAATTTTTAGCCATACCTCACTATTACTGGCTCCACCAGCAGTGTAAACTACATCAACATTTTCTCCCGACAAATGCTCGGCTAACTCGTAAGCATAGCGTTCTAGATAGGCTACACCCTCCATAGATGCTGCAAATTTTTCTTCGTCGGTTAAATCATCACCACCAAAACCATAAGCCTGAGGTGCTAAAATTGGAAAACGCTCTCCTTTTTGCAATAAAGGATATACAATTTTTCCCGTAGGGATTAATTGCGCCGCACTCTTGTTCAACGCATTCAAATCTGTATTTGCAAACTGCGTGCTTACCCAATCTGCCCCGGTATTACTTGCGCCACCTGGCATCCAATAGGTGCCCATAGCATGTTTATGGCTGTAAATTCTATTTAAGGGATCGATAATTTCTGATTTAGTAACTCCTTTGAGGACTAAAGTTGTACCTATTGTGGTATTCCAATCGCCTGGTTTAATTGCCCCGGCAGCAATTTGAGAAGCGCAGCCATCGGTTAAGCCTACTGTAACTAAGGTTGATGAAGATAGGCCCAAGGTTTCGGCCAGTTGAACATCTATACCACCTATAACCGCCCCAGAAGCTAAAACTTGTGGCAGCCATTCTTTTTTAATGCCAAGTTTCTCTGAGATATAGTTTGGCCAATTTAAAGCACTTACATCGTAACCCGACTTAAAGGCATTGGTATAATCGGTAATTCCCCATTGCCCGCTCAACTTTCCCGTAATAAAATCTGCTGCATGGATCCATTTTGCTAAACGGGCAGCTTTTTCTGGATAAGTTTGTACAAACCACACCATTTTGGCTAAGCCGCTAGAAGAATTAAAACCACCGAAACCTTTATTATGATTTGTTTTAAAAGCTTCGATACAACTTTTGCCAGCTTCTTCAGAACGTTTGTCGCTGTACATAATTGCGCCATGCAAAGGCTGGTGATTTGCATCTAAAGGAATTACGGTGCCCGATGTTGAGGTTACGCCTACAGACTTAATGCTACTCACGTTTAATTTATCGCTAAGCTCCATAACCATTTTTTTGATCAAAGTCTCGCAACATTGCCACCACTCTGCTGGCGATTGTTCTTGACGCGATTGCTCATTCAACTGAAAAACATTGCCCTCTTCAAAAAGAAGTTCGCCATTTACATCAATCAGCACCACTCTAACGCCCTGCGTACCTACATCAACACCTAAAAAATAAGCTTCGTCTTGCATCTTAACTTAATACCTCTCTAAATGATTTCCTAGCCTGTTTCCAAGCATTGTAATTCGCTTTATCTGTTGACGAAAAATTTGGGAGCGTTTCGTCTATTACTACTCTATTTAATTGTGGTTTACCTAATGCTTGGTTGCAGATTAATGCCCCACCAATAGCCGACGATTGACGGTAAGTATCGCAAACAATAACTTTTTTACCTGTCAAATTAGCTATTAGCTGACGTAGTTTTTTACTTTGCACACCGCCACCACAAGCCAGCACATAATCTTTATCGTGTTTAGAAATCTCATCTAAACAATCGTAATTTTCTTTAATGCTGCAAGCAATATCCCATAAGGTGGCAAAAACAAAATCGGCTCTTTTTAAAAGATGCGAAACCGGGGCGTCTATAATGAAACCGCCTTTTAGAATTGGTGTTTTTTCTGAAGCAACCAAAGAACCTAGGGAAGCTACGCAATTACTTCCATCCACTTCTTCCAGTTCTTTTTCTACCACTTCATAGGTTTCGTTTGGATAAAACACTTCTTTTAAGCGTTGGTAGTTTAAGCCTGTTACACCGGCGTTGGTTTCTACCATAAAAGTATTCGGTTCAACATGTCTGCCAGTCCAATTACGTTGCTGTTGGTCTGTTTCGTAAACTTCACTGATTTTAATAATTGGCGTAGTAGTTCCAGAAACAATTACCACATCGTTGGTAGCGGGCTGGGTACTTTTCGCAGCCAATTGCGTATCGGCACCGCCAACTATTACTACAGCATCGGCATTTAAGCCTAGCTGATTTGCAATGGCAGGTTTTACTTTGCCTAATACCGTTCCCGAAGCAGTTAGTGGCGGTAAAACATTTTTGTCGATGTTAAAAACACGCACTAACTCATCAGACCATTCTTGTCTTTCTACATCGTAAAGCAAAGTTTCTGAAGCATGAGAATGCTCAAAGTGCAAAACATCACTAAAAACAAACTCTACCCAATCGCTAATGCTTAACACAGCACCGATTTCTTTTGCTATTTCTGGTCTTCTTTTTTGAATACCTACTATTTTTAATGCCGAGAAAAGCGAAGTTGGATATCTTCCTGCTAACTGATAAATTTTAGCTTTATCAGTCATTAAATCATCCCACTCTCTACCTCTATGATCGATATTAGGCATGCCTATTAAAGCCTTTCCGGTTTTATCAACCAAAACAATTCCTTCTCTTTGACTAGAAGCTGTAACCGCTAAAACTTTACAGTTATTGGTTTGCAGGAGGGATAAAGACATTTCTTCTATTTGCTGCCATAAAAAAGCAGGATCGAAATGCAAGGCATCTGGATAAAGGCTGTCTTTTTGGTACTGAATATCTTGTGTGTTTACACCTAGAATAGTGCCATTGGTTGCAATTAAAGCAACCCGAGCATTACCAGTACCAATATCAACAACTAAATAAGCTTCTGTCATAATTAAAAATATTAGGCTTTAGCCAGTGAAACAGTTTCTTTCCAAGCCTCTAATTGTTTATTTAAAATAGCTACGTGATGGTCTTCTACTTCGAAAGTTGCGCCAGCCGTATGCGGTGTTGCCAATACATTTTCTGCAGTAATTAACCGATAGTCTAGCTCATCTGGCGGTTCGTGATCAAAGACATCTAAAATAGCGCCAGCAATCTTGTTATTGGTTACTACATCAATCAAAGCATTTCTATCTACCACGCTTGCCCTTGCTGTATTAATAAAAATGGCATCTTTACGCATGCTATTTAACAGCTCAGCGTTAATCATGCCAATGGTATGTTTGTTAACGGGCAGGTGAATAGAAACAATATCGCAGGTAGCAAATAAATCTTCTAAAGTTGTCTTTTGATAATCAGAATCGTAATTCTCTATAAAAGGATCGTAAAACTTAACAGGACAAGGATAGGGCTTTAACATTTCGGCAACTCGTTGACCAACGGCACCGAAACCAACCATACCTACCACTTTATTGGCCAGCTCGTTTCCTTTAAACTGTAAATAAGAAGTATGCGCCCCCTCGCCCCAATTCTTAGCTACCAACCACGCTCTGCTAGGAATCAACTTCCTCATAAAACCAATTACGGTAGCAATCCACATTTCGGCAACTGCTTGCGCATTACGTGCCGGCGTATGAAACACCGGAATACCCAATTCATTGGCCCTATCTACAGCCACATTTGATGGAGTGCCGCGACATACGCCAATAAACTTTAAATGAGGGTTTAAGCTGATTACCTTTTCGGTTACATGATCATGCTCAGTAATCAAGGCATCGGCATTTGAGACAGCAAGCAGCTTTATTAGCTCATCCTCATGGTAAGCCCTGCCTTGCTTCTTCCATGGCTCATAAATCACCTCCCCTAGGTTTTCTTCAATAAATTTTCTCCCTATCTCGTTATAAGGAGCAGTAATTAGAATTCTCATATAATAAATATCCCTAATAATCTACATATTTTCTTTAATTAAAGCTGGAGCTGGGAGCTTAATAAAATGTGTTAAAAAGGCACTTACAAGATACAACAAAGCCAGCATCCATGCCATACCTCCACTGCCTATTTGACCAATAAACAAGCCCACTAAAGCTGGCCCTACAAAAACCGATAAACCAGCGCCCAAATTAAGCACAGCCATGGCCGCACCTTTATCTTTACTTACCAACGATGGCACCAAGGCCGATAGTGGTACATAACCTGCCAATAAAGCACCCCATAAGACACCACTAGCCATTATTAACCAGTAATTACCATTAAACAACTGCGGCGAATAATAAAACAACAGGGTGGTTAAGGCACAGCCCACACCTCCAAACCATTTAATGGTGTTGCGCCAACCCAAACTATCGCCAACAAAACCAAATATTAGGTTAAAAGCGATGTTGGCCATAAAAATTGTACCCCATATTTGCAACCAAGCCACGGTAGATAATCCGTGTGCCGCCATATAAGTTGGTAAAAAAACAGGAAATGCAAATTGCGCTGTGGTATTAATAATTCTTACTAATCCTCCCAATAACACCTTGGGTTCATTTTTCATAATGGTGATTCCCTTCATCAACTCGTTGCTTTTAGTATTTGATGAAGTTGCCACCACTTGAAATTTATCTTTATTAATTACCAACGCTAAGAAAGCGCCTAGCAAAACCCAAAAAATAGAACTCCACAAAGTATTAAAATAACCTAAGCCACCTATAGCCCAAGAAGCGTAGTAGGCTCCAAAAACGTTCAATCCACCGGTAAAAACAAACCAAAACCAGCCTACCGCAGCGCCCAACCTCTCTTTTGGACTGCGATAAGTAATCCAAACTAAAAAAGAATACGCAAACAGCGGATAACCAAAGCCTCTAATGGCATAGGTAACAATCATTACCCAAAAATTAAGATTTGGCAAAGCATAACCTACAAAACCTACCGTACCAATAATATATAGCAACACACCAAGAGACATTGTTTTTCGAGGGCCAAAACCTTCTGTTAATACGCCCGAAAACCACGCAGAAATAGCAATAGTGACACCATAAGCCGTAAATAACGCGGCCGACTGCCCAAGTGACATTCCTTTTTCAATTAAGTACGGACTAAGCCAACCTTGTTCTACCCCATCCCCCATCATAAAGACAAGAATACCCAAGTAGCCCCAAGCTAGATGACGCGGCATTCCAATCTTTGCTAAAAGGCCGACAGCAGAATTGCTCATACTTAAATTTGGTTTAGATTATAATTCCTTTTTCAAATAAAAGAAAAAATTAAAGAAAATAAAAGAAAATTTAATAAAATTAAATATCGTTAAAACCAAATTGAACAAAAAAGAAGAGTTCTCAAGAAAGTAAAATTACGATAAACATCAAGCTTCAACAAATAAACGCACACGATTCAGTCCCTCAAAAAGCGTGGATTAACACAAAAGCACCATAAAAAACAAAAACATTTTAGCAATAATTCACTGTTAAGGTATGGTTAAATAATAAACCACAAGAATTATCCAATATTAAAAAATGAAACAAAAAACAACAAAGCAATGAAGTTTAAGTTTTTATTTATTATTTTAGTTTAACATTAGCAGCCTTATAAACCAAATAAAAACTAAAAATGAACAAAAAGAAAGAAAACCAAAATAGAAAAACTATTTCGAGGCGAGATTTTGTGGTTAGCACCACCGTTGCAGGAATTGGCCTAACCGTTTTTGGTTGTAAAAAAGCAAAAAGCCCTGAGCCTGTTCCCCCAACAAGTAACTCGCTTAAGATTACAAATGCCATAATTCCAAGTAACCTTAGTTTTACCACTTCGAGCGATTTTTCTTTTCAAGGAGGAGGTTATGCCCTAGGCGACAAATTGATTTTTACCGCATTAACAGATGCCACTATAAACTTTACCATTGAGCTTAAAGCCGTAACGGCCAACAACTGTACTTTTACTATTCCAGCTGGTGTTAAGCCAAACACTTATCGTATTTCTATAGTACGCGGCACACAAAGCCTACTTTTGGGCTCAAGTACTATAGACACCCCGTTTGCCAACATTCCAGATAAAGCGGGAATGACCGTTAAAGGGACGGTATTTGCTGCGGGCGTAGGCATTGCAAACGTGATAGTTTCTGATGGTGTGGAAGTTACCAAAACCGATGAGAACGGCGTGTACTACCTGCCGTCTAACAAAACCAAAAACTTTGTGTTTATCTCTATTCCAAGTGGCTACGAAGTAGAAAGCAAAAACAATATACTGCCTGCTTTTTACAAGAACTTTAGCGCAAATGCACAAACAGTAGAGTATGCAGATTTTGAATTAAAGGCCGTAGATAACAACAAACACATTATGCTTGCTTTGGGCGATATGCATTTAGCTAACCGCAACAACGATATTACCCAATTTCAAAATGGTTTTTTAAATGACGCCAAGGCTACAATTGCCAAATACAAAAGCGAAGGCTATAAAGTGTATGGTTTAACCTTAGGAGACATGAGCTGGGATGCTTATTGGTACGATAACAACTTTGGTTTAACAGACTATGTAAACACCATGCGTCCTATTGACATTCCAATTTTTCATACCATGGGCAACCATGACAACAACCCTTACATAGCCGATGACTGGAATGCAGAAACTGCTTTTAGAGGAAACCTGGGGCCTACCTATTATTCTTTCAACATTGGAAAAGTACATTATATTGTTTTAGATGATATTCAATATTTAAACACAGGAGGGGCACAGGGCACACAAGGTGGAAGAAATTACAATGGTGTTATTGTTGCTGATCAACTAGCGTGGTTACAAAAAGACTTGGATACCCTTACCGATAAAAACACCACTATTGTTGTTTCGATGCACATTAATTTATACAACAACCCAACCTTAAGCGGGCAAACCGAAACTTCGACACCAAGGTTAACGGGCGCCACTAGTTTCATTAATATGTTTTCTAGTTTTAATGATGTTCATGTAATTACCGGTCACACTCATTATTCGTTTAATTACGCCTATAACGCTAAATTAATGGAGCACAACACTACTGCTATTTGTGCCACTTGGTGGTGGACTGGTAGAAATGGCTATGCAGGCAACCAAATTAGTAAAGATGGCACCCCAGGGGGATATGAAATTTGGAAATTTAACGGCACAACCTACCAATGGAGGTATAAATCTATTGGCTACGATGAAAATTACCAATTTAGAGCTTACGATTTAAACAAAGTACATATTACCGCAGCTAAATATGCCTCAAAGGCAAACGATATCTTTGCTGCCAAATTACCATCTTTTGCTTCTCCTTATGATGTAGCCAACACCAACAACGAAATTTTAGTTAACGTTTGGAACTACGATAAAAATTGGACTGTAGAAATATTAGAAAATGGCGCACCACTAACCGTTACTAGGGTTAGAACTAAAGACCCCTTGCACATCATTTCGTATGAAGCTTTGCGCTTAAATGTTAATGCCGACCCTACTGAAGATTTTGTAAGCAACCTAAATGCGCATTTCTTTAAGGCAAAAGCCAATAGCGCCACAACACCTATCACCATTAAGGTTACCGACAGGTTTGGGAATGTTTATACCGAAACCATGACAAGACCAAAAGATTTAACTACCGCTATGAAGTAGAAAACGAAAAAGGCTCCAAAAATTGGAGCCTTTTTCTGTGGTATATCTTTTTAAAAGAGTTAGTTTACAACAAATTTAGCCGTAGAACGCTCAGCACCAACAGTTAGTTTAACTACATATACCCCCGAAACTAAATTCAAGCTATTAGTAACGGTATTTGAACCAACTATTGTATTAGCAGATACACTATATACTGTTTTTCCATTTAGATCAACTACGTCTAGTTTAACATTTGCTACTTTCGAAGCATCGAAATCAACCGTTAAATTACCTTTATTATAAGAAGCCTTAATAGAATTTTTAACTAAATTACCGTAAGCATAAACAACATTGCTTTGGTTTATTTTGCCATCTAAATCTACCTGAGCCAATTTGTAATAATTTACACCCGCCGCAGGTTTAGTATCTATAAATTGGTATTGCTGAAGGGTAGAAGTTGTACCCGCACCTTTTATTTTACCACTAATTGCTACAAAGTCTTCGCCTTGTTTACGCAAAATCTCAAAATAATCGTTATTTAATTCAGAAGCAGTTGACCAGTTTAGCTCAATGCCTTGATTAGATGCTTTAGCTGTAAAAGATTTTAATACTATTGGAAGAGTAGTTGCTCCGACAACAGATTCTAAAATAGCTTTCGAAGTTATAGTTGATACCGCAATATTATTTGCGAGCGAACGCGGCACATTCCAAGTTTTTAAAGTAGTATTATAATCGCCACCAAATTGCACAAACTTAACCGCATCACCTCCTGCCGTACCTAGCGTAATATACAAAGAATTGCCATCAGCATTATTAACATTAAAATATTTTGCATCATTATTATTATTATAGGTAGGTAACGTATAACCAGCATTCAATGCATCAACTAATTTGTTCGCTCCTAAGCCCGTTCCTGTAGCTTCACCAAAAAAAATGGCATCTATTGGTCTTGTATCAGAATCTATAGATGAAGCCTTATCCACCATAAAAACTGCAATACCAGAAGGATGTGTGTTTGGGAAAAACCCAGAATTACTAGCATTACTCGGATTAGTTATACCTGCCCCTTGTATATCCCCATTTACAGTAGGATCTAGCTTTACCAATTTCGCCGTAGAAAAATCGTCACCTGTAACTAAACTAGTACTTCCATTCAATTTTGGATCGTTGCCCGTGAGGTAAAAATAATCTCCTTTATTTAAAGAAGTAAAATTAGCTCTAGCTGGCGTAATGGTAAATACATAACTCGTACTAGTCGCATCAGCATTTATCCATCCTTTGGGCGTTGACCCAGAGTTTCTCGCAAGCGCAATAATAAATTTTTTATCCACATAATCTCCTCCGCTAAAAAAAGTAATATTTTCTGTTGCTCTAAACTGAACATATTCATACCAATTACCAGTACTGGTAACATCTGTACTACCAGTCACTGTTCTTTTTACACCAGTAATGATAATCTGGGAAAAAGACTGCATCGCCAAACAAAAAAACAATGCATTTAAAAGTAAAATTTTCTTCATAACATTTTGATTTAAAGGTTTATATTTTGATTTATTTAATATTTTATCTCAAAAATTTTAGACATAAAAATCCACTGCACCATTAAAATGGCGTCAATTCCAATTCGTAAAATTGTTCTTGATTAAATTGTCATATCGGCATACATAAAAAAATGATCACTCGGATACATGTCGTTTTTCTTGTCTTTAATAAGCGCACATGTTGTTGCTTTGATATCTCCTCTAGTAAAAATATAATCTATTCTATTACCTGCTTTCCCTTTAACTTCTTGATATTTTTCACCTAAAAAGCCATGCCCTGTAGCTTCGGCATTTTGCGTTCCGTTAATTATTTTAAACTCATCAATAAATTGATTATCGGTAGCTAGCTTTATTGGCTCGCTAGTGGGCGACGAATTAAAATCTCCTGTTAAAATTTGAGGAAAACGTTCTTTGTATTGTTTCGAATCGGCCACTATCATTGCTACCTGTTTAACCTTTGTATCGGTAGTTTTGGTAGTAAGGTGCGTATTTATAAACCTAAAATCTTTACCGTTAACCTGGTCTCTTAAAATTGCATAATTAACGTGTCGAGCTCTATACGTTCCCCACGATTCGCTACCTGCAACATTTGGCGTTTCTGACAACCAATAAGAACCAACGGACAGCAATTCGAATCTAGATTTTTTAATTAGCAATGGGTTTTTAGCAATACCCGCATACTCGGTAACACCAGCCATTTCTGGGCCATCGTAGCCTAAAAAATAGTAATCTTTAAATGCTTTTCGCAGATCTATGGCTTGCTGATAAAACACCTCTTGAAAACCTACTAAATCTGGCTTATACTTTTTTATAACTTCTATACAAAAATCTCTTCGTTGTTTCCAGCCTAAGCCTTTGGCTTCGTCTTCCTTTAAATCTACTCTAATATTAGCTGTTAGCACCCTAAATTTTGCACCGGCTGCGGAGTCATTATCTGCCATTGCTTCTAAAGAGATCGCTGGCAAAACCGATAATAGCGCTGCGCTTTTTAAAAAATTTCTTCTTCCTTTCATCGTATAAAAACTTACTTTCCTAAAACTTCTACAATTGGCACGCCTACATTTCCATTTGCTGGCTGTATTTTCAACAAATTGGCTATAGTTATGGCAATATCATTTTGATGATAAACTTTATTTGTACTGCCCTGCTTAATGCCCCAGCCCATAAACAATAAAGGAATATGCGTGTCGTAGGGGTTCCAAGCAGCGTGTACCCCACCACTTCTTTTTGAGGCATCTAAGTAAGCCGATTGTCCAACTATAAAAATTTGCCCCGTACGTTTTCTATTGTTACCATTTACAATCATTGTTTTAATACGCTCGGGCAACGAAACATTGTCTATACGATCTACATCAACCGCAAATTGCACATTGGGCTGCTGCTCTAAAAATAAAATTGCTTCGGCCTTAACTTTCTCAAAATCCAACCCTTCCAATCTGTCCATGTTAAAATAAACGCTATAATTGGCTGTGGTACTAACCAAACCTTTTACATTGATTTTTTTTGTTAAGTGGTCGTTTAATGATTTTCTAAAAGAGCTAACCTTTAGCAATCCGTTTGGCAATTTATTCTCTTCTAAAAAATCTACATTATGGGCAACGCCATGATCGGCTGTTAGAAACAGGGTATAATTGCCTTTCCCTAGATTAGCATCTAAATACTTAAAAAAGGCTGCCAAAGACTGGTCCAACCTTAAATAAAGATCTTCTATCTCAACAGAATTTGGCCCAAACTGATGCCCAACATAATCAGTTGAAGCGAGGTTAATTGTTAAAAAATCTGTTTCAGCACCCCTACCTAACTGATACCCTTCAATAGCTGCTTTAGCAAAATTTAAAGTTAAATCGTTACCAAAAGGGGTACTCCTTAAAGCAGCCTTGCTGGCTTTATAAATTTCTGGCAATGCGTAAGGGAAAGCGCTTTTCTTTTGATTTTTATATAAAACTTCCCATTTCACATCGTCTGCCGAACTTTGCTTATAAGTATTAATTGGATATAATGTATTCCAATTTTGAGACATTAGTTTTTCTGGCTCTTTACGATTATTAAACTTATTTACCCAATCAGGTAACTGGTTCATATAATAAGAACTGGTTATAAATTTTGCAGAATTATCATCAAACCAAAAAGCAGCAGTTGGATTATGGCCTACGGGTAAAATAGCAGCCCTATCTTTTAATGAAACACCTACAACTTTTGAGCGGAAGTTAGTAGCTAACCTTAATTCATCGGTAATGGTATTAACCAATAAATTACGTGGCGACATTTGACCGCCACTACCGTCTGCATCACTTTCAGTTTCGTTGGCTATGCCCACTGCGTTTACAGTACTATCTGCTACACAATAAACTTTTTTATTGGTAAATCTTTCTACCCAAGTATTGGCCGTAATACCATGAATGGCGGGTACCGAGCCGGTAAAAATGGTTGCATGGCCTACTGCTGTTTTTGATGGCGTATGGTTAATATAGGTATTCTCTACAGAAAAGCCCTCGTTTTGTAAGCGTCTAAAACCATCTTTACCATACCGCTCTTGAAAACGATATAAATAATCCCAACGCATTTGATCTAAAACGATACCTATTACAACTTTGGGCTTGCCCAACTTTTCTTGAGCGTTAAGCTGTATGGAAAGTAAAACAAGTGCTAAAAAAGCAATGAAATTTTTCTTGATCATTAATGGTTAACGTTTTTTGTCTATAAAATATTTACTTTTTGTACTTGTTTTAGGATAAAACTCCTTCACAGCATCATAAGCCTCCAAAGCCCTGTCGCTTAAAAGAATATCTACACCACTGGTAATTGTTTTTTTATACGACTGCGTCCTTATGTCTTCATCTTTCTCCTTCTCCATTACCTTAGCAGTGTAAACAAATATCATCATGCCTTTACTGTGCAATAAATTATAAAAGCTTTTCTTTTTAGGTTGCCCAACATAGGCTACCATATTTTCATGCGGAATGCCGGTATCCTCGTATTGCTTCAATTTCTCTTCGTTAGATACAAATATTTCGAACATTAGATTTTTATCTTTAGCAAAATAGAAAGCAGCTTCTTCTGGTGTGTAAGCAGAAATTAAAACGTTAGCTTCTACTTTATTTCTTTTAATGCTTTCATAAAGTTGTTGCAGCGGTACATCTTTCTTATCTATCATTAAAATAGTTTTGCCTTTCGCCCATTGCAAAACTTCGTCTAAGGTGTGCACCCTGTAAGGGGTTATCTTGCCCTTTCGGTCTCTCAATCTCATTTTTTTGACCTCTTCCCAAGTGTAATCAGACAGTTTACCAGTACCAGTAGTTGTTCTGTCTAGTGTTGCATCATGTAATACCACAGCAACGCTATCTTTGGTAAGTCGTGGATCAATTTCAAAAAAAGCAGGCATTTTTGAGAGTATGTACGCTAAGCCCGCTATCGAATTTTCGGGATAAAACTCTTGCGCACCACCTCTGTGCCCACATATTAATGGAATACGATCTTCGGTGTACTTAAAGAAATCTTTTAAATCTGTGCTTGACTGTATGTTCAACGTGTTAAGCCTCTTACCTTGTGCCATTACTTTTGGCAATTGCACCATAGTTAGCAAGACAAGAACAATTAGCAATCTATAATTAAGAATATTTTTCATATTAATTTAGCTTAAACGTTGCTACAGTAGGGTAATGATCGGAAATAACATGGGTAATACTGTCTTGAATAATATCGGCATATACCATTTTTTTTGCCAAGGGCTTATTAACCCAGATATAATCTACTCGTCTCAAGATGGAATTCTTCTTCATTTGGCTTTTTACAGGCACGCTATTTTTAAAAGATTTATGTAGAAAGAAATAAGCATCTGCAAAACCTGCGTCAATCATTTTATCTGTTACCGAAAAATCTATAGCGCCATTGTTAAGGTTATTTCGATAGATTGTTCTATTTTTAACGATAGGTGTGCCACTTTTTGGCTCCAATCTTCCTTCTAAACGCAACATTGAATTAAGCAATTTCTCATCATAATTTGCGGAATCAAATCTTGCAAACGAATTAAAATCTCCTCCTACTAACACCTTTGCACTTTTAGGAAAGGTTTTAACCTTGTTCAAAATTAGCTCGATATCCTGCTGTCTGTCCTTTAGGGTAAATGGCGCTAAATGGGTAGCAATAAAATGTAGGTTTTTTATTTGGGCATACACATACCCATGCCACATTTTATCATTATGCATTTCAACTTTATCAAGAGGGTATTTAGAGGTTATCGCTATAGGATGCGTTACATCGTAACCCGTTTCTTTACTCATAATTACCGAAAAAGAATGACCGTACTTTTTAGCAAACGTTTTAAGTTCGGCTTTAGAAAAACCAATCATTTCTTGGTACATCACTACATCAGGAGCGACAGTTTTTACCCAAGAAATGTATTTCGCACGTATTAAGCTATCGCCATTAAAACCATGAAGCGAATTGTAATCTAAAACTTTTAAAGTATTAGGCGGCTGTTGCGCTTTACTACTGGCAAAAGCCAATAGCAGTACTAAAAACAGAAAAAATGCCGATTTCTTCATTATTATTTATAAAGTGATGTCGAGAAGTTACTATCCTCATCTGTTTCTTCTAACAAATTATCTTTTTGAGGGATAAAAGTTCTTAACTGTAATTTTTGATTAGCTTGGTCAAATTTCATTAACCTTAAAATGCCGTTACCTCCGTTTCTATCGGTTTCTCCGTGAGGTGGGTTTCTCCTAGATTGATAATCTGTCAAGAAGATTTTTATGGTTCTTCCATTATAATTTTCTACCCGATAGGCCTCGCCGCTTCTATGCCCACAAAGCATCATAAAAACATTCGACGAATGTTTAAACTTCTCAAAAATCATTTTGCCTTGCGAGGTGAAAAGACCTTTCTTAGGCGTGTTACCCTCGCCTGCAACAAAATTGCTGTTGCTAGAATTGTCTTTCTTTAAAATACTATGACTTACAATAATTGCCTTTTTATCCGCATGTTCTTTTAATACTTTCTCGCCCCAGTTAAAAACAGATTCCTCTAATTTGGCATCGTAAAACTGGTTTTTACTGCTTTTTTCATTAAACACTAAATAAAGCACAATAAAACTTTCTCCATTTGCCGAGAAAATATCGTAGTGATTGGCGCTAGAGCTTTCATCGTTATAAGAGCCGCCGTAATAGTTTCTACCTTTAAAATGATCTCTCCCAAAATATTTAGTGTAACCTTCTTTTGTACCATTAGGATCGCCGTTAGGCCTAAGGTCGTGATTACCAACTGCCACACCATAAGGAATGCCATGCGGCAAACCTGGACGCGGTTTCTCTAAACGATACATCGCATCTTTAGCCCTCTCCCATTCTATAGGTTTAGCATCGCCGTGGTCAGTTATATCTCCAACGTGCACCACATAAGCTATTTTTTCTTGCTCAGCATTGGCGGTTATCCAATCAATCTGATTATAGAACATGTTCATGCTACCACCATATTTCTCGGCGGTATAATATTGGGTGTCGCCTAAAACAGCAATTTGAAAGTATTTATCTTTGGCCGCTTGGGTAAAGGCAATTGCTTGCTTATCATTAGCACCAAAGTGCTTATAACCCGCACCAAGCAACACAAAGCACAAAAAAGAATAAAGAACAATTATCTTCCTGTTTGGATTAAATACCGATAAAATGGAATAAGAAATCATTTTTGAAAATTATTAAAAGGCGCCTGTAATATACAGGCACCTTTTTATGAAAAATTAATTCTGATAAATGGCAATATCATCAATGGCCACACGGCCATAACCTGGATCTGGCACAAACCTTAATCTAAAGGGACCTCTAATATCAAGGGTGTACTCTGCAAAATATAGGTTAGCAAGATTGGAAGTAGGCACTTCTAATTTCGGTCCTAAATCAACCCAGGTTACCCCGCCATCTACAGAATAAGATGCCTGTACCTTGCCTCCTTTCATATCATTTGCATTAGTTGGGTTGGCAATAGCATAATAGAACGACACTTTAGAAGCACCATACAGCACATCAAAATTCATACTAATTTCTGCGGCGGTAACTGGAAACATTGCAGCCCTGGCATCTTTTTTAAATTGTGCTCCAGTTAAAATATAGGCAGATCCCGTCATGTTCCAAACACCTGTTTTATGTTCCGATTTATTACCTCCCGAAGCCGATGTTTTTGCGGCAATTGAACTTGCCACTTCCCAGCCTTCAGGAAAATTAGCATACAGTTGCCCTGGTCTATAAGGCTCTATTACCTTTGGTGCCACATCAGCTAAACTTCTTATTTGTATGTAAGCAGACGCAGCCCCATTTACAACAAAAGGATAGGCAATGCCAATATAATCGGCAAAATTAGCAATCTCCTCCGAGGCAAAAGTAGCTTGTGCATTGGTACGTAAAGTTACATTATTAAAAAAATCGGTAATTATATGATCACCAGCATAAGTGGTAGTACCTGTAGAACTATCAAAAATAGCGTTCTGTAACTTAACTAGGGTATTTTCATATAAGGAGGTATTTTTAAGCAGCTCGGAAAAATTAGTACCTATAACATTTGTTTTCTGCTCATTATTGGCAGATATTTTTGCTATTGCTCCACTTTGCAATTTGGTAATCTGTAGCATTCCATTTACTCTTTCCAGCGTTGCGCCATCCACTTTTACCACAATAGAATCGCCTGCGGTGTACTGGCTCGCCTCAGCACCTAAAGCTAAGGCAATGCCTCTTAATTGCTTACGGCGATAACTTTGCACAATTACCAGTCCATCAGGCGAGTTACCATTTACCGGATCAGAGATAACGATACCACAAATGCTAGTGGCTCCCATCATATTTTCGGCCTTTAACACTAATGGGCTTTCATTAAACATCGATTTAATGTCTGTTACAGAAATCAAAGGGCTGGGTTTTCCAGTAACCTTTTCTTCTTTTTTACATGAAATAGTGAAAGCTAAGCCAGCCAACACTAAGAAAAATAAGAATATCTTTTTCATCCTTTTGTAGTTAAGGTTTATTTTTTGCTATGGTTTTTGCCACCAACTCATCGAATCCAAATCATCTGGTCCTTGTATGGCAAGGGCTTTATTATAGTTGGTAACATTAGTTGCCTGAAGAGAAACAGGATAATACAGTCTATTAGGCATCATTCCATTGTTTCTTAAACCTGGCCCCTTAGGCAATACCGGATGGCCGGTTCTACGATATTCAATCCAAACTTGCATATCTGTATAAAACAACGCTAAATATTTTTGCCAATGAATTTTCTCCATTTTGTCCTGAATTGCATCAGCATCATTCCAAGCTATTAAAGTGCCGCTTAAGTAAGAGCCAACACTGCGCCCCCAAAGTGTAATTCGGGCAGTAGCTCCCGCTTCGTAATATTCTTTAGGTGTTTTTGCAGTTACCCAACCTTTTATTGCCGCTTCTGCCAATAACAACTGTACTTCTGCATAATTTAGCATATTACCCAACAGCGGTTCGGTAGTTAGGTATTGCAAGTAAGATCTGGTTTCTGGTGTTTCGCCATAGGTATAACCACTCGGGATACCTTCATACGAGCCATTATAGGTGGTTAGCCATTTGCTTGTACATGGATCATTAGAAAAGTCTAATTTATCAGCAAAAAAGCTACAAGCTTTTGGATAACGCCAATCTGAATTTTGCATATTGGCAAAAGGCGAATTATAAGGAGGTACTCCAGTCCATTTCAAAATGGCAGATTCGTCGTTAGAATTAATAAGCGGATAATTGGCCGGATTTTGATCTACCATTTCTTTGATTTTTGCTACGGCATTAGCGGCCACCTCTGCCTTACCCGAAACCCTCATCAGCAACCTTAAGTACAGCGAATTACCAAATTTACGCCATAAGGCTACATTTCCTTTATAAACAGGGTCTGATATAGAATTAACGTTTTTGGTAGTTGTTTTCAACAAGGTATTTGCTTCTTCTAACTTCGCAAATATATCTGCATAAATATCTTTTTGAAGATCGAATTTTGGCGCATAAATACCTTCTTTACCCATGTTAGCCTCGCTATAAGGCACATCTCCAAAGGTGTCGGTAATGATAGAACTCACCCAAGCCTGACAAATTAGCGAAATTGCCATATAGGTCTTACTATTGTTTTCATCAGCGTTATTTTCTTTGGCAAATTTATAAATATCCTTAAAATTAGTTAACTGCGCATACCAACTGTTCCATGGAGCCTCCGGAATATTACGTCTAATATCGTATCTAAATATTCGATCGGTTTCTACCAATGTATTTACAGTTACCTGCATTAATTCGTTAGTAATGGTGCGGCTACGATTCATATTGTTCTCTACAGTCTTTACCAACGCTCGTGCCAATAAATTTTCGGCCAGCACCTTTTCCGAAGTATTCGGATCTGTGTTTAGTTCCGAAAAATTCTTTGTACATGAAAGGGACAGCAATGTTACGCTTAAACCAATCCCTATGAAATATTTTATCTTCTTCATGTGATTTATTGTTAAAATCCTACAATTAAATTAACCCCAAATGTTCTTGTTGAGGGAAACTGTCCCGTTTCGAAACCTCTATTGATCTCTGAACCACTTAATGTTCCGAATTCTGGGTCGAAGCCTGGCCATGTTGACCAAATAAACAAATCTCTGCCAAAAACACCTAATGTTGCTCGTTGCAAACCTAGTTTCTTTGCCGCTTTCGCTTTTAGCGTATAGTCTAGTCTAGCCTCTCTTAACTTTATAAAATCAGTAGAAAAAGTAGCGCCCTCTACATTACTGGTGCCAAAATGAGCATCGTAGTAGGCAGACAAATCTTCTGCAACTACTGTATTAGGGCTATAGCTTCCATCCGGATTGCGCATTACACCATCGCCTACAATGCCGTTATATCTTCCCGGCAACGTTGAGGTGGTTTTTCCTTGTACTGCCATTTTACCTTGGGTTAACGAATAGGCTACAGCGCCATATTGGGCATCAAAAAGAAATCCCATAGAGAAATTTTTGTACTTGAATTGATTTTGAATACTTCCTTTCCATTGCGGCATGGTATTTCCCAGCTTTAACAAATCGTCTGAAAGCACAGGCATACCGCTGTTGTAAACAATCTGACCATCTGGAGAACGAAGATAGCCACGGCCATACAAATCGCCCATACTACCGCCAACATTGGCAACAATAAAACCATTACTACCCGGACCGTTTTGTAATGTAAACGATTCTAAATAATCGGAAAGCTCAATGATTTTATTTTTATTCGCAGAAAAAGTAGTATTAATATTCCAAGTTAATCCGTTTCTAACCTTAACTGGCGTACCATTTAATGCTATTTCTATTCCTTTATTACGCACATTTCCAGCGTTTACTACAATATCCCTAAAACCAACAGATTGGTCTAACAAGGAGTAAAGAATTTGATCTTTTGTATCGGCGGTGTACACTGCCAAATCTAAACCTATTCTGTTATGAAAAAGCTGTAGCTCTATACCTGCCTCGTAACTATAAGTGTATAAAGGTTTAAGATTTGGATTTTTTAACCTAGAAGGATTATATAAACCTCCAGAATAAGCAGGGTCGGCTAAAAAAGAAAATGCTGTATTGTAAGGCGTATTACCTCCACTACCCACACCCGATGCCGAAGCCCTCAACTTAAGATAACTGATTTGCTTTGGCAAAAGAACTACTTGCGAAAGGATAAAACTTGCATTTGCGGAAGGGTAAATAATTGAAACGTTTTCTCGGCTAGTAGGACTTGCCAATAAACTGCTCCAATCGTTTCTAAGCGTAACATCTAAGAATAAATAATCTTTGTAGCTCGTAGAAACCAAACCGTATAAGCTGTTGATAGCATAGCTTGACCTGTATGGGCTGGTCCACAATGGGCCGGCACTATTTGCAAAAGTAAACACCCCTGGAAATAGTAGCGAGTCTGCCCTTACTTCATTTTTGTTGTAAGAATTTCTTAATGCAGCACCACCTACCGATGCATCAACAGTAATATCTTTTGTGAACTTAGTTTTATATTTCAACAAGAAATCACTATTAACTTCTCTGGAAGTAATATCTTGTGTACGGTACATTCCTTTTTTAAATTTCTCGGTATCAAACGGTCGTTGCTGCGAACGGGCATCATTAGCTAAATCAACCGAAGTTCTAATCATTAAACTGAAATCTTTAGCGATATGATAAGTAGCCGAAACATTACCTGTTACCGAATTACGGTTCTGCTTATTCAACATCTCGTATGAAATTAAATAAGGATTATCTGGCCCCGAAGTTAATGGTGTGTTTTGGGTAATATTTTCTTTGCCTGGCACCCAATAGTTTCGCAACCACGAAATAGGAGCACTTGGTGCCCAAAAAATATAACCGTACATGATAGATTGATTGTTATATCCACCTGCTGGTAAATTATCAGAAACCTTATTGGTATAATTAAGTTTAGAACTAATTTGAAGATTTTTTGATGGCTTAGAATTAACAGATAATGCGACGGTATTTCTATCGTAGCCCGTGTTTGGAATTATCCAAGTATTGCCCACATTGGTATAGGAAAACCTAGCGGTAGTTTTATCCGTTCCTCCATCAATACTTACGCTATTTGTAAATGTTTTAGCGGTTTCAAAAAAATCGTTAAAACCTCCTTTCTTATAAGGCCTCCAAAGTGTACGTTCGGTAGCCTGCGCATTAGTTACTGGGTCATACTGAAAGAAATACTGACCATTAAACTTTGGCCCATAAGCATTGGTGGTTCTGTTTGTAGCGGCCCCATCTACCGACGCTCCGTAAGAGAAATAATTAGCTCCATCTACCCCTTGCCCATATTCGTACTGCAACGAAGGCATACGGTTAATGGTAGCAAAGGCGGTGTTACTATTTATACTAACACCTATACCTTTTTGCTTAGCCTTGCCCGATTTAGTAGTTATAATTACTGCTCCGTTTGCACCCCTAGAACCATATAATGCTGCCGCACCTGGCCCTTTAAGTACGGTTACATTTTCAATATCATCCGGATTAATATCCTCTACACTACTGCCATAGCCCACAACGGTTTCGTCTAAATAGGCACCCGAACCACCGCTCATTCTACCGCTACCGCCGTTAATAATAACGCCATCAACAACAATTAGTGCATCGTTGCTACCCGTTAGGTTGTTCTCTCCCCTTAAAATAATAGAAGCAGAGCCTGTAGGGCCGCTGTTAGAACGAACAAGATTTAAACCTGCTACTTTTCCAGAAAGTGCATCGGTCCAGTTATTGGAAAGGGCTTCGGTAAGCTGCTCGTTGCCAATGGTAGTAACGGCATAACCTAAGGCTTTTTTATCACGTTCTATATTTAACGCAGTTACTACCACTTCATTTAGCACGCTCCTATCTTCCTGTAAAGTAAAGTTTACACTTGTAGTAGTGGCGGCCTTAACCACTATTTGTTCTTTTTTCTGTTTAACAAAAGAAATAAATGAAACTTCGAGCGTATAAACGCCAGCGGGAACTTGCACCCTATAATTTCCAGAAACATCTGTAGTTACAACCCGATTTAGCTGTACCACTTTGACACTTGCACCCGTAAGCGCTATGCCGTTTACATCAGAAATTTTCCCCGATACAGTTCCATTTTGCTGCGCCTTAACCTCTACTAACGCACCTAGCGTTAATAAGAACAGAAAAAATACACCGTACCTTGAAAAACCTATGAGACACTTTTTTTGCATGACGATAAGTTTGGTTTATACTTTGGTTAAAATAATGTCGCATCGTGGAAATGCAACACTACTCAAAGTAAATTATTTTAATATTAAAAAACAAAATAAAAGTAAAAAAAAACGTTTTGAAACTTAAAGGACAAAAAAAAGCCTTTTTAATAAGCGAAAAGGTTTTTCAATAAAAAAAGCTCCAAAGAGCACATAAACAGAGAAAATAGTTTTTTAGCAATCATTAGTATTTAGTTAAGAATTTGAAATTAATTAATGGCAAACCTAGCATTGCACTTTAAACACATCATTAACAAATTATTAAAGAAAACTTTAAAAAGGTTAACATTCATTAACAAACCATTTAAAAACAAAGCTTTTAATTTACAACAGTATTTGCGAGGAATTACCTCATCCAAGTATTTTTCTTTAAATAAAACTTAAATAGCTGTAAACAAAAAAAGCCTTTCCGTAAGATGGAAAGGCTTTTAAGCTTCAAAACAATATATTTAATACCTCATTATTTACTTAGTTCGGCATAATACTTATGAAACAAAGGCAATGTTTCAATTCCTTTATAATAATTATAAACATCGTACTTCTCGTTTGGCGAATGTAAGGCGTCGCTATCTAAACCAAAGCCAAACAATACAGACTTAATACCAAGTACATCTTCGAACAATGCTACAATTGGAATACTACCACCGCCACGTGTTGGGATTGGCTTTTTACCAAAGCTATCTAAAATAGCTTGCTCTGCAGCCCTGTAAGCCACACTGTCTGTAGGCGTTACCACTGGCTCGCCACCATGGTGAGGCGTTACCTTTACTTTTACGCCTTTTGGTGCAATCTTCTCGAAGTGTTTTGCAAAAATCTCGCTAATTTCATCAGAATTTTGATTAGGCACCAAACGCATCGAAATTTTAGCATTAGCTTTACTTGGCAATACTGTTTTTGCTCCTTCACCAATGTATCCACTCCAAATACCATTTACTTCTAAAGTTGGTCTTGTGCCTGTACGTTCTAGGGTCGAATAACCTTTTTCGCCCCACTCTGCATCAATAGCTAGATCTTTTTTATATTCTTCTAAATCAAAAGGAGCAGCATTTAATGCCTCTTTCTCGGCATCATTCAACTCCACAACCTTATCGTAAAACTCCGGAATAGTGATGTGATTATTTTCATCGTGTAACGAAGCAATCATTTTACACAGTATAGTTGCCGGATTTGCAACCGCTCCGCCGTAAACGCCAGAGTGCAAATCTCTATTTGGCCCAACTACTTCTACCTCCATGTAAGCCAAACCTCTTAAGCCCGTTTCTATCGAAGGGTTTTCCATGCTAATCATCGAAGTATCAGAAATTAAAACCACATCGGCTTTTAAACGCTCTACATTAGCTTTCACAAAAATGCCAAGGTTTGCCGAACCTACTTCTTCTTCTCCCTCTATCATAAACTTCACGTTGCAGGCCAAAGTATTGGTTTGCATCATTAGTTCAAATGCTTTAACGTGCATATAAAACTGTCCCTTATCATCGCAAGCACCACGAGCATAAATTTTACCATCGCGTATTGTTGGTTCAAAAGGAGGAGTTTGCCACAGCTCCAACGGATCTGCTGGCTGCACATCATAATGCCCGTATATTAATACTGTAGGCAAACTGGCATCTATTATTTTTTCACCATATACAATAGGGTATCCGGCGGTTGGGCATATTTCTACCTTATCTGCACCGGCTTCTTTTAGTTTTTGCGCTACAAAGTCTGCAGTTTTTAATACATCGCCCTTATATTTCGGATCGGCACTTACCGATGGAAAACGCAACAGTTCAAAAAGCTCGTCTAAAAAACGTTGCTTATTATCTTCTACATATTTTTTTATTTCTTGCATAAGATTAAAATTTTGAAGCAAATATAGGTATTTTGGCCAGAGCATTCGATTAATTGGCAGGATAAATAGTTATTATAGTTAACCGATAAATAAGTGTTTTTCTTATTTTTACCTTGCTCATAAAATATATGAAGATGAAAAAGCTTGCTTTCTGTGCCTTACTTCTTGGCGTTACATTATTATTTTCTTCTTGGGGTTTTTTTGCACACAAAAGAATTAACCAACTGGCTATTTTCACCTTGCCCGAAGGCATGATTGGTTTTTATAAAAACAACCATAAATACATTACCGAACATGCGGTTGATCCTGATAAAAGAAGGTACGCTGATACTGCCGAAGCTCCCAGACATTTCATTGATGTAGAAAATTACGAAAATCATATCGACAGTATTCCTGAAAAGTGGAACGATGCCGTAAATAAGTATGGAGCCAAGCATTTAGCGAAAGAAGGGACCGTGCCATGGCAAATAGTGCGCACCTATAACAATTTAGTAAGGGCCTTTAAAGAAAGGGATTCGCTTAAAATATTAAGATATTCGGCAGATTTGGGCCATTACGTTGGCGATGCACACGTACCTTTACACACCACCCGCAACTACAACGGACAGCTAACAAATCAGGTTGGTATCCATGGATTTTGGGAATCGAGAGTGCCAGAGTTATTTGCAAAAAATTACAATTTATTAGTGGGCAAAGCCACTTACATTGAAAACCCTTTAAAAGAAGCCTGGGCCATCGTTAAAAATTCGCACACCATGGTAGATACCGTTTTAACTTTTGAAAAGAAATTGAGCGAAACTTTTCCATCTGACCAGAAATACGACTTTTCTATGCGTGGCCAAAATGTAATGAAACAATATTCAATGGCCTACACCAAGGCCTACCAAGACCTAATGAATGGCATGGTAGAGCGCCAAATGCGTTCTTCTATTCTAAAAGTTGGTTCCTTTTGGTTTTCGGCCTGGGTTGATGCTGGGCAACCAGACCTCAGAAATATGATTAGAATTGAGGCTACTATTGAAGACAAGCAGCAAACCGAAAAAGTTGATAAAAAATATCAGGAAGGGAAAATTATTGGAAGGGAGTATTAAAAGAGGGTATTGTCATTTCTGACAAAGAATAAGGAGAAAGCTAGCTTAAAATAAAAATGCTAGGTTTCTCCTCGCTCTGCTTCCCTCAAAATAATGGGAAATGACTTATAAAGCCGTATCGTTATCCTCTATTTTCTCTTTCTTTTTAAACAAAGATTTCAAAGCTGCAATAATTACCGGAGCAAATGTGCCTACTGCAATAATTACAATAATTACTTCAAAGTTTTTCTCTACAAATGGAATTTTGCCCAACAGGTAACCTGCAAAAGACAAACTAAAAATCCAAGCAAAACCACCAATAATATTGTAAAGTGTAAACTTACCAAACTCCATTCTAGCTGCACCTGCAACAAAAGGTGCTATTGTTCTAAAAATTGGCAAAAACCTTGAAAAAACAATAGCTACAGCACCGTGCTTCTCAAAATACTCGTGAGATTGATGGTAATATTTCAATTTCAAAATTTTATTATCTTCTTTAAACACCTTAACCCCAAAATACTTACCAAGTCTATAATTTACAGTGTTTCCTAAAATTGCAGCGGCAGTTAAAATAAAGCACAAAAACCAAATATCTAAACCTGTATTTCCAGCAGCCACAATTGCTCCCATGGCAAACAGCATCGAGTCGCCGGGTAAAAAAGGAGTAACTACAAAACCTGTTTCTGCGAAAATAATCATGAAAAGAATAAGATAAGTCCAAGTTCTATATTCATAGATAATTGCGCTTAAAGTATCTTTGGTATCGGTAAGCAGCCTAATTAATAAGTCTAGTATCTCCACTTTAATTAAATTTTGCGCTAAAATAAGCAATATGGTTATTAATTCACCTGTTAAATTGCTAAATTGTTGTAGGCTTTATGTAAAAAGTTTTGTTGGTTAGTTTGCTACAGAAATGGTAAAAAGCAAAAAGCCCAGACTTTTTTGGACCTGAGCTTTTTGCTTTTATTTTTAATTATTGTTAATAGCTGTTATTTAACATTACTGGCATTACCAACATTAAAACATCTTCATTTTCATCATTGGTATGAGGGATTAATAAGCCTGCTCTGTTTGGTGTAGAAAGTTCTAAAGTAATTTCTTCGCCATTTAAGTTATTTAACATCTCGATCAAGAAACGAGCATTAAAACCAATTTCTAAGTCTTCGCCATCATATTGGCAACTTAAACGTTCGTGCGCCTCGTTTGCAAAATCTAAATCTTCTGAAGAGATATTTAACTCGCTACCGCTAATTTTTAAACGAACTTGGTGGGTAGTTTTATTGGCAAAAATTACCACCCTACGCAGGGTATTTAAAAACAAAGCCCTGTCAATAACCAACCTATTTGTATTGTTGGTGGGAATAACCGCTTCGTAATCAGGATAGCGTTCGTCAATTAAACGGCAAATTAAGTTGATATTTTCGAACTTAAAAAAAGCGCTAGTTGCATTATAATCTACAGAAACATTTACATCTGTACTTGGCAAAGCTGCTTTTAAAAGTGTTAATGCTTTTTTAGGCAAAATAAACGAAGAAGCTTTATCGGCCTTGCTATCATTTCTTCTGTAGCGAACCAATTTATGCGCATCGGTAGCTACAAAAGTGATGTTTTGAGGAGACAGCTGACAAAACACCCCCGTCATTGCCGGACGAAGCTCATCATTACTTACCGCAAAAATTGTTTTGGTTATTGCTTCTGCCAAAACAGATGCAGGTAAATTTACCGACGACGCATTGTCAACTACTGGAATTTTCGGAAAATCATCTCCGTTCTCTCCACTTAATTTATATTTTCCATCGCCTGCACTAATTTCTATAGCGAAATTATTGTCATCTACATGAAAAGTTATTGGCTGATCTGGCAAAGTTTTCAAAGTATCTAGCAAAATTCTCGATGGAACTGCAACTTTACCTTCTTCTTTCGATTCTACCAATAAAGAAGTAGTCATACTAGTCTGCAAGTCGGTAGCAGAAATAGTTAAATTCCCTTCCTTAATCTCAAACAGGAAATTCTCTAAAATAGGCAATACCGTGCTGCTACTCGAAGCACCATTAACCGTTTGTAAATGCTTTAATAATGTCGATGTGGATACTATAAATCTCATAGTTTGTTATATATAGACTCAAAAGTATGAAATTTACCTTGCATACTTATGTTTACGATAATAATGTTGAAAAGTTGCGAAACATATTAACAACAAAATTGGCAAAACGGTGTTTATCAGCTGCCATTTTGTTTTTTCGGTACGTACTAAAGTTTTATCTAGCGGCCTAACCGTAATTTCTTTATTGCGCAGGGCGATTAAATTGTCTTCATTGGTGAAATAATCTGCAATATTTAACAATAGTGCCTTGTTCCCAAAATTCTGTTGTGTATATCTATCAAAGCCCAAGGGAAACGGAGAACCGTCTGCACCAACCTGGTTCCGAAAGATATCGCCGTCGCCAATAACAATCATTTTTGCAGGCTTGCTTTGCGCAGGCACTTCATATTGTTCTTTAATGCCCTCTGGCACCGGCCTATTTAAAAAAACAGACTTAAAGCTTCCTTCCAATAACACACCAACACTTTTTGCGGTACTTGTAAATTCTTTTTGCGAAGGTTCTTCTTCTACCATTTGCAGGTTAAACATTTTTGGAGAAGTGTACACTTTATTGTAAGGAGAAGTAGATAAAATAAAGTGTTTATGTACATTTTTACTGCCAATAGTATCTACCGTACTGGCAAATTCGGCTTTTATGTTATCTAAATTCCTCACTACGTTGCTGCTCGTATCGGGCAATAGTATTGGATAATATAACCACGGCGCCATTTGTATATTGCCCTGTGGGCCAGCAGCAGTGGCTACCGGAATTTCAGCACAATTTACATCGGCAATAATGTTGTAATTGATACGGGCACCGTACTCAAACAGCATGTCGTCTAAATTGAGGGCATTATTGGCGGCCAAAAACGAACGTCCGTTACGCAAGCTGTCTAAGTCCATGCGCACTTGATCTATAGACCAAACTACGTGCCCGCCTTTCATTACAAAATAGTTGATCCTGTATTTCTGCGCTTCGGTAAAAGCCTTTAATGGTTTAGCAACAACTAGCATTTTCAAGCTATCTAAACCTGGTTTTGTAATAGAATCCAAGTTTACACGCCCAACCACATAGCTATCTGCCAATGCAGTAATGGCATCGTACAAATAACGATTATCAGGCTCGCCATTACCTTCGGTAAAGCCAATACGGGGGTTGTAGCCAGTAATTACCTTTTTTAAGGATGACGTAAAAATATATTCTAAGTTTTTGATAGAATTATTGATACTTTGATCGTAATTGGAAGCCTCGCCACCTAAGTTTTGCAGCAATTTAATTGGCATTTGTTTACCATTACTTTCTATCAGCGCCATAGGAAAAACCAGTTTTTCTGCAAAGCCGGCATCAGTTTTTATATTGATATTTGTAGGGCGAACGCCAACTTCGTACAATTGGCTAATGGCCGCTTCTTGTTCTTCGGCAGATTTCCCAGAAATAGGATCTATAAACAGCACCCTAAAAGTGGTGTTGGCGTAAGCTTTGTAATCGTTCAACAAATCTTTTGTGGCATTACGCAAACGTTTAAAAGCAGCAGGCATATCGCCATCAAGATATACCCTAATTGTAACTTCGTGCTTATTGTTCTTTAATATCTCCTTGGTTTTTTCTGTCAGCGTAAAACGTTTTTCTTTGGTAAAATCAAAACGAGTATAGGCAAATTGCGCAATTACATTTAGCAATACTAGAACTACCACAAATAGCAGCAATCGAAACCACCTCTTTATTCCTTGTTCTTTGCTCCTTGCTCCCTTACCTACCATTTTCTACCTCCTATTGCCAATTTAGTTAAACCTAAAAACAAAGCCACAAAGGTGATGAAATAAACAACATCCCTAGTATCTAAAACGCCCCTGCTTATGGATTGGTAATGCTCGGCAATGCCTAAATTAACCAATGTACTTTCTATGCTTTCGAAAGCGCTAAGGCGGCTAACAGAATCGAAACCGCTATAAGCGAAAAAACAAAGAAACACCGCAACTGCAAATGCAATGATTTGGTTTTTAGTAATAGACGACGCAAAAATGCCAACGGACGTAAAAGCGCCACCCAATAAAAACAAGCCAATATAAGAACCAATTACAGCTCCTGTATCAATATTTCCTTGCGGCATACCTAAACGCGAAATACTATAGTAGTAAATTAAGGTAGGCAATAACGAAAACAGCACCAAAACCATGCAAGCCAAATACTTTGCCAGTATAATCTGCAAATCTGTAAGTGGCCGGGTAGCCAACAATACATAAGTTCCTTCTTTACGCTCTTCGGCAAAAGAACGCATAGCGATGGCCGAAATAAGGAACATAAAAAGATAGGGCACCAGACTAAAGAAACCATCCATTTCGGCATAACCGTATTCTAAAATGGAAGTATCGGGAAAAAACCAGAACATTAAACCACAGGCCAGTAAAAAAATACCGATGGTAATGTAGGCCATTGATGAACTGAGGAAACTGAATAACTCTCTTTTAAATACTGCTAGCATGCCTTTGTATTGTGATGCCGAAGTTATACAATATCTGTTAAAACAAAAAAGCCCTTCCGAAAAATCGGAAAGGCTTTGATTTTTTTTGTTTATGGTTTACAAACCAAAGTTTAAAGCTGCTCTTAAACCGATGAATGAAGAAGTTCCATTTTTAGACCATCCTTCATAACGTGCTCCAAAGTCAACTGCCATTTTATCGGCAACTGGGAACTCAACACCTAAACTTGGGGCATAAACAAACGCAGTACCGCCATTGCTCTCAGTTGAAAATGCCGCACCAACTTGACCTTGTGCGTAAAAATTTTCAGCCAAGAAGTATCTAACACCTGCTTTTACTGGAATAGTACCAAAACTAACTGTTTGACCAGCAAACTCTTTAGAGGTAAAGTTTAAATAACCTGCTTCGCCTACAAAATTAGTTTTATTAGCAATTGGCGCTTGAAAATTTAATGAACCGCCAACTCCAAAATTCCAGAAGTCACCAAAATCACCCATTGGGAAGGCAAAATCTGCACCAACACCAATTTTAGAACCACCCATTGCTGGGTCTTTTTTGCTTTGTGCATTAGCAGCTAAACCTAGGCCAGCTACAAGAGCTAATGATAATAATAGTTTTTTCATCTTTTAAATAATTTTAATTTGTGTATTAATTTATAACTGGAATAATAGACACAATAACTCTGCCAATAGTTACATAAAAAGATAAAAAAAATACAAAACAAACACTTAATTAAATTACAAGCCAAACAGGTAGCCTAGCTTTAATCCTACAAAACCAAAATTCGAACTTTTAATTCCTGCAGAAGAAACTTTGCTTTTCAATGTCCAAGATTCATAACGTAAGCCAAAATCGATTTTATTTTTCTTAGACCCTGTTTTGATTAAAGTTCCAAATCCTGGCGACCATACCAACGAAGTTTTAGCACTGTTGTTCCCATTAAAAGCAGCGCCAACCTGTCCTTCGATATAAAAGTCTGGTGTGCCGTAATATTTTAGCCCAAGTTTAGTGGGTATGGCCTCGATATTTTGTATTCGGGTACCTAAATATTTTTTACCAATGAACAAATTGTACCCACTACTGGCCGTAAGGGCATAATGTTCAGACACGCCAATTTCCGCTTTAAGCGACCCACCAAACCCAATACCACTTACACTAGATGCATTCCCAGTAGGAAAATTAAACTCTGGGGCAACTGATAAACGAAACTGCTGTGCGTTTACAGTTGTTAAAACAATTGAGAAAAGCAGTGCGATATATATGCCAAGTTTCATATAGAGATTTTAACGAGTTAACGCTTTAAAAATTTCTTCCAACGATGCCTGCTGATGTTCTTTTCTTAAATCAGCAATTGAGGTATTTGCAACAAGCGTACCTTTGTTGATAATGATAACATCATCACACAGCGCCTCTACTTCTTGCATAATGTGGGTAGAAATAATTACCGTTTTATCTTTACCCAAACTTTTTATCAAACTTCTAATATCAGCTAATTGGTTAGGATCTAATCCGGAGGTAGGCTCGTCTAAAATTAACACTTGCGGATCATGAATAATAGCCTGAGCCAAGCCCACACGCTGTTTGTAGCCTTTAGAAAGCATCCCAATTTTCTTGTGTTGCTCTTGCGTTAAGCCTACTAATTTTATCACTTCCTCTATACGTTGGGCAATATTTTTTAGTCCGTAAGTTTCTGCAACGAAACCCAAGAACTCACGCACATACATCTCTAGGTACAAAGGCGTGTTCTCGGGCAAATAACCAATCAGTTTTTTCACTGCCAATGGTGCTGTTTGTATCGTCAAATTACAAATCTCGGCTTCGCCAGAGGTTGGTGCTAAATAACCGGTCAGCATTTTCATGGTGGTAGATTTACCGGCACCATTTGGCCCCAAAAAACCTAATATGCGGCCAGGCTTAGCCTCAAAGCTAATTTGATTTACTGCTTTTTGTTCGCCGTAATGTTTGGCTAAATTCTTTACTATTACGCTCAATTTATTTAGTATAGAGATTTTTAAATTTCAATTTATTTTTTGCCCGATAAACGTTTAACTGCTCGCCAGCTAAAGAAACTTCATCGGTAGAAAGCACATCTGCACCATCAGCAATTAAATCGCTATAAATATTTTTGTTAAGGTTTGCTTTTGCACTTCTATCTAAGTTGCCCATGGTACCTAAAATAGTACTTATGCCTTTACTATTCAAATATTGGTACAGGCTTTTACTAGGTGCCGACACGCCAACAAACGCCACAATTTTATCATTGGGTACGCCCATTTGGTTTAAACGCTCTAAATCTTCGACACTTTTCACCGTTGCCGAAATCATTAAATCGGGCGCTAACCGATGCACTTTAGCTGCTTGATTAGCATTGTAGGTAATGATGATGGCGTTGGTTTCTGACTTGGTTTTGCGTACCGCAGCAATAATTTTTTCGTAAGGCACTCCCCTTTTTATATCAATAGTGAAAAGCACTTTATCTTTGCCCCAATGCAATACTGCTTCTAACGTAGGGATTTTAAAACTGGTTACTTTACCATCATCGTCTTTTAAAGTTAACTTTTGCAGTTCGTTATAGGTATAAGATGAAATTAAACCCGCACCTGTGGTGGTTCTATCCAATTTATCGTCGTGCATAATTACCAAAGCAGAATCTTTGCTTAGAGCCACATCAAACTCGATAATTACGGGCTGATAGGTGGTTGCATTTTCGAAAGTTTCAATAGCATTTTCGGGAAACCCTGGCATTGGCCCACCACGGTGTGCACTTAATAATGGGTAGCTAGATGTTTTTCTATTTAAAAAATCTTGAAATTCCTTTGCTGTTTTAAAACTGATATGATAATGTTGCTTTGGGGCAATGCAAGCTAAGCCCGATAGTGCAATGACGAGTAATAGCAAATGTGCTTTTTTCATCTATTTATTTTTTTAGTTTCCGTAAATACTGCTGCAATTAAAAGGAATGCATCATTAAGCTGAATTTTAATGCTTACTTTTTTATGGTAATTACCCTGCCTGTCACCAACATAAACTCATAAATGCGGTACAAACCGTCATCAGTCATTTCAATACTTTCTACCAAGCCAGTTTTACTAAAAGTATCGGTTACCATATCACCTGGCTTTATTCCATTGAGCACATCTAGCGGAGTTTCTTCGTTTAACCTAATCATCTTATTTAGTAAACATTAAACCAAAGCCCACATAATCGGCCTCGGTTTGGTGTATGTATATTTTAGATTGTAAGGCCAGCCAATTATTTAGTTTATACTTTGCACCGGCTGTCCAGTAGGTTTTTATAGGCTTTAAACTATCGTAATACACATAATAACCGTACTTAACCATAAATGAGAAATTACCCATCCATAAATCTGGACCAATGGCTGTTCCTACCCGCCATCTTTTAAAAGAAGATGCATTAGATTGGTAAGTTTCTAAAATTCTATTAGGGTCATAAACCGTGTGATAATACACGGCATCTACCCCAGCGCTCAAAGCTAAATACGAGGCTACCCGATAATTATACCCTCCGTACAAACCTGTTCTATACAAGCCGTCTTTACTTTGATAAACTCCTCTTCTGCCCAGGTTAATACCCAAATCTAAGCTATGTTTTTTATAGTTTTCTGTTTCAAAAGTAGGCGTTGGCGTTTCTACTGCGTTATTTAGTGCCGCTGCTATACTTAACCCTGCACTAACAACATTTAAACCATTATTAGGCACACGGGTACCGCCATTAGAGTAGTGCAACACGTCTAAATTTGCACCTAGGGTTATTTCATTACTTATGGGCAAGCTTGCCTTTAAACCTGCTTTAAGCCCAAAGTTAAGTTTGCTACCTACTACTGGGTTTTTATTGCTAAACCACGATTGTCCGGCATATAAAATTCCAAAACCGGGAGTAAAGGCTACATCTAATTTACTCACATTAAAAAGTGGGAAAGTTAATCCACCCAACAAACCATAGCTATCTCCAAACTCTCCTTTAATTGGCGCTGCAATGCGGGTAACATCTGCCATGCGCTTATAGTTAAAAATTACATCGATACTTCGTATTCCTAAATCGCTAGACCATTTCTTGGGTTCTCGGTTTACATTATAATGATAACTTAGTTCGCCACCGTAGGCATTGCCCTGCAATTTGTTTTGGTTAGCACTAAAGCTATTAATTGACTGTTGTAAGTTTATTTCTAAGGTATGTACATTTTGCTGCGCCACAGCAAATACCGGAATACACCACGCTACAAATACGAAATAAGATTTTAAATGTTTAATTAAACTATACATTTATCTAAAAGGTTGATAAGCCAAAAATATAAAAATTATTTAGGCCTAGGCTATTTATAAAACGTATCGATATAAAGTTGTTCTGTTTGTTTTCTTGCCCATTCGTGCTTGCGCAAAAACTTTAGACTAGATTTAACGCTAGGATCAATAATAAAACAATTAAAACGCAACAGGTACCCCAATTCTGCCCAACCATAATGCTCGCTCAATTGTGTTACAATGTATTCGAGTGTTTTTCCGTGTAATGGATTATTTTTTTGTTCTGTTGTTGGCATACACAAAGGTAGCAGGATTAGTAGAAAATTACCCAGCCAATTTGTGGTAAAAACACACTCGGCTCGGTAAGTCTTGGTATCGGGCTAGGCTGTTATTTGCTAAAATAGCCTTTTTACCGAACAAGCAGCTGAGAAAACACAACCCACAACACCAAGTAGCTAGCAAAGGTGTAGCGCAAGTAAAATAACATTTCTCTATTTAATAATTCTGAAACCCAAGTTTGCAACTTCCCCACAACGCGAAACATACATAATCATAAAAAAATCCCGTAAAGCATAAACCTTACGGGATTTTTGAATATTAAAATATTAGCTAGCTTTTAATTTCCGGCCGTCCATTTATTGTTGTCGGCATTGCTATCTGGCAATACTTGTTCTGGGTCTAGCACTACTTCTACAACTTCTTCAGTTGTTGGGTAAGTTACCAACCAGCTTGTATTTTTCATCCAAACATCAACAGGAACTTTTACAACTGCGGTTTTGCCACTTTTAGTTTTAATTCCTAAGATAATTGGCATTGGCATTTTATCTAAATTATCCACCTTTATGGTGTAAGCTGTTATTGCGCCATTGTTTTTTACTTCTTTCACTGCTGAAATACCTTGATCCATTTTCCAGTTGTTCAAGAACCAACTTTTCCAAAACCAACTTAAATCTTCGCCAGCAGCATTTTCCATGGTACGGAAAAAATCATTAGGAGTTGGGTGCTTATAAGCCCAGTTATTGATGTATTGTTTAAAGGCAAAATCGAAACGATCTCTACCTAAAATTTGATCTCTTAGTATATGTAGCGCCCAACTTGGTTTATAGTATAAGTTAATCCCGATATTTGCTTCTATCATACCGTCTGGAATAAGCATCATGTTTTCGTATCTCGGATTTCCGATAACAGATTTACCGATGGCGTTCATATTCATTTTACGTGGTTTGTATTCGCCGTTGTTAAATTCAGCGCTCGACAAATCGTTGATAAACGTATTAAAACCTTCGTCCATCCAACCAAACTTACGTTCGTTAGAACCTACAATCATTGGGAACCAGATGTGTCCAAATTCATGATCGATAACGCCCCAAGCACTGCCTTTCTTCGCTTTCCAGCCGCAAAAAACAATACCTGGATATTCCATACCTCCAATATTTGTAGCCACATTTACTGCCATTGGATAAGGATATTCGTACCACATTTTTGAATAATGCTCTATCGAAGCCTTTACATATTCTACCCCTCTGCCATAACTATCCATCCCATTGCTCTCTACCGGATGCGCCGAAACGGCCAACGATTTCTTACCACTTGGTAAATTGATACGTGCAGCATCAAGAACAAAAGCTTTTGATGAAGCCCAAGCTGCATCACGCGTATTTGTCATTTTAAATTTCCAAGTTAATTTATCTTTAGCAGGGCGAGATTTTGGATCGGTTACTTCGGCTTCAGACCTGATGTGAACTGTTTTATCACTGTTTTTTGCTTCGTTCCAACGTTTAAACTGCTCGGCAGTAAATACTTCTTGCGGATTTAGCAATTCTCCAGAGCCCATTACCAGATGACTTGCCGGCACGGTAACATCGAACGTAATATCGCCGTATTCGCAATAAAACTCACCAGCACCCCAGTAAGGCAAGGTATTCCATCCCAGCACGTCGTCATACACACTCATACGCGGGAACCATTGTGCAACAGCAAAAATTTCGCCATTCTTGGTAGTTAAGTGTCCCGTTCTGTCCGAACCTAATACCGGCAAGGTATAAGTGTAATCCATTTTAATAACTATCACATCGCCATTAGCGGCCATGGCTTGGTCTAAACGGATTTGCATACGTGTATCTTCTATTAAAGAAGTAAACTTTACAGGCTTTGCTTTTTGCGAAACCGATAGGTTAGAAATATTATATCCGCCTTTAAAGTTTTCGCCTTGCGCCCCGTACCTGCTTTTGGCCGGAGTAATAGCTTGCCCACGAGAATTTTCGCCAAACGAATTTTGATCTAGCTGCAACCATAAGTAAGGTAGTTTTTCGGGGCTATTGTTCTTGTAGGTAATGGTAATGGTTGCTTTAATTTTATTGGTAGCTTCATCAAGACTTGCGCTGATGTTGTAATCTACCCTATTTTGCCAATACTTTGCACCAGGAGCACCGCTTGCAGAGCGATATTCGTTACCATTTTGGGTGTAAAACAGCGGACTAAAAGCTTCTTCGGGCACATATTTTGCCGCGGGCTTATCTTGGGCGAAACTTAATTGTCCCAATAAAACGGTTAACACAACCGCAAAAGATTTCAATAATGTTTTTTGCATATTTGATTATTTTAATGCTAAGGTAGTTGAAAAGCGATAATTTTCAAGAATGGAACATGAATATTACGAAAGCTACGGGTTGCCCTTCAATTTTGGCAATGGCGAGAGCTTTCTTGCCTCGGCAGGCAATTTTTTCCAATGGTAAAATGTAGTAGCAATGTAATAGGTGTAATCAAACGGTTTGTCGGTCTTTACTTGTTCTACTGTTGGGCGGTACAAACCAATATAGTCATCCAAATCTTTCTCTTTGTAATTTACCAACTTTTGGATAATGGCTTTGTTAAAGTTGTTTGAAATTTCTTCATTAATTGCTGCAGCTTCTTCTAATTCTTGTTCTTTAGCTTGTTGTTTGCGCCATTTACCATAGCCTAAGTTTAAACGCAAGCCGCCTTTGTTCTTCGAGGCATCTACCCTTCTTGCAGCTACTGCTTCTGTATCTTTAACATCTAAAAAAGGTGATACTTTGGCGGTAGTTACATTTACGGTATTTAACGTGTTTACAGTTATTCTTAAATAGATATTCTTAGCGAACAAATTGGTTAAAAACAGTGTATCTGTTTGGTAACCCGCTAGACCAAAAGAGAGCAAATCACCTGTTTTAGCTTGCAGGGCAAACCTACCGTCTTTATCTGTTACCACCAATGCCTTAGTGGCAAGATTTCTTACGGCAACACCTTGTAAAGGCAAGTTCCGTTGCTCGTTATCGAACACATTACCTGTAATGTAAGTTTGCGCCCAGGTAAACACTGGCATTAATAACAAACAGAATAAATATATTTTTTTGCCCATGTTCAAATTTAATGTTCTGTGCTTGGTATAAATTAGCTTTAACAAACTTTAACAAGTTGCTTCTTTTTAATTGACAGTTTAAAGCCCTAGCCTATTTATACTCCTAGTTTAGTTTGATATTCTTCTTCCTTAAAACCTAACAATACTGCTTTATCATTTGTTTCTACAATAGGTCTTTTAATGGCGCTGGTGTTATTGATAAGATAGGCTATGGCAGGAGTTTCCGAATTAATTGCCGCTTGTTCTTCTTTGGTTAATTTTTTAAAAGTCAATCCAGCTTTGTTAATTACCTTCTCCCAACCAAAAATACGGCACCATTCTGTAAGTTTTTCGGCGGTAATGCCTTTCTTTTTAAAGTCATGAAACTCGTAGGTTACTCCATTGGTTTTTAACCAATCTTGGGCTTTCTTTACCGTATTGCAATTAGGTATGCCGTATAATTTTATCATTTTAATTTTATTTTGAGCGGCTAAAGTTAATAAAAACAAATGCTTTACTCTTTTTGTAAAAGCTAATATTTTTTCATATTAATTTTCACTCCATTATTGTTTATCTTAGCAAACTTTCCACAAAAATTAAGTCCTATATGTTTAAACTTTCCTTTAAGCAGCAAATACTTACAGGCTTTGCAACCGCTCTCGCTTTCGTGTTAATTTCAGCGGTAGTTTCTTACCTCAGCATCAAATCGTTAAATGAAAGTTACGCATGGGTATTGCATGCCCAGAAAGTTAGTAAAACAGCAGAGCAAATGGAAATTAACCTGCTGCATACCGAAGCTTCTTTAAGGGGCTTTCTTTTAGCAGAAAGAAAAGAATACCGTGCAGCTTATGATGATAACATTAACAAAATATTACCAATAGTAGATGAATTGGACCAACTGGTAATCGATAATCCAGAACAATCAAAAAGGGTTGATAGCATTAGATTTTATGCTGTTACTAAAGTTGCTGAGATGAAAAATATTGCCACTAAGGCAAATATTGGAGATTTTGTTGGCGCAAAAGAACAATTCTTAAACGACCATGGAAGAATAGCCAAAGTTAAGCTTATAGCTTTTGGTGATGAGTTAATCAAAGAAGAAACCAAGCTGTTAGAAGAAAGGCAAAAAATAACAGCAGGAAAGAACGAAAGTACTATTCTCATCATCATTGGAACTTCCATCATCATCTTCGGGTTAATTCTATTTCTACTAAAGTATATACACAAAACATTTGACCAACAAAAGGAGACAGAAAAACAAATACTTATTACGAATAAGGAATTAGAAGAATTATCTATCAAGAACGAACATCATAATTGGATATTAAGCGGCAAAGCAAAAGTTAATGAAGCAATGCGAGGCGATTTAGGCATTGATGAACTTTCTGCCAATATTATTGCTAGAATTTGCAACCTGCTCAACTATCAAGTAGGTGCTTTTTACTTATTTAACCCGTATAAAAATGGCCTTCAGGTAAAAGGAACGTATGCTATAAATAGCGAGATGCTAAACAAGCGATACAATGCTGGAGAAGGTTTGGTTGGTCAGGCAATACTTGAAAACAGCACTAAAATATTTTCGCCAGTTCCAGAAGGTTACCTGAAAATTAATTCTGGCTTAGGAAACGTTGCCCCAAACCATATTATTTGCATGCCCATTACTTTCGAAGAAAAAACATTGGCAGCACTAGAAATTGGCAGCATTAATGCTATAAAAGAAACCGACGTTGAGTTTTTAAAATCGATTACCAAAGACATTGGTATTGCCGTGAACAGTGTGCTGGCTAAAGTTAAACTGCAAGAACTTTTTGAAAAAACACAACAACAGGCCGAAGAATTAACCAGTCAGCAAGAAGAGCTGCGTGTTACCAACGAAGACTTGATGCACAAAACAGAGAAACTGCAAGCATCTGAAGAAGAGCTAAGGGTACAACAAGAAGAACTGCAACAGGCCAACACCGAACTAGAAGAAAAAGCGCAGTTATTAGAAGAAAAGAATAACGCAATTAATCTGGCAAAAGAAGCTATCAGTTTAAAAGCAGAAGAATTAGAAATAAGCAGCAAATATAAATCTGAGTTTTTGGCAAATATGAGCCACGAACTACGCACACCCCTAAATAGTATTTTAATATTGGCCCGAATTTTAAAAGAAAATAAGCACGCCAATTTATCAGAAGAGCAAATTAAATATGCGAACGTTATACAAAATGCCGGAACCGACCTTCTGACATTGATTAATGATATTTTAGACCTCTCTAAAATAGAATCTGGCAATGTTGAGCTCGTATTGGAGCAAACCAAACTAAGCACTATTCAAAGCCAAACAAAAGCATTGTTTACCGAAATTGCTAACCAAAAGGACATTAACTTTGAGTTTAATCTGACTGACGATTTACCAGAAACAATTGTTACAGACCAAGCTCGCTTAGAACAAATTATTAAAAACTTACTGGCCAACGCCTTTAAATTTACAAAAGCAAAGGGTAGCATAATTGTGGAAGCTGGTGTAGCCAAAAAAGAACAAATTAAACAGAATAAATCACTTATAGCGCACCCACAAAACCCATTATACTTTTCTGTTACCGATACTGGAATTGGCATTGCGGAAGAAAAGCTGCAAATTATTTTCGAGGCATTTCAGCAAGAAGATGGCTCTACCAGCAGAAAATATGGCGGCACGGGCTTGGGGCTGTCTATTAGTAGGGAATTGGCCAACTTACTTGGTGGCGAAATACAATTAAAGAGCGAACTAGGTTTAGGAAGCACTTTTACATTATTTATCCCCCAAAGTTTGGCACCCCAAAAAACAGAGAAGACCGAAGAAACAAGCCCTGAGCCAAATCCAGTAGCCGAAGAAAAGAAAACAAGTAGTACGCCAATGCCCTTACCTCAAAAAAGCGACGAAGGCAATAAATTATTGATTGTAGAAGACGACGAAAATTTTGCCGAAATATTAAAGGCCTATGCCATTGAAAAAGGTTTTGAACCTATATTAGCCCACAGTGGCGATACCGGTTTAGCCCTAGCCATTGCCGAACTTCCAGATGCCATTGTTTTAGATGTAATGCTGCCCGTAATGGATGGCTGGACTATCTTAAAGAAGCTAAAAGACAACCCTGCCACGCAACACATTCCAATTCACATGATGTCGGCAGGTGATGAAAAGGCCAGTAAGGCAAAAAGAGAAGGAGCTATTGGCTTCCTTAAAAAACCTGTAGATAAAGAAAAGCTTGACCATGCCTTTGAACTGCTCTCAAACCAATATAAATATAATTTTAATAACGTATTGGTAATTGAAGACCAAGTACTGCAGAGCAATGAACTTACCGAGCAACTGATAAAAAAAGGCGCTAAAGTTTCGCAAGCCTATACAGGCGCCGAAGCTAGACAAATATTAGAAGAAAGCGTTTTCGACTGTATTATCTTAGACCTAAAGCTTCCTGATATTTCGGGCTATGATTTATTAGATGAAATAAAATCAAATCCCGATACCAAAGATGTGCCTGTAATTATTAACACCGCCATGGAGCTAGACAAAGACAAAATGGCTCATATTATGCGCTATTCGCAGGCAATGGTGTTAAAGAGCAACAAATCTAACGACAGACTTTTAGATGAAGTAAGCCTGTTCATGAACAAATTACAGACCGAATCGCCAAAAAAAGAACCGGCTGTTGGCATTACCAAAACACCAAAAAATTATGCACCAACCATAGAGAAAGCATTAAAAGATAAAACCATTCTCATTACAGATGACGATATGCGTAATATCTTCGCCCTATCATCTGCTTTGCAGGATTACGAAATTAACGTAGTGATAGCCAACAATGGTATCGAAGCACTAGAGAAATTAGCAGAAAACAAAGCAATTGACTTAGTACTAATGGACATCATGATGCCCGAAATGGATGGCTACGAAGCCATGCGACAAATAAGGGTCCAACGACATTTGGCCAACCTTCCAGTAATTGCACTAACCGCCAAGGCAATGAAAACAGATAGGGAAAAATGCATGGAAGCTGGTGCCAGCGATTATATATCTAAACCAGTAGATATCGACAAGCTCTTATCGATGTTAAGAGTGTGGCTTAGCTAACCTTTAAGGTACTTAACGAAAAACAGTGATTACAGACGAACAGGTAGAAGAACTAATTTTAGTTACACGTAATATTTACGGGTTTGACTTTGAAGGATATTCGCGGGCATCTTTAAAACGAAGACTAAGCAGAATAATGACCTTGAAAAGGTTAGATTTCTTTGACTTGAAAAGCATTTTAACCAATAGCCCCGATTTTTTTCACGAATTTTTAAATGAGGTAACGGTAAATGTAACCGAAATGTTTAGGGATCCCCATTTTTTTAAATCGATAAAAGAAAACGTACTTCCCTATTTAGGCACCTATCCGCACATTAAAATTTGGAATGCCGGATGCTCTACAGGCGAAGAGCTCTATTCTTTTGCCATTTTGTTCCAAGAATTAGGGCTCTATAACCGTAGTTTTTTTTACGGAACAGATATTAATCATAAAGTATTAGAGATAGCGAGAGAAGGCATTTACGACCTTCAGAAAATGAAGCAATATTCTGAAAATTACCATGCCATAGACGGAGGAAAATCTTTAGCAAACTACTATACGGCCAAGTACGATGCCGCATCTATTTCTAGGCAATTGAAAAAGAACGTACTTTTCTCTATGCACAACTTGGTTTCAGACGGGCCGTTCAATGAATTTCAAGTTATTTCGTGCAGAAATGTGTTGATCTATTTTAATCCAGAATTGCAAAAAAAAGTAATTAACCTCTTTTACAACAGCTTGGCAAACTTTGGCTTTCTTTGCTTAGGCGCAAAAGAAACCATTCGCGACCAGCAAATAGTTAAAAGGTTTAAAGCCATAGACAAGAAGAATAACATTTACCAAAAAATTAGTTAACTTACCAGTACATGAACAAAATTAACCTTTTAATTGTAGATGATAAGCAAGAGAATATCATTGCCTTAGAAGCTCTTTTGAATAGAAATGATATTAACATTATCACTACAACATCGCCAAATGATGCATTGCGTATTTGCTGGGAGAAAGACATTGCCATTGCACTGGTAGATGTTCAAATGCCTGAAATGAATGGCTTTGAATTAGTAGAAATCCTTAAAAAGAACTCTCGTACACAAGACATCCTCATTATTTTTGTTACTGCCATCTCTACCGAAACCAAGTATGCAATTAAAGGTTATACCACGGGCGCAGTAGATTATCTATACAAACCCTTAGATCCTTATATCACATCGGCCAAGGTAGATGCCTTTATTCAACTGATTAAAAACCAGATAGAAATTAAGACAAAAAACCTGCAACTAGAAAAAATACAAACCGACTTAATTAAAGCCAAAGAAGAAGCAGAACAAGGAAAAAGAGCAAAGGAAAGCTTTGTAGCCAATATGAGCCACGAAATACGAACACCTATAAACGGCATTATTGGGCTATTACACTTGCTTAAACAAGGCCAGCTTACCGAAAACCAGAGCGAAATATTAAACTTGTTAGACATTTCCTCAAACTCGTTATTGGGCGTAATTAACGACATTCTGGATTTATCTAAAATAGAAGCTGGAAAATACACTATCAGCTTTGTCGAAACAGACATTAAAGATTTGGCAACGCAAGCTTTCAATTTACTAAACATTAAAGCATTAGAGAAAAACATTAGCTTAAAGCTAATCATGACTGACAATGTACCAAGATACATCATGGCAGATTCATTGCGTTTAAATCAGATTTTCATGAATCTGCTCAGTAATGCTATAAAATTCACTAATGAAGGCGAGGTAACCTTTAAAGTAGAAGCCTTAGAAGCCAGACCAAGCACTGCCTTGCTAAAGTTTTCTGTAACTGATACCGGAATTGGTATCTCGCAAGAAAATATTCAAAATATCTTTCATTCGTTTGAACAGGTAGAAAATATGCATACCAGAACTTATGGAGGTACTGGTTTGGGTTTATCTATAGTTAAAAAGCTAGCAGAACTTAAAGGAGGAGCGTTAGATGTGAAGAGCGAACTGGGCAAAGGCAGTACATTCTCGTTTACCAAATGGTACAAAGTAGTGGAAAAAGAGGAAGAAAAAATAACACCTCAAGAAGCTCCTAAAGAATTATCGACTTTTGATGGTTTAAAGGTGTTAGTGGCCGAAGACAATGCCATCAATGTTTTCTTAATTGTAAAAATACTAAACGGCTGGAAAATACAAACTACCGTAGTAGGCGATGGCGCCGCTGCACTAGAAACCTTAAAAAAAGAAGACTTTGATTTGGTATTGATGGATACTTATATGCCTGTAATGGATGGTTTAGAAGCCATCCAGAAAATACGAGAAGGTCACATTCCAAGTAAAGAAAAAACACCTATTATTTCTTTCTCTGCCGGTGTTCTAGAATCGGATAAAGAAACGGCCATAAAAGTAGGTGCTAACGACATTATAGGGAAGCCATTTAAAGTAGATGTACTACACGAAAAAATTGCTAGGTTAACAAATAGGTAGTGGGCTATTTATTAAATAAAGTCATGGTTTGCGCAGCGCCAATTGTTGCGAAACTTTTAATCATGCTCACTGCCCTATTAATTAATACGGGCAGTTCTTTTTTCTCGTTCTTGTCAAACTGACCAAGTACAAAATCCACCTGTCTGCCCTTCGGAAAATCATCGCCAATGCCAAAGCGTAAACGGGCATAGTTTTGTCCGCCGCAAACTTCTTCTATGCTTTTTAAACCATTATGTCCGGCGCTACTTCCCTGTAATTTCATACGCAGCTTACCTAAAGGCAAAGCCAAATCATCTACCAGTACTAAAACATTTTCTGGTGCAATCTTCAATTCTTTCATCCAATAATTAACCGCTTTACCGCTTAGGTTCATGTAAGTGGTGGGTTTAATTACATGAAGTTTCCTGCCCTTATGCGATACCTCTGCATGATAGGCCAACCTACCGTGTTCAAACTTGCCCTCGTGGCTAGCCACCAACTCATCAGCAATATCAAACCCAATATTATGTCTTGTCCCTTCGTATTCGGCACCAATGTTCCCTAAGCCTACAATTAGAAATTTCATAGCGCAAAGATAGTAGTATGTAGTTGATTTGAAAATGTAACCAACAAAACCTTTAACCTTTGTAAATAGCGGTATTATCAGAGAGCGCTTCTAACAAAAAAGCGTCCCGATTTTTACCTCGGGACGCTTTTATCTTGTAAATCAAGAATTCTTAAACCTTGACTTATTTTTTACCTTTTGCTTCGTTTTCAGCTTGTTTTAACGCTCTAGACATACCTACAGAAACGATAGTATCTTCTGGCGTGTTAGTAACAACATATTCGCCTTTTTGCAAATCACGAACACGGAATAAGTTACCTACTTCTAATTTAGCAATGCTTACTTCTACTACTTGAGGCATGTTTTTAGGCAATGCTTTAACACGTAGTTTACGTAATTTTTGAACTAATTTACC
>NZ_DHDZ01000049.1:0-19494 GCF_002399615.1 Pedobacter sp. UBA4863 | reverse complement strand
CCCATTTTAACACCTGGAGAAGTTCCGGTTAATTTAACAGGAATTTCCATATTGATTTCTTTCTCATCAAATAATTGAAGAAAATCAACGTGTAACAATAAATCGGTTAGTGGGTGAAATTGAGCATCTTTAATGATTGCTTTTACAGCTTTACCACCAACAGTAATTTCCAAAAAGTTTGCTTCTGGCGAATAAATAGCATCATTTAAGTCTGCTCTAGTAACAGCGAAATGTACTTGTTCTGTACCTCCGTACAATACCGCGGGAACCTTACCTTCGTAGCGAAGCTCTTTGGCATCGCGTTTCCCTACGTTCTCTCTAAGAGAACCGCTAATAGCGATTGTTTTCATTTTATTATTTATTTATTTGTTTTTATCTGTATCAAGTATCCAGTATCGAGTATCAAGATGTGGCTTAAACCCTTTACTATCTACCTTTAATTACACTTTAAAAAGCTCGCTAATTGAGCCATACTCGTTAACGCTAGCAATGGCCTTGGCAAATAACTTGGCTGTACTTAATTGCCTAATTTTAGGACTTTCCTGTTTTAAAGGAATAGTATCTGTTACAATCAACTCTTCTAGCGCCGAGTTTTCTATGGTTTCGTAAGCTTTGCCAGACAATACCGGATGTGTACAAACTGCTCTAACGCTTCTTGCACCGTTTTCCATAATTAGCGCCGCAGCTTTAGCTAAGGTACCTGCTGTATCACAAATATCGTCTATCAATACAATATCTTGGCCTGTTACATCACCAATAATAGACATTGCCTCTATTTCATTAGCACGCAACCTACGTTTATCACAAATAATTACCTCGGCATTAAAGAACTTAGCAAAAGTTCTAGCTCGGTAAGAACCGCCCATATCAGGCGAAGCAATAGTTAAATTCTCTAATCCTAAGCTTTTGATATAAGGTACAAATATTACCGAAGCATCTAAATGATCTACCGGAATATCAAAGAAACCTTGAATTTGCGCCGCATGCAAGTCCATGGTCATAATACGATGAATACCCGCCGCCTTTAATAAATTAGCTACCAGCTTAGCACCAATAGCTACTCTTGGCTTATCTTTTCTGTCTTGACGGGCCAAACCGTAATAAGGAACTACCGCTGTAATATAATGTGCCGATGCTCTACGAGCGGCATCAACCATTAACAAAAGTTCCATTAAATTGTCACTTGGCTGATAGGTGGACTGTACCAAGAAAACATCACAGCCTCTTACAGATTCATCAAATGAAGGTTGAAACTCGCCATCACTAAATTTACTTAGCGTAACATTGCCAAGAGGTTTGCCGTATTCTTCGGCTATTTTGCTAGCGAGTTCTTTCGTACCTGTTCCAGCAAAAATTTTAACAGGGTTAAATTGTAATGGCATGATTTGCGGATATCAATGCTTGTTAATAAAAAATCGGGTTGCGGTTTTATTCACAACCCGAAGTGATTTGTTGTCCGACCTGGATTCGAACCAAGACAAACAGTACCAAAAACTGTCGTACTACCCTTATACTATCGGACAATCTCCTATTTCAAACGCTCTCTCAAACGTATTGCTGAAACGGAATGCAAATGTACGCACTTTTTTCACTTATGCAAATAACAAACAGAAAAATTTTAAAATATTTTTATTGAGCTCCCACTAAGGTTAATTTTTGTTAAATATGGATAGAAGTATAGCACCTATATCAATCTATTTTTTTAATTTCGGCAGCATTTATTATACCAACAAGGTTATAAAACCCTCATATTACTCCATATGAACTATTCAAAAATAAATAATATTATTGGCTGGGCATGTTTTTTCATTGCTGCACTTACTTACACCTTAACCCTTGAACCTTCTGTTAGTTTTTGGGACTGCGGCGAGTTTATTGCCTCTGCTTATAAAATGCAAGTAGTGCATCAGCCGGGCGCTCCATTATTTTTAATGATAGAACGTTTCTTTTCGTTATTTGCTTTTGGCGACACCAGCAAGATTGCCTACTTTATGAATTTAGGTTCTGCCATAGCTAGTGCTGCAACCATCTTATTTCTTTTTTGGACCATTACCGCTTTAGCCAAAAAAGTATTGGTTAAAAAAGATGAAGAAATTACAACCTCGAACTTAATTACCATTATGGGAGCTGGTGTGGTAGGTGCCTTGGCCTACACCTTCTCTGATAGCTTTTGGTTTTCGGCAGTAGAGGCCGAAGTTTATGCCCTATCATCTTTATTTACAGCTATTGTATTTTGGGGGATTTTAAAATGGGAGGCCGTAGCAGAAGAGCCAAAATCTGACAGATGGCTGATTTTCATTGCCTACATTATGGGCTTATCAATTGGTATTCACCTATTAAACCTATTAACCATACCTGCAATAGCCTTTGTTTACTATTTCAAAAAAGAAAAACAACCAACCACCGCTGGCATATTTAAAACATTGGGTATTGGCATTTTAATCTTAGCAGTAGTACAATATGGCATTATCCAATACTTGGTTTCATTCGGTGCCTATTTCGACCTTTTCTTTGTAAACACTTTAGGTTTAGGTTTTGGCATGGGCGTCTTATTCTTTGCTGCTTTATTAATCGGTGGTTTCGTTTGGGCAATAAAATATTCAATAAAACACCAAAAACGAGTTTTAAACCTGGCTTTACTCTCTACTGTGCTAATTATTTTTGGGTATGCCTCTTTTGCAATGATTTTAATTAGAGCTCAAGCAAAACCAAACTTAAACAACAGCGATCCGGATAACGCTTTCTCTTTCTTAAGCTATTTGAACCGTGAGCAATATGGTGATAGACCTTTGCTATTTGGCCCTAACTATAACTCTATACCTAAATATAAAGAAGATGGCTCTGCTCCTATTTATGTAGAAACAGGCAAATCTTACCGCAAAGGAGATACAAAATATGAAGTATCTGGCACTAAAACCAAACGTATTTACGGTGAAAACGAGAACTTCCCAGATAGTATCCGCAGGTTACAGCACGAAGTATTATTTCCGCGTATGTATAGCGACGAGGAAAGGCACGTAGGTTACTACAAAGACATGATGGGCTTTAGCGATGAGCATTTCCCTAGTTTTTTTGACAATGTAGGCTTCTTTATGCGCTACCAAGTTGGTTTTATGTACATGCGCTATTTCTTATGGAACTTTGCGGGCAGACAAAATGATAACCAAGGACAAGGCAGCCTTTACGAAGGGCAGTGGATTAGCGGAATTAAACCCATAGATGCCCTGCTTTACGGCGACCAAAGCAACTTACCTCCATCTATTACAGAAAGTAATTCTTACAACCGTTTTTATTTCTTGCCATTAATTTTAGGCATTATTGGTGCAGTATGGCATTTTGGCCGCCACCCTAAAGATGCGGGCATTATTGGCTTGCTGTTCTTCTTTACAGGATTGGCAATTGTACTTTACCTTAACCAAAAACCCATGGAGCCAAGAGAGCGGGATTATGCCTATGTAGGTTCTTTTTATGCCTTTGCCATTTGGATAGGCCTTGGGATTATTGGCATTAAAGAATGGCTATTTAAAAAAATTGATGCTAAAACTGGTGCAATAGCGGCAACTGTAATTGGATTATTAATTGCACCTGTGCTTATGGCAAAAGAAGGCTGGAACGACCATGACCGCTCTACAAAAATGCTGGCCCACGATATTGCGGTGAGCTATTTAGAATCATGTGCACCAAATGCCATCTTGTTTACCTATGGCGATAATGATACTTACCCATTATGGTACGCACAAGAAGTGGAAGGGATTAGACCTGATATCAGATTAGTTAACCTTAGTTTATTTGATACCGATTGGTATATCAACGGCATGAAACGTAAAGTACACCAATCAGAACCTTTGCCAATATCTATGACCGAAAAACAGTATGTTTCTGGAGTGAGAGATGTAATGTACCACAAAGACATGGGCATAACCGAAGCCGTTGAACTGAAACAAATTGTAGATCTCTTATTGTCTGACGATAGCCAAGATAAGCTGCCTTTACAGGATGGCTCTACCAGTAACTTTATTCCTACCAAGAAATTTAAGCTAACCGTTAACCCGCAAGACGTAATTAACACTAAAACGCTTCCAGAAAGCCGTGCAAATGAAATTGTCCCAAGTTTAGAATGGACTTTTAACAAAAGCTATGTAACCAAAGGTACCTTGGCCATGTTAGATATTCTAGCACATAACAGTTGGAAAAGACCTATCTATTTCTGTAGCACAGTACCATCTGACCAATTTAACGGCCTAGACAACTATTTATACAGCGAAGGCTTAGCATTAAGGTTGTTACCTTTAAACCCTGCTACTAGAGAGAGCGAAGAAGAAACCATAAATTTAGACCCGATGTACGACCACGTGATGAACAAATTTAAGTGGGGCAACATTAAAAACGCTAAATACCTAGATATTCAATCGGCAGATGACATGTCTATTTTCAACAATATTTTTAACAGCTTAACTACTGGTTTAATTAAAGCTGGCAGACTAGAAGATGCAAAAAAAGTAATGAAAAGATATGACGAGGTGATGCCTACTAAAATTTATGGCATACGCACAGCAATGGGAGTGGCTACCATGGCCCAAAACCTATATACTTTAGGCGAAACAGAGAAAGCAACTCAGCTCATTAAAAAATATGCTGATTATATTGGCAAAGAAATTACTTACCTAGGCGATGTAAGTAGAAGCAAAAATAAATTGGTAGGCCAACAACCTATACAAATTGGCTTGTTCTATGGGCTAATGCCAATGGCCAAAGTAGCTGCACAGTACCATCAACCAAAATTGGCTAAGGATTTAGAAAACCAAATTAAATCGTTATTTGAACATGGAGGTTTTGACAGATACTTCGGAGAATTGCCGCCAGATTTCATGAACCTGTAAAACAATTTTACAATCTATATAGAGAGCCGTTCCGATTTAAATCGGAACGGCTCTTTTTATTTGAGCCAAGAAGTAAACTAATCTTCTTTTGTATAATCAATCTGACAGTAGATTAAAACTAGTTTGCCTAAGCAATCTATAAAAACATAAAGCACAATCTACTTAAATCGAAATAAGATGGTAAATAAAACCCAAGACTAACAAGAAAGCACGACCAGTATTGATCGTGCTTTCTTTATGATAAACTCAGTACTACTACCGAACCTTTCTATTTACTCATTTACCACACCCATTGCACAGAATTTATCAATTCTTTTTGCAATTAGTTTTTCAGAATCAACTTTCTTAAGTGCTTTCAAATCGTCTAAAATTTGTGCCTTTAAGTTTTGTGCCATCTCTTCTGGATTTTGATGTGCACCACCTAGTGGTTCTTTAACCACACCGTCAATCAGCTGGTTTTTAAACATGTCTTCAGAAGTTAATTTCAAGCACTCGGCTGCTTTTTCTTTAAAATCCCAGCTTCTCCATAAAATAGAAGAACAAGACTCTGGCGAAATTACCGAATACCAAGTATGCTCTAGCATATAAACTTTATCGCCAATGCCAATACCTAATGCACCTCCAGATGCACCCTCGCCAACAATAAAACAAATGATAGGAACTTTTAGCACCGACATTTCTAGCAAATTACGTGCAATGGCTTCACCTTGTCCACGTTCTTCGGCCTCTAAGCCTGGGTAAGCCCCCATGGTATCGATAAAAGAAATAACTGGCTTATTAAATTTTTCTGCCAAACGCATTAAACGTAATGCTTTTCTATATCCTTCTGGGTTTGCCATGCCAAAATTACGAAACTGACGCTCTTTGGTGTTTTTACCTTTTTGATGGCCGATAATCATTACCGTTTGCCCATTAATAGTAGCAAAACCACCAATAATAGCTTTATCGTCTTTAACGGTTCTATCTCCGTGAAGCTCGATAAAATCATCGCAAATTAAATTAATATAATCTAAGGTTTGCGGACGCTCTGCATGACGAGACATTTGAACTTTTTGCCAACCAGTTAAATTAGCATAAAGACTTTTACTGGTATCCTCGGCTTTTCCTTCAAGCTCTGCAAGTGTAGCCGACATATCTACCTTAGTTTTATCGGCAATTTGCTTTACCTTTTCAATTTGTTGGTACAAATCTGCTAAAGGTTTTTCAAAATCAAAAGATGTTTTAAGTTGTTCCATATTGGGGCGGTAAAAATACGCATTTATCTGGAAACAATTGAAAATAAATTAAAGCTACTTATTTTTAAGCGCTAATTTAACAGCGATATACGATACCGCTAAAGCCAAAAACATACAACCTATACCAATTAAAATCATGGAATTACTTCCTTGCTGTATAAAGCCAACTCCTCTAACCGCTACGTAAATGGCAAAGACTAAACCGGCAAAAATGTAAAATATTTTCATTAAACCTCCTTGATTTTAAATGCGAAGTACGAAATAATCTTACCTCTTCGAAAAGGATTAAAGCATTCGTTTTGGCATTGCTTTGCACCTTGCAGTAAGGTGCTTTTTGGATTAGTACTACAACAACATCATTCTCTATTTTAGAACTGTAAGTTAGAAAAAACAAGCGGTATTTACAAAGGTTAATAAATACGTAAACCGATTTATTAACCGTTGCAGCGCAGTAGCTTACACTTCAACTATTCAAACTTAGCCGACTGCCCTGGTTTTGGTGTTGATTTTTTAATGAACTCACGAATGTGATCGTTACCTAAGGCCAAATCTATCTTACGCAGGTACATCATGTGGCCGCTCTCGTAACCTTCCCATGTCATTCGGTCTTTAAGCTTGCCACTTGGATCCATTTGCCACATATTGTATTTGGCATTAAAGTAATCGCAGGCACCGTCGTAATAACCAGACTGCACCAATACATGCAAATAAGGATTTTGGGCCATTGCAGCTCGCAAATTTTCGCCAGTATTATCGCCTGTTCTATCCCAAGGGTGTACAGGGCCAAACATATTGTATTTAAGGTCGGTTTTATAATTAAGCTCGTTACGTAAATACATGTTAATAGCTGGCGTAAAGGAATGTAACCACGATGTTAACTCTGCATTGTAATCTGGACGATCTCCGCCATCTGATTTATCTATACCCTTGTACCTAGAATCTAAACGTCCTACGGTAAAGCCTTTATCCCTTAGCAGCTCTTTCCAATAGAGGTTGGTAGAGATATTAAGGTTGTTTTGTAAAATCACTTTTTCGGAAAGGCCTGAAAAACGTGCCATTTTTAGCGCTATTTTCTTCTTCTCATCGGCTGAGAGAACACCTCCTTTTGCCATTGCAGGCACCAATTCGTTAATGGTAAATTGCTCTATTTCTGGCAACATATCTGTCAACTTTTTCGATTGTAAATCTGTTGGCAATACTTTATGGTACCAAGCTGTTGCTGCAAAGTAAGGTAAACGCAAAGCAGCATCCATAGCCGTACCTCTTTCTATGCCCAATTCTGTTGGCGAAACTAAAATTACACCATTCAAATACATCCAATGATTACTTTGCAGCTCTAAGGCCAAGCCAGAAACACGGGTAGTGCCGTAGCTCTCGCCAATTAAATATTTTGGCGATGCCCATCTGTTTGTGCGTGTTACAAAAGTGTTAATCCACTCGGCCAAGTATTTAATATCGGCACGTACACCAAAAAACCTATTAGTGGCTACATCTTTGCTTACCGTCCTGGAATAACCTGTATTTACGGGATCTATGTAAACGATATCGGCCACATCTAGGATAGAAGCACTATTATCCTTATAACCATAAGGTTGCACAGGATAACCTTCGTCGTCTATTTTTAATACTACTGGCCCGGTGTAGGCAATATGCATCCAAACTGAAGCAGAGCCTGGACCACCATTAAAAGAAATTACCAAAGGACGATTTTCTTTATTACCAACATCGGTTCTCTCGTAATAGGTATAAAATAACCCGGCCAATGTTTTTCCTTCTTCGTCCCATACAGGTAAAGTTCCGGCCGTTGCCTTATAGGGCACTGCTTTTCCGTTAATATTTACAGTATGGTTGGTAACTACTGCACTTTCTGGAACAATATTTCTCGAAGCGATATTGGTGTTTAATTTTACGGTTGTTTCTTCTTTAGCAGCTGCTGCGCCGGCACTAGCTTTTTGCGAAATGCCTGCCTCCGATTGCGAACGCTGTGCAAAAGCAAGCCCAGAAAACATTAATGTAAAACTGAGAATGGTAAAGGTTTTCTTCATTTTAATAAAGTTTAGGTTGTTAGTATAAATATCTGCAATGAGAATGTAAACACCTAAACAGCACTAAAATGTTACTTTAATATTGGCGCTAATACTTTAATATTACCATCTATTTTATGGCTGTAAGTTAAGCCCAATATTTTAGCCAATAAGGGATAAACATGTACATTTTCGAAAGAATTAATGGTTATTCCTTCTTTAAATGCTGGCCCCCAAGCATAAAATATAGCCTGCATATCAGGCATATCGTTATCAAAGCCATGTTTACCAATTGTAGTTGGCTTGCCTGTAAGGTTAAATATTTTTGGCAATCTTGGAATAAGAATAAGATCCCCTATTCTTCCGTCTTTATTGTCTTTTTTTCTATAATGCCAGCGTTTAGGCAGTTTATTAGTTAGGTAAACGCTATAATCTACGGCGTTCGCCTTTAAGCTTTTATACAGCGGCTTTATATCTTTTTTGTCTTTCGCATAAACCTGAAGCAACGCATCGCCGTTGGGCACCACAAACTTTTCTTTATCGATAATGGCAGGCAATGGCAGGGTATTTTTATTATCCACGTTAGTCATGCCATGATCTGAAACAAACACGAAATTTACCGGTATATTAAGTTCTTTGGTTATTGCTACCATTTTGGCTATACTTTCGTCCACTATCTTCACTGCGGTGGCGAGTTCTTTAGATTCGGCTCCAAAATAATGTCCGGCCACATCTATTTCCTGAAAATAAATACTGATTAAATGTGGTCTTTTTTCTGCGGGAAGCATTAGCCATTCCCTTACACTTTCAATTCTAGAATCAACAGGAATTTTATTGTTAAAATTGTACCAATAGGTTGGCCTAACGCCTTTCACGGCAGTTTCCGAACCAATCCAATAAAAAGCAGCCGATAGTAATTTTTGTTGCTCTGCCAAAACCCAAATAGGGACGCCGCCGTACCATGTACTATCTTTTATCGCATTAGGATCTGTTTTTACATACAGTTGTTGCTTTTTAGGATCGTAAAACGAATTGTTTACTATTCCGTGGTGAGAAGGGTACATTCCTGTAGCCAAGGTATAATGATTAGAAAAAGTAACCGATGGAAAGGATGGTTTCATCGAAGTAGCCTTTACTCCTTTTTCTCTTAATTCCAATAAGTTTTTAGCTTGGTATTTCTCTGCATAATCGTGCCTAAAACCATCGGCAGAAATATAAATAACATAAGGCTTATCAAGTTGTGAACTATCATTTGTTCTGCCAGCCACCACTTGTTGAGAAAGGTTTTGGGCAAACGAGCCAAAGCCCACGAACAACAGTATTACTACAACTAAGACACTATTCTTTATCGGTTTCATTCGGCAAAAATAAGGCTAAATTAAATATGCTTTGGTAAAATTATGATTATGCTAGTGCAAATTGAAAGTGTGCTCTTGAAGAAAGCTAACTATTAATTTTTTAGATGCGAAAAGCGGAAAGCTTTATTTTCATTTTATAAAAAAACCAAGACAACTTGAGTTGCCTTGGTTCGTTTTAATTAATTTTAGTGAGAATTATGATTTCATCACCCCTATTTTTTTACCATCAAAATCTGGGAACAAAACTTTATCATTTGCTATACCTAAATGCACATCTGCCACTTCACTGAAAACACTTCTAAAGTCGGTAGTTACGGCTAAATCTCTGCCATCTTCCAAATTTTCCTTAGCTAAAGGATTAACTAGACCATGTACCAGCCCACCATTAACACTATTACCTAGAATAAAATTACAAGAACCCCTACCGTGGTCGGTGCCGCCTGTGCCATTTTGCGCTACAGTTCGGCCAAACTCGGTCATGGTCATTACGGTAACCTCATCTTGGTACTTGGCCAAATCGTTCCAAAAAGCCATCATGGAGGTACTCAAATCATTTACATTCCTAGCAAATACCCCAGAATCTTTCCCTTGGTTAAAATGGGTATCCCAGCCACCAGATTCGGCAAAAGCTATTTCCATTCCTACATCCATTTTTATAAGCTGGGCAATTTGTTTTAAAGAATTACCCAAGGCAGATGTAGGATAAACCACATTATTTTCTGGTTTATAATTTTTCACATCTGTTTTTTGCAACATTTTAATGGCCTCGAAACTTTCTTTGCCCGTATGTTTCAATAAGTCTGAAGAAGTTTGGTCATATAAGTCTTCGAAGCTTTTTGAAGCCATTTTGGCTCCGGCTGCATTCCCTCGCAGCTGTATGTTAAAATCGGCCAGGTTTTTTATGGCTACCGCCGGGTTTTCGCCATAAAATGACCTAGGCAACGATGAAGTTAAACTTACCCCCTGAAATGGTGTGGTTGCCTCGTGGCCCAACAAACCTACCGCTCTATTTAGCCAACCACTTGTAGTTCCTTTTTTAAATGGCGTACCCGATTCCATGAAATCTTGCGCATCAAAATGAGACCTGGTGTTGTTTGGAGAGCCAATACCGTGTACTATGCTCAGTCGTTTCTCCCTAAACATAGGTTCAAAAGCCGCCATAGCTGGGTGTAAACCAAACTTTCCATCTAAATCAATTAATGGCTTTTCGTTGCTGGCTCCTTTTGCAGCTGTCATGAACAACGATGGACGTGCTGCTTTCAAAAAATCATCGGTAAATGGCGTTACTGCCATTAGCCCATCCATTGCCCCACGTTGAAAGATACAAACCAGTATTTTTCTTTTTTTGTATAGTGGTGAGTTTACGGTATTTGCTACTGCATCGACCACAAAACCAGGGATACCACCTAAGCCAATTCCAAATAAAGCTAGGCCACCGCCTTTTATAAATCCTCTTCTAGAAATCATAGCTTTTATTATTTACGTTGAAATTCTGGAGATCCAATAATTACACCTACTACTTGTGCCAACATGGTAGCATTGCCCGCTTGTTGTTTTATAACAGGATTTTCGTTGGCTTTTTTTCCGTTGCCAAGTTTAAATTTATCCGGTTTCTCCATCTCCATGTTCATGCTATTTATGTTATTGTTTTGTTTATCAGCATTACTTTTCTCGGCAGCCTTTGCAACTTTTTGCTGTAAATTGGGGTCGTTTAGCATTGGTTTTAATCTTGCTATTGTTTGTGCCAAGTCTCTTTCGGGTATAATTAACTTGCTGTAAGTTAACAATGCTGCTTCTGCACTTTCTGGCTCCATATTATTATTTAATGCAGGTAAATTTAAGCTTATGCCAGGTATGCGTTGCGATGCTAATGCCAAACCAAAATTCATACGGTTTAGCAACGATCCCGTGTTGATCCAATATTGTCCATTATCTGGGAAACCCGTTGGTGCCTGATAATAATACATTTGTTGACCCATTTTATTGATCCAGCTATATAATTCATAAGGTCTATCAATTTGAGCATTTAAGCTACGTACAGCACTTATAGCCAATTCAAATGGCGATTTTGTTTTCTCTCTTAACGCTTCTTCTGTCCAAAACTCTGGTGCATTTACCATGGTAATAATTACACTTTTAATATCTCCTTTAGAAGCCGTAAATGATTTTGCCATTTTATCTACTAATGATGCTGGCGGAACGTCGTTTACAAATCTTGTTGCAATTTTTTTAGAGATAAACTTAGCGGTAGATGGGTGTTCTGCTAACATTTTTAATAATTCTACGCCTTCTTCATAACCACCTCCGGCTGGAAATTTTCTTCCCAATACTGTTTTTTCTGAATTATCGTGTCTATTTATCGCAAACATAAAATCGCCTTCTATTACATAACCTTGCTCGGTCATTTTTTGCTCTCCTATCCTCTCTAGCGTTTTTTTAGCTGCCGCACCATAGCCAATTTGACCAATAGGACCTATAGACCAACCCGTAAGTATTTTCGCAGCTTGTGTTACATCGCTCTGCGTATAACCGCCATCTACCCCCAAGGTGTGAAGTTCCATTACTTCTCTAGCATAATTCTCATTTAAACCGCCTTGTTTTTTATTTTGCGCCGCTTTTTTTGTCCTTGCTAAACGCTCATTTGCTTTCCGTTTTTGTTCTGGCGTTTGATTAACCATCATCTCCATTGTCCTATCTGACATTGGCATATTAGTTCCAGAACTGGTAAAGTTATCTAGGTAAAGCAACATTGCTGGCGATTTTGCCGTTTTCATCAACAATTTCTCAAAGTTACCAAAAACATTTGGACGAATAACATCTCGCTCATAAGCAGGAACATAGGCTGCACATTGCGGCTTATTTAATGCTACGTTGAAATGATTAAACCAAAAATCGGTCATTATTTCTCTAAACTGATTATTTGAATAGGCCGCCCTTAGTATTTTTTGGCTAAAAAACTGGCGGAACAACTCTTGTTGAGGCCTATACCCTTTGGTTTTCATGTAGGCCTCTAAACCTTCACGTTCGTGTTTCCGGTTACCTGTACTAACAGAATCTTTGTTGATATATCCTTGGTCAATCGCAAACCTTCTAATACTAGGTGCACGAGGAAAAGTTTCATCTACTTGGGTATTAGTAAAGTTAATTGCGTCATACTTAGCAAGTAGCAGATTTAGTTCGTCATCTTTTAAATCACCTTCTAGTTGGTTCTTAAGCCATTTATCAATACCCATTTTGGTAATTTCTTTTACTTGGCCTGGCTGCGCTCCATAAGTAAAACGACTTAACAGATGAGCTGCAGCTTGTTCGGTGGTTAACCCTGCTTTTTTATAGGGCATGGCAAGTTTGTTTGCAAAGCCAATACCCCGCACAAACGAGCTACACATAATTGCACAAATAAACAAAATTGCACACCAGTAAAAATTACGAATATTACTTTTCATACGTTTTGGTTTAGTTCTTCTGTAAGACACTTAAAGTTTAAGAAAGGATTAATCAATAGTAAAAAAAATATTACACCTGCTAAAAATACATTCCTACTGCTATAAAAACAGCCTTTAATCTATTTGGTTTACTCTTTTGTAACTTATAAATTCTATTCATAAAAAACAATTCTAATGCAACACTAGACAATATGATACAAAACTTAATGACAACATTATACAGTAATTTAACGTTTACATATTACGGTATCGCGTATTAAAAAGCTACCTTTATTAACCATTAATTTTTAGATACAATGAGAAATTTATATTTAATGCTGATTGGCTTATTGCTGTCTTTTAGTGCTTATTCGCAAAAGAAAATAAGCGCAGCTAAACTAGACAGAAAATTAAAGAAGGATATTCAATTGGTAGATGTACGCACAGAAAAAGAATATCAAGAAAAACATATTGCAGATGCGGTTAATGTTGACGTTGAAAAACCAAACTTTGAGGATGCAGCACAAACTTTAGATAAAAACCAACCTGTATATGTTTACTGCCGCACTGGAAAAAGAAGTAGCAAGGCAGCCCAGAAATTAAAATCTTTAGGCTTTACCAAAGTTTATGACTTAAAAGGAGGTATTACTTCCTGGAATAATAGACAAGAAAAAAAATAGCTACCTCTCTAAATTATAAAGCTATGATCAACTAATAAAAACTACCGTCGCCTCTACGTATAATTTGACGCCCGTTACGCCCTTTGGCTCCAGTCCATTTTTGTAAACGAACGTTGGCCCTAACCATAAAATATCGGCTTAGTGCATTGGTACGAGTTTCAGTGGTCATTAAATCGGTTACGTTTACGTTAACGAAGTTGTTCTGTTGCAAAATATCAAAGGCCTGAAAAGTAAGGGAGGCCCTACGTTTCCAAAATTCTTTCTGCAAATAAGCATTAATTACCAAAGGATTACTTGTGATATTGGCGCTTATACCATTTACAAAATTTTTGCTGGCACTGTAACCAAAAATCAATGATTGCCATAAGTAAAAACGACCATCAATATTTAATGCCAAGGTTTTTGTATTTACTTCGTTAGGGCTAATGCTATTTTTTGATTTAGTAACATTGTATGAAACATTGGGATTTACTTCGAGCCATTCGTTAGGATTAATACGAGGGCCAAAACGTTCGGTAATATTCCAAGTATTGGTTACCCCTTCCTTATTATTACTCATAGAAACCCCATGGTTGTAGTTTACATTACCACTAAAGGCCAAGTTATATTTCCGGTTATTTAACTGCTTACTAATAGCGTAGTTACCCCCAAGTTTATAGCCTCCATTCATGTTTACATAATGCGTTTCGTTGCGCAATAACTGATTATTATTATTGAAAATTTGAACAATATTTCTTACCACAGAATTATCCATTAAAGTTCCGTTGGCATTTAAGGAGTAGTTTAATTTGTGGTTAGCGATATAGTTATTGTAACCGAGGTTAACAGTATGATTAAAAGTTACTTTCAAATCTGGATTACCCACAATGGTGTTTTGTGGATTTGAAACATCTCTAACTGGCTGTATCTGATCGAAAGTTGGTTCTTTTGCATTGCCCGAGTAATTAACTTGTAGGCTATGTGTTCTAGAGAATTGATATTGAAATCGGGCAATAGGAATAAGGTTAAAGCTGTTACGATGAGTGGTAGTGCCAAGGCTCACTTTTGTACCACTTAAAACTGCCGGCACCCCTGTTACACCCAAAGAGAATCTCACCTTAGATGTATTGGATAAACCATATCGGTAGTTTAGCGCTATACGAGCCTGCGTAAAAGAATAATCGTAGATATTGCTCAAGGCATCTACCACCGTTCGATGCTCCGAGGCATCAATATCACTTGTAATTGCTCTATTATCGTAACCATTGTAATTAACTTGCCCATTAAACTCTAATTGACTATTTGTTGCCAAGGGCTCTACATAGGTAAAACTACCTCGATAATTAGTGGTTAAATTTTTACGTTCTATTAATCTATGCACCAATGAATCTAATACATTGATATCATCCTTATAAAATTTAGTATTACGCTCTTGCTCCGATTCTTGATCCGAAGTATTGAAACTGAATTGTAGCGAAAAATTTCTTCGAGGTTTATTAAAAATATGCTGATAAAAAACCGTTGCGCCAATGTTGGGCCGAGTATTGCTTCCCAAACTTGTTCCCATTTGATTTTGGGTAATTAACGCTCCCGACTGACCAATATTAGACAAGCTATTTGTTTTTGTAGAAGAAAATGTAATTTCTGGGCTTACTCTTAAAAAATTGTTACTATCGATATCTGCCTCTACCTCAAAAGAGAAATTATGGTTTTTAGTATCGTTATTTCTTTCGCTTTCGTTACTAGAAAAAATGGTACCATTAGTACTGTAAAACTCTGAACGGCTACTATTTAAAGAATTAACATTATTAAAGTTATATCGGTAATTTGTATTGATACGTACTTTTTTACCTAATTGATCTCTGTACGAAAATGCAGAAGCTCCCCTATTGGTAGTTCCTCCACTTCCGCCGGCAGAATTGCCATTATTACCACCTAAAGCATTTCCGGCATTGCCCCTATTTCCACCTCCTCTATTATTTCCCTGGCCACCACCGCCAATTGCAAGCTCGTTACCATCGCCCGCACTTGCAACTCCATTTACGGTATTATTTAAGCGTAGGTTAACCGCTATATTCTGATTTCCGTTGAGCCTTGTCCCAAATAAAGAGCTCTCATAACGTTCGTTACTTCCTCCACCTGCATTAATATTTGCAGAATTACCCACAGATTTATCGGTACGAGTAACAATATTCAATATCTTTTCGGGATCACCATCCTTAATCCCCGTTCTAGCGGCTTGGTCTCCATAATCGTCAACAATTTGTATTTTATCTACAATTTCTGCTGGCAAGTTTTGAATTGCTGTTCCCACATCTCCACCAGCATAAACCTTTCCGTTAATTTTTGCTTTAGTTACATTATTCCCCTGATGAATTAAACTTCCATCGTTGCCTACTTCCATCCCTTCCATTTTCTTCAGCAATTCATCTACTGTAGCATTTTCCCTCACAATGTAATCACTTGCTTTATACTCTACCGTGTCGGTTTTATAAGTGATGGACGGCGTACCGCTAATTACCACTTCGTTAAGGGTATTAGCCATTGCTTTTAGAAAGACAGGATCCATCACTACTCGTGGAATGGCATCGTTCTGCTTGTACTTATTGATTTGCTGCTTGTAGCCCATCATCGTAAAACTCATTGTGTAAGTAGCAAGTTTCACATTTTTAAAAACAAAAATACCATCGGGATTGGTACTGGTAATTAGGGTATCCCGCTCAGAAGTTAAGCGAATGGTAACGCCCGGAATCCCTAAATCCGTGGTATCTTTAACAATTCCACTAATTTCTCTCGAAGCTATTGGAGGAGGAACATTTTTACCTTTTTGTGTTGGATTTTGAGCGTAAGAGATAAAGGCCAAGCACCAAATAAACATTAATACGCTTATTCTTAAAAGCGTTATATTTTTAATTTTCATATGATGGACCACTATTGTTTTTGAATAACATATTTACCCCAAAAATCTGTAGCCACCATTAAATCCTGACGGGCCGTATTTGCATTTCCTCCCCCAAAACTGCCTCTATTATTCCCTGCGCCAAAACCTCTGCCTGCTGCATTAGTTCTTAATGTAAAATTTACAGCATTAGATCTTCCATTTAATTTAATTTGATAGGTAATTTCTTTCTTCTCCTCCAAACTAAGCGCTAACATGCTAAAAGGTATAGCCATTTCATAAACATAGGCACCCTGTTCATCAATCTTGGCTACAGTTTTAATACCATACTCGTTATAAATAGAAATCAATGAATCTGAAATAGTAGGAAAACCTAACACCTTGATTTCTTTAATACCTGCAAGTTGTGTTTTTCGCTGTTCTAAAGTGATAGAATCTCGCTGTTCTTGTGTTTGTTCTGTTCTATTTTGTCCTAATCGCTGTCTATTCTGCCCTTGTCCACCAGGTCTATTTGCATTATTTCTAACTAACAATGGATAGGTAACTGTAAATCCGTCTGTTTCTTTTTTCTTGCCTTTTGTATTAATGGTAAAAGAAATTCCTCCAGCCATTATCTTGGTAATAGCATCATTGTTTATAGCTTTAACTACTAAATACAAATTTTTATCATCGTTAGCTACGGTATAAAGCAGGTTAGTTCTTTTATTATCTGCCGCAAACACATCGTCCCACTCTTGAATTTTGCCATCAATACGAATAGCTTTAGGTGCAACCACATTAGCGGTTTGTATCTCTGGTAACTTCTGAGCTTTAAGACTAAGATGCGCCATAGGTAGAAAAAACAGTACAGTATAAAATAGCTTCATTTTGTTGATTTTCATTTGTTGTCAACTAGCATAGACAAGAAAAAAAGTAAAAGGATTAACAAGCCTTAAGCAAAAAAAAATCCTCAGCGTAACCGAGGATTTTATTGATTATTTAGATGATTTATAAGTTTCGGCCATTTTTAAAGCATTATATGCATTTACAATGCCCCCACTTACACAAAGCTCCGAAAAGTTAACCCTTACAGTTTCATCCTTATCATTCTTATACTTTACCTTTCTGGCTACTTTGGTTACCGATTTCATGATAATTTGCTTTACTTCAATTGCAGTTAAATGCGGATAATAACTCCATATTAAAGCGGCCAAGCCCGAAACCACTGGAGCTGCCATACTGGTACCATCAAATTCTTCATATTTGGAGTTTGGCACTGTAGAATTAATCATAAATCCAGGCGCAAACACATCTACGTTGTACTTGCCATAATTAGAAAATGACGCTTTTAAATCGTCGTTATCCTTGTAAGCACTTGCGCCAACTGTAATCCAATTCTTTGCATGAGGTAGCTGGTATTTTGCTGTATCTAAGGGCGCCGGTTTTGCAAATGGATCTTTTCTCTGCATTTGGCCTCCATTAGCCATGCCATTTGGAGTTGGAGGTATAAAGGGCTTAACTTCTGGTTTTTTATTTTTTAGCGCATAAGCATCTGCTTCTGGACTATCGTAATATTTAGTAGGAAAATTATCTGTCACATCGTTATTCTGATTATCGTTGCCTGCCGCATGAACCAACAAAACACCTTTGCTATCTGCATATTTAATAGCTTCATCTACCACCTTCTTATCCCATTTATAGCCTTTGCCAAAGCTCATATTAATTACTTTTGCTCCATTATCTACGGCATACCTAATTCCATTTGCTACATCTTTATCCCGTTCATCACCTTGTGGAACAACCCTAATGGTCATAATGCTAACATTGTTTGCCACTCCCTTAATTCCAATATCATTATTTCTGTTAGCCCCAATAATGCCCGAAACATGCGTTCCATGATCTGCGTCTGGCCCCGTCACATCGTTATTTCCATAAATACGCTCATTAGAATTTGCATAATCATCGCCTACTAAAACGGCTCTCTCATCATATTGTTCATTAAGATTATACTTTAGCATTTGCTCAAGTTCCTTATATCCCTTTTCAATGCTCTGATAAAATTTTTCTATACTTCCTTCATCTCTAGAGCCTTTTCTCACAATCCTCTTAATATAGCCTTCCATCTCATCATCAGCTTTGTATGCTTCTATATCTTCTAAAGAGGGAATTTTCTTCTTATTAATCGTGGCTACAGAATCCATTACTTTTTTTATAGCTATATAAATGGGAAATGCAGAACTGGCTTCATCGTACCTTTTACCAAAATCTGAAACCACCCGTCTATAAAGCGCATATTCTACTTTTTCAGCGCTATCCAAAACAGTAGTTCTAATTACTGATCTATATTTAGGCTCTAATTTTCTTTTTATACGAACTAGCTCCAAATTATCATGTTCTAAATTTCCATTCTTAGAGCCAATAAAATTCCAACCATGTATATCATCTATATAGCCGTTACCATCGTCATCTATACCATTTCCAGGGATTTCTTTCTTATTGGTCCATATTAAATCCTTCAGATCCTCATGCTTAATATCTGTTCCACCGTCTATAACAGCTACAACAATTTTTTGCTTAGGCTTTTTATCCTTTAATAGCTCTCTATATGCTTTCTCTGTACTAATTCCAAAATAGCCATCTGCCAATAAGTCTAAATTAAACCAATTAGGAGGCAACTTTACATTCTTATCTTGCGCATAACCAGCGTTCGAAAGAACAAAAAGCAATAAAAGCAATATAATTTGTTTATAAATTCTCATCAAAATTTCTACATTAATAAATTGTAATATACAAAAATAACCAATTATAGATGCCAGAGCACTTTATGGTAAAAAACTTTAACAAAAATTAACAGGGAAACCTAGTAGTTTTTAAGAGAATGGTCAATCCTAATAAGACCAAATGTATGAAACACCTTTGAATTTGGTGTTCCACCATCTGGCAAATTGGATGTGGATGCCGGGCAACGGGCAATGGAGATAACAAAAAAGCCCCAATGCATTTAGCAAAGGGGCCGTTTAAGTTTAGGCACCGACCTA
>NZ_DHDZ01000005.1:17878-91545 GCF_002399615.1 Pedobacter sp. UBA4863 | reverse complement strand
AATTATCTAATGACCTCTATAAATTAAAATTACAATGAACTTAATCATGGCTATCAACTATTAACCATAAACCATAAACTATGATTTCACCGCTACCTGCTGCGGAACTTTTACATAGTAACCCGTGCCATCGTAAGTGCGTTTGCGTGGATGCGTGGTACACTCCACAGAACAACAGCCTTGTAGTTCTTCGCCACAGGCATCGCACTGTGTGAAATGCTCGTTACACTCCGGATTGGCGCAATTAATCATTTTTGGAGTTGTAATGCCGCAGTTTAAGCACGTGCTTACCACAGTAGGGTTTACCGAATTAACATCAACCGCAATTCTGTTGTCGAAAACGTAGCATTTTCCTTCAAAATCTTTACCACCAGCTTCTTTGCCATATTTGATGATGCCGCCGTGTAATTGGTAAACATCATTAAAGCCATGATGTAGCAATAGGGCAGAGGCTTTTTCGCATTTAATCCCTCCGGTACAATAGGTTAATACCTTCTTGTCTTTGTATTGCGCTAGCGCTTCAATCTGCTCTGGAAAATCCCTAAAGTTTTCAATATCTAAAGTGATTGCATTTTTGAACTTGCCCAAATTGTGTTCGTAATTAGACCTTACGTCTAAAACAATCACATCTTCTTGGTGCATCATTTCACTGAAATCTTTCGGTTCTAAATGCTTGCCAGTTTGTTTATTTGGATCTATAATGCTGGTGTCGCGTAAACCAGAGTGTACAATTTCTGCCTTGTAACGGCAGTGCATTTTAATGAACGAAGGTTCTTCAACCTCATCAATTTTAAACTCTGTTTTGGCAAAGCGCTCATCGGCCTGGATATGCTCCATATAAGCTTTGCAAGCTTCAACAGTACCAGAAATGGTGCCATTTAAGCCTTCGTCGGCTACAATGATACGGCCAACTAAACCTAGAGATTTACAAAATTTTAAATGATCGGCAGCAAATTGTTCTGCATCTGCTATTGGCGAATAGCAATAATAAAGTAAGGTGTGGTATGTCATAATTTATTGATACCGCTGCAAACGGCGTTTAATGGTGCAAAGGTAAAGCTAATTTCTTATTTGACAAGATGATTTTCGTCAGATTTAAGCCGCAGATGCTTTTATCTTTATTAGGAGTTTGATGTAGTCTATCTTTGCAGTGCATAGTTAGCTGTGCATCCCATAATTGGGGAAAGTCCCGTAGGAAACGAAACTACAGATTAAATCCGTAAGAAAATTTGAAGCCTTTTTTAATTAGAACATCCCTGTCGTAAGCGTAACCGTAGTGAATGCGGAAACTCAATCGTTTTACGCCAAAATAAAACTCGTTGTAATTTCTTTTTTCTGGCGACGATAGGTAGGCAAAACCAATAATTTCTTCGAGCTTTAGTTTTTTTAATAAGGGAATTTTGTTGAGGATAAACGAACCGAAATTATGTTGGCAATGGGCTTCGAAATATTGTTGGGTAGTGTTAAAAATATAGAAATCTAAAAACTGAAAATAGCGTTCGTCGGGATTAAAAACAATAGATTGGTTTGCCCTAAAATGCTTCCAATCGGGATAGTTTAGGCTTTTGGAAGTTAAAAACTTGCCTGCCCCCAGCAAGATGGACGATTTGCCCAGCATGCCAAAGTGTAATTTCTTTTGATAAATTTCTAGCGATAAAAAATTGTAATCTACGCTAGAGCCAAAAATCCCTCTTAAACCTTGTTTGTAATTAAACTCAATTCTGGGGTAATCGCTTTCCATGTAAAAACGTCCATCGGGCCGGTTAATGTATTTTTGTGCTACGGTATAAGCCAAGGTGCCGCTTAGCACTAATGCTTTGTGTTTCGGAAACAATAAACTGGTTTCGTTATTTGGGTCAAATGGATTGTTGGAAGTAAAGTTGGGGTTGTTTCTAAAATTGGTGAAATTGCTATTGGTTAGCGCCTTTCTGTGGGCATAATCTACACTTACTTTTAGCTCGAAACTTGGGGCAAACTCTCTAGAAGCTTCTACATTAAAAAACTTACGTTCATAAAATTTGGCTACATTTTTCCCAAAAACCAACGTGTTAATGGTGTTCTGCAATAAATTGGTTTGCTGATTTGAGTTGAGGTTTACCACGTCCGAACCAAAACCTACCGAAATAGTACCATTTCTAACGGGGTCGTACAAATATTTAGATTGGATGTTGGCGTTAAAACGGTCTATGGCAAAACCATAGCGAACCTCGGGTTTAATGGTGTAATAACGGCCATCTTCATCGCCCTGACGCCAAGTTGCGGCATATTTTAACGCTAAACCTTCTACTGTGTTGTAAAAAATGCTGGTAGCCACAGGGTCGTAAGTAACACTTTTTTTGTTGTAACTCCTGTAATGTACATATGGGGTTACCAATACCTGCATGGGGTTAAACCTGTTCTTCGCCTGATCTACCGAGTCTAAATACTTTTGCGATGTTTTTAATGCACTAATGCTATCCTTTTTTTGGTAGTTATTCTTTTCGTCTATAGTTAAGGGTACAGAACGATGTTTTTCCCAATAAAATGGATCTTTTTTGTTCGATAATCTTTCTATTCTTAAAATTTCCTTGGTAAAAAAGTTCTTGTTAAATTTAGGTTGGATGTTATAGTTTTTGTACACGCCTAAAACATAGCCAGAAAATTGGAAGCCAAAAATTTTTCCGGCAATGCTAAACTGGATAGATTGCGGCACGTAAACCTGCCCAACTTCTACCAGTTGTTGTTTCACCGTAAGGGTGTCAATTAACTCAATGCCGTTTTCTTTGGTTACAAAAAGGTTTACTGCACTAATTCGCCAGCTATCGTTTACAATATAAATTACGCCCGAAAAAGCAGGGGCGTTTTTACGCTTTGGAGTTACCTGTATTTTACTGATGATTTTTCCGTCTTTCTCACTATTTCCCAAAAACTTATACTGATAATAAGCAAATGCGTTATCTGCCACAGGCGATACAAAGCCTCTTACACAAAGTTTGTCTTTGAATAAAATATTATTGTAAAAGTTAGCGCTTAAATCTGATGCTTTATTGAAACTGAAACCGTTGTCGTCTCCGGCAATTTTCGAGGAAATCATTACTTCCTTAACCTTGTCCCGTTGTTTAAAATCAAGTTTAGATTCGGTTTCTGATAAATAGATAATTCCCTGCCTGTTGCTGTCTAACTCTAAAATAGTAGCTACATCTCTGCCAAAGAATTTTTTGGGCGCATTTAATAGCTGCTGCATCCCTCTGGTATAAACTTCACAAGAAAAGGCCTCAACTTCGTTTAAATAGGTTTTTCGGTGAGTAATTACCTTTTTAATAATCTCATTAGCCCTGTTTTCGGTTGGCGATTTAATTATCACATCATTTAAGGTGAAAATTTTTGGCGCAAGTATAATGTCTAAAGTTGTTTGTTCCTTGATCAATACGGTTACTTTTCGGTCTTCGTAGCCTACCGCAGTAATTAATAGTTCTATATTTCCGGAAGGTAAAGTTAATTTGTATTGGCCATCAATATTAGACGAAGTGCCCTGTGTGGTGGTGTTTACATATACCGAAACAAATGGGATGCTTGTGCCTTTGGGTTCTGTAATTTTACCTGTAAGCACAAATTGTTGGGCAAAGCCGACCGATGCCTTACAGCAAAATAATACGAATAAAAGACATCGGAGGTAGCATGCCATTAAAGAAAACGGATTTTTGGTTAGTTAATAACGTTAAAATAACGAAAAGCTTTTGTTGTAGCAACCTTGGTTTAATAATTAAATGTACTTGATGCTGATTAAGCCAGTTATTTCCTATAATTTAATTGTTAATGCACCATGCGTGTTTAACTATTAAAAACCATAGGCAAACCTGAAGCCGTGATTGACTTTTCTGCCATTATCGTAAGCAAAGCCGTAACTAATACCAAATATTAAGCGCTGGATACCAAAATAGTACTCCGTATAATTCTTTTTCTGGGGTTGCGAGAGATAATTAATCCCGATTATTTCTTCTAGTTTTAATTTCCTTAATAAAGGGACTTTATTGAGGATGAAACCCGAAAAGTTATGTTCTACATGTGCTTCGAAATAATGTTCGTTAGTACTGTATTGATAAAAGTCTAAAAATCTGAACTTCCTTAAGTTAGGAGGGAAGAACATGGCATTGTTGCCCCTAAAATGTTTAAACTCTGGATAGAAGAGTTTCTCATTGTTTAAAAACTTGCCTGCGCCAACTACAAACGAGGTATAGCCGAATAAACCTAGGCCAATACGCTCTTGGTAGGCTTCAAAAGTAATTAGGTCGTAATCAGTTTCGCCTCCTAAAAGCCCTTCTATGCCTTTCTTATACCGTAAATTTAAGCGTGGATATTTAGATTCGGTATAGATTTTTGCATCTGGCCTAGTAATGTATTTCTGACCAATAGTATAAGTTAAATTGGCAGTTGCCGAAGTAGATTTATAATTCGGGAAAAAAGGCGAATCGTTGGTGGGATTTAGCGGATTGTTCGAAATAAATGCCCTGTCTTGGAAATCTCTAAATTTGTATAAAGTGCTATTGGTAAGCGCATAGTTTGTGGTATAGTCTAACGATAAGGAAGCCTGCAAACCTGTAGTTAATTCTCTTTGCGTAGTAATACTTGCAAAGTTGCGTTTATAAAATTTAGGAAAATTTCTTTCAAATAACAGCGAGTTAACAGAGTTAGCAAGCAAATCCATGGTGCCATAGTTGTTTAAATCGCTTATTTCGTTGCCAAAACCTAATCCAATACCAGCTCGTTTTATAGCATCGTAATAATAGTAGGTGCTAATATTTGCCGTAAATATTTTGTTTTTAAAGCCATACCTAGCTTCTGGTCTAATGGTTAAAAATTCATTGTTTTCATATCTTTTACGATAAGTGGCGCCATATTTAATGGCAAAACCTTCTACGGTGTTGTAAAAAACAGCTCTTATTATTGGATCAAAATTATAAGAGCGTTTGTTGTACCTGTCGTTATGCGAATAACTGGTTATTAAAATTTTTCCGAGGGTGAAATTGTTGTTCGCTTTCTCTATCGAATCGAGGTAGGGTTTACTTTGCATCCGCAATGCAATGCTGTCTTTCTTAATATAGTCTCTACGCTCTTCGCTGGTTAGTGGAATAGGCCTATTGTTTGCCCAATAAGCAGAATCTTTTTTGTTTACTGCTTTGGTAATCTTCAATATTTCTGGAGTGAAATAGCCTTTCTCAAACTTTGGGTTAATATCGTAATTGCTATAAAAACTAATAAAATACCCTTCGAACTTAAAGCCAAATACATTGCCATTAAACTGAAATTTAAGGTTTCCGGGCATGTAATATTTATCAATTTTAATAAATTGTTGCGCAATATTTAGCGTGTCGATAAGGTTAATGCCGGCTTCTTTGGTAAGGTTTAAGTCGGTTCCCATTAACCGCCAAATATTGTCAGCAATGTAAATCACCCCTCTAAAAGCGGGATCGTTCTTTCTTCGGGGAGTAACTGCTATTTTGTTAATGGTTAGGCCGTTTTCTTCGGTTTTGCCCAATAATTTGTAGTTGTAATAAAACAGTGCATTATCGGCAATTGGCGAAACAAAACTTCTAGCGCTGAGGCCTGTATTTGCTAAAAGCAGGTTTTCGTAAAAGTTAATTCTCATGTCCGAAGCTTTGTTAAAGCTAAAAGCATTATTCCGACCAGAAATTTTGGAGGAAATCATCTCTTCCTTGATCTTATTAGGTTTCATGTAAGAAAACTTAGATTGAGATTCGGACAGGTATAAAATGCCATTTCTGTTGGTGTCTAGGTTCAGCGTTTTTTGAATATCTCTACCAAAAAACTTTTTAGGGGCACCTACTAACTTCTGCATCCCCTTAATGTAAACATCGCTATGGTAAGCAAAAATTTCTTCTAAATAAGCCTTTCGGTTTTTAATGGCATTTCTTACAATTTTATAGGCGGGATCTTCGCCATTTGCCTTAATTACCACACTGTTTAAGGTGTATTGTTCGGTTTGTAAGGTTTGGTTTAAAGTAATATTGTCATAAACATCAATGGTTTGGCTTACAGATTTAAAACCCACCACGGTGTAGGTTAAAGTTACCGCACCTTTATCTACTTTAATGTTGTAAGCACCATCTACATTTGCAGAAACACCTTTAGTAGTTCCCTTTATAAAAATAGACACAAAAGGGATGGGATGGCCATCGCTATCAGCAATTTTCCCTTTTATTTCATATTGTTGAGCTAGAGCAAAAAAAGAGGGCGCTAACAAGCAAAAAAGCAAGAGGTAGTTTTTCTTCATTAGATTAAATATAGTGCAATTTGCTATACATCAACATATTTTAGAAGTTAAAGTTTGTTAAGAGCCTGTTTAAATTTATGTTGTAAAAATGTTTATCGCTTATTTTTGAGCGAAACGAGGCGTGTTTTTGAAGAGATAGCAGTGCTTCTACCTCAAAAAAACACAACAAAGTTGCAGCCGAAAAGAAACATAAACAAATTATTAGATAAATTTTAAACAGGCTCTAAGTGTCAAAATACTATCTTTGTGGTTCATTCTATCATAAAAAATATAAGCATGTATAAAACCCTACAACCCGTTCTACAAAAAGAGCTTGCAGAAATTGAACAAGCTGGCCTTTATAAACGCGAAAGAATTATTACAACGCCCCAAGGGGCAGATATTAAAGTAAATACTGGTGCCGAGGTGATTAACTTTTGTGCCAATAATTACCTGGGGCTGTCATCGCATCCAGCAGTAGTTGAGGCCGCCAAGAAAGCAATTGACCAGTACGGTTATGGGATGTCTTCGGTACGTTTCATTTGTGGTACGCAGGATATTCATAAAGAGTTGGAAGCTAAGATTTCTGAATTTTTAGGGACAGAAGATACCATTTTGTACGCTGCCGCTTTTGATGCCAACGGTGGTGTTTTTGAACCCTTGTTGGGCCCAGAAGATGCTATAATTTCTGATGAATTGAACCACGCCTCTATTATTGATGGGGTGCGTTTGTGTAAAGCACAACGTTTTCGCTACAAAAATTGTGACATGGAGGATTTAGAGAAGCAATTAATCGCTGCCAAAGATTGTCGCCATAGAATGATTGTTACTGATGGTGCTTTCTCTATGGATGGTGCTGTGGCACCGCTAGATAAAATTTGTGATTTGGCAGACAAATACGAAGCTTTAGTGATGATAGATGAATCGCATTGCTCTGGTTTTATTGGTAAAACAGGTAGGGGAACCCACGAGTATTTTGATGTAATCAATCGTATTGATATTATTACGGGTACTTTGGGTAAGGCTTTAGGTGGTGCATCTGGCGGTTTTACCTCTGGTCGTAAAGAAATTGTAGATATGTTGCGCCAACGTTCGCGTCCGTATTTGTTCTCTAATACTTTGGCGCCTGCTATTGCTGGAGCCTCTGTGGCGGTGTTAGATATGCTGAGCGAAACTACTGCATTGCGTGATAAATTAGAGTACAATACCAAGTATTTCCGCGAAAAAATGACCGCCGCTGGTTTCGATATCAAACCTGGTTTTCATCCAATTGTGCCCGTAATGCTGTACGATGCAAAAGTGGCGCAAGAGTTTGCTGCTAAAATGTTGGAAGAAGGCATTTATGTGATCGGATTTTTCTATCCGGTAGTACCGCAGGGCAAAGCTCGTATCAGGGTACAGCTTTCGGCAGCTCACGAGCAACATCATTTAGATAAAGCCATCGCTGCATTTACCAAAGTGGGTAAAGCGTTAGGAGTGATTAAATAATTGATGAAGATTGCGAAAGATCATTGTTGTTTAATTAACATCATTAAACAACAATGATTTTTTGATGAATATATAAAAATTATAATGACTGACAAGCCATTAGCAGTGCGGCCATATTTTCCTAATTTGGATATATTAAGGTTTATTGCTGCTTTTTTTGTGTTGTTTGGTCATTGTGTAACAGCAGGTTTGGACTACCTTAGTCTTCCTTATCCGTTTAAAAATGTGGCTAGCTTAATATGTAATGGAAGCAACTGGGTTTCTTTATTTTTTGTATTGAGCGGTTTTCTGTTGGGGTATTTGGCAACTACAGATAAAATGAGAAATGAATTTAGTTTTAAAAAATTCATGATACGAAGGGCATTAAGAATATGGCCATTATATTTTCTTTTTGTTTTTATAGGATATTTTGTGGTTCCATTGATAGTTAAATTATTTTTGGGAAAGATTTATACTTATACGACACTTCCTTATTTTATGCTGTTTTTGGGAAACTTCGCAATGAAACAGATGTATGAGTTAAACGATTTCACATTAATACCAGGTAATACCTCTATATTATGGTCAATCTCTATCGAAGAGCAGTTTTATATTGTACTTGGGCTAGCTTTATTAGTTTGTAGTGTAAAAAAAATAAAATGGTTGTTATTAGGTTTAGCCCTTAGTGGTATAGTGTACATTCTAATGGCAAAAAATAGAGGAAGTGCATTTAGCTTTCATACATTTTATTATCTCCTAGATTTCTTTGCTGGAGCTCTGCTTGGCTATGTTTTTTTGCAAAAAAGAAACTGGTTAGATAAACTAAGAGACAAAAACAAGTTGTTAGGATTTATATTGATTGCTGCACTGCTATTTATTGTACTCGTACAACACTTGTTCTCCATCAAAATTATACTTGTTTTCTGGTTCGTATTGCTAATTTTTTATTTAGTTTTTTATGATATTAATATCACTAGTGGATTGAAAAAAGCAGAATGGCTTAATTACGGTGGTAAATTGTCTTATGGCATATATGTGATCCATCCAGTGTTTCAATATGCTTTTTATTTGTTGATAGGGAAGTATTTAAGCGGTTTTGGACAATTTAATAAGGATATGCTTACATTATTGTTAACCAGTGTATTTACTTTCTATTTTGCTCATCTTTCATATAAATATTTTGAGAGCTATTTTTTAAGGCTAAAAAATAAGTTTTATTAGAAAAAGAGGGCGTATGGTTGGTGTAATTAATTCCTAAAAATTAAACCTTCATAACCAAAAATCCTTTTCAGTTCATTTTGCGTATTTATTCTATTACCAAACAAGTTTTTGAACTCGCTCTGACAAAAAAATAATATAAAATCGTGTATATTTGGCCTATGTTACAAGACCAAATTACGCAGTACACCACAGAAATTAACTCGTTTTCTACAAGTAATGCAGCAGAACTGGAGCAGTTTAGAATTCGCTTTTTAGGCACCAAGGGTATTATTAAAGATATTTTTGATGAATTTAAAGCGGTTTCTCCAGAAGAAAAAAGAACTTTAGGTAAGGTGCTAAACCAATTTAAACAATTGGCAGAAACCAAGTACCAAACCTTAAACGAGGCCATTTCATCTTCGCAAGATACTGAGAAGAATAACCAACAAGACTTAACGCTGCCAGGCGAAGGTTTTGAGTTGGGTACGCGTCATCCTTTGGCCATTGTGCGTAGAGAAATTATCGAAATTTTCAATAAACTAGGCTTTAGCGTTGCCGAAGGTCCAGAAATTGAAGACGATTGGCACAACTTCTCTGCCTTGAACTTCCCCGAAGAGCATCCGGCAAGAGATATGCAAGATACTTTCTTCATTAAAAAAGGCGGAGAAAAAGGCGACATCGCTCTACGTACACACACCTCATCAGTGCAAGTACGTATGATGGAGGCCGGCAAGCCACCTTTTAGAGCATTAATGCCAGGCCGTGTTTACCGTAACGAAGCAATTTCTGCCAGAGCGCACTGTTTTTTCCATCAAGTAGAAGGTTTGTATGTAGATGAGAAAGTTTCGTTTGCAGATTTAAAGCAAACTTTGTTCTATTTCGTTCAAGAATTATATGGCGAAGGTACTAAAGTACGTTTCCGCCCATCTTATTTTCCATTCACAGAACCATCTGCCGAGATGGATATTTCTTGTAGCATCTGTAAAGGCGCTGGCTGCCAAATGTGTAAAGGTAGCGGTTGGGTAGAAATTTTGGGTTGCGGAATGGTAGATCCAAATGTATTGGAGAACTGTGGTATCGACAGTAAAAAATACAGTGGTTTTGCCTTTGGAATGGGGATTGAACGTATTGCCAATCTTAAATTTGAGATTAAAGATTTACGTTTGTTCTCTGAAAACGATGTGCGTTTCTTGAAGCAATATCAATCGGCCACTATTTAATATATGAATAGACTATTGGGTAGCATGCTAGTTATTTTGCTTTTTACATCTTGTGGCAAGGAAGAAAACTTTGTGCCCGATTACCCAGTAAATTACAACGTAACCTTGGTAGAATTTAGCATAACTGCTAAAAATAATATTCTCTTGGTACCAAATACGGGCGTAGCTGGTTTAATGATTGTAAGAACGCCCACAGGTTATGTGGCTTTTGATCGTTGCAGCACCGTAAACCCCGAAAAAGCATGTGCCGTTAACCCCGATGACAGCGGTTTTACGGCAACAGACCCATGTTCTGGAGGTAAATTTTCGTTGCTAGATGGCAGCCCTCAAAAAGCACCAGCTAAAATGTCTTTAAAAAGATACACGGTTAATATTGCTGGCAATACTTTATACGTAAGAAATTAATGGAACCAGAAAAAATAAAAGAAAGTATTCTGAGGGCTGCAAAAGAGCTGTTTAGAAAATACGGTTATCATAAAACCAGTGTAAACGAAATAGCAAAAAAAGCTCGTATTGCAAAAGCAACTATCTATAAATATTTCGATAGTAAAGAACAGATACTCGATTTTATTTTGATGGATTACCTTGACATTAATTTGCATGGTATTTTAACCAATAAAGTGCAGTATGCTACCGAAGAAGAACATTTAACTGCCTTGGTAATGAAAACTAGCAGGCTTTCGTTTACGGTATGTAACGAGTTTATTGGTTGGGATTTTGTACGCGAAAACGCTAATTCGCAAGAGTTTTTAAAACACCTTTCCGATCAATTAGAGGCGCTTTTATTATCGGCTTATTTGGAGCTAGATCACTTTAAAAATAACCCTGCAAAAAAAGGTGGCTTGGCATTTTTGCTAAAAGCCAGTAAAAGTATTGTGTTTTCGTTTGCTTTTACCTCTGTAAGCGATGCCGATGTACGCAAGAATTTTGTGACCTTTCAAAAGGAAATCTTGCCTTATCTGGTGAAGGCGGCGTTGTAAGCTATTTACTTAGCTGTTGATTTTCTCTTTTTTACAAATATTGTAATTAAGGCGATTGTAATCTTTAGTAAATTTAGGCCAATAACCAGCGAAATTTCTAATGTGGTTAGTTCTGCCTTTGGTTGCTAATTAATTTTTTCCCAATTGCAATATCAGTTTTTTTATCTTGAAAAGCAGTGTCGTTGCTACTATTTTAGGTAGCCCCGCTTTTCGCTATAATCTTTTTGTTTGCTGAATTCGTTATTTCGAACGTAGAAAGAAATCTCACAACTAAGTACTACTATTAAACAGATTTCTCTTCGTTCCTCTCCGAATGGTCGGAGCAGGCTGTCGAAATGATGTAGCAAAAAGTATTACCGCTACAATCGGGTTTAGTTTGCAAAAACAGTAACCTTAAATAGCAGAAAACAGTAAGCAGCCCCATCCCAAAATCATCAATAATCCGCCCACTGGCGTAACCGGGCCAAGAAATTTAAAATTCTTTTTCAGATACTCAGCCAACGATAACAGATAGATGCTGAATGAAAAAAATATCGTTGCAATAGTAACTAAATAATATGCCCATTGTAGAAGGCTAACTTCGAAATTAGTATTATAGCCAATGAGCAGCAAAAACAGCGCACTGTAAGTTTGGTACCTCACACCAACTTCAAACGAAGCTATCTTCTCTGTTGATAGCACCTTTTTTAAAGCATGTGCACCAAAAGCGCCTAAAATTATAGCCAGTATCCCAAAAGTGGCACCTGTTGCAATTACACAATTATTTGTCATGTGTTAAAGTTAGTAATAATTAATAACCACTTAAAAAATGTCGTTATTTCTAGCATAGGGAGAAATCTTTATTTATACGCTGTAAAGGTTTCTCCCCAATAAAATCGGAACAAGCTCTCATTCTTGGTCGATGCCGAGCAGCTTATTTACCTAAAGCTTTTCTTACTTGCGGTGCAATTATATCACCGTAAATCTCAATAGCTTTTAGCATGCGGTTGTGCGCAGGAGCGCCTACGTCCATGTGTGCAGAGAAACGAGTTAAGCCAAACAATTCGTGCATCATAATTATTTTTTCAGCAGTTTCGTTTGCATCGCCAATTACCAAATGTCCGTGTTTAGACCTACCGTAGTCATACTGTCCGCGTTGAAATGGCGGCCAGCCTCTCGATGCGCCAATTCTGTCCATCTGAGCCGCATATAAAGGGTAGTAATAGTCGGCAATTTCTTGGCTATCGTTGCCAAAAAACGAGTGCATGTGTACGCCCACTTGAAATTTACTCCTATCATGTCCGGCATCCTCGTAAGCCTGTTGGTAATATTCTACAAGCGGTTTAAACTGCGCCGGATTACCACCAATAATAGCGAACATTACAGGTAAGCCCAGTTTACCTGCCCTTACTACCGATGCTGGCGTGCCGCCAACGGCAACCCACATTTTTAAGTTGTTGTTCACCGCTCTAGGCAAAATTTGTTGTTCTTTTAGTTCGGGTCTAAATTTCCCTTTCCAAGAAATGGTTTCTTCTTGGTTAATTTTAACTAAAAGGTTCAGTTTTTCGTCAAACAAGGCATCGTAATCTGCTAAATTGTGGCCAAACAGCGGAAACGATTCGATGAAGCTTCCACGACCCGCCATAAGCTCGGCCCTGCCGTTAGAAATTAAATCTACCGTTGCAAAACTTTGGTATAGCTTTACAGGATCTGAAGAACTTAGTACCGAAACGGCGCTTCCTAGCTTGATGTTTTTGGTTACCGATGCAGCTGCCGCTAAAATAATTTCAGGCGCAGAAACTGCGTAATCTGGTCGGTGGTGCTCGCCAATGCCATAAAAATCTAAGCCAACTTCATCCATCAGCTTAATTTCTTTAATAATTTCTTGTAAACGTTGTTGTGCCGATTGTATTTCGCCTTTGGCGTTAATTTGTAAATCGCCAAACATTCCAATACCTAATTCCATTATTTTATCCTTTTTGTTTACTACAAAGATAAGCGTAGGGGTATCATAAAGTTTTTGATGTATGTTAAGAAATATAGGTAGGGCTTTGGCCGATGATCAAAAGGATTACAAATACTGAGATAAGATTTCCAGATTAGCACTCTTTCATAACTCGTCATTGCGAGGCACGAAGCAATCCTAAAGCATTATTCGATGTCTTTCTTACGTTTTAAGATTGCTTCGTGCCTACAATTGATGGTATCTTTTATGCTTGTTAGTTAGTTATGAAAGAAGTCCATTATAAATCTGGAAGATCGAGGCATAATACGTGTTCTTTTTATAAAAATACATATTAACCTGATTTCTATTGTTATTCTATTGATTATAAGTGCTCTGATAGCGTATTTGTAACACCGACCCTGACCACGAAGTAGCTGCGAAGCAAAATAAATTCAGCGCTTGCTCCGAGTATCGGAGGTGACGCTAAATTTGCGCTCCGTCTCCCGAAATTAATTCGGGACTAGCTTTAACGGCTTGTTTTGGTACATTTAATAATCGAACTCCTATGTGATTAGATAGTTTTAATAAGACATCTAACTTAATTTGTTATTAATCAATGTTAAAATATTTACGCTATCATTTGGCTCAAACCAAGTGGTTTCCGTATCTTTTCTAAACCAGGTGAGCTGCCTTTTGGCAAAACGGCGGGTGTTTTGTTTAATTTTGTCAATGGCAGTAGCCAAGTCAGTTTTTCCTTCTAAATAGTCGAAAATTTCGGAGTAGCCCACCGTGTTAAGCGCATTAAGATCTTTGTAAGCCGTTAAGGATTTCACCTCATCTATCAGGCCATTTTCAATCATTAGGTCCACCCTGTGGTTAATTTGTTGGTATAGCTTTGCTCTATCAGTGTTTAAACCAATTTTAATAATGTTAAACGGACGCTCTTTTTTAGTTGAGGTAAGAAATGAGCTCAGTTTTTGCCCGGTTGAAAGCACGACTTCCAAGCCACGTATCATTCGTTGCGGGTTATGCTGATCTACTTTTGCAAAATACTCGGGATCTAATGCCATCAATTGCTTTCTAATGGGTTCAACACCTTCGTTAGCGAATTGCTGGTTTAACCGTTCGCGAATATGGAGGTCAATTTCAGGCATTTCATCTAAACCATTGCAAATGGCATTAATGTACAGGCCCGAGCCGCCAACCATAATTAATACCTCATGTTCGGTAAACAGTTTTTCCATTAAGGCCAATGCTTGGGTCTCAAAATCGCCAGTGCTAAACAGTTGTGTAACGCTGTGTGAGCTAATGAAATGGTGTGGCGCTGCGGCCAGTTCTTCTGCAGAAGGTTTGGCAGTGCCAATGCTCATTTCTTTAAAAAATTGCCTCGAATCTGCAGAAATAACTGCTGTTTGGTAATGCTTTGCCAACGCTATGGCCAACGAGGTTTTTCCAATAGCCGTTGGGCCAACTACAACAATTAAAGTCTTTTTGTTTTGATTTTCAGTGTTGTAGGGTTTGCTTGGTGACATCGATTATGAAATAAAAGGGTTTCCAACAAAGGCTTAGGTTGTTCATCTTCCCTTTTGGTAGGGGAGGTGAGCATACAATTGGCGTACTGGAGGGCTAGGCCGTTTAACAGGGCTTAATAATCATCGTTGTCGTTGCCGTATTCGTCGTTCCCATAATCATCCTCTTCGCCGTCACCAAATTCATCTTCTTGCTCGTCTTCATCGTCATGAGATTTTTCTTGTGCATTGATACCACTGCTGCCCATAGCCTCTAGTTCGTCGGTGTCTTCTGGCACAAAATCCATTTCATTTAAGAAATCAAAATCATTGCTGATAGCTGCACTGCTTGCTGCAATGCCACCAATATTGCCTTTTTCAATAATTTTTGGCGCTTCTCCAATACTTTTTACCAAGTATGGATATTCGATTTTAGGGTCGTTATCTAAAATAATCTTGATTAATTCAACATGGAAATCGTATGGTCTTTCGAAATTATAGATATAGTAAAATTTTTGGTGTGGATCTTCGATAAAGCTGCTCAATTTCGATTTTTCCATCAAAACTACCCCATTATCAATTTTACGTTGGGTTGGGTGAATGGCAATTTCGTCGCCTTTAATCCAATTGTCCGTACTTACGTAAAACGATGAGGGTTTATCGGCGTTGTATCCCGTACTGCGGTGTATGGCCCTATGTAAATCTTCGAAAGTTTGTGTGCTCTTGATGTCTATTTCGCGTGTAACGTCGTCGTAATCTTCAAAAGAAATTCTAAATCTATAAATTGCCATGTGCTAATTAAATAATGCTGTGTTATGGGTGTAAAAATAAGAAAAAACTCTAAAAGTCCGAAGACAGATGTTTGAAAGTCTAGGGACTGAAAAACTAAACGTAATTGTGCTTAAATTGCTTTTAATCCTAACTCTTCTGCTTTTGCAAGCATATAGTTAAACGCTTCTTCGTAGCTGTTTATGATATCGCCTTCTAAAATTGCTTCGCGTATGGCGTTTTTCAAAATTCCAACTTCTTTGCCGGCACTTAAACCAAAGGTCTGCATAATATCGTTGCCCGAAATAGGAGGCTGCCAATTACGCAATTGATCGCGTTCTTCTACATCTTTAAGTTTTTGTTTTACCAGCTCAAAATTGTTGCGGTATTTTTTTATTTTGTATTCGTTTTTGGTAGTTACATCGGCATTGCAGAGCAACATTAACCCGTCTATATCTTCGCCGGCCTCAAAAAGTAAGCGGCGAACGGCAGAGTCTGTAATTTTATCTTGTGCTAAAACAATGGGGCGCAAATGCAATAAAACTAATTTTTGCACCAATTTCATCTTTTCATTTAAAGGCAGTTTAAGTTGTGCAAATATTTGAGGAACCATCCGTGCGCCTTTATCCTCGTGGCCGTGGAAAGTCCAACCATGGCCTTCTTCAAAACGTTTGGTGGCGGGTTTGGCAATATCGTGTAAAATAGCCGCCCAACGTAGCCATAAATCGTCGGTAGTTTCACAAATGTTATCTAAAACCTGTAATGTATGGTAAAAGTTATCTTTATGCGCCCTGCCTTTAACCACATCAACCCCATATAATTTAGCCATTTGAGGAAAAATTAACTCCAATAAGCCGGTATCGAATAAATAATTAAAGCCTATAGAGGGTTTTTTGGCGAGAATAATTTTATTTAATTCGTCAGTAATTCTTTCCTTAGATACAATTTTGATGCGTTCTTTCTGCGATTTGATGGCATTGATAGCCACTTGGTCTATTTCGAAATTTAGTTGTGTGGCAAAACGGATAGCCCGCATCATTCGCAAGGGGTCGTCAGAAAAGGTAACTACGGGATCTAATGGTGTCCGGATAAGCTTGTTGGCTAAATCTTCTAAACCATTAAAAGGATCAACAACTTCGCCGTAGTTTTCTTTATTTAAGGATATTGCTAGAGCATTAATGGTAAAATCACGGCGCAGTTGGTCGTCTTCTAAAGTGCCATTTTCTACAATTGGTTTACGAGAATTTGCCCGATAGCTTTCTTTACGAGCACCCACAAATTCTACTTCTAGGTCTGAATGCTTTAACATGGCAGTGCCGAAATTTTTAAACACCGCTACATTTGTTTTTAGTTTTTGGCCAACTTTTTCGGCAAATGCAATGCCATTGCCCAATACCACTACATCAATGTCTTTAGAGGGCCTGTTTAAATAAATGTCGCGTACAAAGCCGCCAATAACATAAGTTTCGGTTTTGGTGTGCTCGGCAATTTCGGCTAAGACTTTAAAGATAGAAGCCTCAATGTTTCCCAAAAGGGATTTTGCATCGTGAGGCTGTGGGTTGGTTTGCATAGGTTGCAAAGTTAAGAAAAACCCCTAAATCCTCCCGAATAATCTCGTAACAAGCTCTAAAGGGGACTTCTTTTATATGGCGTTAAATATTAAGCTTGCTATTAATTCCCCCTTCAGGGGGCTAGGGGGTTACTTCCTTATAAACTCAAATTGCCCGCCAGCACCTAATTTAACAATAGTTGATGGTTGCTTTGGCGTGCTGTTTTCTTGTTCTAAATCTACGATGTAAGCTACTGCATCTTTAATGTCATCACTAATTTCATCGAAGAATTTTGGTGTAGGCTGGCCACTAACATTGGCCGAAGTAGATACAATAGGTTTACGGAAACGCTGGATTAATTGTTGGCAGAAATCGTGTTTTGGTATTCTAATGCCTACACTACCATCGGCATTAATTACGTTTGCAGCTAAGTTTTTGGCATTAGAAAAAACAACGGTCAAAGGTTTTTCGGCGTATTCAATTAAATCGTAAGCCACTTCGGGTATGTCGTTTACATAGCTTTGCAGTTTGTTGTCGGTATCTAATAGTACGATTAAACTTTTATCGGCTGCACGACCTTTAATTTCGTTTATTTTGGCAACTGCTTCGGCATTGGTGGCATCGCAGCCTAAACCCCAAACGGTATCGGTAGGATAGAGGATTACACCGCCATTTTTTAATACCTCTAAAGCTTTATTAATTTCTTCTCTCATGTGGGTAGTTGTAATGCTGAAAAGCTGGAATGTTGTAACGTTCTAACATTCCAACCTTTCAACGAAAAAACTAAACAGCTACATTGTTCTCTCTTAATGCGTCGTTAAGAGAAGTCTTTTTATCGGTAGATTCTTTACGCTTGCCAATAATTAAAGCACATGGTACTTGGTATTCGCCTGCTGGGAATTTTTTAGTGTAAGAACCTGGAATAACTACCGAACGCGAAGGAACAACGCCTTTGTATTCTACCGGAGTTTCGCCAGTAATGTCGATAATTTTGGTTGAGGCAGTTAATACCACGTTGGCACCTAACACTGCTTCTTTTTCTACGCGTACACCTTCTACCACAATGGCTCTCGAACCTAAGAAACAATCGTCTTCGATGATAACTGGAGCAGCTTGTACGGGCTCTAAAACACCACCAATGCCCACGCCGCCACTTAAGTGTACACGTTTGCCAATTTGCGCACATGAACCTACGGTGGCCCATGTGTCAACCATGGTACCTTCATCTACATAAGCACCAATGTTTACGTAAGAAGGCATCATAATTACGCCAGAAGCCAGATAAGAACCATAACGGGCACTAGCCATAGGCACTACACGTACACCGGCCTCTTTATAATCAGTTTTTAGCTCCATTTTGTCGTGGTAAACAAAAGGGCCAGATTTAATTTCCTTCATTTGTTTGATTGGGAAATAAAGGATTACTGCCTTTTTAATCCACTCGTTAATTGCCCAGCCGTTTAAAATAGGCTCTGCAACTCTAATTTCGCCTTTGTTTAATAGTTGTATTACAGTTTCAATGGCTTCAGAATACTCTTTGTATTGTAATAAGCCCCTATCTATCCAGGCTTCTTCTACTTGTTTTTTTAGTTCGGCAATCATTATATTTTAAAATTTATGCAAAATAAGGCTTTTATATGTGAAAAGTTAAAAGTTAGAAGTTAAAATCAAGCAAAATGTTCATTAATTTTGCATTTATGGCAGAAACAGAAAAACTACGCATTGATAAATATCTTTGGGCTATCCGCGTTTTTAAGACGAGAAGTTTAGCTACAGATGCTTGTAAGGCTGGTAGGGTAAAGTTAAAAGGGCAGAATATTAAACCTTCGGCTGTGGTGAAAGTTGGCGATATTTATCAGATTAGTAAGGGAATTGAAAGGAAAGTGATAGAAGTGATAGATTTTTCTTACAACAGAACTGATGCTAAAATTGCAGTAACCAAGTATAAAGATTTAACCCCGGTAGAAGAAACCCATGCGTTTAAATCGGTGTTTCAGGCCCCAACTTTAAAAAGAGATCGAGGAGCCGGCCGCCCAACAAAGAAAGACCGCCGCGAAACAGATGATTTACTGGACAGTTTTTGGCAGGAAGAGGATTAATGAAATAGCTAACAGTTTGTCGAGCTTAAGTAACGTGATTGTTGGATCTTTTCTAGAGCTATACAATAGTTCAAACTTTAATATAAACTGTTAAATTGACTTAGCACAGGTTTCAACGTAAAAAACCAAAATTTAACTTGTGCCGACTGATTGGTGACCGATGGTTTTTTCTTTTAAATAATGAAGATAAGTGTATCTCCAAAATTGGGATAAGTACAGTGGTTAGCTATATACAGGTGCATAACAGTAATACACATGGAACAGACATGGAGCACACCAGTCATGGTGGACTTAACGTGGACTTGAGGTGGAGTTAAGGTGGACTTGAGGCGGACTTTTAAAATAGCGGAGGCTTTCTGTATAGGTGAATTATCCTTAAATGGAAAGCACACCTAAATTACTAAAAAATGGTGACACAAGAAGTGATAATTTCAATTTAGCTTTGGAATTTGAAAGTTAAGCGAAGGTTGTTTAACGTGGATTTTTACACATACGCTATAACTGTCAATATATTGTGCTGAAAATAGTTTGAAAGTCCCGTTATTAATAATCGGAGTTTATTAAAAGAACTAAAACAGCCGTTAAAACTGATGCTGACCTGTAGCGAAGCCTGTGCCGATTTATCGGTAGCGGAAAGCTACGGGTAAAATAAATTCAGCACGACGAATCGCTAATATCTCGCCACGCTGACCACGAAGTAGCTGAGAAGCAAATTTATTTCGGAGTCAGTTAGACTACAACACGCAAATCAGTTAAATAATAACCTAAAGGAACTTAGGTTAATAACAAATTAAGATCTAAAATTCTCGTTAAATGCTTTTTAATATCCTAGCTTTACAGCAAAGCTTATTTCTTTTTTGCTAAATTTTGTACTACGCAAAAATCTACTATCTTTTTAATCAAATCCATTGGTAAAGGTTTTTCGATAGGGAATTGTATGGTTCCTTTTGATGTTTGATAGCCTTTTAAGTCGTCTGCAAAAACTTCGATGGCTTTACTGCCTGGGTATAGACCGATATGGTTTTTATAGCCAGCAAAATGAATCAAGTTGCCGTTTAGGGTAAAAGTTGGTATGGCATAACTGATTTTCTGCTTTGCATTGGGAACCATTTGCTGTAAATCTTCTCGCAACCTATTTAGGATTTGCTGTGTTTCTACAGGAAAACCTGCAATGTATTCGTCTATGTTGTTGTGCTTTTTCATCGCATGGTTTTATTGAGGTTGTGATGTTGTTTTTGGCCTCATCTCAGCTGTTTTTAAAAAAGTTATCACAAATTTACTGCTTAAGAATTAAAAAGACCAAACAAAAAATCCCGCGGCAAAAACCGCAGGATTTTAATATTATGCATTGTATAATTCCCCTTTAGGGGTTGGGGTTAAATATGTATCGCTCTATTTTCGGTAGCAGCCATAGCAGCCTCTTTTAAAGCTTCGGTATAAGTTGGGTGTGCATGGCAAATTCTAGCAATATCTTCTGCCGAAGCACGGAATTCCATTGCTACCACAGCTTCTGCAATCATATCAGCAGCACGTGGGCCAATCATATGAACGCCTAAAATTTCATCAGTTTTCTCATCGGCCAATACTTTCACAAAACCGTCGGTATCCATACTTGCTTTCGCACGTCCGCTGGCTTTGAAAGGGAAAGAACCAGCTTTGTATTTCACGCCAGCAGCTTTCAATTGCTCCTCAGTCTGACCTACAGAAGCCACCTCTGGCCAAGTGTAAACCACACCCGGAATTAAGTTATAATTGATATGCGGTTTTTGACCAGCAATACGTTCAGCAACGTAAATACCTTCATCTTCCGCTTTATGAGCCAACATCGCACCTTTAACCACATCGCCAATGGCATATACACCAGCAACCGAAGTTTCTAAATGGTCGTTAACAGGAATTTTGTTGCCTCTTTCTTCTGTAGCAATGCCAATTTTATCTAAACCTAAACCAGCAGTATAAGCAGTTCTGCCAACAGCAACGATACAGTAATCAGCCTCCACAGCAACCGCTTCGCCTTTAGCGTTATTGGCAGTTACCGTAACCACTTTGCCTTTAACCGATGCGCCAGTTACTTTGTGGTTGGTTAAGAACTCCATGCCTAAAGATTTCTTTAACACACGTTGCAATTCTTTACCCAAACCAGCATCCATGGTGCCGATAATAGCTGGAGCAAACTCCACTACGGTAACTTTTGTGCCCAAACGAGCATATACAGAACCTAGCTCTAAACCAATTACACCACCACCAATTACTACCATAGTTTTAGGTACTTCTTTCAAAGTTAAAGCTTCGGTAGATGTAATGATGCGTTTTTTGTCGATGGGTAAAAACGGTAAAGCAGTAGGTTTAGAACCTGTTGCAATAATTACGTTTTTAGCAGTCAATTTCTCAGTACTGCCATCGGCTTTAGTAACCAAAATGGTGTTTTTATCCTCGAAAGAACCTACACCTTCGTAAGCATCAATCTTGTTTTTCTTAAAGAGATACGTAATACCAGCAGTATTTTGCGCCACTACATCGTCCTTACGGGCAATCATTTGCTTCATATCAACCTTCAAATCTTTGATATTGATACCGTGAGTAGTAAACGTATGAGCCGCGTTGTGAAAGTGCTCCGAAGAATCTAACAATGCCTTAGACGGGATACAGCCTACATTTAAGCAGGTACCGCCATAAGTTTTATATTTTTCTATTACCGCTGTTTTTAAACCTAATTGTGCACAACGGATGGCACCTACATAACCGCCCGGACCCGAGCCAATAACAACTACATCGTATTGCATGATCTTTTAAGAATTTTTGTTCTGGCAAATGTACGTTTTACCGCTTAAACACCAAAAGTTAAGTGTTTTAATGTTGTAAAAACTTGGTCACTGTTTTAGCCCCTTCAAAAACGTATTAATTTTCCCAAGCACACTTCTCTCCCATTTAGGGGAGAACCAAAGCGTAGCGAGCTCATTGATACAAAAATCAAATAAACAACTATCGATAGATGCCGAAGGCAGAGAGGGGTTTGAAAAGCAACGGTTGCATTTCATCGCTCCCGATAGTCGGGCTTTACGCTTCTCCCGATGAAACATCGGGATCCGCTGCAATCCCGTTTAGCTAACGAAAAACTGTGCACTAGACCAACAACCCTTCTATAGCTTAAAAAATCACACGTGTTGATAAATTAAAATAATACACGTATTTTTGTTTAAACTTTAGCAAGATGAGTACAAAGCTGACACTAACAATAGAAAAGGAAGTGATAGAAATTGCCAAAGAATATGCGAAAGAAAAAGGGCAAAGTCTTTCAGAGATGGTAGAAAACTACTTCAAGCTTATAACTGTGAACCGTAAAAAAGTTAAACAAAAACAACTTTCACCTAAGGTTAAAAAACTTAGAGGCATTATAAAAACAGGAGATAATTTCGATTATAAACAGATTTTAACAGAAGAACTTTCAAAAAAATATGGCGTATAATCTTTTTGTAGATTCTGATGTTGTTATTGATTTTTTCACGGACAGAGAACCTTATGCAAACCCAGCGAGCGAGCTTTTTGAACTCAATGAGCAAGGAAATGTAAAACTCTACCTCTCGGCAGTAAGCATTAACAATATATATTACATCATAAGGAGATTTTTAGGCAACAAGAAAACCCTCGATGTTATTGAAGCATTAACTGAAATGACTGAAATAGTTGGAACAACAAAAGCAGAAATCATTCAGGCATTAAAAAATGATTTCTCTGATTATAAAGACTCCATTCAGTATTCATCTGCGCTAACCATAAAAAATTTAGATGCAATTATCACCAGAAACGTAAAGGATTATAAAAACTCTTCTATTGCTGTGATGACACCTTTAAACTTTCTAAAAATGAAAGATAGAGAAGAAAGCTAAGAAGAATTATCCCATCAGCACACAAAAAGTATTTCCGCTGCAATCTCGTTTAGTTAAATGAAGAAATAGCAAGTATTAACTGATGTTTGCGATTGTTTATTCAAGACTTATCAACCACTATTAAAAGCGTAGAGTAAATCAATGAAACTAGGTATTACTCTTTTGATACGATTGCCAATAATATTTTAATAAAGTTTTAAATGGTATATTCTCTTACAATTCCTATTTCTAAAATTGAATTTAACAAAACTTCTGCAAATTCATTATCAGCATTTTTCAATGGCATGCCATAGGGATACTTCTTTTTCAATTCATAGTAGGTTCTTAAACAAAATTCCTGAAACTTATCCTTTCTAATTTTATCAAATTCTCTGATTTCAGAAACCATGTTTTTAAATATTTCAAACGTTAACAAATCCCATTTCAAATACATAGATGAATTCATTCTTTTTGAAAATTTTTCAAAACAATCAGTTAAGAAAATTTTGGATGTCTCTTCAATTGCTACTTGACTATATTTATTCATATCTACCACTCTTCGATATTTGAGCATATTTTTTTCAAGTAGGCAATTAGCGATGTCTTGTTTTAAATCATTAGGAATTACAGCTCGACTTTTATTTAACTCAACAATTGTCATATCAACAAAGGCTTTCATTTGCTTTTCAGTCCATTGGGAGTAACTATCTATAGTATTAACCAATAAAAAAATCGTAATTATATAATACCACCTTACCACACCTTTTTATTTAAATTTTGTATTGATTTCCTTCGTAATCTTTTGTCCAATTTTTTTCTGATATTCAGAACTAATGTTTGCTGGTATACCTATTGGAAAGTCTGCCTTAATCAGCTCCAAGGAACGCTTTAAAAAATATGTTTTAACATTCATTGGGAATTTTTTAAATTCTGGTGCATAAATACCTACCGCATTTAATAATATATCAGGTTGTGTAGATATCAATTTTTCCAAAACTGTCCATTTTGTATAAAACACATCTATTTCACTTTTATACTGATTGATACAAGATTGTTTAATCTTATTTTCTGTTAATATCAATTCTTGTTGCGATACTTTTTTGAATTCATCAAAATTGGGGTAGTATGCCTCAATACCCCTAATAATACAATTAGCCAATTTTTCTTTACCTAAACTGTCGATAACAAAAACTTCATCAAACCCTCTTAATAAATTATTTGTCATAATATTCTTTGCTCCCGATGGCCATTGAGCAAACGACACAGAAGATAAAATAACGAAAAATATTGTGGGGATATATTTCATATAATTATGTATTCATCAATCTAATATAAAACTTTAATCAGTTCTATCAAAACCCATGTTCAATGGTAAACATAAAGCTTGAACCAAAATTTCCATTTATTTCCTCCTTCGGTTGGTGTTATCACCAGCCGAATACACTCTCTGCTAAAACAAAACTTTCATTTAATTTTCCTCTATAAAAACTACATGCTTGTATTTTCTCTAGTTTCTAAATATTTTTCAATGGTAGAGAAGAGTTAGACAAAGTTTCTTTTCATACAATTATTATTGCTTATCTAACCAACTTTTTCTAAGTTTGAGTATGATAAATTTAAGAAATCTTCCGTTTTTTGCTGTTGGCCTGTCAGCATTGCTGCTGGGGTTATTGGCATTTAAAAGTGATTGTTTGATATGGACCATTATAGCCGTGATTTTTTTAATTATGGGCATTGCTTTTCGTAAGCAAATAGATACTGCCGATAGCGATCACTAACATTTTGTCGTCATTTCGATCTGATTTTTCTTCGGGGAGAAATCTACAACCTAGATGAGTTTAGCTTACAGATTTCTTCTCTTACCTCTCCGAATGGGCGAAGCAGGCTGTCGAAATGACGATTTATTTACGTTGCTTCTCAATTAAGGGCTTTCAGCCTTAAGCTTTTGCTTTCAGCATAAACTCAACCACAAATGAAACGAATTTTACTAACCCTTTTTTTAGTTTCTTGCTTCTTCGCAGAAATCACTTTTGCACAAGAAACAGATTCGGCTTATGTACGCAGCCATTACACTAAAATCGAACGTCTAATCCCGATGCGTGATGGTACCAAGCTTTTTACTTCCATTTATATCCCAAAAGATATATCTGTTAGTAAAAAATATCCTTTTTTAATTAACAGAACGCCATACACGGTACGGCCTTATGGCGAAAATGACTACAAAACCAGTTTAGGTAACTACCCAGCAGTAATGCGTGAAGGCTTTATCTTTGTTTACCAAGATGTGCGTGGCCGTTGGATGAGCGAAGGAAATTTTGAAGACATTAGACCTACTAACTTAGGCAAAGGCAAAAAAGACATCGACGAGAGTACAGATACTTACGATACCATCGACTGGTTAGTGAAAAACATCAAAAATAATAATGGTAAAGCAGGCTTGTACGGTATTTCTTACCCTGGGTTTTATTCTACTACGAGCTTAATTAAGTCGCATTCGGCCCTAAAGGCGGTTTCGCCGCAAGCACCAATTGCCGACTGGTTTATTGGCGACGATTTCCATCATGGTGGTGCGCTATTTTTAATGGATGCTTTTAAGTTTATGAGCTCGTTCGGCGTACCGCGTCCCAAACCAATTACGCCAGACCAAGGTCCCAGACCTTTTGAATTTCCAGTTAAGGATAACTACCGTTTCTATTTAGAAGCTGGTTCGGTAAAAAATCTTAAAGAGAAATATTTTGGCGATAGCATCAAGTTTTGGAACAACCTATTTAAGCATCCTAACCTAGATACCTTTTGGCAAGCCCGTCAAATTGTAAAACATTTAAAAGATGTGAAGCCTGCTGTAATGGTAGTGGGTGGTTTTTTTGATGCAGAAGATGCCTATGGCGCTTTCGAGACTTATAAAGCTATCGAAAAGCAAAACCCGAAAGCAAACAATATTTTAGTAGCTGGCCCGTGGTTTCATGGCGGTTGGGTACGTGGCAAAGGCGATAGCTTTGGCGATATTAACTTCGGTACTGCAACCAGCACTTATTACCAAGATAACTTAGAACTGCCTTTCTTTAAATATTACCTAAAAGGCGAAGGTAAATTTGATGCTGCTGAAGCCAATATTTTCCTAACCGGTAGCAATCAATGGAAAAAGTTCAATACTTGGCCACCGCAAAATGTAGAATTAAAATCTTTGTATTTCTATCCTAACGGGAAACTGTCGTTCATAAAACCAGCTGCCAACAATAGCTTTGATGAATATGTGAGCGATCCAAATGCGCCGGTTCCTTACCAAGATGGTGTGCAAGCTAACCGTACCAGAGAATACATGATAGACGACCAGCGCTTTGCTGCTAGACGACCAGATGTAAAAACTTATCAAACTGATGTTTTAACAGAAGATATTACGATTACGGGCCCTGTATTGGCCAATTTGTTCGTGAGCACTTCGGGTACCGATGCAGATTATGTAGTGAAATTGATAGATGTTTATCCAGAAGATACCAAAGAAATTTCTCCGATTGATAGGAACAAAATGATGGCTGGTTACCAAATGTTGGTTCGTGGCGAAATTTTAAGGGGCAAATACAGGAACAGTTTTGAAAAGCCTGAAGCTTTTGTGCCAAACGAAGCTACTGCGGTGAAATATGCGTTGCCAGATGTTGGACATACTTTTAAAAAGGGCCATCGTATAATGATACAAGTACAACATTCATGGTTTCCTTTAGCCGATAGAAATCCTCAAAAATTTATGAATATTTACGAGGCACAACCTAGCGATTTTCAAAAGGCTATCCATCGAATTTATTACGATAATGTAAATCCTTCTTTTTTATCTTTACCCATATTAAAGTAAGTTTAGCATAACGAGGTGCTAACCCATCCTAAAACAACCTTTATAAAATTGTAGTCGATATAAAAATGAAAAAGATATTCCTTTCTTTACTTTTTGCTAGTTTTTCGCTAGCAACGTTTGCCCAAAATATGTTAGGCAGCAATGAAAAAACCGATAGGGCAAAATCGCTAAGAGGGGCACTAACAGATTTCAGAACCTGTTATGATATCAATTACTATCATCTGGATGTGAAAATAGACATCGACAATAAGTCGGTAAGTGGTAGTAATGAATTTGTATTTACCGCAACCAAAGATTTTGAAAATCTACAGTTCGATTTATTTGAAAACTTGAAAGTAGAAAAAGTAGTTTACAAAAGTAAGGAATTGCCATTTACGAGAGAGTTTGCAGCCGTTTTTGTGAAATTCCCCAAAATAAAGAAAGGTAGCAAAGATAGTTTTACGGTTTTTTACAGTGGCAACCCTACCATTGCAAAAAATGCCCCTTGGGATGGTGGGTTAATCTTTAAAAAAGACAAATCTGGCAATCCATTTGTATCCGTAGCCTGCCAAGGTTTAGGTGCTAGTGTGTGGTGGCCAACTAAAGACCATCAAAGCGACGAGGTGGACAGTATGCTCATTAGCGTTAGCGCCCCAAGCGACTTAGATTGTATTGCCAATGGCCGTTTTAGAGGTAAAACCGATTTAAAAAATGGCTACACTAAACACAATTGGTTTGTCGATAATCCGATAAATAACTACAATGTAGCTTTTTATATTGGCAAATATGCGCATTGGACCGATACTTATGATGGCGAAAAAGGTAAGCTAACATTAGATTTTTATTCGCTGAAAGAAGATAGTGCAAAAGCTCGTCCACATTGGGATGCCGACGTAAAACCTATGTTGAAATCGTTTGAGTACTGGTTTGGCCCGTACCCTTGGTATAAAGATGGTTATAAATTAGTACAGGCACCGCATTTGGGTATGGAGCATCAAAGTGCGGTAGCCTACGGTAATAGGTTTATGAAAGGTTATTTAGGTAGGGATCAATCTGGTACTGGGCATGGTTTAAAATGGGATTTTATTACCATTCACGAAACAGGGCACGAGTGGTTTGGGAACAACATTACCACCAAAGATGTTGCCGATATGTGGGTACACGAAGGTTTTACCACATACTCAGAAGCTTTATTTACCGAAAGTACGCAAGGCAAAACCGCCAGCGAAAATTATGTGATTGGTCAACGAAGAAATATTGGCAATAAAAATACGCTTATTGGTGTGTACAACACCAATACCGAGGGCGATGGTGACATGTACAATAAAGGAGCAAATATTATTCATACCATACGCCAGTTAATTAATAACGATGAAAAATTCAGGGGAATTTTAAGAGGATTGAACAAAACATTTTACCACCAAACGGTAACCTCTGCCCAAGTAGAAAATTATATTGCTAAACAAAGCGGTTTAAAGCTTAATAAGGTTTTTGATCAATATTTACGTCATGCTAAAATACCTACGTTAGAGTATAAGATAGAAAATAGCACGCTAAAGTACAGGTGGTTAACCGATGTTAAAGGTTTCGATATGCCTGTGAAAGTGAGTTTAAAAGCTGGTGAATATTCATTAATTAAACCTACAAACGATTGGAAATCGATAAAAATAGATGGCTCTGTAAATTCGGAAAACTTTAAAATAGACAGAAACTTTTATGTAAATGTTAAAAAAGCAGAATAGGTTAAATAAGTTTTTAAATGATGCAACGTTTCTAAAACTACTTACGTCTTTTAGATATATAAATTACATGCAATGAATAAAAAATATATTTCTATTGGCTTAATGTTAGCCATAGCAGTCGTTAGTACACAGCCTGTTCAATCAGAGTTGCCAGTTAACATTGGTATTGCAAAAACTAAAGTAAAAGCTAAGGTTAAGAATACTGAAATTAAAAATTTCAACGCTGTTGCCGCTGGAGGGCCTTTGCAAGTAATAGTTACATTGGGCGCTACCGAGGGTGTTAAATTTGAAGGCGATGAGGAGGCTATCTCTACATTGGTTACCGAGGTAAAAGGTGGTGCATTAATCATTCGCCCAAAAATGAGCTGGACTAGCTGGGCGCACAAGTATAAAAACAAGAAGATTATTGCCCATGTAAATGCTAAAGCCATTAAAAGTTTAACCATGAGTGGCGACGGTTCAATTACGGTGAAAGGTACCATCAATCAAAATTCATTAGTTACAACATTAAGCGGTTCGGGCGCCATTAATGCTCATATGGCTGTAGGCGAATATACGGGCGTAGTGAGTGGTTCTGGAAAACTAAATATTTCTGGAGAAACAGACGAAGCCAATGTAACTATTAGTGGTTCTGGGGTGTTGTCAAAAAAAGGAGCTTTAAAAGTAGGTTCGCTTTCGGCAAAAATTAGTGGCTCTGGTAGCGCGTATATACACACAGAAGGAGAAATTAACGTTTTAATTAGCGGTTCGGGTACTATTTATTATACGGGCAATGCCGATGTTAATCAAAGGGTTTTTGGTTCTGGTAAAGTGAAAAAGTTAGATTAATATATAAGGGTTCTCGGAGCTTTCATGTTAATCGAAAAGAGACTAAGAGCACAAAGATTTTTCTGCTGTATTTTGTTAATTGCTTACAGTTTTTTCGCTTCGTTCCAATAAATATCCATTTCGGCTAGTGTCATGTCTTGCAATGCTTTGCCGCTTTGTTTTGCTTTTTGTTCGAGGTATTGGAAACGTTTGATAAACTTTTTGTTGGTTTTTTCTAGCGCATTTTCAGGGTTGATATTGATAAAACGGGCATAGTTGACTAAAGAGAATAATAAGTCTCCAAATTCGCCTTCTGCTTTTTCAATATCAATTGCTTTACCCTCATCAATGTTAAATTCGTTTTTAAATTCTTGGAGTTCTTCTTCTACCTTTTCCCAAACTTGTTGTTTTTCTTCCCAATCAAAACCTACGCCCCTGGCTTTTTCTTGTATTCTACCTGCTTTTACTAAAGCGGGTAAAGAAGTAGGTACGCCCGCCAAAACAGACTTGTTGCCTTCTTTCAGTTTTAATTTTTCCCAGTTTTGTTTTACCTGTTCTTCGGTATCGGCTTTTACATCGCCATAAATATGCGGGTGCCTGTTAATTAGTTTGTCGCAAACCCCATTCAGTACATCGGTAATGTTAAACTGGTTTTGTTCGCTGCCAATTCTGGCGTAAAAAACCAAGTGCATCATCACGTCGCCAAGTTCCTTTTTAATTTCCTGCATATCGCCATCTAAAATAGCGTCAGAAAGTTCGTAGGTTTCTTCAATAGTTAAATGCCTTAAGGTTTCCATGGTTTGTTTTTTATCCCACGGGCACTGTGTACGCAGGGTGTCTAGTACATTTAATAAACGCAAAAAAGCACCTTCGGGAGTTGGAGAACTTACGGGGATAATATTAGCGGGCATAATTATATAATGTTAAAAGCAATTAGAATTGTAATTAGAAATAAAATGATTAATCCGCAAAGAAATAAAACATCTGCTAGTTTTTCTAATTTTAAAGAACGGCTGTGGGCATGGCTTCTTATCGCGAGAAAAGAAAATAGGCAACTGCTCATGAAAATAATGATGGCTAGTGTAGTGCCTTCGTCAATGTAAGAGGCTTCATCCATTTTAGTGATTTTGCTCGAAGTAAGTACCACAAAGCAAAAGCCTAGTAAATTTGCAGATGTATTAAGAATATGAGGAGATTTAGACCAGTTGTTGTTTGAATCACTCATCAGATTTAATAACTTTTTTCTTTTTAAAGAATGATGCACTTTTCCTTTTACGAACAGGTTTTTCCTCTTCGCCCAATAAAATTGCCCACGAATCTAAACCATCAACTTTTTGGAATATAATTTTGAGCATTGCCAAATAAGGCATACACAAGAACATACCCGAAATGCCCCAAAGCATTTCGCCCACAACAATGCCAATAAAGGCAATTAAGGCATTTATTTTAACTTTTGAGCCAATAATTAAAGGCATTAAAATGTTGCCGTCTATGGCGTGCACCCCAACATAAGCAAATAGTACAAAAAGTGCTTTAGTGGCTCCCGCTGTTGCAAACGTAATTAATATGCTAATAATTAGGGCTATCGAAATTCCTAAGTAGGGTATGATGTTAAAAATACCCGCAACCAGACCTAAAAGTATAGCATATTTTACACCTAAAATAGACAAGGTGAGTACCATTAGTACGCTCACAATAATCATTTGTATAAATAAGCCGGTGATGTATTTTTTTATGATGTACTGTATTTCGTTGATGGTTTGCGTAACTTTTATTCGATGTTCTTCAATAAAAACAGTACTAATAAATTTATAAAGCAACCTTCTATAATTGAGCAAAAAGAAGGTGAATAATAATGTAAAAGCAACGAACAATAAACTTGACGAAAGGGTAATTAGCGTAGATCCAATTACGGTAGCGCTGGTTGCTAAAGCTTTTTCGGCGCTATCTGCCAAGTAGGTTTCTTGTTTGCTAATGTTAATGTTAAAAGTCTTCGAAATCCAATGCTGTAGCTCGTGAAATGAGTTGGTAACCTGTTTTTCTAATAAAGGCCAGTCGCTCCATAACTCGCTTAATTGGATAGCAAAAAAATGTCCAATGCCATACAATACGGCCAGCATAATAAGTACGGTTAGCAGGGTAGCAAAGCTTCTTTTTAAGTTTAGTTTGGTTTCTAAAAAATTGGCTAAGGGCAGCATTAAAAGAGCTAGTAATAACGAGAATAGCAGAGGAGAAAGTATGCTTTTGCCAACAATGGCTAAATAGCCCAACATTAAAATAGATAAAAGGGCAAATGTAAGCCGAACAATGAAAGGTAGTTGTATTTGCATATGGTGTTTTATAACAGGAATAAGTTAGCAAAAAATCTACACATTTATACAGTTGTTTGCCTTAAATGGTTTTTAAACCTCGTAACATTTCTCTTTTTCCTGGTGCGCCAGGAAGTTTTTCAATTTGGAAACCACAGCTTTTTAAGGCTCTTTTTAGATTGCCCGTAATGGCATACGTTACAAAAATACCCCCATTTTTTAAGAAACTACAGGCCTGTGCAATTATTTCGTTGGTCCAGAGTTCGGGTTGGTGCCTTACAGAAAAAGCATCGTAATAAAGTATATCAAAGCGTTTTTGTGTAGAAAAATTTTGTAACGTGGTATGGCTAATTGCTAATTTACAGTTGGGCAATATCTCAGCCGAGTTGTCAAAAGCGGTGTCGTATTTTTCAATAAAGCTGTTCCAAATGTTTGGCGATACATATTGATGATAGCCTGTAGCAGTAAGGCTTGCAAGAGGTAGCGGAAAAGCTTCAACAGCATGGTAGTTCAGTTTTTTATTAACTTCTTCAGTTTGTGCGCAGCTCAACAAAAAGTTTAATCCCGTACCAAAGCCCACTTCTAGAATATCAATTTCAGTCTTTCCAAATTTCTCCAAGCCGTGTTTTAGCCCGGCCTCAATAAAAACGTGTCTGCTTTCTTGCAACGCACCGTGGGCAGAATGGTAATGTTCGCCAATTTCATCGTTAAAAAGTGTATTAGAGCCATCGGCGGTTGGTGTAAGGATATTCATGTAGCAAAAGTAAAAAAATGTTGTATTGTTAATTGGAAAATGTAAGTTGGTTTCTTTTGGGTAATGTAGTCCCATTTTACGCTGTATCTTTTCACTGCGTTCAAAGGATGCCGCTTCAATTGGGTTTAATAAACGTGAACCTGTGCATATTACCTGCATTTTAAACCCGACAGGAGCGAGCACAACGTAAAGCGGATGGCGGGAGTAACAGTAATAGTAACAGAAACTTGCTTTTCTAAAATTGTTTAGTATAAATTTTGGTTCTTGGAATTTTGAGCCTGCTGCTTATCTTTAACGTATGGATATCGAAAGTTTTAGAGAATATTGTTTAAGCCTGCCGGGAACCACCGAGGGCATGAAATGGGACCACCTTTGTTTTATGATTGAGGAGAAGATATTTGTGCTGGTAGATTTAGATACACATGGCTTTTGTATGAAGTGTACGTCAGAAGAATTTGACGAACTGGCTGCCAAAGACGGTGTTAAGCAGGCTCCGCATTTTGCGAAAAAGCAATGGGTTTTTGTAGATAATTTAGAGGTGTTTAACCTAACAGAACTAAAACAGCATATAAGCCGTTCTCGGGAATTGGTGCTGGGTAAGTTGCCAAAGAAGATACAGGCGAAATATGTCTAATGTGATAATTAGCAGATTTGATGATTAGCCAATACCGTTAAAATGAAAAGACAATTAGCTAATTCAAAAATCATCGAATTAGCTAATTGTCAAATCATCACATTAACCTACCAAAGTTTAATCCTGTCTTCTGGTTTTTTGTATAGCTTGTCGCCGGGTTTTACATCAAATGCATTGTACCAAGCATCCATATTTACCGGAGCTCCAATGGTTCTGTACGGGCCAGGAGAGTGGGTGTCGGTTTTAATTAATTGGGCTGCGGTTTCTGGTAAAACATTGCCTCTCCAAACTTGTGCCCAAGCCAAGAAGAAACGTTGGTCTGGTGTAAAGCCATCAATTTTTTCGTTGCTTTTACCTTGTTTGGTCATTTTAAAAGCAGTGTAAGCCGCGTTTAATCCTCCTAAGTCGCCAATGTTTTCTCCCATTGTAAATTTACCGTTTACGTGTAAGGTATCTAAAACGGTGTATTTATCAAATTGCTCGCCTAATAGTTTTGTTTTAGCATTAAATTTCGCCCTGTCTTCGTTAGTCCACCAATTTTTTAAGTTACCATCTTTATCATACTGACTGCCCGTGTCGTCAAAACCGTGGCTCATTTCGTGACCAATTACCGCACCAATACCACCGTAGTTAATGGCATCATCGGCATCGGGGTGGAAGAATGGGAACTGTAATATGCCAGCTGGGAAAACGATTTCGTTTAAGGTAGGGCTGTAGTAAGCATTTACCGTTGGAGGCGTCATTCCGAAACGTTCTCTGTCAACAGGCTTGCCTAATTGGTTAATGTTTTCGTTATACGCCCATTTGCTTGCATTACGTAAATTTTGGAAATAAGTAGTTCTGTTAATCACCAGGCCATCGTAGTTTTTCCATTTGGTAGTGTAGCCCACTTTTGGTCTAAACGCATGCAATTTTGCCAAAGCTTTTTGCTTGGTTTCATCGCTCATCCACTCTAAACCTTTAATGCGAATTTCGAAAGCTTTGCGTAAGTTGGCAATTAATTCGTCCATACGAGCTTTAGCCGCAGGTTTAAAATGCTTCGCTACATATAGTTGTCCCAATAAATCGCCCAATACCCCATCGGTTAACGACGACATGCGTTGCCAACGTGGCGTTTGAACTTTTTGTCCGGTTTGTGCTTGTGTAAAGGCAAAGTTTGCTTTTACAAATGGAGAACTTAAATTTCCGGCAGCACCTCTTAAGATATTCCATTCTAAATAAGTTTTCCAATCGGCAACATCGGTTGAAGTTAGTAAGCCATTTAAAGCTTTAAAGAAAGCAGGAGAGTTTACTAAAACTGTATCCTGACCGTTAACTTTTAATTGTGTTAAAGTGCTTGTCCAGTTAATGTTTGGCGTAATTTTATTGAAATCTGCAAGGGTTAATTTGTTGTAGGTTTTGTAGGGGTCACGCATTTCTAAACGGCTCATTTGTGCCTCTGCCAAAGCTTTCTCAATAGTGAAAACAGTTTTAGCTTTTTGTTGCGCCAGAGCATCTGTATAGCCCACTAATTTGAAAAGTGTAGTCATATAAGTATCGTACGCTTCCCTAATTTTTACACTGCGGCTATCGTCTTTTAAGTAGTAATCTCTATCGCCAAGGGTGGTTCCGCCTTGAGAAATGTTTACCATGTACTTGTTTACATTTTTTCTGTCTTGGCCAACCCCAAAACCATACATTGCGCTGCCCAAACCATTCACACGCATGTAAGCAATATGGTCTAACACAGATTGTAGGCTATTCAATTGTTTTATTTTTTCTAAGTCTGCTTTAATTGGCGTATAACCTAGTTTTTCGATAGCTACACTGTCCATTGCAGCAGCATAGAAATCGCCCACACGCTTAGTTACCGAACCCGCAGGTGCAGCTTTGTTAGCGGCGGCGGTTTCTACCAAGTTTTTAACTGCATTTACGTTAAAATCACGAAGTTCGTTAAATGAACCCCAGCGGGTTTCTTTAGCCGGAACCGGATTGTTTTTTACCCATACACCACTTGCATAAGCATAAAAATCATCGCCCGGCTTTACAGAAAGATCCATATTTGCAGGGTCGATAAATTTTTTTGGTGCTTGTTGGGCATTTGCAACACTTACCGAAACAACGCCAAGTGCAGCAAAAAAGGTTTTAAATTGATTGATATTCATCTTTAATAAATTAGAAAGATGAAGTTAAATAAAAAGTGAAATCTATTTTATTCTTAATAGAAATATTACTTGTTAAACCAATCGTAAATTTTGGTTAGTCCAATTCTGCGAAGAAACTCATTGGTGAAAGAAGACAATCTGAAAGCTTTCATGCTGATTTGTTTTTATATCCTATTTAACATTTTTTAACACTTTTTATTGTGTGGTGAAAAAATAATGTGACATTATTAAAACGTTATCGAACATAAAAACCTTAGTTTTGAATAATTCTAAACAAGTATATGGCACCACACCAACAGGAAACAGATAGTTGCTGCGGACATCAGCATCAACACGATAAACATACCGACGGACATGAGCATGACCACGACCATGGTGATGCTTGGTCTTTTAAAAGCTATGTACCTGCAATAGCAAGCTTGGTGCTGCTGCTTGTTGCAATCGCATTCGACCAATTATCAATTCCTTTCTTCGAGGGATATTTAAGATTGGGCTGGTATCTTTTGGCTTACATTCCCGTAGCTTGGCCCGTAATTAAAGAAGCTTATGCTACCATTGCCAAAGGCGATATTTTCACAGAGTTTCTGTTAATGGCGCTTGCAACAATCGGAGCCTTTGCCTTGGGCGAATATCCAGAAGCGGTAGCTGTAATGTTATTTTACAGTATTGGAGAGCTGTTTCAGGGGGCTGCGGTAAGCAAGGCAAAAAATAACATTAAAGCACTATTGGATGTTAGGCCAAATACAGCAACCGTATTTAGAGAGGGTAAATATATTACTGTAAATTCTAAAGAGGTTATTGTTGGAGAGGTTATTCAGTTAAAAGCGGGAGAAAAAGCTCCTTTAGATGGCGAATTGGAAAATGATAGCGCAAGTTTCAACACTGCTGCTTTAACAGGAGAAAGTAAACCAAAAACCATTAGGAAAAATGAAGAGGTGCTTGCCGGAATGCTCAATTTAGATGGGGTAAGCACTTTAAAAGTTACAAAAAAGTTCGAAGATAGTGCACTTTCTAAAATTTTAGAATTAGTGCAAAATGCCAGTGCCAAAAAAGCAAAAACCGAATTGCTCATACGTAGGTTCGCAAAAATTTATACGCCCGTTGTTTTCTTTTTAGCCGTTGCATTAATTTTATTGCCTTACTTTTTTGTAGCCAATTACGATTTTAATGTTTGGCTGTATAGGGCTTTAATTTTCTTGGTCATTTCTTGCCCTTGCGCTTTGGTAATTTCTATCCCATTAGGATATTTTGGTGGCATTGGAGCTGCCTCTGCGAATGGTATTTTGTTTAAAGGTTCTAATTATTTGGATTTAATTACAAAAGTAAATACCGTAGTTTTAGATAAGACCGGAACGTTAACGCAAGGAGTTTTTAAGGTTAAGGAAATACAAAGTGAAATTGCCGAAAAGGAGTTGGTTAGCTATTTGGCTAGTATCGAAAGCCAATCTACACACCCGATAGCCAAAGCAATTGTAGCATATGCTAATGACATTAAGCTACTGCCGGTTAAAAATGTAAAAGAAGTTGCAGGTCATGGATTAAAGGCAGAAATTAATGGAAATGAAGTTTTAGCTGGAAATGGTAAATTGCTTAAACAGTTTAAAATTGCTTATCCTAACGAAGTAGATGAAAAGGTAGAAACTACGGTTTTGCTAGCTGTTGGTGGCAAATATGCTGGTTTTGTAACCATTGCCGATGAGGCCAAGCCTGATGCAAAACAGGCAATTACCGCTTTACATGCTATGGGGGTAAACAAAATTGTAATGCTAAGTGGCGATAAAACTTCTATTACGCAAAAAGTAGCAACTGATTTAGGAATTGATCAAGCGCATGGCGATTTACTGCCCGAAGATAAAGTAACTAAGTTGGAAGCAATAAAAGCAGAACCAAATAGGGTAGTTGCTTTTGTTGGCGATGGAATTAATGATGCTCCTGTTTTGGCATTAAGCGATATAGGTATGGCCATGGGCGCTTTAGGTAGTGATGTTGCCATAGAAACTGCCGATGTAGTAATACAGAACGATATGCCTAGCAAAATTGCCACAGCCATTAAAATTGGTCGTGCCACTAAGAAAATAGTTTACCAAAATATAGGCTTGGCTTTTGGTGTAAAAGCTATCGTACTCATTTTAGGTGCTGGTGGTTTGGCTACCATGTGGGAAGCTGTTTTTGCGGACGTAGGCGTAGCATTCTTAGCCATTTTAAATGCGGTTCGTGTTCAAAAGATGAAGTTTTAGCTATTGCGCTGATTTTCTTATATTTGTATATGTCTACAACGAAAACATATCCACCTCCTAATGAGAAAGTTTACGCATTTAACGAACTTGACGAGAGTTTAACTTACAGCTATGCAAATTATCTCAACTGGCTTTTTGATGAAAGATTAGAACTGATTAAAGGGAAAATCTATAAGATGAGCCCAGCGCCATCGAGAGTACATCAAAAAGTTTTGACTAACCTATTTAGGCCAATTGCTAATTTTTTAGATGGAAAACCTTGTGATTTATATGTAGCTCCATTTGATGTGCGTTTTCCTTCGAAAAGTAAAGAGGATAAAGACATCTACACCGTTTTACAACCAGACATCTGTGTAATTTGCGATAAAAGTAAACTAGATGATAGAGGTTGTCTGGGTGCGCCAGATTTGGTGGTCGAAATTCTATCACCGGGAAATAATAAGAAGGAACTGCTACACAAATATAAAGTGTACGAAGAGTTTGGTGTAAAAGAGTATTGGGTGGTTAGCCAAAGCGACCAATACATTTTAATCTATACCTTAGATGATGAAGGCAAATATCAACCATCAAAATTATTTACGTTAAGTGAAGAAGTTAATTCTTCTGTGTTGCCAGGTTTTGTATTAAAATTGGATGATGTTTTTGAAGATTAATTTATTGATATATTTTTTCTTTGGGCAGCTTTGCGAGAACTTCCAAAACTTTGCGGTTAATTTAAACGCCTTAAACCTAAACGCCTTAAACTTTGTCAATCGTGATAGACAGTAGAATAGTAAGGTTGACAAAGTTGTTTGCGCAGGCTTTTGTTATCCAAACCCGATTGAAATGGATATACTTTTTGTTGCGTCATTTCGATGCGGTACGAAGAGAAATCTGTTAGATAGTAGCACTTAGCCAGGAGATTTCTCACATGCGTTTGAAATGACGCCGTCAGAATTCAAAAAGATTGCAACGTAAAGCGGGACTATCCTCAAATAGAAGCGCTGGTTTTGCTTTTCAAATCAAAAATCAACTGCCAAAAATTCTACTTGTCAACTAGAATTTGTAACTTTTGTCAGTAAATTACATGGTTCAAAAGCTTACACAAAACCGACAATCGAGCTGTTTCTGTATATATGATTGTAAAAATCTTATTCAAATAGGGTAACAAAAGCATCATTTAAAACATATTTATAGTGCTAGGCTGTTGTGTAATGAAATGCAAATGCACTTTAATTCACCAATATGGCGTAATTGTTGATAAAATATAAAAATCGGAACACCGTATTTATAAAACAAATTTATAGTTTAGTGTCGTCCCCGATAACATACAAATTATGGAAGCTAAATTTTCACCACAGGTTAAAGATGTGATTTCTTTCAGCAGGGAGGAAGCCCTGAGGTTAGGACACGATTATATAGGAGCTGAGCACTTGTTGTTGGGCCTTATACGCGAAGGAGATGGTATGGCGATTAAGATTTTGAAATCTTTAAGTGTTGATACCTTGAAACTTCGCCGCTCTATTGAAGAGGCCGTAAGGGGTACTTCGAGTGTTACGGTTAATTTAGGTAATATCCCATTAACCAAACAAGCCGAAAAGGTTTTGAAGATTACCTATTTAGAGGCAAAGATTTTTAAAAGCGATTTAATTGGAACTGAGCACTTATTGTTGTCTATTTTAAGAGATGATGATAACATTGCATCGCAAATTTTATTGCAGTACGGTATTAACTACGAAATTTTTAAACAAGAGGTAGAGGTTAATAAAAACGGTTTTAGAGACGAGGTACAAGGTGGTGGTACAGCTGGTGGCGATGACGATTACCAAGAGGAAGAAAGCTTTACCGCTCCGAAAAAAGTTTCGGATATTAAATCGAAAACACCTGTTTTAGATAATTTTGGTAGAGATTTAACACGTGCTGCAGAAGAAGGTAGGTTAGATCCCATTGTTGGTCGCGAGAAAGAGATTGAGCGTGTGTCGCAAATTTTATCGCGTAGAAAGAAAAACAATCCCATATTAATTGGCGAGCCTGGTGTAGGTAAAAGTGCCATTGCCGAAGGTTTGGCTTTACGTATTGTACAGCGCAAGGTATCGAGGGTGTTGTTTGGCAAACGTGTAGTTACACTAGATTTGGCTTCGTTAGTAGCTGGAACTAAATATCGTGGACAGTTTGAAGAGCGCATGAAAGCAGTAATGAACGAGCTAGAAAAATCTACCGATGTGATTTTGTTCATTGATGAGATTCATACCATTGTAGGTGCAGGCGGTGCTTCGGGCTCATTAGATGCCTCCAACATGTTTAAACCAGCTTTGGCCAGAGGCGAAATACAATGTATTGGTGCTACCACATTAGACGAATACCGTCAGTACATTGAGAAAGACGGTGCTTTAGATCGTCGTTTCCAAAAAGTGATGATTGAGCCTGCTACACCTGATGAAACCATCGAAATTTTAAATCGTATTAAAGAGAAGTACGAAGAACATCATGGCGTTACTTATACCGAAGAGGCAATTAATGCCTGCGTAGCTTTAACATCGAGATATATTACCGATAGGTTTCTGCCAGACAAGGCTATTGATGCCTTAGATGAAGCAGGTTCTAGAGTTCACCTAACCAATATCCACGTTCCTGATAATATCATCGCTATCGAGAGTAAAATCGAGGATATTAAGTTAGAGAAAAACCGTGTAGTAAAAAGCCAAAAGTACGAAGAGGCAGCTAAATTACGCGATACGGAGAAGAACTTATTGGAAGATTTAGATAAAGCTAAGGCAGAGTGGGAAGCAGAGACAAAAACTAAGCGTTATGAAGTTTCTGAAGATAACGTAGCCGAAGTAGTATCAATGATGACTGGTATTCCGTTGCAACGTGTTGGACAAACCGATAGTGCTAAACTATTGAATATGTACGATACCATTGCCGACAAAATTATTGGTCAGGATGATGCCATTAAGAAATTGACCAAAGCGATACAACGTACCAGAGCCGGGTTAAAAGATCCTAAGAAACCAATTGGTTCGTTCATTTTCTTAGGCCCAACAGGTGTTGGTAAAACAGAGTTGGCTAAAGAGTTAGCTCGTTTCATGTTCGATGCGGAAGATTCATTGATCCAAATTGACATGAGCGAATACATGGAGAAATTTGCGGTTTCTCGTTTGGTAGGAGCGCCTCCGGGCTATGTGGGTTATGAAGAAGGTGGCCAGTTAACGGAGAAAGTTCGTCGTAAACCATACTCGGTAGTGTTGTTAGATGAGATTGAAAAAGCACACCCCGATGTATTTAATATCTTGTTGCAGGTATTAGATGAAGGTCAGTTAACCGATAGTTTAGGTAGAAAAGTTGATTTTAGAAATACCATCATCATCATGACATCAAACATTGGTGCACGCCAATTGAAAGATTTTGGTGCAGGGGTAGGTTTCTCTACAACAGCTAAAACAAGTCAAACCGAAGCGCACAGTCGTGGTGTAATAGAAAATGCTTTAAAACGTGCTTTTGCGCCAGAGTTTTTAAACAGAATTGATGATGTAGTGGTGTTCAATTCTCTTGGTAAGGAAGAAATCTTCAAAATTATCGATATCGAATTGAGAGGTTTATTAGGAAGAGTACTTTCGTTAGGCTATCAAATTAAATTGACCGATGAGGCCAAAGATTTCATTGCCGAGAAAGGTTTTGATAGCGCTTTTGGTGCTCGTCCGTTAAAACGTGCCATTCAAAAATATTTGGAAGATCCAATAGCCGAGGAAATTTTGAAAGGAGAAGTGCACGAAGGCGATACACTCGAAATAAATTACGACAAAGAAAAAGAAGAGATAATAGTTGTCTCCAAGGGGAGTAGCAAGAAGAAAAAGAAAGAAGCTTAATATTTAAAACACAGCCCACAATTAAAACAATTGTGGGCTGTGTTGTTTTGTTAAACCATAAAAAGCCGCAATGAAATTGTTAATTGTGAACTGCTTTGTGACAAAACTTTTATAGCTTTGACCGCATCCAACTATAAGCCATCTCCAATAGCTATTGCTCCATTGAGAGGTGGATATTGACATCGCTAACTAAAAATATTTATAAAAATGAAGCTTGTATCCTATAAAACAGAAGATAAGGAGCATTTAGGGGTTTACGCTAATGGTCATATCTACAACCTTAATTCTTGTGATAAATTAATACCTGATAACATGAACGCTTTCTTGGAAGGTGGCGAGCCTTTAATGGAAAGAGCAAAAAAAGTTAATCAGGATATTTTAGATAAAAAACTTTCTCCCAAAGAAGAAGTTTTTTATGAGCTTTTGGCACCAGTTCCGCATCCAACTTCGTGTAGAGATGGCTATGCTTTTAGGCAGCACGTTGCTGCGGCTCGTAGAAATCGCAAGGTAGATATGATTGCCGAGTTTGATCAATATCCAATTTTCTATTTTACCAACCATAACGCTATTCAAGGTCCGGGCGAAATTGAATGTATGCCAGATCATTTTCAAAAATTAGATTTCGAATTGGAAATAGCTGTGGTAATTGGTAAAAAAGGCCGTAACATTAAAGCCGCACAAGCTGATGAATATATTGCCGGTTACACCATTATGAACGATATGAGTGCCCGCACTTTGCAAATGGAAGAAATGTTATTAAACCTTGGCCCTGCAAAAGGAAAAGACTTTTCTACCGTAATTGGACCTTGGTTGGTAACGCCAGATGAGTTAGAGCAATATAAGGTAGCCGCAAAAGACAACCATGTAGGTAATAATTATAACCTAAAAATGACCTGCAAGGTAAATGGTATAGAGGTTTCTAGCGGTAACATGGCCGATATGGATTGGACCTTTGCCGAAATTATTGAACGTTGCGCTTACGGCGTAGATATATTGCCAGGCGATGTGATAGGTTCGGGAACTGTGGGTACGGGCTGTTTCTTAGAGCTAAACGGCACAGGCTTGCTAAACGATCCTAACTATAAGGTGCAATGGTTACAGCCCGGAGATCATGTAGAAATGGAAATTACCGGCTTAGGCGCATTGAACAACAATATCACCAAAGTAGATACAGATTTTTCTATTCTAGCACTTAAGAAAAGCTAGTGTTGGAAGGTTGAAATGTTGGAAAGTTGTCTGGCATAACTTGTAATTGTAATGGCGAAGATAGAAAGGTTTGAGGACTTAGAAGTTTGGCAACTTGCTAAAGAAATAGCAGTTGAAATTTATCGCATTTCCGATTTAGAGCCTATAAAATCTGATTTTGGGTTAAAAGACCAAATTAGAAGAGCTGCGATGTCATTGTCTGACAATGTAGCCGAAGGCTTTGAGTATAACAATAATCCAGATTTTGTAAGATTTTTAGTGTATGCGAAAGGCTCATCTGGAGAGTTAAGGAATAAGCTTATTATTCTGAAAGAATGTGGTAAATTAAATCAAGCGGATTTTGATATTTTGTATTCAAAGAGTATTGATTTTTCTGCAAAAGCTAAAAGCTTCATCAGTTATTTGAAGAACTTTGAAGCACAAAAGAAACTAAATGCCAAGAACAAATAACTTTCCAACCTTTCAACCTTTCAATTTTTCAACCTTTCAACCCAAAACCATGCTAACACTAAAATGCGAAGACCTTTCTCCAATGCAATTGCAAAACTATTTGCAATACGCCATTGCACCGCGTCCAATATGCCTAGCTTCTACTATAGATGCCGAGGGAAACGTTAATCTCAGCCCTTTTAGCTTTTTTAACCTGTTCAGTACTAATCCGCCGATCTGCATTTTCTCTCCAGCACGTAGGGTACGAGATAACACCACTAAACATACTTTAGAGAATGTAAGGGAAGTTGGCGAGTGTGTCATCAACATTGTAAATTATGCAATGGTACAGCAAACCAGCTTGTCGAGCACAGAGTATGGCAAAGGTGTTAATGAATTTGAAAAAGCAGGCTTTACAATGGAGAAATCGCATTTGGTAAAGCCTCCAAGGGTTGCCGAAGCGCCAGTGGCTTTAGAGTGTGTAGTAAATAAAATTATCCCTTTGGGCGACCAGCACGGTGCCGGTAATTTAGTTTTGGCAGAAATTAAAGTTATCCATGTTAACGAAGAAATTTTAGATGCAGATGGAAAAATTGATCAGCATAAAATTGATTTGGTAGCTCGTTTGGGCGGAAATTGGTACAGTAGGGTAACGCCAGAAAGTTTGTTTACCGTTCCGAAACCTTTAACCACATTGGGAATAGGGGTAGATGCTTTGCCAATTTCGGTACGTCGCTCTAAAGTGCTTACGGGCAATGATTTGGGTTTGCTGGGTAATGAAGAACAACTGCCAACTGAAGAAGAAATTGCCAGTATACAAGGTAATGCCAATGTGAAAGATATTTTAGATGCAACCATTGGCGACGAAACCAATCGAGAAAGAGAACTTCACGAGTTTGCGAAAGCGCTAATTGCCTATGGCAAGGTTAGAGAGGCGTTAAAAGTGTTGATGCTTTAGTTAACTCGAAAGTCAGTAAAGCCCGTAAGTTGTAAAGTAGTCGGAAAGCTTTTAGTCAGTAAAGTCCGAAAAATTATGCCAGAAGTCTGGAAAGTTAGCAAGACAGAATGCGTGTTATAGTAGAGCCTAATCGACTTTAAATCTGCGAAGAAAATCAGTGTAAATCAACAGGAAACTAACCCCGTAATACCTAACCACTATATTACTCCATTACGGTAACCGCTTTTAAGAAACGGTTTTTGTAGTAACCTTCTAAGTTAGTAATGGTTACGCCCTTGGCTTTGCCAGAAGAAGAGTGAATAAACTTGATTTTGCCATCTTCATCGATAGAGTAAATAATCCCCACATGTCCTGGTCTTCTTACCTTAGCGTTAGAGCCGGTAAATACTAATACATCGCCTACTTTAGCCTCGGCAAGTTTTACTGCTTTGCCTTTGTTGGCAAAATCTGCAGACGAACGAGCGCCACTAAAACCAAACTGCTTATAAACGTAGCTTACAAAACCAGAGCAATCGAAACCAACTTTAGGGTTACTAGAAGCATAACGATACCTAGTACCCAATAAAGATTCAGCAAAGCTCATGATTTTGGTTGATGTAGAATTGGCCACTTCTGGAAGGTGGTTAATTACTTTTTCCATCATCTTTTGATATTGCATCGTTAAAGACACATTATCTTGTGCCATGCTGTTAAAAGCAAAGCCACCAATTAACAAGATGATTAAAAGTACTTTCTTCATGTTTGTTTCAAACATACTTAAAAAAGCAAAAGGTTGTATGAAATGTGGAAAACTTGAAACTTGTATAAGCTTTTTTGGTATAAACTATGCCTAGTTAAAACCGATTGTTTAGAAGCTAATTACTTTTCATCTTTTTACTTTTTTTCTAATCAACAATGAAAAAAAATAATCATCTTGTGACGTTTCAGCTTAATTAACTAAGTAGATGAATAAAATACTGATAGCCAATAGGGGAGAAATAGCACTTCGAATTATGCGTTCTGCAAAAGAAATGGGCATAAAAACTGTAGCCGTATTTTCTGAGGCAGATAGGAACGCCCTACACGTTCGCTATGCAGATGAAGCCATCTGTATTGGCCCTGCAACATCTAATCAATCTTATTTGGTTGGTAGTAAAATTATCGAAGCTTGTAAATTAACAGGGGCCGAAGCTATCCACCCCGGGTACGGCTTTTTGTCAGAAAACCCGGCTTTTGCGCAAGAAGTAAAAAATGCGGGGTTAATTTTAATAGGCCCAACGCCACAGGCCATGGAAATTATGGGCAATAAGCTCTCGGCCAAGGCTGCGGCATTGAAATACAATATCCCTATGGTTCCCGGAACGGAAGAGGCCATTACCAACGTAGAGGAAGCTAAAACTCGTGCAGTAGAAGTAGGTTTTCCTATTTTAATTAAAGCTGCGGCAGGTGGTGGTGGTAAAGGAATGCGCATTGTAGAAAAAGTGGCAGATTTTGAAGAACAGATGCAATTGGCGGTAAGCGAAGCTACTTCGGCTTTCGGCGATGGAGCTGTTTTTATCGAACGTTATGTTACCTCTCCTCGCCACATCGAAATACAAATATTAGGAGATACGCACGGAAATATCGTACATCTTTTTGAGCGGGAGTGTTCTATCCAACGCCGCCACCAGAAAGTGGTAGAAGAAGCACCGTCATCCGTACTTACCCCAGAAATTCGCGAGAAAATGGGCAAATGTGCGGTAGATGTAGCTCGTTCGGTAAACTATGTGGGCGCTGGTACAGTAGAATTTATTTTAGACGAAAATCTAGATTTCTTCTTCCTAGAAATGAATACACGTTTGCAGGTAGAACACCCGGTTACCGAAATGATTACCGGCCTAGATTTGGTGAAAGAGCAAATCAAAATTGCCCGCGGCGAAACTTTAAGCTTTAAACAGGCAGACTTGAAAATCAACGGTCATGCTATGGAATTACGAGTTTATGCAGAAGATCCGTTGAATAACTTTTTGCCAGATATAGGCACGCTGCAAACTTATCAAACCCCAAAAGGTTACGGCGTACGTGTAGATGATGGCTTTGAGCAAGGCATGGAAATACCGATTTATTACGACCCGATGATAGCCAAACTCATTACCTATGGCAAAGATCGAACCGAGGCAATAGACCGAATGATTAGGGCCATAGAAGAATATGACATTACGGGCATACAAACTACTTTGAACTTTGGTAAATTTGTAATGCAGCATCAGGCCTTTGTTTCGGGCAAGTTCGATACCCATTTTGTAGGTAAATATTTTACACCAGAAAGCCTTAAAAGTGAAAATGAACAAGAAGCCATGATAGCGGCAATAGCGGCGGTAATGTTGTTGCAAAATCAAAAAAAAATAGCGCCACCATCAGCCGCTGCAACTGTACAAAAAAGCAATTGGACGCAAAATAGACGAGAATACTAGGGCAAAAGTTAAAACTCAAAAACGGTACGCAAACAAAATTTTTAACTTTTTATTTTTGCCTTTTAACTTAACACATGTTTACAGGAATAATAGAAACTTTAGGCACTGTCCAAAATATACATAAAGAAGGCGATAATATTCATTTTACCATCGCATCAAATATTAGTAACGAACTAAAAATAGACCAAAGTGTAGCCCATAATGGCGTTTGTTTAACCGTAGTTAAACTTGGTGAAAATACCCATACCGTAACCGCTATTAACGAAACTTTGCAGAAAACCAACCTAGGGTATTTAACCCTAGGAGCAAAAGTAAATTTAGAGCGTTGCATGCAAATGAATGCTCGTTTAGATGGCCACATTGTGCAAGGGCACGTGGACCAAACGGCCACCTGTATTTTAGTAAACGAGCTAGCCGGAAGCTGGGAGTATAGGTTTAAGTACGATGCCTCAACAGGTAACGTAACCGTAGAAAAAGGCTCGGCCTGCGTAAATGGTATTAGTCTAACTGTGGTAAATTCGGCTCACGATGAGTTCTCTGTTTTTATTATTCCCTACACGCATGAACACACTAATTTGCAGGATGTGAAAGTTGGCGATACCGTTAATTTAGAGTTCGATATTATTGGGAAATACGTAGCACGTTTAATGGCTAAACATTAATTTATGGAAAAGTACGTCGGTAGCGTTTGGCAAATGTTGCCCCGCTTTTCGTTGCTGCCGATAAAACCTGTGCAACAAGCAAGCATACCTTTTAAAAAATAAAAACAGATGCTTAAATCGGCATTCACTACAATCGGGTTTAATTAAACAAAAACAGTGCTGCTATGAGCCGCTTTTTGGGTACTGCTTTCTAAAATTTTAACTTTTTACTTCACCATGTTTAGCAAAGAAGAAGCCGCAAGGTTACGGCAACAGTTTTGGGTTAGCTTTGGACAATACATGAAACCCATTGTCGGAGCCGAAGGTTTGCCCGTAAATTGGATAAATTATAAAACTGGCGTTAAAAATATTTTCTTCCGTATGGATGCCGAGAAGAAGCATGCCAGCATCGCCATCGAAATAGCGCATCCAGATGCAGGCATTAGAGAATTGTTTTTCGAGCAATTTAGAGAATTTAGACTACTGTTAGAAAGCACGCTAGCCGAACAATGGGAATGGCAGTCGTCAGTTACTAACAACTACGATAAACAGGTAGCAAGAATAGCATGTGCATTGCCCAATGTAAGTGTTTACAATCAACAGCAGTGGCCAAGTATCATTACGTTTCTAAAACCACGCATTATAGCCCTAGATGAATTTTGGACCGACGTGAAGCCTATTTTCGAAGATTTGAAGTAAGGCTGGGTTATAATAAATTCAAGCTGATGCTAACAAAACTACTTTTTCTTAAACTCTTCCATCCGTGTTTTTATATAAGCTATTTGGGGTTTGTCTTCTTCGTTTAACTCCTTATTCTTTAAAAACTGGTTGTAGTAGCTTAGTGCAGTTTTACTTTGCTTTAATTTTAAATCGTACAACAGCCCTAAACGATACTGGATGTTTTTATTACTATCATAGCTTAACCCTTTTTTGTAGGCAGTAATTGCAGCGGTAAGCTGTTGCTTTTCATCGTAAATGCCACCTAACATATTATAATAGGCCGATGTGTTGGGCGAAATTCCCTCTTCTATGGTTCGTTTGGCATAAGCTGCCGCCATTTCGTAATTTTTTAATTCGCGGTAACATAAGGAAGTATAGTAAAGTGTCCCTTCGTTTTGCATCGACATTTGTTCTAGCATTTGGTACAGCGAAATTGCTTTTTTGTAATTTTTCAGAAAGAAATAAGCCTTAGCTACATCGCGTACTACGTTGGCGTCAGTGCCATTTTTCATGAGCTTTTCGCCTGCTACTGCCACTTCGTTATATTTGCTAAGTAAGTTGGCCACTGGTAGCAAGGCTTGTTGTAAAATAAGGTTACTTGTATCGGCCGCAATGGCAATTTTAAGTACATCGTAAGCTGCTTGGTTTTGTTTGCTATTGCGGTAAACCCTAGCTAGGTCAAAAGCTACATCGGCCTCGGTAGCGTTTAGCTTATTTGCCCGTTGTAGGTACTGCTGTTTTAGGGCGGTGCTATCGGTATAATCTGCCAAACGTTTAAAAGCATTAAAGTTATTGCTATCTAACTTTATAATCTGTTGCAGGTATTCGGTTGCGGTTTTCGTATTTCCTCTCCTCGAATTAATATTTGCCAAGCTAAACAGCACCGGAATTTGCTGTGGTTGAAGTTCGTTAATTTTATGGTAATTCTTTTCTGCATCTGCCAGTTTACCGGCCATCATATTACAATAAGCAATTTGTGTTAGCACTTTAATATCATTTGTTTCTGCCGGATAAAGGGTGCTTAGGTAATTGGCCGCCTCTGCATACCGTTGGGTTTGGTAAAGCTCTAAAAGTTTCTCTTTGTCTAAGGCATCTTGTGCAAAACAAATAGAACTTATCAATGTAAAAAGCAAAAGGAACGATAGTTTTTTCATTCAACTAAATTATTAGTTGTTTTTAAGAAGTCCAAATGTTTTCTAAATAAAAATTATTGAAAGCAAACAAAACCTCTGTAGAAATGGTTGTAAAGATAAGTTTATCAATTAACAAAAGCAGTTTTATGGAAACGTTAAAAAAATTCGAATTAATGGAGAAGATAGTGAGAGAGCTCGAAGATTTGCAGCATTCGCAACAGGCTATTATCCAAAAAATAGGAAAAATTGAAGTAGATAATATTGAACTTGGCGATAAAAAATTGGAGCAAGATTTGCCCGATATGCACCAAAGAGTGGCAGATAACTTAGAGGCCATTGTAGGTATCTTAGATTATTTTGCCAACAAAACAGAAAAATTTGACAACAAAAACAATGTTGATGAATTAAAAGAGCAACAAGCCATTAATGGAGCTGTTGGTAAATAATATGCAAACTTGATAAAGAGAGGGGAGCTATTTTGTTTGTGCAGGGGGAAGACGATTTACTGTGGTAATGTTCTTCGCTTTGTTACCTATAACAAAGTAGCTTTTTTGTTAACCGTGTGTAGGAACTGTAACACAAAAAGTGGTGCCTACGCCCAGTTCGCTACTTACTTCAATATTGCCACCATTTCTGCTCATAAAATCTTTACAGATCATTAGCCCTAAACCTGTGCCTTTTTCGTTTTTGGTTCCTCTAGACGAAATATTTTCCTCTTTAAATAGCTTTTCCAAGATAGTCTTCGAAATGCCAATACCAGTGTCCTTAATGCAGACTTTAAGCATCCCATTAGATTGATAAGCTGCGGTAATTAAAATTTCGCAACCTTCATTACAGAATTTAATGGCATTGTTTAATAAGTTTCTAATAACAATTTGAAACATTAACAAATCTGCGTAGGCTATTTCATTAGGAAAAACATCGTGCAATATTTTTACTTTTTTGAGCGATGCAGAAGATATGTGGTAATTAATTTCGTTCAGGATAATGTTTCTCACATTGAAAAATTCTTTTTTAATGCCAAAGCCTTTTAATTGGCTCCTAGACCAATGCAAGATGTTTTCGAGCAGGTCGGTAGTATAAACAATGTCTTTGCTCAATACCGGAGAAAGTGCTTTAAACTCCTCGTCGCTAATTTGGTTGTAAGAAAACATTTTCAATACTTCCGAAAGATTTACCATGGGACCCCTTAAATCGTGGGCAATGATAGAGAAAATGCGATCTTTTAACTGGCTTACCTTCTCTAGTTCTAATGCCTGTTCTTTTGCCATTAAAGCATCTTTTTTAGCTACAGTTAAATCTTGAAGCTTAATAATTGTAAAAGCACTGTTTAATTTGTTCTCTTGCTGTATCAATATCTCCACTTCAAAATAAATGGTTTTATCTCTAACGGTAGCTTGTAGCTCTATCTTACAGTTGGTAGCCGCTTCAATTTTCTTTATCAGCGCTGGTTGGTGGGGGAAGATGTCTTGGATCGCTGTGCCTATAACCTTTTGCCTTGCAGGTAAATCAGTAAATTGATGTAGCGCAGAATTATAGTCGATAACCCGATGTTTTTCATCGACCACTAAAAAACCATCGCTCATTAAATCCAATACTTTTTCGCGGGCAATGGGAACAATATCGAACAGCCTAAAACGGTAAATGCCCAGAAAAATTAAAAAACTTGTTAGTATAAACGTAAAAGGAGTGATGTCGATAAATCCTAAAGGTCTAAGTCCTAAAAGATAGCACAGGTTGCCTATCCACGGAATAACTGCTGCGATAATTATGCTGTAATTCTGTTTTTTGTAAATAGGATCTGAGCTTTTAAACTTATTAAAAATGAGGTAGCAACCACAAGCTAAAAGCGAATAAAAATATATTGTAAAGATGCGGTACCAAATTCCAGGATGTATTTTTAACACAGGAAACGACGTATAGTTAACCATGCTTACCTCTTTGTAGTGCAGGTGGTGCAAAGGGTTGGTCCAAACCATTAGTATGGTAGTAATAGGTACAATAAGTATAATAGCCAGGTTGTGCGGCTTTTTGTACCAACATTCCTTATTGCAAAAGCTAAGACAAAACAGAAACCAATTTAAAGGCAATGTAGCAATGCCAACGTATTCAATGTTGATAAAGAACAAAGCCTGATGGAGTGTGCCACTGGCAAGTTCTAGTCCGTAAGCAATAGACCAGATGGCGTTAGATCCCATCATTAAGCCAAACCAACGCACTACTGTTGTGCCTCTTTTAAAGATATAAATTGCCATTATAGCTGTTAACGTTCCAAAAAAAAGGAGAACTAGTGCGTAGCTATTTAATGTAAAACTCATATCGGTTAATTGGTGTTAGAGCATTTTGGAATAAAAGTAAGCAAATTTATTTATAGAACTTACAATAAAAGAAAGTGCGTAGCCCAACAAAAAGCTTCATTAACAATACTTCGTAGATGTTGATAATTTGGTGACTAAAGAGGGGCTACTTTTCACTAATTTTGATATTCTCATTTTCTCAGCTATGTACTTAATTTTTGATACTGAAACCACAGGTTTGCCACGTAATTTCAATGCGCCAATTACCGATACGGATAACTGGCCACGTTGTATCCAGATTGCTTGGCAACTGCATGATGAGTTGGGTAATTTGGTAGAGCATCAAGATTATTTAGTAAAGCCCGAAGGTTTTAATATACCTTATGATGCAGAGCGTATTCATGGTATTTCTACAGATTTGGCCGAAGAGCAAGGTATTGCTTTAGCAGAGGTATTGGTGAAGTTTAACGAAGCGTTGGGTAAAGCCAAGTTTGTAGTTGGGCAGAACATCAAGTTCGATATCAATATTATGGGCTGTGAACTTCACCGTTTTGGTGTAGAAAGTTCGTTGGCTAATATGCCAGTATTGGATACCTGTACAGAAGTTACGGCAGATTTATTGAAAATTCCGGGAGGTAGGGGCGGTAAGTTTAAACTGCCCACCCTTACAGAACTGCACCAATACTTATTTGGAACGCCATTTGGCGAAGCGCACAACGCCACTGCCGATGTGGAAGCAACTACGCGTTGTTTCTTGGAACTGATTAAAAAGCAGGTTTTCACCAAAGAGGAACTTCAGGTTGATACCGATTATTTTCTGCGTTTCAAAGAAGCTAACCCGTTCCCAATTGAGCCTGTTGGCTTAAAACATATTAATTTAAAGGCCGCTTCGGATGAAATTAGAAAGAGAAAAGGTGCAGATACAAGTGGTGTTTCTAAGCAAACTTTAGCAGACAACAAAGCTGCCTTAACCGATGCTACTTTTGTTCATTTGCATAACCATACGCAGTTTTCGGTATTACAAAGTACCATTAGTGTACCTGCGTTGGTAAAAGCTGCGGTAGAGAATGGTATGCCTGCGGTAGCCATAACCGACCATGCCAACATGATGGGGGCTTTTCACTTTGTGAACAACGTACTTAACCATAACAAAGGCGCCGAAGCCAAAAACAAAGAAGCTGTAGAAAAAGGCGAAACACCCACGGCACAAATTATTAAACCAATTATAGGTGTAGAGTTTTTTGTGTGCGATAATCATACTGATAAAACCAGAAAAGACGATGGTTATCAGGTTGTTTTCTTAGCGAAGAACAAGCAAGGCTATCACAACCTGGCTAAAATGTCGTCAATAGCTTATACCAAAGGCTTTTATTACGTGCCAAGGATAGATAGAAATGTAGTAGAGCAATACAAAGACAACCTGATTGTTTTAACGGGTAATATGTATGGCGAAGTTCCTAGTAAAATCTTAAATATTGGCGAAAAGCAGGCAGAGGAGGCTTTACTTTGGTGGAAAGAACAATTTGGCGATGATTTCTACATAGAGCTGATGCGCCACGGTCAGGAAAATGAAGACCGTGTAAACGAAGTGTTGGTTAAAATGGCAGCAGAACATCAGGTTAAAATGGTGGCCACCAACAATACTTATTATGTAAACAAGAAGGATGCTCACGCCCACGATATTTTATTGTGCGTGAAGGATGCCGAGAAGCTTGCTACGCCAATTGGTCGTGGTAGAGGCTTTAGGTATGGTATGCCTAACCACGAATATTATTTCAAATCTGCAGAGGAGATGAAAACCCTCTTTGCCGATGTGCCAGATGCGATTATCAATATTCAGGAAATTATTGATAAAATAGAGATTTACAAACTGGCCAGAGAAGTGCTCTTGCCAAAATTTGATATTCCCGAAGAGTTTGCAGTAGCCGAAGACGAAACAGATGGAGGCAAAAGAGGAGAGAATAAATTTCTTCGTCATTTAACCTATGTTGGGGCCGAGAAACGCTACGGCGAACTCACGCCAGACATTACCGAGCGTTTAGACTTTGAGTTGCAAACCATCGAAAAAACAGGCTACCCCGGTTATTTCTTAATTGTACAAGATTTTATTGCCGAAGCTAGGCGAAGAGACGTTTCTGTTGGCCCGGGTCGTGGTTCTGCTGCGGGTTCTGCGGTAGCATACTGTTTGGGTATTACCAATATCGACCCCATTAAATACGACCTCCTTTTTGAGCGTTTCCTTAATCCAGACCGTGTTTCTATGCCCGATATCGATATCGACTTTGATGACGAGGGGCGTGGCCGTGTAATGGATTATGTTATCAATAAATATGGTTCTAGCCAGGTGGCGCAAATTATCACCTATGGTACCATGGCGGCAAAATCTTCTATTAGAGATACGGCTAGGGTATTAGATTTACCACTTTTCGAGGCAGATAAAGTTGCCAAATTGGTGCCTAACATGAAGCTGGCGAAAATCTTCAATTTAGAAGAAAAAGCCTTAAAAGAAGCTTTACGTCCAGATGAGTACGAAAATGTAAACTTGTTAAAGGATCTAGCTTCGGGAAAAGATTTAGCGGCCGAAACCTTACAACAAGCAATTGTATTGGAAGGTTCGGTGCGTAACACGGGTATCCACGCCTGTGGGGTAATTATTACACCAGATGATATTACCAATTTTGTACCCGTAGCCACGGCAAAAGACAGTGATTTGTACGTTACCCAGTTTGATAACTCGGTGGTAGAAAGTGCTGGTTTGTTAAAGATGGACTTTTTGGGCTTAAAAACGCTCACCTTAATTAAGGATACCGTAAAACTGGTTAAAAAGCGCCATAACATAGATCTAGATCCAGATAATTTCCCGATAGATGATGTAAAGACCTACGAGCTTTTCCAGCGTGGCGAAACCGTTGGTATTTTTCAATACGAAAGTCCGGGGATGCAGAAATACATGAAGGAACTAAAACCTACGGTATTTGGCGATTTAATTGCCATGAATGCGTTGTATAGGCCAGGGCCGATGGAGTATATCCCTAGTTTTGTTCGCCGTAAGCACGGAACAGAACCCATTACCTACGATTTAGATGCTTGTGAAGAGTACTTAAAGGAAACTTACGGAATTACCGTTTACCAAGAGCAGGTAATGCTTTTATCGCAAAAGTTGGCTGGTTTTACCAAAGGCGAGGCCGATATTTTGCGTAAGGCAATGGGTAAAAAGCAGAAAGATGTACTGGATAAAATGAAGCCTAAATTTGTAAAACAGGCATCAGAAAAAGGACATGCTGCTGCAACTTTAGAAAAAATTTGGAAAGACTGGGAAGCATTCGCATCCTATGCCTTCAACAAATCGCACTCAACTTGTTACGCTTGGATTGCTTATCAAACCGCGTATTTAAAGGCGCACTATCCGGCAGAGTATATGGCTGCGGTACTTTCTAACAACATGAGCGATATTAAGCAGGTAGCCTTTTTTATGGAAGAATGCCGAAATATGGGCGTGCCTGTACTGGGGCCAGATATAAACGAATCTGATATGAAGTTTTCGGTAAATGCCAAGGGCGAAGTTCGTTTCGGTTTATCGGCGGTAAAAGGAGTAGGAGAGAAAGCCGTTGAAAGTATTATTGAAGAAAGAGTACAAAATGGCCCTTACCCGTCTGTTTTTGAGTTTGCGAAACGTTCTAATACCCGTATTGTAAATAAAAAAGCTTACGAGAGTTTTGTATATGGTGGCGCTTTCGATGCGTTTGGCTACCATAGGGCGCAGTATTTTTTTATTGGTGCCAACGATAAATTAAACGGTATAGAAAAGCTGATTAAGTACGCCAACGATTTCCAGAATAACCAAAACTCTTCGCAATCGTCGCTTTTTGGAGGTTCTAAGGCCGATTTAATTTTAGAACCTGCTTTTGCAACAGCACCAGAATGGGGCTTAATCGATAGGTTGAAATATGAAAAAGATGCCATCGGAATTTTCCTTTCAGGACATCCATTAGATGATTATCGCTTTGAATTAGAAAGATATTGCCCTTATCAAGTGAGACACCTCACTACCATTAACAAAATTAGAACTGGCGATACCAATGACGAAGTTTTGTCAGATTTTGAAATGTTGAAAAACAGAGAGTTGGTAGTTGGAGGTTTGGTAGCTGTGGCTTCGCAGCGTATTACCAAAACGGGTAAGCCCTTTGGTATTTTTACATTCGAAGATTATGACGATAGCTGTGAAATAGCCTTGTTTGGAGACGATTTCTTGAAATTTAAACAGTTTTTAACCGAAGGTTATTTCTTGCAAATACGTGGTAAGCTGGGCCTGCGCTTTGGTAAAGAAGGCGATTGGGAATTTAAAATCACTTCAATGGATTTGCTTTCGGGGCTTCGTGATAAATTAACTAAATCATTAACACTTCAATTTCCAATAGAAATTGTAAACGATGATTTTATGCAGCAAATACAAGAAATTTTAGAAGAAAACAAAGAAAGTACAGAAGCGCAAAACTGTAAACTCAATTTCGAAGTGTATGATATAGAAAAAGGCTTGAAATTGGAATTACCTTCTAAAAACAAGAAAATAAATCCGAATAATGAGTTTTTAAAAAAGATAAAAGAAATAAACTTTGTAGATTATAAACTTAATTAGGGAGAAGAATAAAATTGCAGTAACCAATAAACAAATGGCTAATGAACCAATGAACAAAAGTGTGTCAAATTGACAAGATACTTTTGATGGTATGACAATTGATAATATATTTGTAACATAAAAAATTTAGATATGGCTTTAGAAATAACAGATGCTAATTTCGAAGAATTAGTATTAAAATCGGATAAACCTGTTTTAGTAGATTTTTGGGCAGAATGGTGTGGCCCTTGTCGTATGGTTGGTCCAGTAGTAGAAGAAATTGCTAAAGAATACGAAGGTAAAGCTTTAGTGGGTAAAGTAAACGTTGACAACAACCCTCAAATTTCGATGCAGTTCGGTATCCGTAATATTCCGGCTTTGTTGTACTTTAAAGGTGGCGAAGTAGTAGATAAACAAATTGGTGCAGTGCCAAAATCAGTATTGGCAGGCAAGTTAGATAGCCAATTGTAAAAGTAGGTTTTACTTATTTCAATCATATATTAATCCTGATGTGTTTTAGCGCATCGGGATTTTTTTATGAAGTGGCTTTAAACTGTTAGCAACCAATAGAAGAAACTAGCGATAATTGCTGCCAACAAAAGGAATATCTTCGTAATTAAAAAACGTTTTTATTGTTCGTGCTTATCTGTTTTTATTAACTCGTCTTTTTATAATTCCAAATTGCCAAGCCGTTCAATAAAGCTGCAAATCCAATCATGATAACAAAATGATATTTGATGTCGGCAAAACCGCTACCTTTTAATATGATCATTCGTACCACCTCAATAAAGTAAGTTACAGGAATACACTTTGCTATGAAGTAAGCCCATTGCGGCATTCCGTCGAGCGAGGTAAACAAACCGCTCATCAACATAAAAATCATAATAAAGAAAAAGGCTACCGACATTGCTTGCTGCTGTGTTTCGGCAAAGGTAGAAATGAGTAAACCTAAGCCCAATAAAGCAACTAAATAAATGGATAAATAGCCATACAATAAAAACAAATTGCCAACCGGAACAATGCCATAAACTAATCTTGCCACAACAAACAAACCCACGCTAAACACAAACATTCCGATTGCCCAAAACGGAATGAGTTTGCCCAAAATAAACTGATATTTTTTTATCGGTGTAACGTTAATTTGTTCTATTGTTCCCACTTCCTTTTCTTTTACAATATTTAATGCACACATATACGAGCCCACCATTGTAACTAATATTACTAGTATGCCCGGCACCATAAAAAAACGATAGTTCATGAACGGATTGAACCAATTTGAAGATGCTACAGTTATAACAGGTGCAGTATTAAATTTATCGGGCTGAAACCATTGCAGACGAATGTCGGCGTTGTATGCGGTTATTATTTGATTTAGATATGCGCCACCCAAACCCGCTTTTACACCATTAATTGCATTAACTGCAATAAATAATTTTTGCTCGTTTTCACGAACCAAGTTTTTTTCGAATCCTTGCGGAATTTCTAAAATTAAATCTGATTGATCTTGCTCGATTTGTTTGAAAGCGGTGTTGAATGATGGACTATAATCAGCCAAACGGAAATATCCCGAAGCGGTAATTTTAGAAATAAGATGGCGTGAAAATGCGCTATGGTCGTGGTCAACGATTGAAATGTTGATGTTCTTCACTTCGTAATCTGCCGCCAACGGAAGTATGAGCAATTGCACTATCGGCACAACAAAAATCAACGGCAACAACGCTTTGTTCCGAAAGATTTGTTTGAACTCTTTTTGTAGTAAAAATTTAAGCGTTCTCATTTTTTTTAGTTGATAATTGATAATTGAGAGTTGATAATTAATTTTCCATTCTTCACTCTCCACTCTCCATTCTCTACGCTAACCAAGTCTATTTTTAAAAGTTTTTAAACTGATAAACAACAATAAGCAAGTTGTTGCAAGCAGAATAAGTGTTTCTTTCCATATCGCTGCAAAGCCCAAACCTTTTATCATGATTGATTTTACCATGATATAATACCATTTTGCGGGAACGATATTGCTAATTACTTGCAAGGGAACAGGCATGTTTTCTATCGGAAACATAAAGCCTGTAAACAACAAGGTGGGCACTAACATTCCCATCATCGAAATAAGCATTGCTGCTTGTTGCGATTGTGTGACGTTCGAAATAAGTAAACCTAAAGAAAGGGCTGTAATAATTAGTAAAATACTTTCTGCAAACAGTAGTAAAATACTGCCGTTAATTGGCATATCCAAAAGTGTTACACTCAGAATAAGAATAACGGCAAGGTTTATAATGGATAACAATAAATACGGAATTGCTTTTGCTATAATAACTAAAAAGGGGTTAAAGGGAGATACCAACAGCACTTCCATGGTGCCGTTTTCTTTTTCACGAACAATAGAAACGGAAGTCATCATTACACAGACCAACATTAGCACCAATGCCATAACGCCCGGCACAAAATTGGTGGCGCCTTTCAGTTCGGGATTGTACAACATTCGTATTTCGGGAACAATGCGAAACGGAACGACGTTATTTTTCATCAAGCCCTGCTGATAATCCATAATAATTGCAGAGGCATAATTTGTTAATGTATTAGCGGTGTTGGGGTCTGAAGCATCGGCAATAATTTGTATTTGTGCCTGATGGAGATGTGACAAATCCTTATTGAAATTAGCAGGGAAAATAATTGCTAATTTGATGTTTCCTGCTTTAAATGCTTCTTCAATTTGTTGATGGCTGAGCAGTGTTTCTTGAATATCAAAATTTTGACTTGCTTCTATTTTGTTGATGATTTGCTGCGTAGCCTCGTCTTTGGCGTAATCGCAAATTACGATTTTGGCATTTTTGATTTCGTTGGTAAGTGCAAAACCAAATAAAACAATTTGCACAATAGGCAAACCAAATAGCATTAACAGCGTTTTCTTATCGCGAAAAACGTGATAAAATTCTTTTCTTACAAATGATAAAAACTGTTTCATTTTTAGTCTGATTTTCTTTTCGCTCCTCTGGCCAATTCAAAAAACACATCATCCATGGATGAAGCAGAAAATTGTTTTTTTAAATTGCTTGGTGTGTCCAATGCTTTTATTACTCCGTCCACCATCATCGAAATCCGATGGCAGTATTCGGCCTCGTCCATGTAATGTGTAGTTACAAAAATGGTAATGCCCCTGTCGGCTGCTGCATAAATTAAATCCCAGAACTGCCTGCGAACAATAGGGTCAACGCCACCTGTGGGCTCATCCAAAAAAACAATTTTAGGTTCGTGCAGTATGGCAACAGAAAAAGCTAATTTTTGTTTCCAGCCTAATGGCAACGAAGAAACTAATTTTTTAGCTTCGTTTTGCATACCCAATGTTTCAATCAATTCGTTGCTTTTTACTTTAAGTTGCTTATCCGTTAAGCCATAAATACCTCCAAAAAATTGTATGTTTTCCAATACGGTTAAATCTTCGTACAGTGAAAACTTCTGGCTCATATAGCCGATATTTTTTTTTATTTCTTCGGTTTGTTTGTAAATGTCGAAACCTGCAATGGTAGCGTTTCCAGATGAAGGTATTGAAAGCCCACAAAGCATTTTCATTGCAGTTGTTTTTCCTGCGCCGTTTGCACCGAGAAAGCCGAAGATCTCACCTGCATACACTTCAAAGGTTATTTCGTTGGTAGCGATGAAATCGCCGAAACGCTTGGTGAGTTTGTCTGTTTTTATGACGACTTCTTTTTCAATTGACAATTGACAATTGACAGTTGACAATGACTTGTTTGCTTGGTTATTATTTTGTTCCATACTTTTTTAATTGTCCATTCTCAATTATCCATTGTCAATTGATTGGTCCATTAAACGAATAAAACAATCTTCAATAGTTGGGGTAATTTCTTTAATTACCAGTTCTTTATGCCCGCTTTCAATCAACATCTTCTCTATGTTGCTTATTTTAAATTTTCTATTCTCAATTATCGGTTCTCCACTATTTATTGTAATATGATGAAATTCGCCAAAGGCATTGCAGGTTTTTATTTCGTGGTTTTTCCGTAAGTCTTGTAACAGTTTGCCCATATCGTTTGCCTTTATTGCAAAGAGGTTCTCAGGAAATTGGTTGATGATATTTTTAGGTGTATCAATAGACATAATTTCTCCGTTTTGCATTAGTGCAATGCGTTCGCAAAGTGTGGCCTCGTCCATATAAGGTGTAGAAACCAAAATGGTAATACCTTGTTGTTTTAAGCTTTTCAGCATTTCCCAAAATTCTTTTCTTGAAACGGTGTCCACGCCGGTGGTTGGCTCGTCTAAAAATAATACCGTAGGGCGATGAATTAAAGCACAGCACAAAGCCAATTTCTGTTTCATCCCTCCCGACAATTTTCCTGCTCTGCGGTCTTTGAACGGTTCGATCTGTACATAAATGTCTTTAATTAAATCGTAGTTATCTTGTATTGTGGTGTTAAAAACAGAAGCGAAAAAGTTTAGATTTTCTTCGACCGTTAAATCCTGGTACAAAGAAAATTTTCCGGGCATATAGCCTACGCTGCTGCGAATGTTTTTATAGTCTTTAATTACATCAAAACCCTTTACAGAAGCCGTACCGCTATCGGGTAAAAGCAAAGTAGTGAGTATGCGGAAAATGCTTGTTTTCCCTGCTCCATCAGGGCCAATTAAACCAAACAATTCGCCTTTGTTTACGGTAAAGGAAACATCGTTTACTGCTTTTACTTTGCCTTTGTTGTAGGTTTTTACAATGTTATTTAATACAACGTCTTTCATAATTGACAATGGACGGTTGACAATGGATAATTATTTTTTTAGCGTAGTCTTTGTGCTTTTAACAATACTGATTAAAAGTTTGAGTATTTCTGAACAATCTTTTTTGATTGATTGAAATTCTGCTTCATTCAAGTATTCCGTATCTTTCATCAGTATCAACCAATATTCCGTTTCGTTAGCTTCTTTCAAAGCAACATTCATTTTATTCAGAAAATCTGCTTTTGATTGAGCGTGTTCTGCCTCACGGATTAATGCTCCGATAGCTGTTCCGCTTCTTAACATTTGTTTGGAAAGCACAAATTCTTTTTTCTCCTGTAATAGAAGTTTGTACAACTTCACTATTCTAATTGCAAAGGCATACGATTTAACGGCAACTATATTTTCCATACTTATATTAATTGACAGTTGACAAGTGACAGTTGAGAATGACTTGTTTGTTTATTATTTTGTTCCATACTTTTTTAATTGTCCATTGTCAACTATCCATTGTCAATTAAACAAAATTTCGCCATACATACCGATTTTGTAAGTACCGTCATTTTTTACATATACTTTAATGGCATAAACTAAATTGGCTCTTTCATTTTTTGTTTGAATGGTTTTAGGCGTAAACTCCGATTTGTCGTTGATCCACATTATTTTTCCTGTTGCTTCTTTGTAACCGCCTTTCCCGTCATCGGTAAGTACTTTTACGTTTTGGTTCAGTTTTATTTGTGGCAGCTGGTTGCCGGTAACGTAAACTCGCAAAATGATATTTGATAAATCGGCAATTTTATAAAGAGGTTTCCCTGTTACTGTCATTTCGTTTGTTTCGGCATATTTTGCAAGTACCGTTCCGTTTATGGGATTTATAATTTTGCATTTGTCCAATTGGTCGTTCAGTTGCTCAATCTGAACTTGCAGAGGCAACACGTCTTTACCAATGCTCTCGGTAGAAATATCTAATGACGATTTTTGTGCTTCAATTTGTTTTTTTATTACATCAATTTGTGCATTAACGTCGTCTAATTGTTTGCGTGGTGCGGCATCTCCATTTACTAAATTGGTAATGCGTATTTTTTCTTTTTGTGCAGTAGCAAGTTGCGATTGCAGCGCCGCTAACTGTGCCGGTACATTTGGCTTTCTACTTGTAGTGGCCTTCATTTGTGCCAGAAGCTGTTTTCTCTTCAAATACAACTGCAAGCTGTCTATGTAGCCAATTGCTTGTCCTGCTGCTAATGTTTGCCCTTCTTCCACATCAAACTGTTTTATTGTTCCTGTGGCTTCTGATGATATAATGGTTTCTTCTGCCTCAAACGTTCCCGAAGCATCGAATGAAACTTTGTTGTTGCAAGCAGACAAAATAATAGCGATAGCAATTATTTTGAATGAAGAACTGAAAGCTGCGAATTGAGCATTCCCTTTTCTATTCGTTTGTTGTTTATTCATTGCTTTTTGAATTTTCTGTTGCTAAATATTTTTGTATTTTTCATTTTTAGTATGTTTAAATTTTCCACTCTCAATTTTCAATTTCCTGTTGTTGTTTGATAGTTGTACTGAGCCATTAAGAGCTGTATCTCGTGTAAAATCAAACTTTGTCGTGCTTGGTCTTCGGCATTTACAGCAATAAGATAATCGTTGGTGGTAGCTGTTCCGTTTTCCAATTGAATTTTAGTGGTGTTTTTCACACTTTTACGAAGTGAAATAATGTCGCTGTCGGTTACAATTAGTTCTTGCACTTTTATTATTTCAGCGTTCTGTTGGCGTAAATTTAGATTGGTATTGAATAAAAATGTTTCTCGCTGAATGTCTAAGGAATTTTGATTGATCGAAAGATTTTTCTTTTCATTATTATAGGTGTAAAAGCCTGTCAAATTCCAATTCAACCGTAAACCACCAATGTAGTATCCCTTAAAATCGTTACTTAACATATTTAACGCAGGCCTGCCCAAGCCACCTTGAAAAAACAAGCTGAAACGTGGAAGATTTTTAGCAGTAATCAACTTGTTTTGCAAGTCAAACGTTTTTTTCTGCAAGTCGTACAATTTCAATTCTGGGCGATTGATGGTATTAGAAACAACTTGCGGTGTCGGTTTCGTTAAAATGGTATTCCCACCAATTGTTTGGCCAATAAAGTACGCTAACATTTCTGCATAGCCATTTCGTATGGCTTTCAGTTCAATAGTTCGCTGATTGGCTTTTAATAATTCGGCTTTCAGGATATTTAGGTTGCTTGTTATTGCTGTACCGTTTTTAATGGCAACGTTTGTTTTCTCCATTCCGCTTTCAATATCTTTTTTGAGCAAAGTTGTTTGTTGTATTTGCTCATCAATTAATAATATACCGAAATAGAGTTGGTTTATTCGCTCTCTCAGCTTATAGAGTTCTACTTCTACTTTCTGCGTTTCCACCTGTGCATTTGTTTCAATCAAATTTTTATTGTCTTTTACCACAAACAGATCGGTAATAGGTTGCGATACTTCGCTATAAAGCCTATATTGGTCTTTGCTAATGGTAGGGATATTAATATTTGGCAACGAAATGGGTAAGTGCGTTACTGCCGATTGATAGGTTGCCTGCCCTGCAATGTTGAACTGTGGTAAATAACCTTTGTTGGCATTTTCGATAGAATATTCTTTAGATTTCTCTATCAGTTCGTATTGCTTTATCAATGGAAAATTTTGTTTTGCCAATGTATAGCAGTTGTTAAGGGTTAATGATTGGCCGCTTACATAGCCAATAGCAATTAACCAACAACTAATAGTTAAAAGTATGTGCTTAATCATTTTATTTGTCATTTTGTTTTAATCGTTTGATTAACCTTTGGGTAGAAAATATTACGCTTCTAACATGGCTTTTGCCCATACAGCAACCAATTTTTTTCTTTCTTCCATAAGGGCGTCGAAGTTGGTGTTGTTGGGAAATAATATTGGTTTGGCAATGAATGGAAAGAGTGTCATTCCCAGTAGGGAAGCAATAAAATGTATCGGTTCAACATCTGGTCTTTTCTCACTAAACTGACGGATAATGGATGAATTTTCTAAAAATTCCTGTATATGGATTTTGTTTTTAAGGCTATCGGGATTAGTTCTGATTTCGCTGAGAATGAATAAGGGTAATTCAGGGTTTTTAACCAGGAGGTTGATGTAATTTTCTGCAAGAAGTTCCATTTTTTTCTCTAAAGTAAGCGCATCGTTATTCACGATAGGAATAATTACACCAAATAACTGTTGCAATTTTTCTACCATAATCTGCTGGAACAATTTTTCTTTGCTTCGGAAATAGTAATTTAATAAAGCCAAGTTTATTCCTGCTTCTTCGGCAATGTCTCTGGTTCTTGTAGCTGCATATCCTTTTTGCGTAAACACATTGCGGGCTGCTTCTTTTATTTTTTCTTCTGTTGTAGTGTCTAATGCTTTCGTTTCTTTCTGCTTTGTCATTTTGGTTTAAAAAATGTTTTCGGAGATAAATTTATAGAATGTTTTTAGTTTATACAAAAATTTTAATCATTTGATTAAAGATTTTGTTGGGTTTGAGAAAGAGGGTGGGAGATGGACATCCTGATTAACCGCCATAATATGAACGTATTAACAAAAGAAGTGTGGCAAAGGCCAAGATATAGGCCTTGCACTTAAGGCGTATGAGCGGATATCCCGAATAATTTTAGGACAAGTCTGACTAATACAAATTTTAGTAATTTAACTGCTTTTAAACAACAAATCCTTTCCAAAAAAATGAAAAGGATTTGTTAAGTGTTTTGCTTGGATTAATACCTCCCGAATTTGTAGGTAAGCCCAACGCCTAAGGTTTCTTTTAACTGTAGTTTGCCAATTTGATTGTCATCGTAAAATAAATCGGCAGTAATTTGGGTAGAAATAAATTTGTTTACTTTCATGTCTAAAATTGCCGAGTAAGAAAGCACCATATTTTGTGGTTTTTCTAAATAATTGGTAAAAATACCGAAGCGATTATCTAATAAAATGTTTTCCATTAGTTTTACTTTATAGCGGCCACCAATATAGGCTCCTAATTGATAAACCAAGCTTTCGGTTGGTTTTGCACCGTAAGCATCTGTTAAAATACCATCTTGGTCTGGATCAAACACTGCTTTATCGGCAATAATGGTAAACCTTGAGGTTAAAGGGTGTATGCTTAAGTTAAAGTTATCGTTCGGGATATAATCGATACCCAGCCCTAAGGTTACATAACCAGGAGAAAATAGGTTGGAGATGTAGCTTTGTGCAGGCTTGCCATAATCGTAGCCTTTGGCAAATTGGGTTTTAAGGTTTAAAGCTGCGGCACTATACCAATTGCTTTTACCTAATTGATAACCATATTTAGAAGTGAAATCTATGATGTCTTCTACTTTAGTAGCTCTGCTTCCTTCTTCAGATCGTAGCCCATAACCACCTAAAATGCGGTTTTCCCAAAGATTTTTACCTTTTTTTAAGTTAAACTCGTAATCGGCACGTGCTGTTAGCGCAATAGCGTTAATACCCCCAGCTATCCAGTTAGAAAAAGCAGCCTGGTTAAGTAGCAAAGTGTTGGTTCCTCTAACGGTCCAGCCTTCTTGTTTTTGAGCGGTATCTAATTTGTTGGCTAATTTGGCGCTTTCGGTATTTACTTTGCCGCCTTTTACGGTTTGTGCAGTAGCAGTACCACTAATTAAAGCGGCGATCATTAATAATAGACTTCTCTTCATATGATGTTTTTTTAGAAATGGCAAAGCTAATAAAAATCTTTTCATTAGCTTTAGGGTATGCAAATGCCACAAAAACCCGACGAGATTAGATTTGAAAGCAGTTTAGAACTATTGGCAAAGCAGGTGGTAGAAGGTTTTATAACGGGCTTGCACAAAAGTCCGTTTCATGGGTTTTCGGTAGAGTTTGCCGAGCATAGGCTCTATAATAATGGCGATAGTGTAAAAAGTATTGATTGGAAGCTTTTTGCCAAAACGGATAAGTTATTTAGTAAACGTTACGAAGAAGAAACCAATTTGCGCTGCCAGTTTGTGATTGATGTTTCTTCGTCGATGTATTTTCCTAACGGTAGCTACAATAAGCTTACTTTCTCGGTACAAAGTACAGCGGCATTAATTTATTTGTTAAAGAGACAACGAGATGCTTTTGGTCTAAGCTTGTTTACCGATGAGCTGAAACTAAACACACCCGCAAAATCTACCAGTGTACACCAAAAGTTTTTATTTAGCAAGCTAGAGGAAATGTTGGCTGCTTCTTCCTTAAATGTACCAACAGATTTGTCTGCCGCCTTGCACCAAATAGCCGATTTAATTCACAAGCGCTCGTTGGTGGTTATTTTTAGCGATATGTTGCAAACGGCAAATAGTACCGATAGGATAGATCAGCTATTCTCTGCGCTACAACATTTAAAATTTAATAAACACGAAGTAGTTGTTTTTAATGTGGTAGATAAAGCCAAGGAGCTTGATTTTAATTTTGAAAACAGGCCTTACGAATTTGTAGATATGGAAACGGGTGCAGTATTAAAAACTCATGCTACTAAAGTAAAAGCCGCTTATTTAGAACAAATGACCGATTATAGGAAAAAATTAGCCCTAAAATGTGCGCAATATAAAATTGACATGGTTGATGCAGACATTAACGTCGGTTTTAACCAAATTTTAGAAGCATACTTGATCAAAAGACAAAAAATGTCTTAAAACAGTACGTCTGCAATATCAGGGGTTTTATCAAAAACCGATTTCGCAAAGGGGCACAGCGGCATAATTTTTAATTGATGAGCTCTGGCATAGGCCACTGCTTTCATCACCAATTGTAGGCCAACGCCTTTGCCCTTAAAATCGGGGTTTACTTCGGTATGGTCTATAATAAATTTGCTTGGTCCGGCCCAAGTGTAAGTCATTAAGCCAGCTTCTTTGTTGTCTTCTACTGCTTTAAAAAAGCCTTTTCTTTCTTCGTTTTCTTGAATGATGTTCATGTTCTTTAAATTTTATCCTAAAGTAGATCCTGAAATAAATTCAGCGCTTGCGCCGAGCATCGGAGGTGACGCTAAACACCGCTCCGTCATGCCTAATTTATTTCAGCATCTGTTTAATTAACAGTTTTAGTTATCGCTTCAATATTTTTAAGGATAATCGCACAAGCTTTTTTAATTTCTTCGGCTGTAATGGTAAGCGGGGGAGCAATGCGCATGGCATCGCTACAATGTAAAAACCAATCGGTAATAATACCGTCTTGTAGGCAAGCATCAATAATTGCTTTGTTAGTTTCAAAACTATCGAAACCTATGGCAAGCATCAAGCCTTTTCCTCTAATTTCTGTAATAGATGGATGTTGTAAGAGCTGTTTGAAAAGTTGCCCTTTTGTTTCTACCTGAGCTACTATTTTTTCGTCTAATAAAGTGTTTAATGTGGCCAAACCGGCAGCGCAACACACCGGATGCCCGCCAAAGGTAGTCATATGCCCTAAAATTGGATTGTAAGACAATACCGACATGATTTCTACCGAGCTAATGAAAGCACCAATAGGCATACCCCCACCAATGCCTTTTGCTAGTAATAGCACATCGGGTACTACGTTATAATGTTCAAAAGCAAACATTTTTCCGGTTCGGCCAAAACCCGATTGTATTTCGTCAAAAACCAAAAGTGTCCCTGTCTCATTGCATTTAGCTCTTAAAGCTTCCATGTAGGACTGGTGGGCAACTCTTATGCCCGCTTCGCCCTGTATAGGCTCAATAAAAACTGCAGCGGTTTCGGTAGTAATTTTTGCTAAATCATCAATGTTGTTATGGTTAATAAAGTTTACGTGAGGTAAAAACGGGCCATAACCTTTTGAATAATAATCGCTGTCCATTAAACTTTCTGCGCCCTGTGTACTGCCGTGATAAGCATTTTTACAAGCTACAAAGCCTTTTCTGCCAGTGTATCGTTTGGCTAATTTCATGGCACCTTCTACAGCCTCGGCACCAGAGTTTACAAAATAAGTGCTATTAAGGCTTGTTGGTAAAACCGAAGCTAAAGCGGTAGCAAAATTTACCTGCGGACTTTGTACAAATTCGCCGTAAACCATTAAGTGCATATAGGTTTCGGTTTGTTTTTGTACTGCTGCCACTACATTTGGATGGCAATGTCCCACATTACTCACACCAATACCAGCAATTAAATCCATATATTCTTTGCCTTCGGTATCATAGATATTTACACCTTTTGCTCTCACAAATTCGAGTAATAATGGACTGTCTGATGTTTGGGCGTTATGTTTTAAAAAGAGTTGTCGTTGGGTAAGCATAGTGTAAAAGTAGTGCATTTAACTAGTATTTTTTTGAAAATAGCGTCAAATCTAAAAGAAAAGAATCTTCTGCTTTTTCCTTAAACTAAAGTGATGGCAAATAAGGTGGTAATAAGAAGCTGTTTAAATTTCAATAAGAATAAATACATAGGCGGGTGATGACACCTGCCTACAGCCCATAGCTATAATTTGTTGTCACCACCAAACCCAACCTGTAAAATATTAATATCATTTTTAAACAGCTTCTAAAAGTAGTTCAGTAATGCTAAGGAAATATAAAATATTTATACTGGCAATCATAGTCATGTTATATTCTAGTTTAAGAGATATTATTTTCGGATTTTAGTCGAACTTTAGTCGGACAGAATTGTCATAAGTCCGACTAAAGTCCGTTGTAACTCCGTCTAAAACCCGTTGTAACTAATTACTTTTACGCGTAGTGTATTATCAATAGGATAATAAATAATTGATATACAGGTGTTTGTACATGAAATTTAAATCCTCCCTCTGCCCCCCCTCCAAGAGGGGGATATGCAAATCGTGTAGTTATACGCCATGTGTCCCCCTTTGGAGGGGGCAAGGGGGAGGAGAACTAACTAAATCAATAATGCGCTACGGTTGCTTTTATGCAACCATAACCTTTACAAGGTATAATGTGAAGAAAGCTTGATGGTATAATTGAAGTGTTGTAAAAACTGTTTAAGCTCAGTTAAGTATTCTACCTTTTGTTAGCTTGAATTTATATCAGGTTTAGTAAAGGTAAAGTAGTTGTAAACCAGTTAAATAACTGTTAACTTTAAGTTTGTGTTATTCGAAGACTCTTACAAAAGCCTTGGTGTTAAAATACCAAGGAACAACATTTATTGAAATAATATTCGATGTATTACAGACATTTTAATAAAGAAATAAAAGAAGCTAGGTGCTTTGCTTTTTTTTAGATTTACAGACCTAGTTAATTTGTAGGCGGCGTGGGTCTTGCAGCCCTGTATTGTTGTAAGATTTCTTTTTTAAAAGCTTCTTGGGCCCTATAAAATTTGCCTACGGTTTTAATTGGTAAATTAGATTTAAACTTGTTGTAATACCTGCGTTCTATGTTTAGGTCGCGTTGTCTAAAGTTAAAATCATTTAAAATTAAGGTTTGAATTTCCTCATCGTCCAAATCTTCAATCTCCTTCAATTTTCTAAAGCTGATCATTTTTTGAGAACGTTCTTTTCTTAGGGCAGATAGGTCTCTTACGTAATCATTATAAATTGGCCAGAAAATTTTAGCGTCTTCGGCAGAGAGATCTAATTTGGTGGTTAACCAAGCTACTTTTCTAGCTTCCATTTTTTCGCCATTTCCCCCATGTGGGCCTTGCGCTATAGCTAGGAAGGGAACAACAGCTAGCAATAGGGTAAAAATAAGGTTTTTCATACACTTATAAATTATTAGGTAGTTCATTGGTAGAAAAATTTTCTAAAATATAGTGTTCCATTTCTCCATCGGTCATGTTCACTGTTTTAACATTCTGATTTTCCTGTATGTACTCCAGAATGACGCTTTCGTCAATATCATACAATAGTTGTTCTTTGGCCAGTTCTGTTTTGCGAAGCTGTTTTTCGTTGTGGCGTTGGCTGGTAAACCAAGCTGTTGTAGCCATAACAACAAAAGAAGCAGCAATTGCATATTTTAATAGGGGTTGTTGCCAAAGTTTAATTGTTTTTTGGGTTCCTATTGTTTTTGTTGCTATGCGTTGCTGCAAGTTGTTAAAATAACCAGCAGGTACAGTAAACCCTTGTGTTTTTTTATTGTGTAGCTGTTCTAATGCAACTCTGCTAGTAATTTTTTCTTCAAGTGTTTCAAAATAATTTGCAGGAGTATGGAAGCCTAAATGCTCGTTTTTTTGCAGCGAACTTATAAATACAGACTGATTAATTCTTTCTCCAAGCTCCTCAAAATAATTTGTAGGAACTGTAAAAGAATTAGATTTTTTCAGTTTAGCTAAATGTGGCGCTTCGTTTTCCCATTCCATATTTTCGGCCATTTTACTCATTTGTTATTTATTGATGTTTTTTAAAGCAAAAGGTTTAATGCAAATCTTCATTTATTAATATTGCTTCTATTTTTTTTACGGCAATATGAAACGAGGCTTTTAGCGCACCTACGGTGGTTCCTAAAACCGCTGAAATTTCTTCATATTTCATGTCATCAAAATACTTCATGTTAAAGATGATACGTTGCTTTTCGGGCAGGGTAAGTATAGCTTCTTGTAGTTTGCGCTGAATTTTATCGCCATCAAAGTGGGCTGATGAAGCTAGGGTTTCTGCTAACTCGGAGTTTACTTCATCTAATGAAATATTGTTCCGGTTTTTCTTCTTGTTAAGGAAGGTGATGGATTCGTTGGTAGCAATTCTATAAATCCAGGTGTAAAGTTGCGAATCGTTACGGAAATTATGGAGGTTTTTCCAAACCTTAACAAAGGTTTCTTGCACAAGGTCATCGGCATCATCGTGGTCTATAACCAAACGGCGTATATGCCAATAAATTTTTTGCTGATACTTTTGTAAAAGCAAGTTGAAGCCTATATTTCGAGTTTTTTCCTCGTTAAATTTAGAAATAATCTCTGCGTCTTCAACTTGCTTCATGAATTTTACTTTGCTTTTCTCGACATTGCTTTTTGTGCAGCAGCTACAATGTCGGATGGATCTAGCTTATATTTTGTCATTAACTGATCTGGAGTTGCGCTTTCGCCAAAACTATCATCAACAGCTACAAACTCTTGCGGTACCAAATAAGTAGTTGTTAAAAAGCGTGCAACACTTTCTCCTAAACCGCCAAATTTATTATGCTCTTCGCAAGTTACAATACATCCTGTTTTCTTTACCGACTTTAAGATGGCTTCCTCGTCTAAAGGTTTAATGGTATGGATGTTTATAATTTCGGCATTAATGCCTAGCTTTTCTAGTTCTTCGCCAGCTTGGATAGCTCTCCAAACCATGTGGCCGGTTGCAACTATGGTTACGTCTGTACCTTCGTTTACCATCCAGGCTTTGCCAATTTCAAATTTTTGGTCTTCTGGCGTAAATACTGGAATTACCGGACGGCCAAAACGTAAATACACTGGGCCTTCATAGTCCATAATGGCCAAGGTTGCTGCTTTGGTTTGGTTGTAATCGCAAGGATTAATTACTACCATTCCCGGCAACATTTTCATTAAGCCTATATCTTCTAAAATTTGGTGTGTGGCTCCGTCTTCACCTAAGGTTAAACCCGCATGTGATGCGCAAATTTTTACGTTTTTACCCGAGTAGGCAATTGATTGGCGAATTTGATCGTAAACTCTGCCGGTAGAGAAATTAGCAAATGTTCCGGTAAAAGGTATTTTTCCGCCAATAGTTAATCCGGCCGCAATGCCCATCATATTAGCTTCTGCAATTCCTACTTGCACAAAACGATCTGGAAAATCTTTAATAAAAGCATCCATTTTTAAAGAGCCTACTAAATCGGCACATAGTGCAACAACATTTTCGTTTCTTTTTCCTGCTTCATGCAGGCCAGCTCCAAATCCGGAACGAGTATCTTTTTTTTCTGTATATGTATATTTTTTCACGATGTACTTATTTTAAATTATGGGTGTTTAAGCTTGCTTTGCAGGTTTTCGTGCTCAAACCCTTTTGTTTTAAATTTCCTCAACTTCCTCTTAAGGGAGCAAAAGGGCTAGTAATCTCCTATAGTTTCTTTAATTTGCCCTAATGCGCTTTCCAATTGGGCATCATTTGGAGCAGAACCATGCCATTTATGCGTGCCCACCATAAAATCTACACCGTAACCCATTTGTGTACTCATTAAATTTAAAATAGGTTTTCCCTTTCCGGTTAAAGACTTTGCGTATTGCAATGTTTTTACAATTTCTTCCATGTTATTGCCATTAGAAGTAATTACATGCCATCCAAAGGCCTCAAATTTGGCGTGCAGGTTTTCTAACGAAAGTACTTGTTCGGTAGGTCCATCAATTTGTTGGCCGTTGTAGTCTATACTTGCAATAATGTTATCTACTTTATTGTGAGGAGCAAACATAAATGCCTCCCAATTTTGACCTTCTTGTAATTCCCCATCGCCCAAAAGTGCATATACTAAAGACTTATCGCCGTTAATTTTCTTTGCAAGTGCTGCGCCAATGGCTACAGAAAGGCCCTGGCCTAAAGAACCAGAGGCAACGCGTACGCCCGGCAAGCCTTCATGTGTGGTGGGGTGTCCTTGTAATCTCGAATCTAATTTTCTAAAAGTGGCCAGTTCGCTAACGTTAAAATAACCAGATCTGGCTAATACGCTATACCAAACTGGAGAAATATGGCCGTTTGATAAAAAGAAAAGATCTTCATCCTTACCGTCCATGTTAAATGAAGTATTATGGTTTAATACTTCGAAGTATAACGCTGTAAAAAAATCTGCGCAGCCCAAAGAAGCACCGGGGTGTCCAGATTGCACTGCGTGTACCATTCTTAAAATATCTCTTCTTACTTGAGAAGCAATATCTTCTAGTTCGCTGATTGTATGTTTCATCAAAAAAAATTGTTATCTAACAAAGTTAGTCTAAATATCCGTTTGAGCAGTATAATAACGGTTTTATTTGTAAAAGAATGGTCAATGTTGTCTTTGTAGTTTTCCACATTTCACTTTTTTTACATAAAATAAATGTTGATAAGTTTGGTATATTCGAAAATATACTTTTATTTTGAGTAGATAATTACCCAAAAATCAACAAACTAAACGCCTTGCTCATGAGAATTTTTACCTTATTAACATTCTTGTTTTTTTCTTTTGCTGCTGCTGCCCAAACTGGTGCGGTAGGTATTGGCACGAGCACACCTAATTCGAAATCGGTTTTGGATATCTACTCCACGAAAAAGGGCTTGTTAATTCCTCGACTTACAGCGGTTCAACGAGAAACGCTCCAGGCTAGCGGGGCTATTAATGTCGCTATTAATGGGTTGTTAATCTATAATACTTCAACCAATAAATTCAACGTATGGAGTACAGATAAATGGGAAGAACTGTCGGTAGGTACAGGGCTTAAAGGCGACAAGGGAGATAAAGGTGATAAGGGTGATGCCGGTGTTAAAGGGGATGCTGGGGCTAAAGGTGATCAAGGTGTAAATGGCGATAAAGGAGATAAAGGCGACAAGGGCGATAAAGGAGATAAGGGTGATGCCGGAGCTAAAGGAGATGCTGGAGCTAAAGGTGACCAAGGTGTAAATGGCGATAAAGGGGATAAAGGTGACAAGGGTGATGCTGGTGCAAATGGAGTAAATGGAATTAATGGAGCTACAGGGCCGCAAGGGCCTAAAGGTGATAAGGGTACTGATGGACTCAAGGGAGATAAAGGTGATAAAGGTGATCAGGGCGATAAAGGTGATAAAGGTTTGGCTGGTATAAATGGATCGGTTTGGTCTAATGGCAATCTTAATCCTCCTGTGTTGGCATCTGAGCCTACAGGTGCAAAAGATGGTGACTATTACCTTAATAATGCTAATGGGAAGGTGTTTATTAGAATTGGCAATACATGGCAGGAGGTGGCTAATTTAACTACGGGTATAGTTGGGCCTATTGGGCCGGCAGGTGCGCAATGGTATAATGGCACGCTTAGTCCTCCTAGTGTAGCTAATGAACCAAGCGGTGTAAAAGAAGGCGACCTTTATTTAAACAATACTAATGGAGATGTTTATAAAAGGCAGGCCGATGGCACTTGGATTTCGATTGCTAACTTAACAACGGGTATAGCAGGCCCCCAAGGCATTAAAGGAGATACAGGAGCACAAGGTCCAATTGGATTGACTGGCAGCAAAGGCGATAAAGGAGATGTGGGGGCAGTTGGACCTATGGGGCCACAGGGATCAATTGGTCCGTTAGGACCAACAGGTTTAACTGGAGCTACTGGGGCGCAAGGCCCGGTAGGCGCAACGGGTTTAACCGGAGCCAAAGGCGATAAGGGAGATAAAGGCGACAAGGGTGATACAGGAGCAACAGGATTACAAGGAGGTGTTGGCCCTATTGGTTTAACCGGGGCTAAAGGCGATAAGGGCGATAAAGGCGACAAGGGCGATACAGGCGCAACAGGATCACAAGGAAG
>NZ_DHDZ01000005.1:17612-17761 GCF_002399615.1 Pedobacter sp. UBA4863 | reverse complement strand
TCACAAGGAAGTGTTGGTCCTATTGGTTTAACCGGAGCTAAAGGAGATAAAGGCGACAAAGGCGATACAGGCGCAACAGGATTACAAGGGAGTGTTGGTCCTATCGGTTTAACCGGAGCCAAAGGAGATAAGGGCGACAAGGGCGATAC
>NZ_DHDZ01000005.1:0-17386 GCF_002399615.1 Pedobacter sp. UBA4863 | reverse complement strand
GGTTTAACCGGAGCCAAAGGAGATAAAGGCGACAAGGGTGATACGGGCGCAACAGGATCACAAGGGAGTGTTGGTCCTATTGGTTTAACCGGAGCCAAAGGAGATAAGGGAGATAAAGGCGAAAAGGGTGATAAAGGCGACCCGGGTGCAACTGGTGCAGTTGGACCTATCGGATTAACTGGTCCGGCGGGTGCTGTTGGAGCGGCTGGCCCCATTGGTGCAGTAGGTCCTAAGGGTGATAAAGGCGACAAAGGTGATATAGGTTTACAGGGTGCGCAAGGTGTGCAGGGTCCACAAGGCGTAAAAGGTGACCCGGGAGAGCAAGGCCCAGCTGGGCCGCAAGGTCCTTCTGGAAGTGTAAGTGCTTGGTTGAGAGGTGGTAATGGAGCTGGTAACCAGGGTGGTACAACAACTCCTGATGTAAATGCCGATTTTTTAGGCACTACTGATGCTAAAGAATTGATCATTGCTGCTAATAGGAAAGAAGGACTTAGGCTAGCTGTAGATGGAAAAGTAAGAGTGGGGGTAAATGGTTCTTATTTAGCCTCAATTATAAAAGCTAATGTAGTGGCCGATTTACCTTCTATAGCGGCTAAATCATCTCATAAACAAACTTTTAATGTAACGGGAATTGGTCTAATGGCTAGTGTTTCGGTTTCAACAAATATAGAACTGCCCAATGGCTTAATCATTGCGTATGCAAGAGCTACGGCAGCAAATACCATAGAAGTTAAATTTATTAATGTTGGAGATACGGCTATAGATTTGCCTTCTGCTACGTTTCATATTGGTGCCATAGAATAAATAGATATGAAAAAGCATTTCTGTTTTTTTGGGTTTTTTCTCTTGCAAAGTAGTGCTTTGTTTGCTCAAATAGTTAATGATGGCGTAAAGTTAACTATAGAGAAAGATGCATTGCTTTATGTGAATGGCACGTATTATCATAAAGAGGGGGAGATTTTAAATAATGGCCAAATGGTGTTGGAAGGAAATGGTCAATGGGACAATTACGGTAGCAACAAAGTGTTTGCCCCGGCTTCTGTGGGTACGGTAGAGTTTAATGCGGTTAATTTAGCATTTGCTGGATATACAACTAATTTTCCTCATTTGGTTTTAAAAGGAAGCGGTATTTATGATCTCAAGGCTAAAGTAGAGGTGAGGTTAACGTTAAATATAGAAGATGCTGAAATTAGGGTTGCTGCTCCAGAAGCGTTGACTTTGCTTAATGAAAGCCCCTTGTCGTTACGGAGAAATAAGGGCTTTATTAATACTAGTTTAGGTGTTGAAGGCTCTTTTTTGAGAAGCATGAAGGCAGACGAAGCGTACCTTTTTCCTATGGGTACAAAAACAATGATGCGTTTTGTAGTGCTTAAGCCCAAAGATAAAAGTGAGAATGCGGTTGCAGTTTCATTTATAGATAAAGATCCTAGTGCAGCGGGCTATAGCAGGCTGAGTAAGACAAATACGGTTACAGAGGTTAACGACCAGTATTACCATATTTTAAAGCGAATGAGCGGAACTAGCGGAATGGATGCGATGTTTCAAGTTTCGCCTACAGAGAAATTCTCTAGTGTAGTAACCTGGGTTAGAAATATACAATGGGATAGGGCATTGTCGGCAACTGTTCAAAATAACAACGCGTTTTTGCCAGAATTGAGCCAGGCATTTTTGCACAAAAATGCCGATTTACCTTTGGCTAACAATGTTGCTTTTGCTTTCGGTCAAATAACCAATGCTGGGCCTTTATCATTTTATAATGCCTTTTCTCCAGATGGAGATGGTAAAAATGATACTTGGGAAGTTAAAAACATCGATCTATTTCCGGATAATGACCTAAAGATTTTCGACCGTTCAGGTAATTTGGTTCACCGTGTAAATGGTTATAGTTCTGCTAAATTTTGGGATGGCCAAAATGCTACATCTGGCACCTACGTTTACATTTTAAGGGTAAAGATTGATGGTGCAGACCAATATTTTAAAGGGGTTATTACCATGGTTAAGAATTAAAAGGATGAAAAAAATTCTATTTCAGTTTTTGATTATTGTTTGTCCGTCTTTGGTGCTGGCTCAAAATGAAGTAACTTATAGCCAATACATGTTTAACAACTTATTGGTTAACCCAGCTTATGCGGGCTACAAGGAAGACATTAATATTAACCTGCTTAATCGCAATCAATGGGTGGGTATTAAAGGAGCGCCAATTACACAGTCGTTAATAGCCGATGGTGCTTTTTTTAACAATAAAAATGTAGGCTTAGGGCTTTCTGTGCTAAATGATAAAATCAATATTCAAGGGCAAACTTCTGTAATGGCAAATTACGCTTACCGTTTGCCTGTTGGTGCAGAAGCAAGGTTGAGTTTTGGTGTGGGCTTGGGCGCTATTCAGTTCTCTTTAAATAACGATAAGGCTATCATTGGCGACCCCACAGATGCTACTTTTAGTGGAGCTCAAAATCACTTATCTCCCGATGCCAAATTGGGGATATACTATAACAATGCTAAATTTTATGCAGGACTTTCGGCCAATAACCTCTTAACTACTGCCCTTAACAAAAATAACCAACGTGCTAAATATATAATTTTGCCACCTGTACACATTTTCTTAACAGCGGGAGCAATATTAAATGTTAATGAAGATGTAAAGGCGAAGCCTTCTATTATGTTGCGTGACGACCCTAATAACGTGGGTAATTTAGATTTAAATGCCTCTTTTTTGTTTAAAGATGTATTGTGGATTGGAGGTTCTTACCGACTGGGTGTTGATATGTGGAAAACTACTAACAACTTAAGTGGAACTTTTCAACAAAATTCGCTTGTTGGATTAGTTGAAGTTTTTGTTGCAAAACAGTTTAGGATAGGATATGCTTACGACTATAGTTTGTCGGATTTGAATTCCTATTCTTCCGGAAGCCACGAGTTATCTTTAGGGTTCATTATTGGAAATAAAAACTATAAAAGCAGCGCTTTAACTACTCCGCGATATTTCTAACGCAGAGTTCCTATGGCAATTAAAAAGTATTTCAGAGTTTTAGTCCTTTTTCTACTCGTTTCTTTAGCGCCTTCATTGCTTTTTTCTGATGATATTAAGAAAGCAGATAAGCTCTATGAACAGCTTGACTATAAGTATGCCTTGGAGATTTATGATAAAATCATGAAAGACAATCCAAGCGTAGAAATTGCCCAAAAAATAGCCAATTGTTATCGTTTTATTAACAATACTGAAGCAGCAGAAATTTGGTATAAAAAAGTGTTGAATTATCCAAATGCATCTTCAGAGAATTATAAGTATTTGGCTGAAGCATTGAAACAAAATGGAAAATTTGATGAAGCTGCTATTAACTTTAAAGTATGGGGCGAAAAAAATCCTGTATATTTAACAGAGGCCGAAAAATTAGCTAATATATGTAGCGTTGCCAAAACATGGAGCGAAAACCCTGATATAGGTGCCGTGGTAGAAAATGAAATTGGGTTTAACTCTGAGAACTCTGATTTTAGCCCATCTAAATTAGGAGATGAGATTGTGCTGATTTCTGATAGGTGGCAAAAAAACAAAAGTGGAGAAGAAATATACGGTTGGACCGGAAATCCCTACCTTAAAATATATTCGGCATCTACCAGTTCTAAAAAAGTTAGTCTATTAAAAGGAAATATTAATAAAGGTTTCCATAGTGGCCCATTGGCTGTTTATTCAAGTTTAGATACAGTTATTTTTACCAGGGCCGTGATGTCTGCCAGTAAAAAAGTAAAAATTGGAGATATAGGTAAACAGTATTTGCTGCTTGCGGTAAAAAAAGGTGATGAGTGGGTTGCCAAAGATAAACTCCCATTTAATATTGACGGGCTTTTTTCGGTACAGCACCCGGCATTATCTCCAGATGGCAAAATTTTGTATTTTGCTTCTGATAAGCCAGGAGGTTATGGCGGGATGGACTTGTATTTTAGTGAGAAGCTTCCTAACGGTGCTTGGGCACCACCTCAAAACTGCGGAAACCAAATAAATACAGAAAGCGATGAGGTTTTCCCTTCGGTTAGGGCAGACGGAAAATTTTACTTTGCTTCTAAAGGGCATATTGGCATGGGCGGGCTAGATATTTTTTCGGCCGTAGGAGAAAAGAACAAATTTACAGAAATAGAAAATCTAAGAGCCCCATTAAACTCATCAAAAGACGATTTTGGAATATTATTTAATGCGAATAACAAAACGGGCTACCTCTCTAGCAATAGAAATGGAGGAGTGGGTTTAGATGATATTTACAGGTTTACAACGGGTATTAAGGCCGAGCCTAAATCTCAGGATAAAGTATATGCTGTAAATGGCTTGGTGGTAGAAAAGGGAACGGCTATTCCTATTGCAGGCTTAGAAATTTTACTAATTAACAAAGATAAAGGCACTGAAAACAAAGTGTTTGCTGACGCAGAAGGCAAATTCACTTTTGCATTAGAAAAAGAAACAGAATATATCATCAAAGGAAATCCACAGCAATATTTTACCACGCAAACTGGAGAAATATCTACTAAAGGAGTTAACCTATCTACTATTTATGATATTAAGTTTGAACTAGAACGAGCTACAGATGTGTTTACGGTGAAGTTGAACAATATTTTTTACGACTTTAACCAGTGGAACATCAGGCCAGATGCAGTAGCAGATTTAAATAAGGTAAATAGTTTTATGGCCAGTATGCCTAATGTTAGGATGGATCTTATAGCACATACCGATGCCAGGGGAACTGCCAGGTATAATCAACTATTGTCGGAAAAACGAGCAGCTAGCGCTATGGAGTATTTAATAAGTAAGGGCGTAGCCGCCGATAGGTTAAGCGCTGTTGGTAGGGGAGAAACAGCGCTGCTAAACCAATGTGCCGACGGCGTAAAATGTACAGAGGCACAACACCAACTGAATAGACGTACAGAATTTAAGATAGTGAAAGTTACTCCTGTAATTGCGGCAATTAACAGTGCGGGCTCACGAAAAGACAATTAATAATAGCTAGTTCCGAATTAATTTTGGGAAACGAAACGCCAATTTACCGTCACCTCCGATACTCGGAGCAAGCGCTGAATTTATTTTGCTTCGCAGCTACTTCATGGTCTGTTTAGTTAAATTAAGACCCAAAACTCATGTTAAAATAAATAAAACGCTATTGTTTGAGTTACCTTGTTAGTTAGTTGTTTCTAGGTGTTGGTTTAAAACATTACTAGTTAGCCCTAGTAAAATAGGGTTGTTGGTTAATTCAGAAACTTTAATCACTACATCTTCTCTAATCTGCGCCATGCAATAGGTATTAATGGCTTGTTGCATGGGGATAGTGATGTATTCTTGCGCTTGTGCTATTCTGCCAGCCAAAATAATCAGTTCGGGGTTGAATAGTTGTATTGTCGATGCAACAGCTCTTCCTACGTTATAACCAATATCGCCCAGTATTTTAATGGCATATTGATCTCCCCGTTTTGCAGCATTTATAATTACTTGGGGCTCTATCTTATCAATTTCGCTGTCTGGAAGGTTGTTCAATAGCGAGTGCTGTCCAGACTGAATGCCTTCTTTTACTATTTTTGCCAAAGCCATTCCGGAAGCTACTGTTTCTAGGCAGCCACGTTTGCCGCAATAGCATAAAATACCTTCGTCTTTAAACGGCATGTGCCCTATTTCGCCAGAAAAGCCTAGTCTTCCACCCCTAATTTCTCCATCCATAATAATACCTAGGCCAATTCCCCAATCTAAGAATAGCAGTAGTGCATCATTTTTATCTTTTGCCAATCCAAAGTGTTTTTCGGCAGAAGTTAAACATTTAACATCATTTTGTATATAAACTGGTCGGTTAAAGGTGTTTTCTAATTCTTCTTTTAGTGTTTTTAGCTGTTCTGTGGCTACAATAAAAGTATGGTTGTGGCCTTGTTTCGCATCTACTAACCCTGGCATGCTTACGCCTATGCCAATGAGCTTGTTTTTGTCTATCTTGGAGTTTTCTATAAGCTCGGTGGCCAAGCTATGCAGTAGTTCTATTGGTCTGGCTTCTTTTTCGATATCTAGAGATAAAGTCTTGGTTGGCACAGCGTAATTAAAAGTATTGTCAAGGATAGCCATTTTAGTTTGGTACCTGTCCATCTCTATGCCCAGTACAAAAAAGTTTCCGGGTGTAGAGGTGTATAGATCTGGTTTTCTTCCCCCAATAGATTGGCCAGATCCTTTTTTAGCAATCAGGCCTTCGTTTATCATTTTATTAACTAATAAGGAGCAAGTAGGCGCACTAATCCCTAGATAACTACATAAATCGGAAATGCTTTTATCTTCATAAAGTAATCCTTTAATGATTTGGTTTTTTAGCCAATGCTGTTTTGATGTCACGTTATTTGTTGTTTTAAGTACATATATACAGAACTTTTGTCAGATATCTGTTACAGTTGTTTAATCTTTTATAAAAATTTTATCAAAGTTATTGTTATTGCATCTATTTTTTAATTTTTTTATTTGTTTTTTTCTATTTTTAATAAAAGTGACTATCTTCATATCGTTTTTAAACTTAATCAGAAATAAACTAATAGATTATGAATCGCAGAAGTCTTATTAAAACCTTAACGCTAAGTCTAGGTGGTGCTATTATTACCACCGAAACCCTAGGTAAAATAGCCAATGATACCTTTTTATATGGTTTGCCTCAAAACCCATTGCATAAGTCAAATGTTAAAGCTGTTACCGCTATTACTATAGGAGCCGGAAGTAGAGGTAATGTTTACGGTGGATATGCTGCCAAGTTTCCTGAAAGTTTAAAGATTGTGGGTGTTGCCGAACCTATTCCGTTTAGAAATGATAGGTATGCCAAGGTGCATAAAATACCTAAAGAAAATAGATTTAAAACTTGGGAAGAAGTGTTTAAACGCCCGAAATTTGCTGACGCTATTATTATTACCACACCAGATGATTTGCACTATGCTCCATGTATGAAAGCTTTGGAGATGGGCTATGATATTTTATTAGAGAAACCAATTGCGCCTACAGAAAAAGAGTGTAGAGATATTTTAGCATTAGCGACAAAAAAGAATAGAATAGTTGCAGTTTGCCACGTATTAAGATACGCACCTTACTTTGTTAAAATGAAAGAACTTATTGCGAAGGGAGCTATTGGCAGGGTAATAAGTGTGCAGCACTTAGAGCCAATTGAGCATACTCACATGGCGCATTCGTATGTTCGTGGTAACTGGCACGATTCAAAAAAGACTACGCCAATACTATTGGCTAAATCTTGCCATGATTTAGATATTATCAAATGGGTAATTGATAAGCCTAGCAAGGAAATTGTAGCCATGGGCGATCTTACTTGGTTTAAGAAAGAAAATGCTCCTCAGGGCAGTACGATGAGGTGTACCGATGGTTGTAAAGTAGAGCGAGAGTGTCCATACTCGGCCATTAAGCAATATCATGATAAGTTACAAAGAACAAGGGTTTTAGATGTTCCTACAGAGTTAAAGGAAAAAGCTGATAAACAAAAGTACGTTTTAGAAAAATTGAAAACTTCTGATTACGGCCGTTGCGTTTATCAAATGGACAATGACCAACCAGATCATTACATTACCAATATACAGTTTGGCGATGGCGTAACTGCTAGCTTCTCTATGGAGGCATTCACAGGTTTCCATGGTAGAAGAACACGTATTTTTGGTTCTACAGGAGATATGGTAGGAGATATGAAAGAATTAGTGGTAACAGATTTTAAAACTGGTAAATCGGTTACATTTAAACCCGAAGCGCAAGATGTTGAAGGCTATGCCAACTCTGGACACGGTGGTGGCGACTGGTTCCTTGCCCGCGATTTTGCCCAAGCAGTGGCACAGCAAGATGCTAAGGTGTTAACTTCTACCGTCGCAGAATCAATAGAAAGTCATGTGATGGGCTTTATGGCCGAAAAGAGCCGTAAAACCAAAAAAGTAGAGAAAATTATCGTGTAAGCTAGTTATTTTATTTTAAAAAAAAGGGATGCCAAATATATGGGATCCCTTTTTTTGTTGCAAACGGATCTAACTCAAACTTTTTTTAATTTGTTTTTATGGGCTCAAACTCAATGGGCACCATATCGGCCATTTTTTCGTAAGCCCAAAAGCCTTTACATAAAAAACTACGGGTATTGGCAATACTGCCATTTTTATAGAAATACAGGGGTGGTTCTAATAAACTAATTAACGAAACTTGGTAATTCCCCATATCTGGTGAACGATTTATTGAAAAACCACTGTTCGAGTACGCTTCGGTTTCTTTTTCTTTGGTGTACATTACAAAAAGTTCATCGCTGAAGTTGATAGCTTTGATGTTTTGGTTGTAAGTTTTAGTTAAAGTATCTGTAAGTACCTTTGCTCGGTTTAATACCATCATTGTTTTGGGCTTGCTACGTTCTTTTAGCCAAAAATTAAGCGAATCATCTTTGTTAAAGCTAAGCATATGAATGGCGTTTCTTCCGGCGGTGAGCCTTTTGATGTTGGCGCTGATCATGCTGTCTGGCAGCCTGTTTTTGTTGCTTATGATTGACAATTTATGGATGGCAAAATCTTCTTTTTCTGTAGTTCCTCTGTATAGCGATTTGAAAAAATGCTGATTAGAGCCATAATAGGCTATGTTTCGTTTTTTATTCCATTTGTTGGTTTTAGAAATTGAACCCTTCATTTCCTCAAAGAAAGGGAAGCCCGCAAAATACACAATGCGTGTTTTGTAATCGTATTCGAAATTTTGTAATAAATACTTAATTCTATAGCCTAATGCTTTGTTCTCTATAATAAGGAATTCTTTACTGCTTACGGTTAAAGTTCTGGATGGTTTATCGTAATGGGTAGTTAAAACTTCGGTATTTAAAATTTTGCATTGTTGGGCATTGGGTGTCCTGCCAATAAAATACTCCTTAAACATATTGATGTACATCACTCTATTAGGGTCTGGCTTAATTACCACCTCGTTTAAAGTAACGGTGTTTGCTTTTAACAAGGCTGCTATAGCAATATTTTTATCGCTAATAATGATGCTGCTAGCGTAGGGCAGGTAACCTACTACTTGAATCAATAGATCGTAATTTCCTGGCGGAAGTTTAGTGATGCTAAATTTTCCCTCGTTATTAGCAACGGTAGAAATTTTTGTGCCGCTTAGGTAAATGGCAGCGCCCGGAATGGTTTCTTTATCGTCGCGTACGGTACCGCTAATGGTAAAATTACTTTGGGCGAAAGTGGTAAGCTTAAGTAACAGTAACCAGAAAATTAGGGCAGCGGGTTTTAAACTCATGCCCTAAGGTAACTATTCTTTTAGTTTTTAGGGTTTTTTACGAAGTTTTCGTAAGTATAGCTTTGTTTTGGTATTACCCCAACAACTCTTTTGCATTTTGCAAGGCAGAAGCGCCAGGGTTTTTTCCGCTTAACATTTCGGCAATGGCGCCCACACGCTCATCTTGGTTTAACTTTTTAATGCCTGTGGTGGTTTTATCGGCTTTTTCGTGTTTGTAAACAAAATAGTGGGCATTGCCTTTGGCAGCAATTTGAGGTAGGTGTGTAATGGCTACAATTTGCATATTTGTTGCTAAAGCGTCAATTACTTCGCCCACACGTAAAGCAGTTTCGCCCGAAATACCCGTGTCAATCTCATCGAAAATTAAAGTAGGCAACGAAGTATGTTTCGCTAACAAAGCCTTTACCGCGAGCATTAGCCTCGAAAGCTCACCGCCCGAGGCCACTTTGCCCACTGGCGCTGCTTGTTGACCGGCATTAGCAGTAAACAACAATTGCACTTCGTTAAGGCCGTTAATATTTAGTTGAGTTTGTTTAGTTAAGTTAAAATTAATAGCGGCGTTAGGCATGCTCATTTGTTTTAAGGCGCTGCCCACTTCTTTTTCTGCGGTAACTATCGCTTTCTTTCTATTATCGTTTAGCTGTTCGGCTTGTTTAAATAAACTTTCGGTTAGCGTGCCAATCTCTTTTTGTAGTTTTTCTAATTGTTCGTCGCTGTTTAAAATGGCGTTTAAGTTCTCTGAAAGTTGTTCCTGTATAGCTAGTAAATCGTCATTGTTGTTTACACGATGCTTTTGCTGCAAACTATAAAATAGATCCAATCTTTCTTGAATAGTTTCTAGGCGTTGCGAATTGTGCGCTGTATTTTCTTCGAGGGCAGTAATTTCACTTGCAATGTCTTTCAGCTCAATTAACGACGATTTTAAACGTTCATTGAGTTCGGCAATAGCAGGATCAAATTTTTCTACTCCATTTAGCAGATTGCTGGCTTCTTTAACCAGATTAATTGCTGCGGTTTCATTGTCGCTAATTAAGCCATTAGAGGCCAACAAAGCACGCTTAATACTCTCGGCGTGGGTTAGTTTTTCTAATTCTTGTTCTAAATTTTCTTGTTCGCCTACTTTTAAGGCGGCTTGTTCTAATTCGTTAAATAAAAACTCTTCGTAATCTTGCTTGTTTTTGGCTTCGCTTGTTTTATGTTGTAAGTCTTTTAACTGTTGCTCAGCTTGTTTTAGCATTTTGTAGCCTTGTTTGTAGCTTTTTAGCAAGGGCTCATGATTTGCCAAGGCATCTAAAATGAGCAATTGAAAATCGGTATTGCTAATTTCTTGCGTAGCGTGTTGCGAGTGAATGGCGATGAGTTGTTCGCCAATAAGTTTTAAGGTGCCTAGATTTACTGGCGTATCGTTAATAAATGCTCTCGATTTACCATCATTCGCAATTTCTCTGCGTAAAAAACTCTCTTCCTGAAAATCTAAATCATTGCTTTCGAATAGAGGTTTTAACAATTCATCCGCCAGTAAAAAACTACCTTCTATTACACACTTTTTATCTTGGTTAAAAAAGTACTTGCTTTCTGCCCGCTGACCTAAAATTAACGATAATGCACCTAAAATAATAGATTTACCAGCACCAGTTTCACCTGTAATGATGTTTAGTCCACTGTCGAAATTAATTTCAAGCGTATCAATTAAAGCGTAATTACGTATCGAAAGTTTTTGTAGCATATTTAGCGCTAAATTAATAAAACGGAGGGCTTAAAAAAACAAAGCGATGAGATAAAATATATACTTGGTGTTTAGTTACTTCTGAATCTATTTTAAAATAGGTGCAACTGTTAAAGACGTTAACGAGTAGGTAAGCACAAAAGGGCAGGAGTAATACTCATGCCCTTTTGGTTTCATTTGGAGTGTTTTAATTTGTTAAAGTGGTATTTATCAATTTTATTACGGTTGGTTCGTTGCAGGCTTTTAAGTTTGTTTTTAGGGAAGTAACCACAACCTTTGCAATAGGTTCAATAGAATCTAGCGTTAGGTTGGCAAGGTGCAAAGGCATCGCATTGTTATAGATTAAGAAGGCTTTTTCCGTAGTAATACCTTTTTTCTTTTTCAATTCTTCCAGGTCTTTCTCGTATTTTTCGCGAAGTTGCTGATATTCTGGAGAGTTTTGTAGCTCTTCTATGTCTTTCATTTTTTTCTTCCACTCTGGCGAGTTGAATTTCTCGCTCATTTCTTTACCTCTATTTTGAATATCCTTCATTTTTTCTTTCCACTCTTTAGAATTGAACATTTTTTCTAACTTTTTGCTATCAAATTCAATTTTGGCCATTTTGTCTTTCCATTCTGGCGAATTAAATTTTTTCTCCATATCTTTTGCATTAAGTTCAATCTTCGCTATTTTATCTTTCCATTCTGCCGAGTTAAACATCTTTTCCATACCCTTAGCATGAAATTCCATCTTCATCACTTTGTCTTTCCATTCTTTAGAATCGAATAATTTAGACATTTCTAAGCCATCTAAAGTAATCTTATTTAGTTTTTCGTGCCATTCTGGCGAATTTATCTTTTTTTCAATATCAGCCAATTTCGTTTTTAAGCTATCTGGCATTTCATCTATAGTGTTATAGACTGTTTTTTTGCCATCTTTACTTTTGATAATAATTTCTCGTTTAACTTTCTTTTTTACGCTATCTGTATCTGCCTTTATGCAAACCAATTTATTGTTGCTAGCCTTGCTATTTAAAATGGTAGCTACGGTGGTAACAGACTTTTGTTGTTTTTCTATCTTTGTTTCCTTTTTTGTAGGGTTTATCCAGGCTAGGGATATTACAGTAGCTAATGTTAAACAAAGCGCCAATATTTTTTGCTTAGCGTTCATGTAATTCGTTTTCATGTTGGTAATTCTTTTAATACGTTGATACAAGTGTTGATTTTTGCCCGTAGCAGCCAAGCTAAGGGTTGGTTGTGCTTTGTCTTTAATGAGTTCTAATTTTAACAATGCATGTGCATAGGTAACGGGTTCCTTGGTAAACTTTACTACTAAGTCATCGCAGGCGTGTTCTCTTTCGATATGTATAAACCTACTGGTTAACCACACAAATGGGTTAAAGAAAAGCAAAGTTTCAATCCCTGTTTTAATGAGGTTTAACACATAATCATTTCTACGGATATGGGATAACTCGTGTATTAAAATGGCTTCAACTTGTTTAATATCTAATTGCGAAACCAATGCTACAGGGAAAAGTACCACAGGTTTTATAAAACCAATTACCAACGGAACATTTACTTTCTCGGATAAAAGGAACTGTACTTTTTTTGTAATTCTTAACTCTTTCAAAGTGTTTTCGGCAACTACCATCCATGCTGCCGGAATGGCCGAAATGTTCGTTTGTTTTAACTGTTTTAACTTAATGTAGCTAGAAGTTAAAACAACTAATTGAAAACTAATTCCCATGATGTACAGCGCAACAATAAATGGGAAATAACTTTCTGTTTTAAAGCTCCAACTATTAGCAAAGTGGTAGAACTGCTGTAAAGATGCACCGTCTATCTCCAATCCGGCGGTTGCGGGGTTGGCTATACTTGGCAAATTAAACAAGGATGCAAAAGTTAAGCAAAAAGTGATAAAAATAGAAAACAACGCCCCTATTGATAGGTTATGCTTCAGTCTAGAACTCATACGAGATCTTACTGATAATGCAATAAACAATACCGCAAAAATGATAGCGCCTTGCCATAACGAGTGCAAAATGCTCCATCCAATTGCTTTAACAAGGTTGTTGATAATGGCTTCCATGATTATTTGTTTTCAAGTTTGTTTAGATAGTCTTTAATTAAATCTATCTCCTCTTGGCTGGCACTTTTGTTGCCTAAAGCTTGCATCACTAATCTCGCCGCCGATCCATTAAACACATTGTCGATCATTTTCTTTACCAAGTGCCGCTGCGTAGTTTCTTGGTTAATTAAAGCTTTGTAAATATGTGTTTTAGCACTTGTGTCTCTAGCTACTAAGCCTTTTTCATGCATAATTTGCATTAATTTTAGCGTGGTGGTATAGCCCGATTCTTTTTTGTCTAAAGCTTCGTGAACTTCTCTTACCGTACAATTGCTTTTAGCCCAAAGCACTTGTAGTATTTCCATTTCTCCCTCGGTAGGTTTGATGTTGTTATTGCTCATTTGTTGCAATTACGAATTTTTTCGTATTCAAATGTACGAACATATTCGTATAATGCAAATGATTTAACAAAAATTTAACAGATGATTGGCGATAGGTGAAATCTACCTAGATTTTAAGTGAGTGAATTCGCCTTAATAGGAGGTGGCCTGAAGAAAAATTGTCAACGATTTAAAAGAAAAAAGTGCTTTGCTAAAGTTTAACTATGTCTTAAACTTCAGCTAGCATAGCTGTTATCTCTTTTTCAATCCATCGTATTTAGTGGTATTGGGTGGGTCAATTTCAACCAATAAATTATAGGCTTTCATTTTATCTTGTGGTTCGGCTAAAGAAAGTACATTGGTAATTTCGTCTGCCTTTGTAGAAAAATAAATATTCGGGAAAATAGAACCCATTTTTTGTTTGTCGAACTGTTTTAAGCTAGAGAGGGAAGAAAGGATGCTCTTTGTTCCGCTTTCGGTATTTCTCTGCAGCTTATCTAATCCGTTAAGGTGATACTCGTAGATAAAAGTTCTTAATGGTTTAAAAGAGTTGTTTATTAGGTTTTCGTTTAGCCAATACCTATTTCTTAGGCCATCTACAGGTCGCCAACCTTTTCCGCCTGCATTTTGGGCCAGGTTAATTAAATTCAGCGCTTTTTGATAATAAGGTGTGCCGCCCAATTTGCTAAAGCTATCCTTATCTAAACCAATAATGGTGTAAGCATAAAAGCCAAGTAAAGAACTTAGGTTGTTAATGAAACTTTGATCAGAGAAGTCTAACGACTGCCCTTCGTTAAAAGAGAAACTAAAATCTTTATCGGCCATGTTCAACAAAGTGGCTGTGTACGAACTGCCATAAACAGGTCTGCTCGATTGGATTTGTGCTTCGGCAGTATAAGCGGCATTTCCGTCCCAAGCGGTAATGTTGATGACTAAATTACAATCAATTTTTTCTTGTGGTAAATACGTTTCGGTGGTCCACTTGTTGTTATTCATGAAATCCCTAATGGTATTCTGTAAAACATCAAGGTTTCTTTTATTGGCATTATTAACCGTGGGCGCTAAAATCTGTACACGCGTATTTAGCTCTTGGGCATTTACCGCAAAACAGGCAAGGGTTAATAACAGTAATCCGATTGTTTTTTTCATTATTCGTTTTTTTACCACAAAGGCACAAAGTGAATTTCTTTAGTTTTGTAATGGTTGAAAGTTATGGATAATAGTTTATAGTAAATGGTTGATAGCTGTTTTTTGTCTCTATACCATTAACTGTTAACCATCAACTTTAGTATTTCCGCACAAATGTCTTTTGCTACTTCATCTTTCAACTTGGTTTCAAAAGTGGTCTTAGTTAAGTTTTTGTTAAAAATAGTGATTTTGTTAGTGTCTGTTTTAAAGCCAGCACCTTCATCGTTCAAAGAATTTAGCACAATCAAATCCAGGTTTTTTTTCTTTAGCTTTTCCTTTGCGTAGTTCTCTTCATCAACAGTTTCTAATGCAAAACCAATAAGTAATTGGTGATTGGTTTTTTGTTTGCCTAGGGTAGCTAAAATATCGGTTGTTTTTTTTAGTTCTATGTGAAGGTTATTTTCCTTTTTCTTAATTTTTTGCTCAGCTACATCTACAGGGGTGTAATCGGCTACTGCTGCGCTCATCACCGTAATGTCGTTTTCGCTAAATTGGGCCGTGCAGGCATCTAACATTTGTTGTGCACTTACTACGTTAATTATTTTAACGGAAGAAAGAGCTTTTTGAGAGGTAGGGCCGGTTATTAAAGTTACTTCGGCGCCCAGCTTATGTAGTTCGTTAGCAATGGCAAAGCCCATTTTGCCCGACGAATGGTTACCAATAAAGCGTACAGGGTCTATGGCTTCGTAAGTAGGGCCAGCAGTAACCATCGCTTTTTTTCCTAGTAGGGGAAGTCCTTTTTTAATTTCGGTCTCTAAAAATGCTAAAATCTCCTCAGGTTCGGCCATTCTGCCTTCGCCATGTAAACCACTTGCCAATTCTCCGTTGCCTGGAGCAATTAACACATTGCCAAAGCTTTGTAATTTGGAGATATTTTCTTGCGTGCTTTCATGTTTCCACATGTCTAAATCCATTGCAGGGGCAAAAAGCACTTTGCATTTGGCCGAAAGGTAAGCAGCGGTAAGTAGATTGTCGCAAAGGCCATTGGCCATTTTGCCCAAGGTATTTGCGCTAGCAGGAGCAATGAGCATGTAATCGGCCCATAAGCCAAGTTCTACATGGTTGCTCCAAACACCGGTTTCGGCTTCAAAATATTGGGTGTAAACAGGATTTTTAGAAAGTGTTGCCAATGTTAAAGGAGTAATGAAATTACTGGCATCGGCGGTAAGAATAACTTTTACGTTTGCGCCGGCCTTTACCAAAAGCCTAACCAATAGTGCAGCTTTGTAGGCGGCAATACTGCCACAAACACCAAGTAAAATATTTTTATTGTTCAGCATCTAGCACAAATATAGGCAGTAAAAAGCAGTATAAAAATATTTAGCCACAGACACACAAATTAATATCTGTGTATTTGTGGCTATTAAAATAGTAGTAGCGTTAAGCTAAATTACTTTTGCTCTTTACTAGGGTTTCTGTGGTAGATCTTTTCGTTCAAGAACTCGTCAATTGCAATTAAGCTAGGTTTAGGCAGACGCTCATAATGCTTGCTAATTTCAATTTGCTCTCTGTTTTCAAAGATTTCTTCTAAATTATCGTTAGATGAGGCAAACTCTGCTAATTTACCGTGTAGCTCCTCTTTCATGTTGTTCGAAATCTGGTTAGCTCTCTTTGCAATAATCACTAAAGACTCATAAATATTATCAGTAGATCTATCCAAATCATGAACATTTCTAGTAACCGTAGTATTTGGAATAGCTGGTTTTGGAGTACTCATTTTATTTTTGTGTTTTATTATCTAAATTCTTGTTAATGGTATCTTTTTTCTTTTTGTCGCCTTCTTCTAAGGCTTTGTATTTCGCTATCATTGCAGCTTCTTCTGCTAATATTTTTTTAGCATTTACAATTCCGGCCTCGCTATCTTCTTTCAGTTGTTTTGCTTCTTTAGCAAATTTACTGTTAGGGTAAGCTTCTATAAATTCGTTGTAGTATTCGATAGCTTCATTAAAACGGTCTTCCTGTCTGGCAGGATAACTGTTTTTGGCATACATGTACTGAGATTTTATAGTCAACAGGTTCATTTCTTCGGCATATTTAATGTCTGGGAACTCTACCTGTGCATTTTTTAGCGCCACTACAGCCGATTTATAATTGGTGATGTCGTAGCCTCCTAGGTCGTAGTACAATTTCGCATTGTCGTAAGCCTTAGTTTCTAATTTATCCCTTAGGTTAGCAATGTATTGTGCTGCTTGGCTAGCCCTATCGCTTTTTGGATAAAGGTTGATGAATAGCTGTAAAGCGTCTATTGCTTTATAGGTGTTCTCTTGATCTAGCGATGATTTTGGGGAATCTAAGTAGTAGCAATATGCTCCCATATACCTGCATTCTTCCGCATTTTTGCTCGCAGGGTAAGTATCGGCAAATTCTTTGAACTTATAACGAGCCGTGGTGTAATCTTTTAAACGGTATAAAGTATAGGCGTAGTAATAGTTTAGGTCTTCTGCCTCGGCAGTTCCCCTGTATTTTTGTACTAAACCTTCGAATAAAATCAAGGCTTTGTTGTAGTCCTTTTTATTATATAGCCTAATTCCTTCTTGGTACTTTTTAGCAACGTCATTGCTTAAACGTAGTTTTTCGAAACGACTTTTACATGCCCCTAAGCTTAGAAGTGCAATTGCAAAACAAGAAATAATAAGGTGTTTAATTTTAAACATTTTACAAAGATAAGGTAATAATCCGATAACGTCAATTAAATAATAATAGCTAAACTACTTAAACGTCATTGTGCTTTAAAATACTTAACAAATTTTAACAAAAGAATAATAGAGGTCATAACTTAACTA
>NZ_DHDZ01000032.1:66003-66227 GCF_002399615.1 Pedobacter sp. UBA4863 | reverse complement strand
AAAGTTTAGAAGACATTGAAGTTGTAAAAAGTTTTCATATTGGCGTACCCGCACCCATTGAGCGTGCAGTAGTTAGATACTACTATACTTTTAGCTTAATTCTATTTTTCGAAGATTTAGCTGCGCATGATATTTCCCAAGTTCATCCGGTACACAACGCCTTTCTAGATATATTTGGGCGTTTTTTGAAAAGTTGTGATTTATGATTCGCATTAAAAAAGCTT
>NZ_DHDZ01000032.1:11241-65827 GCF_002399615.1 Pedobacter sp. UBA4863 | reverse complement strand
CTGCCTACAACCCATAGCTAAGAGTTTGGTGGGACACCAAACTCTAGCAAACACTACCGCCAACAGCCATTTTGCGTAATGGCAGGTTCGACGGCAACTTAAAGGTTAGTAACCTTATTTAACATTTGTTGTGTTTTAAAAATTTGTGCATTTAATATACCACTACGCAAAGTGACAAAACGCCGCTAGAGTTTGGTGTCCCCACCAAACTCTAGCATTAAACTATTTCCCTATCCTTAATTACATTTGTGTTATCGGTTAACAATTGTTTGTCTATTTCAAAAAAATTAAACTTACGTAACAGCCACACCAACATAAAAGAATTATCTTTGCCGCTTATTTTTTAGCATTACACATTGATCGACGTAAATAACATCTCGGTATCTTTTGGTGGCACCACCCTTTTTAGCGACGTTTCTTTTTCTATTAACGAAAATGACAAAATAGCCCTTATGGGTAAGAACGGCGCCGGCAAATCTACCTTATTAAAAATTATTGCAGGCGTAGGCAAGCCAACTTCGGGCCATATTGCAGGGCCTAAAGAGGCTGTTATTGCTTATTTGCCACAGCATTTACTTACTAAGGATAATGTAACTGTTTTTGAAGAAACCTCTAAAGCATTTAACGAAGTTTATCAAATGCGTGATGAGCTGGAAAGCTTAAACGAACAGCTAAGCATTCGTACCGATTACGATACGGACGATTACATGAAACTGATTGAGCGGGTTTCGGAACTGAGCGAAAAGTTTTACTCTATTGAAGAGGTTAACTACGATGCCGAAGTAGAAAAAGTACTGAAAGGCCTGGGATTTTTACGCTCAGACTTTACTCGTCAAACTTCAGAGTTTTCTGGGGGTTGGCGAATGCGCATTGAACTGGCTAAAATTTTATTGAAAAAGCCCGATTTGATTTTGCTTGATGAGCCTACCAACCACATGGATATCGAAAGTATTCAATGGTTAGAAGATTTCTTGCTCAACTCGGCAAAAGCGGTTATTGTGATTTCTCACGACCGTGCTTTTGTAGATAACATCACCAACCGTACCATTGAGGTAACCATGGGCCGTATTTACGATTACAAGGCCAAATACACCTACTACCTACAACTGCGTAAAGAGCGCCGCGAACACCAAATAAAAGCCTACGAAGAACAACAACGTTTTATAGCCGACAACCAGGAATTTATTGATCGTTTTAAAGGCACTTACTCTAAAACTTTGCAAGTACAATCTCGTGTTAAAATGTTGGAGAAACTAGAAATCATCGAAATTGATGAAATAGACAACTCAGCATTACGCTTAAAATTTCCACCTTCGCCACGTTCTGGCAGTTACCCCGTAATAGTAGAGGAACTGACCAAAAAATATGGCAACCATACCGTATTCGAAAAAGCAGCTATGGTAATAGAACGTGGGCAAAAAGTAGCGTTCGTGGGCAAAAATGGTGAAGGAAAATCGACCATGATTAAAGCCATTATGGGTGAAATTGACTTTGAAGGCGAATTAAAAGTAGGCCATAACGTAAAGATTGGTTATTTTGCCCAAAACCAAGCAGCTCTTTTAGACGAAGAACTAACCGTTTTTGATACCATAGACCAAATTGCCGTAGGCGACGTGAGGGTAAAGATTAAAGATTTACTCGGTGCTTTTATGTTTAGTGGCGATGATACTACCAAAAAAGTAAAGGTTTTATCGGGTGGTGAAAAAACACGTTTGGCCATGATCAAACTCTTATTAGAACCTGTAAACGTTTTAATTCTGGATGAGCCTACCAATCACCTAGACATGAAGACCAAGGATATTATTAAAGATGCCTTAAAAGATTTCGACGGCACTTTAATTTTGGTATCGCACGATAGGGATTTTTTAGATGGCTTAGCAGAAAAAGTATTTGAATTTGGCAACAAACGTGTTCGCGAACATTTTGAAGACATTAAAGGCTTTCTAGCCCTTAAAAAAATGGACAGCTTAAAAGAGATAGAGAAATAGCGTATCTAAAAAACAAACTAAAGAAAGCCAAAATGAACAGTAGAACTTATTTTGGCTTTTTATTACTCCTCATCATCAAACCAAAATCTTGCTTTTTTGCCATGGCATCCACAATCATTATTAGCCGTTTAGTTCTTGTAGGCTCTGTTTTGGCGGTATTTAACCAATTAATAAAATAGTTTTGGTGTGCTTTAGTATAACTCAAAAAATGTTCTAACAATCCCTCTTCTTGAGCCAAACAAACTTCTAAATCTTCGGGCATTTCAATTTTAAAATCGGCATCGTATGTTAAAGAAAGCGTAACAGGCCTACCAACTTCTTTTCTTAATTGTTTCCGAATTTTCGCATCTAGTGCCAAAATAAAATCGCCACCGCCCATCGGGATTAAACTTTTCCCGCTAATAGCCAACTGGTCTATATATCCACGCACACGAAAGCCTCTTCTCTCCTCGGGTTTAATTTGTTGTGCAACATTTTCTGGCACGAAAACATAACTCCAACCAGTTTTTTCACCGTTACTATCAAACTTCTCTATTTCGGCGTTGAAATTTACCATTTACTAAAGTTATAAGTTTTAGGTAATAAGTTATACGTTTGGCAAAAAATCCAAACAGCGAAATAACTAATCATCTAACAAACCAACTACAACTCTCCTTCTACTCCCAAGCCAAATAAAGCAAAATCATATTTAACGGGGTCTGTAGCATCAAATTCTTTTAGCTTTTGCGTAAGTTCAACAGCCGTTAGCCAATCTGTTTTTTTACGTTCAATTAAACCAAAATATCTCGCTACGCGATCTACGTGCACATCGCAAGGGCAAATCAAGTCTGACGAGCGAATGGTATTCCAGATCCCGAAATCTACACCGCAGTTATCTTTACGCACCATCCACCTTAAAAACATGTTTAAACGTTTACAGGTAGATTTTTGCAATGGCGATGAAATATGCTTTATGGTTCTTCTGGGGAAATCTGGTAGGCTAAAAAAATAAGTACGGAAATGATTTAATGCTTTTTCTACGCTAAAATCTTTAAGGGTTAATTCGGCTGCGTAACAACTAGAAGAGCTTAATTCAAAATCCGTATATCTTTCTTCAATTTGCATATATTCGGTTCTATAAGCAGAAGTATTTGGAATAAAAGCGGTTTCTAAGGAATTAGATTGACGATAATGCTGCTTAAAAAATGCCACAAAGTACAGCAAGTCGGTGTCGTTAAAGGTACGATGCTTAAAGCCTAACAATCCTTTTAAATCTTCATCAGAATGGTGCAACATAAATTGATAAGGTTGGTTATCCATTCTTGCCAATAGCTCGTTGCATTTATTGATGATGGTTTTACGTTGCCCCCAAGCTAAAATTGCCGCAAAAAATGCAGCAATTTCAATATCTTGTTTTAAACTATATTGATGCGGAATACAAATGGGATCGTTTGCAATGAAATTAGGCCGATTATACTGCGCTACTTTTACATCGAGAAAATCTTTAATATCTGTAATTTGCATATTTTGGTTAATTGTAAAAATCGTTTATTCGGTTAATCGACATATACAGTTAACAATTTATTCAGTTAAACGATTAGCCTTAAGTAAGTGCCTGCTCCAAGTCCGCTAGCAAATCGTCAATATCCTCTACTCCTACGCTAAAACGCAACAAGTTATCGGTTACTCCTACTTTTTCACGCTCTTCTTTTGGTATAGAGCCGTGGGTCATACTCACAGGGTGATTTACTAAACTTTCTACCCCACCTAAAGACTCGGCCAATGAGAACACTTTAAAGCGAGAAGCAATACGGAAGGTCTCTTTTAAATCTGCATCTTTTAACGTTACCGATACCATTCCGCCAAAACCACGCATTTGTTTTTTAGCCACATCGTGATTAGGATGATCTTCGAAACCTGGCCAGTAAATTTTATCGATTTTTGGATGCTTTCTTAGAAAATGTGCTACCTTTTCTCCGTTTTCGCAATGTGCTTTCATACGTAAGTGCAAGGTTTTTATTCCTCTTAATACCAAGAAAGCATCTTGAGGGCCCGGAGTTGCACCGCAAGCGTTGTACACGAAAAATAAATCTTTGTACAATTGTTCGTTATTGGTTAGCAAAGCACCCATTACTACATCAGAGTGGCCACCAATATATTTGGTAACCGAGTGCATCACCACATCAGCACCTAAATCTATGGGGTTTTGCAAATATGGCGAAGCAAATGTATTATCAACCGTTAGTAGAATGTTATTGGCTTTGGTAATTTTAGCTACGCCTGCAATATCAATAATACGCATGGTTGGATTAGTTGGTGTTTCTATCCAAACCAACTTGGTTTTTTCAGTGATGTATGGTGTAATATTTTCGGGTTTTGATAAATCTAGGAAATGGAATTTAATGCCATAGTTTTGATAAATCTTGGTGAAGATACGGTAAGAGCCGCCATACAAATCGTTGCCGGTAATCACCTCATCTCCAGGCTTTAACAACCTTAACAAGCAATCTGTAGCTCCCATGCCGCTACTAAAGGCCAGACCGAACTTGCAATTTTCTAATGCTGCCAAGCAATCTTCCAAAGCTTTACGAGTTGGATTGGTTCCCCTAGAATACTCGTACCCCTTGTGGTCGCCTGGAGAAGCTTGCCAATAGGTTGATGTTTGATAAATTGGGGTCATGATTGCTCCTGTTGTAGGATCTGGTTCTTGGCCTGCGTGTATGGCTTTAGTTGCAAATTTCATTTCTCTATTATTTAATAACCGTTAAAAACAAACTTATAACAAAAGTATTATACCTGTTGTACATTTTAGCCACAGATACACAGATTTTTTTAGTTTTTAAACAAAATTGAAACGAAATATTACGGATCAATAATAGATTTTAGCCCAAAAACTAAATTCCCTTAGACTTTCATCATTTTAGCACCTGTGCATCTGCTGCTAAATCTCCCAAATACACAAGGGGGTATTATGTATTATTATTCGATTGAGTTTCTGATTTAAACATATATCCCAAACGTTTTCCGGTAGGGTATCCGCTTGCGGCAGTAATAGTTTGCTTTTGATGTAAATTGATGTCTTTTACTTGTGCATAAGGTGGTAATTGTAAATCTGTATCAATACAGTCTAAAATAGCCAGCTCAAATATATTGGTTAAAACGTCTTCGTTAATTTCACTATCGCTAAACGACTCGTACAAAAACCCTAACTGTCCTACACCTTCCACTATAAAGTGTTTTTCCTTGTTTATCAGTACCCTTGCAATTAACGAACCTTCGTCGGCCAAACGGTTATATTTAATCGAATCGGCCAAAAAATTATGGATATAAATAATACCGCAATAATTTAAACTTGGGTTGGCTTTAATGTAGCTAGATTGAAATATGCGATGTCCTTCTTCGAAAGAAAATATGTTACTGTGCATAGACAACAATAACATATCGCCAGAAAACTTTAACTCTGCTTCAAATTGGCTGGTATCTTTATAGTTAATTTCTACAGACGGATCTTTAGTATAGTAGTCGTGGTGCAATTTTGAGGCGATTTTGGATAACGCTTTTTTTGCAATACCAAAAACTTCGATGGTGTTTCTGTAAATCTCTTGCTTTAAAGATGCTTTATTTTCTAACCTTTCTAAAATTCGTTGATAATTGGTGATCTCGTTTTTCATTTATCCTTGTATAATTAAGCGCTATCTTTTGGAGAGGGCCGGAAAGTTTTTTAATAAGCCCTTGCAAACAATACCCTTTGTTTAGATGGTTTTCCTGTTAGTATACAAGTACCGTCTTCTAGTTTATTGTTCAAAGGAATACACCTAATTGTTGCTTTGGTTTCTTCTTTAATTCGCTTTTCTGTTTCGGCGGTACCATCCCAATGTGCAGCAATAAATCCAGTTTTAGTTTCTAACAATTCTTTAAATTCTTCGTAAGAATTGGCTTCTGTGATATGCTCGTCTCTAAATTTTAAGGCTTTATCATAGATGTTTTGTTGAATTTGTGCCAACATTTGGAAAATATATTCTGCCAAGCCTTCTTGCGGAACGGTGAATTTCTCTTTGGTATCTCTACGAGCCAACTCCACCGTACCATTTTCCATATCTCTGGCCCCAATAGCTAAACGGATTGGCACTCCTTTTAACTCGTATTCTGCAAATTTAAACCCAGGGCGTTGGCTATCTCTATCATCGTATTTTACAGAAATACCAAAGCCTTTTAATTTAGGAAGTAGTTCGTCAACAAAAGTTGATATTCTCTGTAATTCTTCTTCTCCTTTATGGATAGGTACAATTACCACTTGAATTGGAGCTAATTTAGGTGGTAAAACCAAACCGTTGTCATCGCTATGCGCCATAATTAAAGCCCCCATTAAACGGGTAGAAACCCCCCATGAAGTAGCCCAAACATGTTCTAGCTTACCTTCTTTGTTAGCAAATTTAACATCGAATGCTTTCGCAAAATTTTGTCCTAAAAAGTGGGATGTTCCGGCCTGTAAAGCTTTACCGTCTTGCATTAAAGCTTCGATACAGTAGGTATCTAAAGCTCCAGCAAAACGCTCAGTTTCTGTCTTTCTACCTTTTACCACAGGTACGCCCATCCAGTTTTCTGCAAAATCGGCATAAACGTCTAGCATTTTTTCTGTTTCTTCAATGGCTTCTTCTGCCGTAGCATGTGCTGTATGGCCTTCTTGCCATAAAAACTCTGTAGTACGCAAAAACAAACGGGTTCTCATTTCCCAACGCACTACGTTTGCCCATTGGTTAATTAACAAAGGTAAATCGCGGTAAGATTGGATCCAACCTTTGTAGGTATTCCAAATGATAGTTTCCGAAGTTGGGCGAACAATTAATTCTTCTTCTAATTTAGCATCTTCATCAACAATAATATTTCCCGCTCCATCGTTTTTTAACCGATAATGTGTAACAACGGCACACTCTGTTGCAAAACCATCTACGTGAGCGGCTTCCTTAGAAAAATAAGATTTGGGAATAAACAAAGGAAAGTAAGCATTGCTATGACCAGTTTCTTTAAATTTATGGTCTAAAACCGCTTGCATTTTTTCCCAGATAGAGTATCCGTATGGCTTAATTACCATACAGCCCTTTACTGACGAATGCTCTGCCAAGTCGGCCTTTATAACAATTTCGTTATACCACTGCGAATAATCTTCACTTTTACTCGTAATACCTTTGCTCATAACTTATTTGGAACGTTTTTTGTGTTAAATATCTTGTATTGATGGCTACAAAGCTATAAATTTATAGTCACAATTTAATTAGCACACAAATTAAAACCTAAATACAATGAGAGTCAATCATTTTTTAACCAGTACACTTGCGGCAACTGCCATGTTGGTTGCCTCATGCGCTACACCTAAGCTGGCACAAAACAACAGTGCCGACGATGTGTACAATACTATGGCGCAGGCTAGGGTTTACAAATATTCCCCTCCTGTACAAACCGCACAAATAGACACTGCAGGTTACAGAGCAAGCGACCAAAACTACGATATGGACTATGCGTCTCGTATCGACAGGTTTTATTATGGTAGCCCAAACAGGGTTTACTTTGATGATTATTATAACTATTACGGTTACAATTCTTGGTATAACCCATACAACCCCTACAGTTGGTCGTTAGGCTTTAACTACAGTTGGGGCTTTAACCGTTGGTATAACCCTTATTCTTCGTGGGCACTTTACGGTTCGCCTTATTACTGGAATACCTGGGGCCCTTACTCTTATTATAACCCATGGTACGGTGGTGGATATTACGGCGGCGGATATTATGGTGGTGGTTATTGGGGTAATGGCTGGGGAGGCAGTGTTATTGTAAAAAATAACGAGAATTACAGACCAAGGCCAAACCGTAGTGCTGAAAATGGAATAGGAGCTAGACCTAATGGTTCTATGATTGACAGAAGTTCTAGAACTGGTGGAAATACAGCAGTTGTTGGCCGTACTGGTTCAAGACCAGAATCCTATAACCCTACTACAAATGGCACTTCTTCTAGGGGCAACAATACCACAAGAGACTCAAGACCGAGTAGGACTGGTTCTTCTAACAATGGTGATTCCAGACCTACACGTACTTCTGAAAGCTCAAGACCGAGCTACACTCCACCTCCATCTTCTTCATCGAGTGGCAGTAGCAGTGGTAGCAGTGGTAGCAGTGGTAGCAGTGGTAGCAGCTCTAGTGGCAGTAGCAGACCTTCAAGAGGTGGTGGTAGATAATAACTCCTAAATTAACATCAAACACAAAATGAAAAAGATAATTTCTATGCTTGCAGTTGCTATGGTAGCAACTGTGGGCACCACATATGCCCAATATGGCAGTGATGGGCTTCGCTTCTCACAAACAAATTATGGCAGCACCGCACGTTTTAAAGGAATGGGGAATGCCCAAATTGGTGTAGGTGGCGACATGAGTTCTTTAGGAGGAAACCCTGCGGGACTTGGTTTATTCACTAGATCAGAATTTGCATTTACACCGGAGTTTAATCAAACAGGGGTTGATGGCAGTTTTTTAGGCACTAGTACAAAAACAGATAAAAGTCACTTAAATATCAACCAATTGGGAGCTGTTTTTTATACGCCTAGCCTTAGGATGAAAGGTCAAGACACTCAAAAAGGAGTAGTGAGTACGGTATTTGGATTAGGATACACACGAAACAATGATTATGCACTAGAAAGTAATTTCGGAGGCGTTAACAATAATAACTCTATTAGAAACTACTTTGCCGAATTAGCAAATAGATACAAGGATCCAACCGACAATTCGATTGAAAAAAACTCATTGGAAGGTATGGCTTATGAAAGTTATCTGATTAATTTTAATACTCCTGGCAATGCCAATACATATACAGCAAACAGCACAGGCAATCCATTTACAGCAAGCAACCAATCTAAGAACGAGATTCGTTCTGGCTCTGTTTCAGAGTTTAATTTCGCTGGCGCTATAAATATTTCTAATCAAGTTTATATAGGTGCGAATATTGGTTTAGTTAGTTTACGCTACACAAGCGATGCTGAATTTACAGAAAGCAGCAGTCTAAATCCTTATGATCAAACTGACGGATTTACAGGTGTAGAAAACTATAGCCTATCTTATCTTCAAAACCAAGAAACCAGAGGTTCTGGTGTAAATGGCAGACTTGGAGTTATTTTTAGGCCGGTTAGTAGCTTTAGAATTGGTGCAACTCTTCAGACCCCAACATGGTTCACTATTGATGATACTTATTCGGAAACATTGAATAACAAATTATCGAATGATGTTTTCACCAATAAGGCAATGGTGTATGACTTCACTTATAATTTAAGAACACCATTAAAAGGTTCTTTGGGTGCAAGTTACATCATTGGCGGGCAAGGCATTATTTCTGCGGATGTTGATTTTATTGATTACTCTAGCATTAGGTTCTCTACTAATGGATCAAATGGAGGTAATGACGCAATCAACACAAGTAATGCAGCAGTGAGAAATAATTATACCAGTGCCGTTAATTACAGAATTGGTGGGGAATATAAAATAGAAAACATTAGTTTAAGAGCTGGCTATGGCTTAAACGGCAGTCCTTATAAAAATGACGATGATAAGCTTTTCGAAACCAAAATGTATAGCGGTGGTCTAGGCTACAGGGTTAATAATTATTATTTCGATTTAGCTTACCAAAGAGTTGAAACCAATGGGACTAACTCACCTTATACGTTAAACAGCGGTTCTGAACCAATGGCAAGTTCTAAGTTCACCAACAACAACTTCTTTTTAACTTTCGGTATTAGATTTTAGCATAACATACTACAATAAACCACAAAAGACCATGACTATTATCATGGTCTTTTGTGGTTTATATTACCCCATAAAGGCAACCGCCCTGCTCTCCCATTTTATCCACTTTTCTTTCTAGCTCTACATCTTTAATTAATTCTGGCGCATGGTGTGGCTTTTTACGGGCATCGATAATCAGCGGACCATTACAACCCCAGTGCTTGTTTTCTGTAAAATCATCTACGCCATCTATATCCGTTGCTGGGTTGCTTCTTGTAAAAGCTATCCAAACTAAGTTATTGATGTTTTCTGCGGTAAATCTGGCATCATCACAAACTACGACCAAGGGAATATTGGCTAAATCATTCGCTTTTAGCTGTTCTTTTAGCAAGGCGATGTGTGCCTTTCCTTGTTCTTTATTTTCGTATTTATTTAACTGAACAACCAATATCCCATCGCTAGCCAAAGCGTGCTTTTCATCCAATTTAAAATCGCTCGATAGCACAGTTGCCAATTCTCGCTTCTTTTCTCCTGCGGCGGCAAAAACTACTTTAGAGCCCGAGTTTAGTCCATCTCCAGAATAATCTAAGGTATCTATTGTTGTATTGGTATGGAAATGAACGTCTCTCTTCCAATCTATACGTTCTAAAATATGCGTAAGAAAGTGATTAATGTGATGTGTATTCAAGCTTTCATCATCTTCCTTTGCGGCGATAAAAAGATATTTCGCCAAACTCAATTGATTTTTACCCAAGATATGATTACTGATCGTCAAAATTTCTTGTGGTTTTCTTTCCTTTAAATATGGCGTATAACGTTCGCTACCAATGGCAAACAATAAAGGATGTACTCCTGCCGCATCAACAGCGTTTACTTCTTTTAAACCATGTATTTCTTGGGGAATGGCCGACCCTGAAATTTCGTGTATTAAAGCGCCAAAACTTGTATCTTCTTGTGGTGGCCTACCAACCACCGTAAACGACCATAAAGCATCTTTCTTGTGGTAAACATTGTGCACTTTCATTAATGGGAATGGATGCACTAAACTGTAATAGCCCAAATGATCGCCAAAAGGCCCTTCGGGTTTATTTTCATGTGGATAGACGGTTCCAGTGATTACAAAATCGGCATCTGCGGAAATCACAAAATCTTCATCATCCCTAAAGTACCTAAACCTCCTATTTCCTAAAGCTCCAGCAAAAGTAAGTTCAGACAGCCCCTCTGGCAAAGGCATTACAGCTGCCAAAGGATGCGATGGTGGGCCTCCTACAAAAATACTTACTTTTAACGGTTGTCCATGAGCGTTTGCTTTGGTTTGATGCACACCAATACCTCTATGAATTTGATAATGCAAACCAATTTCTTTGTCTTGAACATAATCATTACCTGCTAACTGAATACGATACATCCCCAAATTGCTATTCATCACCCCCGGTTTGTCTATATCTTCGGTAAAAACCTGCGGCATGGTGATAAATGGCCCACCATCCATAGCCCAATTTACAATTTGTGGAATAGCAGAAATGGTGGTTTTTTGGAAAGTTTTTTTGAACAGCGATTGTTTCAGTGGCAAAGCCGAAAATGCGGTTAACGCCGTACCTGCATATTTGAAAGGATTTTTAAGTGCCTTCATTGGGTCGGAACGAAGTTCTACCAGTTCCTGAACTTTAGGCAAGGCATCCCTAAACATAAACTTAGAACGCTCTATAGTGCCAAATAAATTTGAAACTGCTTGAAACGGACTTCCTTTTACTTTCTCGAACAATAAGGCCGGCCCTTGTTTTTCGTACACACGAAGATGGATGGCGGCCATCTCTAAATACGGATCTACTTCTTCTTTAATCCTAATTAAATGTCCGTGCTTTTCTAAATCGGCAACGCATTCGGCTAAATTTTTGTATCCCATGCCTCAAAGATAAAAACAATTTGAGGATGTGAGGATGCGATGGTTTGATAATGACGCAAATCACAAAAAAGCCACAAAAGCACTGTGTTTTATTGGTGCAGTTGTGGCTGTAAGAAAATTGGTCAATCATTTTACTTTTTACCAAGAAACGAGCGCAGCATCCAGGTAGTTTTCTCTTTAAACTGCATAAAGCGGTTTACCATATCGTTAGATCCATCGTCTCCAGCTTTATCTGTAGCCTCTAGTAAATCTCTTTCTAGCTCTATTAACTTACTCATATCATCCAAAATAGCTTCCACCATGGCGGTGTCTGCCATACCAATGGTATTAATTTCTTTAATTGACGATTCCTTAATATAATCTGCAAAACGGCTATGTGGCGGTTTCCCCAATGTAAGTACACGCTCTGCAATTTCATCAATGGTTAATTGGGCGTTGGTGTAAAGTTCTTCGAATTTCAAATGAAGTGTAAAGAAGTTTTGTCCTTTAATGTTCCAATGGCAACCTCTTAATTTTTGATAATGAATATGATAGTTCGCTAAATATTCATTTAACATATCAACCACTGGTTTAACTTGCTTTTCGCTTAAATTTATTTCTTTTGCCGACATAATTGTATTTTTTTTATACTCTTAAAATTAAACAAACCTTAGCTAAATAAGTTTGATGAAAATCACAATTTTGCATAATACAACACCAAATGTTACCGTTTAGTTACATTGTTAGCTATGCTATATATTATTCGTATAATTGTACCTCCAAAAAAATCATAAATATAGATGTTTAAAAAATATATTTTACTCTTCGCCATACTGGGTTTTAGCACTGCTTACGCCAATAAACCAGTAGATTCTATTGGCGTTGAAAACAATAATGGCAAGAAACTAATCATTCATAAAGTAGATCCTAAAGAAAGCTATTATTCCATATCGAGAAGATATAACGTAAATGTAAAAGACATACAAAACTTTAATAATAATGTTGGTTTACAAATAGGTGTTATTATTAAAGTACCCACAGATATCCCCTTTAATCAAAAAGCAGTGGCACCAAACTCTCCATCAATTAACACCACTTCTTTCTTTGATTATACCGTTGCGGCTAAAGACAATTTGAATTTAATTGCCGAGAGATTTGCTACCACTATTGCTGAAATTAAAAAATTGAATAATTTAAGCAATAATAATCTACAAGTGGGGCAAGTTTTAAAGGTGCCTTTTACCAAAAGCGGCAATGCAACAAATCCATCTCCTACCATTGCAAAAGAAACTGAAACAGCCCCGGCCCCAGTAGCCGGGAACTTAGTAACTGAGCACACCGTTAAACCTAAAGAATACCTAGGGGTAATTGCTAAACAATATGGCATTACGGTAGAAGATCTTAAAGAAGCAAATGTTTTAAGTTCTAATAATTTAAGCATTGGCCAAGTTCTAAAAATACCGGTTAAAGCAGGGACAGAACAACCGCAAAACACTGCTGCTTTAACTACCACTAGCCCAATTAAACCAGCAGAGACAAAAAACACTGCGCCTGTTTCTGCGCCAAACCTACCAAAAAAAGCAGACTCTAGTTTTGAACATATTGTAGCTACCGGAGAAACCATTTATTCCATTGCTCAAAAATACCAATTAACTACCTATCAGCTTAAAAACTACAACAACCTTTCCTCAAATGACTTAACTGTAGGACAAAAATTAATTATTAAAGGAGAGAAACCGATTGCAGTTTCGCCTACTACCGCAAGTAATAATGAGGGCGAACCTGCAGAAGATGCGGAAACCTTAAAAAATCCTAATCTTAGAAGACCAGCCGCTGTATATGGCTTAAACAAGATAGAGGAAAAAGGTACCGGGGTTTGGATTAGCGACCCCGATTTAGATCCCAATAAAATGTTAATTTTGCACAAAACAGCACCCGTAGGCACTATTATACAGATTACAAACCCAATGACTAATCGTTCTACTTTTGCAAAAGTAGTAGGTAAATTTACCGAAAACGAAACTACTAAAGATGTAATTATTGTAATGACCAAAGCGGTAGCCGATGCTGTTGGCGCATTAGATAAACGTTTTTTCTGTAACTTAATTTACGGTCCAAAGGATAATGAACAATAATCATAAGCCTGTAATTATTGGTATTGCCGGTGGAAGTGGCTCTGGCAAAACCTTTTTCTTACACAGTTTTCTTCATCATTTTAAAACAGATGAGGTAACCCTCGTGTCTCAAGACGACTACTATATTCCTGCGGGCGAAATGACCCAAGAGGAAAACAAATTATACAACTTTGATTTGCCCAGCACTATTGATGACCAACAATTTTTATTAGACATCAAAAAGTTGATTAGTGGCGAAACTGTTTATAAAAAAGAATACAACTTTAACAATCCTTTAGCAGTAACCAAGATTTTAGAAATTCACCCCGCCCCTATTATTATTGTAGAGGGACTTTTTATCTTGCATTTTACAGAAATACATAAGCTAATAGACCATAAAATATTTATAGAGGCCGACGAAAATATTGCTCTTGAAAGACGGATACAGCGAGATGGGATTGAAAGAGGCTACCCCGAAGATGATGTACTGTACAAATGGCATAACCATGTAGTACCGGCTTATAAAGAATACTTACTGCCGTATAAAAGCATTTGCGACCAACTCATTTATAATAACTCGAACGAAGCGGATGACATTATTCGTATTACCGAACAAATGTCGGCAGAGTTTAAGAAAAATTATTGCAATAGATAGGAACAAGCTTGCAAAATAACTTGCCCAAGCCAATTTATGTAAAACAAAAAGGGAAAATCTAATCGATTTTCCCTTTTTTATGTTTAACTGCTAGTAAGCTCTTTGGTTATTTCCTTCTTTCCAGTTTACAAATGCTTTATTTACTACTTTGTTACCACCTGGTGTTGGGTAATCTCCAGAAAAATACCAATCGCCAATATGATTTGGGCAAGATTCATGAAGATTTTCTAAGGTTTGATAAATCACTTCAACTTCTGCTACGGTATCTTTTGGGGTAATAATTTTTGCAATTTGATGAGAAATTTCCTGAGGTGTAAAAGGTTTATAAATATCTTTTACATAGTTAACTATTTCCTCTTTTGGCAATTCTAAAGAAGCTTTACATTTTTCATATACCTCTTCAATGATATGTTCCTGCCCTCTTTCTTTTAGTAACTGGATAGCCGCATCGAAAGCAACAAACTGTCCCATTTTAGACATATCGATACCATAACAATCTGGATACCTAATTTGCGGTGCAGATGAAACAATAATAATCTTTTTAGGATGAAGCCTATCAATAATTTTAATAATACTTTGTTTTAAGGTGGTACCTCTCACAATAGAATCATCTACGGCTACTAAAGTATCTGTATGGTTTTTAATTACGCCATAAGTGGTATCATAAACGTGAGCTACCATTTCACCCCTATCGGCGTCTGCGGTAATAAAGGTGCGTAGTTTTACGTCTTTAATAGCCAATTTTTCTACCCGCGGACGCATTGACAATAATTCGTCTAAAGCGGCATCATCTAATACTTCTTTACGTTTCAGCAAGGTTTCTTTCTGCACATCTCTAATATATTTGTGCAAACCATCTACCATTCCGTAAAAAGAAACTTCGGCAGTATTGGGAATAAAAGAGAAAACAGTGTTTTTTAAGTCGTGGTTTACAGCATTTAACACCTGTGGGCACAATAGCTCGCCCAATTTTTTACGTTCCTTATAAATATCGGCATCGCTTCCTCTTGAAAAATAAATACGCTCAAACGAACATGCTTTTTTCTCTAAAGGTTCGCGAAACATTTCTTCGGTAACTGTACCGTCTTTCTTTATCACTAAAGCATGGCCGGGTTTAATCTCTTTTACGCTATTGATCTGTACTTTAAAGGCAGTTTGAATAGCAGGACGTTCAGAGGCAGCAACAACTACTTCATCATCCATGTAGTAAAATGCCGGACGAATACCTGCCGGGTCTCTCATCACAAAAGCATCGCCATTACCTACAATACCCGACATGGTATAGCCTCCGTCCCAGTTTTTGGCCGAACGTTTAAGGATATTAGCAATGTCAAGATTTTTTGATATTTTTTTGGTGATTTCTACGTTTGTTAAGCCTTCTTTTTTATAATCATCAAACAATGTTTGATTTTCATCATCTAAAAAGTGTCCAATTTTTTCGAGAACGGTTACCGTATCGGCCTTTTCTTTTGGATGCTGGCCAAGTTCGTACAATTGTTCTAGAAGCTCATCCACATTGGTCATGTTAAAATTACCCGCAATTACCAAGTTTCTGGTCATCCAGTTGTTTTGGCGCAAAAATGGGTGGCAATTTTCGATACTGTTTTTACCATGTGTACCATAGCGAAGATGTCCTAGCAATACCTCACCAATAAAACTAACATTCTGTTTCAAAAACTCCGTATCCTTCATCAGTTCTGGAGTTTCTTCTTCTATGTTTACAAATTTGTTCTGTACATATCCAAAAATATCGGCAACGGCATTTTGCGCCATAGAACGGTAGCGGCTAATGTAGCGGCTGCCCGGTTTCATGTCTAGCTTAATGGTGGCAATACCTGCACCATCTTGACCGCGGTTATGCTGTTTCTCCATCAACAAGTATAATTTGTTGAGGCCATAAAGTGCTGTACCGTATTTTTCTTGGTAATATGAGAGAGGTTTTAACAAGCGGATAAAGGCAATTCCGCATTCGTGTTTGATTTGTTCGCTCATTGAGTGTGATTGAGCCGCAAATTTACCGCTTTATATATACAAAACCTAACAAGAAATACTTGTTTAAGAATATCCTTATCATTTTTATGTTATTTTTTTGAAACTGAAAATGTTACACTTTTACTTTTAAGGAAACGATAGCTTTTTCTAAAAAAACTGTAGCGTGCTGATCAAAACTTTCGGCATCTCCTGTGGTGTAAAATAGCTGATGAGCTTCTCGGCTCAGTTGGGTTTCTATTTCCGTATGTCGGTTCAAATAATCTACTAAACTGTTGGCTACAATATCGCCCTGCGACACCACCTGTAAATTAGGCTGAAGGTATTTTTTTATTTTTGGCACTAACAAGGGGTAATGGGTACATGCCAACAAAACAGTATCAATAGTGGACGATTGGTTTAACAAACCTGTGAGGTATTGTTTTACAAAATAATCTGCACCATCATTTTCGTGCTCGCCATTTTCTATCAACGGCACCCACATGGGGCAACTTTGTTGGTAAACTTTTACTTCAGGAAAAAACTTGTTAATTTCTATTAAATACGACTCCGATTTTATTGTTCCTCGGGTGCCCAACACGCCTATAGATTTAGATGTGCTCCTATTACCTATTACTTCGGCCGTAGGTCTAATTACGCCTAAAACCCTATTATTGGGGTATTTTTTTGGCAAATCTAGTTGCTGTATGCTTCTTAGGGCTTTTGCCGATGCTGTATTACAGGCCAAGATTACCAAAGGACAACCTTGCTTAAACAGCCATTCTACGCACTCTAAGGTATATTGATAAACTGTTTCAAAAGAATGGTCGCCATAAGGAGAACGGGCATTATCGCCCAAATAGATATAATTATACTGAGGTAACTGCGCTACAATAGATTTAAAAACGGTTAAACCGCCAAAACCCGAATCGAATATGCCTATCGCATTTTTTTGAAGTTTCATGAGCATAAAAAAGCGGAATTAAGTTAGACCTAATTCCGCCATCAAATTTAATAATTTTATACTAAGGTTTTTTAGTTGCAGCTGGTTTAGCAGCAGGTGCAGGTGTAGCCGAAATTCCTAATTTAGTTTTTACCGCAGCGGTAATATCTTCGCCACCATCAAAATAAACCAAGTTATTAAAACCTTGTGAAGCAGATGTATCAAACACGTAAGACAAACCTTTATCTTTTGAAATTGCATTGATAGCGGTTGCTACTTTTTGTTGCAAGGGAGGAAACAATTCTCTTTGTTTTGTTTCTACATCTGTTCTTGCTTTTTCACGTGCATCTTCAATTCTTTTTTGCAAATCTTGCAATTCTGTTTGTGCCTGTTGTAGTTCTTTTACAACAGTTTCTTTATTAGCTTCGCTAAGTGTACGTTCTTTTTCCTGAGCAGCTTTTAATTTATTTTGATACTCAGTAATCATCTTATCGATCTCTGCTTGTTTAGTTTTAGCTAAGTTTTCGATAGTAGTAGATACTGTTTTGGCCTCAGACCAAGTTCCAAAAATTTCATCAGAATTTAAGTGACCAAACTTTTGTTGCGCATTTGCCACGTGTGTAGTTAAAAGTAATCCTGCAGCTACAAATAATCCTTTAATTAACTTTTTCATTTATGTTTATAATTATATATGGTTTTTAATGGTTAGAAACCATCAAGATAAATCTTGTAAGGTTTCACTTTTTTAATATTTCCTTAATGTTTGTTTTCTATGTGTGTTATTTCACCAATGTACCGGGCTTATAGCCAAGCTTCATAATTACGTCGTTACTGATATCGAAGTTTGCACTGGCATAAATCATCATAGTGCTTTCGCTGCTTTTATCAAAAACGAAGTCAATGTATTTGTTTTTTGCAACTTCTGCAATGGTTGAAGAAACTTTTTCTTGAATTGGTTTCAATAACTTGGTACGGGTTTGAAATAAATCGCCTTCTGGGCCAAATTTCTGACGCTGTAATTCTTTTGCTTTCTTCTCTTTTTCAATAATATCGTTCTCTCTACGCTTACGCATATCGTCAGTTAATAAAACCTGGTCTGCTTGGTAAGCTTTATACATCGCCTCTACTTCTTTAAAAACATCATCTATTTCCTTTTGATATTGTTTTGATAGCCCTTCTATCTGAGTTAATGATGATTTATAGTCTGGAATATGTTTCAAAATATACTCCGTATCTACGTAAGCCATTTTTTGCGCCGATGCACTTATGGCAAATAAGAGTAAAAAACTCGCTAAAAATATCTTTCTCATTCTAACTTTTTTGTGTGTTAACAATTCTATTAGTTAAAACCTCCCATTTGTTGTGCAATGCTAAAGTGGAACTGTCCTTTGTTCGCATCAGGCACACCTGGAATGTTATCAAATCCATAACCATAATCTATGCCAAGTAATCCAAATATGGGTAAAAATATTTTTGCACCTATACCAACAGACCTTCTAACGTTAAACGGGTTAAAATCGCGGAACTTATCCCATGTATTACCGGCCTCTCCAAAAACTGTCATAAAGGCAGTGGCTTGTTGCGAGTTAATTACAGGATACCTTAATTCCATTACATATTTGGTAAAGATAGGGCTACCAGAACTTTGTGCAATATTAGGATTAGCACCTACCGGAATAACCGAGTTATTAGAGTAACCACGCATGGCAATAATCTCTGAGCCTTGCAAGAAATCGAAACCTTGCATACCGTCGCCACCTAATTTAAAACGCTCAAATGCCGACTGACCAACCGCACTATTGTACGAGCCTAAGAAACCAAATTGCGCTTGCCCCTTAAATACTAGCTTGCCCACCATAGTTTCGAACCATTGCGCTTCGAATTTCCATTTGTGGTATTCGGTAAATTTATAGCGTTGTTTATCTGAAGCGGTATTATAGTTTATATTGTTTAATAATGAGTATGGAGGTGTTGCCTGTACCGTAAACCTTAAATAAGCACCACCTGTTGGGAAAATGTTATGGTTTCTCGAATCTCTGGCCAACTCTTGTGTAAAGTTTAAGTTGTAAGACTCGCCCGTGCTAAACAAATAACCCGGATAGTTATTTAGAATATACTGGTTTAAGTTAATAGAGTGTACTAACGAGAACCAGTTATCTGGCCATTTCAATTTTCTGCCTAAACTAAACGAAACACCATTTAAACGGATACCGTAATAGTTAGCATGACTTTTAGATAAACCGTTAGATTGTAATGAAGTAAATGCACTCACCCCAAAACTTACTGGTTTTTTACCACCAAACCAAGGCTCTGAGAACGAGAAGCTGTATGATTGGTAATACTTGCCGTTGGTTTGTCCACGCAAACTTAAACGTTGGCCATCGCCTTTGGGCAATGGTCTGTAAGCTTCGCCTTTAAATAAGTTTTTTAATGAGAAGTTGTTAAACGTTAAACCCAAGGTACCAATTACACGGCCACCGCCAAAACCTCCAGATAGTTCAATTTGATCTGATGGTTTTTCTTCTACATGATAAACAATATCTACTGTTCCATCAGCAGGGTTTGGTTTGGGAACTGGATTAGTTTTCGACTCATCGAAATTACCTAACTGACCAATTTCGCGAACACTCCTGATGAGCAATTCTTTTGAGAAGTAATCTCCCGGTTTTGTGCGGATTTCTCGCAACACTACCCTATCGTTAGTAATGGTGTTGCCTAAAACACTTACTTTATTCACCGTATATTTTGGACCTTCGTAGATACGCATTTCTACATCTACGGTATCGTTATAAATTTTAGTTTGAACCGGATCTACGTTGAACGTAAGGTAACCATCATTTAAATAAATACTAGAAACATCGTCGCCGTTGGCACTACCTCTTAATTTTTTTTCTAGTTTTTCTTCGCTAAACACTTCGCCTTTTTCAATACCAAAAACCTTCTCTAAAAATTCGGTATTGTATTTGGCATTACCTACCCACGTAATTTTCCCGAAATAATATTTAGGACCTTCGTACATGTTTATTTTAATGCCAACTGTTTTATCGTCGTATTTATAAACGCTATCACTGATAATAGCCGCATCGCGATAACCTTTTTCGTGTAGCTTGCCTACAAAAGCAATTTTATCTTCTTCGTATTTTTCTTTGTTAAATTTACCGCTACCAAAAACTTTGTAAAATGCACGCTGCTTGGTTTTCTTCAGGTATTTTCTAAGCTTCGCCGATTTGAATTCTTTGTTCCCTTCAAAGTCAATTTTTTGAACTTTAACTCGTTTTCCTTTATCGATATTTACCTGAAGAATTACACTATTTTCTTGGTTTGGGTCTGGTTTAGACTTATAATCTATCTTGGTATAGAAAAATCCTTTTTCGTACAAATATTTAGTAATAACCGCTCTAGTGGTATTGTACAAGTTATCGTTAATGATAGATTTTCCTGCTTTATCGCCTAATTTTTCTTCGATGTCTGTTTTTTGCGATTTACTAATGCCTACAAACTCGAACCCACTTAAACGCGGAAGCTCTACTACTTCAATATCGAAATAAACGGTATCTCCGTTAATTTTAGATACGTTTAATTTAATGTCATCAAATAAGCCTTGGGCCCATAAATTTTTAATGGCATTGGCGGTACCTTCGCCAGGCAACATAATGGTTTCGCCTGTGGTTAATTTAGAAAGCACTACAATGACGTCTTTATCTAAATACTTTGCACCCGACAAAGTAGTGCCGCCAATGATGTATTCTTTTGGGCTAAAATAGTCTAAGCTTAAACCATTTACTTTTAAGGAAGGTGCAGCTTGTTGTGGATTACGAATTTGAGCTAATGACGGAAAGCCAATCAAAAGCAGAAATACTAGTTGGTATATTCTTCTCATTTACAATCTAAAAAACGTTGCTAAGTTAATTTAAACTCATGTTAAAAAGTGTTAAAAGAAAAATTAGTTCAATTGCTCACTAATTTTGCCAAAGCGACGTTCGCGTTTTTGATAATCTACTATTGCCTCGTAAAGATGTTCTCTTCTAAAATCGGGCCATAGTATTTCGGTAAAATATAATTCTGTATAGGCCATTTGCCACAAAAGGTAATTACTGATACGATTTTCTCCGCTGGTACGTATCATTAACTCTGGGTCTGGAATATTTTTAGTAGTAAGCTGAGCTGCAAAAAGTTGCTCATCTATTTGGTCGATATTGATTTCTCCGTTTTTTACCTGTTGGGCCAATTGCTTTGCAGCTTCAACAATTTCCCATTTTGCGCTGTAACTAAGGGCAAGTGTTAAGGTGCATTTGGTGTTTGCTTTGGTCTTTTCCATGGCATTGGCTAAATCGTCAATACATTTTTGAGGAAGAGATTTTAAATCTCCAATGGCATTTAACCTAATGTTATTTTTGTTAAGCGTTTCTGCTTCTTGGTTAATGGTAGAAATTAGCAATTCCATTAGGGCATTTACCTCATCAATTGGGCGGTTCCAGTTTTCGGTAGAAAAAGCATAAACAGTAAGATATTTAATTCCTATTTCTACGCATCCCTCTACAATATCTTTTACAGAAAGCACACCACTTTCGTGCCCAAAAACCCTAAATTTCCCTTGGTTTTTTGCCCATCGCCCATTACCGTCCATAATAATGGCAATATGCTCTGGTAAACGGTTAATATCTATTTGATCTTTAAAATCCATGTACTGTTTTTGAGGCGTTTAAAAGTTAAAAGCACTTTTGGCTCACAAAGGTATAAGTTATGCCAATACCTACAAACATATAAGTATCTCTTTTTCTAAAATCTCCTCGCTGAGTGCCGGGAGCACCTATTTTCGTAGCCGATCTGTCTGACAGCACCATCTGTATTTGACGAACAGACGGTTGTGCATCATATTGTGCCGGATCTATATAAGTTCCGCTTACATCATCTAAATAATCGGTATGGGCATTTCTATAGCCAATATTGCCCATTATGGTCCAATTGGTTTTAAAATTATATTTCACTCCTGCACCAAAAGGAACCGTTAAAGCAGAGGTTTGATAATCTACACCTTCGGTATCATATTGTGCCAATTTATAGGTATTATCTTGATATTTTGCTTTTGGATTAAACAGCACTGCTCCTACGCCGGTATATAAATAGGGCGTAAAGCTTGCATATCCCCCACCCGAAAAATAATCGAAGAAATTAAAATCTAACAAAAAACTTAACTCGTGCAGGTTATTACTAAAGCTTAGGTTACGTTCTCTAAATTGCGCATAGGTTGATTTTGCATCATCAGCTTTTATTTTTCCGTTGTTATAATTAAAAGATAATGCCCAATAAGGATCGAAATTGGCTTTAATAAAACCACCAAACGCCAAACCGCTAATTTTCACAGGATTTGTGGGGTTGAGATCGCCCATATAACCAGCTCCGCCTGCCTGTACGCCTAACTCCCAAGTTTGGGCACTGGCTTTACTGGCAAAAAACGAACTTAAAACAAAAGCTAGCAACGTTTTCTTATAACTCATCCTAATAATTACGGGTATCTATACCCCAAAGCAATTTATTCCTTAACGTAGTTAGAAACGTTTCATTGTTAAGGCGGATAAGATTGATATTAAATTTCGCTTTACTGATGCTAATTTTCACACTTCGATCTACCGTTTCTGTCCTCGAATCGCAGGTAAGTAAGAACTTGGTACTCCGTGCTTCTACTTCAAAAGCAAGCTCAACATTGTCTGGCACAATTATAGGCCTTACATTTAAGTTATGCGGGGCAACAGGTGTAATTACAAAGTTTTGTGCTGTAGGCAGGATAATTGGGCCACCGCAGCTTAAAGAATAAGCGGTAGAACCTGTAGGCGTGGCAATAATTAACCCATCTGCCCAATAAGAGTTTACAAATTCGCCATTCATGTAGGCATGAATAATCATCATGGCAGAATCATCTCTTCTATGGATGGTAATATCGTTTAATGCAAAATTCTCATCGCCAAACAAGCCTGTTTGAGATTTTATGCTAAGTAAACTGCGTTTATCTATAGAGTACTCTCCATGGATCAAAGCTTCAATAGCGTCGTTAATTTCAGATTTATTGATACTTGCCAAGAAACCCAATCGGCCAAAGTTTATTCCCACTACTGGAATTTGCGAATCTCTTACTAGCGCCAACGTATCTAGCAGCGTACCATCGCCACCTAAGCTTAATAATATATCGGCTTTGCTTAATAGCTCGTTGTGGTCAGAAAATATAGAAATTTGAGTGGGTAGAACTAATTTATTTTTAATGAAATCGAAAAATTTCTGATAAACGGTAATCTCTATTTTGTTTGCTGCCAAAACATCGAATACTTCTTGTACAAAAGGCAACACGCTGTCGTTAAAATCTCTACCGTATAGGGCTATTTTCATGCAGGAAATTATACATTTAAGTAATTCATGAAAGAGTTGAATCTATCCATCGAATCGTCGTTATTATTGCTGTTATTATATACAGCTTTTACTTCATAATCGTAGCGTTCAAACGACGCTACAATACCAGAAAGATCTAGTTTATTAATTTTTAAGGTTACTTCTAATCTTGTAGCGCTTGGAGATGAACTAACATAAGAAGAAAGTATTTGCGCATTGTCTGCTTCTACAATTTGCGACATGTGTGCCAAGGAGTTGTTTCTGTTATTAATGTTAAGTACAATAATACCTCCTGGTTCGTTTACAGCGTACAGGTTAGCAGTACAGCTAAGCACATTGTTAATTGAAACCATGCCCAAATAGTTTTTATGCTGATCTAGCACTGGTACTATTGATAATTGAAATTCGCTAAACAGCCTAATTACTTCATAGATATGGGCATTGGCGTAAGTAAACGAGTTTAGCAATGCCAATGGCAGTGCACCGATAGCTGTGTCTTGGCTTCTGGCTTCCATTAGCTCTTCTTCTGCTACTATGCCCAAGTATTGCGTTTCATTTACAATGGGCAAATGGTACAGTTTAAACTCGTTCATACGTTCCAAGGCATTCCCAACGGTATCAGAAGTACGCAATGGCGGTATTTTGTTTGATATGAGTTTTTCTGCTAGCATTTTTTGTTTCCAGTTAACAGGTGTTAAGCTATTTCAGCAAAATCCTATCCAAAAATTTCTCTAGGTAATTGTTAAATATTTCTGGTTGTTCCATCATTGGCGCATGACCGCATTTATCAACCCAGTTTAGTTCAGAGTTTGGTAATAGCTCGTGAAATTCTGTTGCTACGTCTGGGGGAGTAATCTTATCTTGTTTCCCCCATATTAAAGATACCGGGATAGTAATTTTTTTAAGCTCTTTAGCCATATTGTGCCTAATTGCCGATTTAGCCAAGGCCAATATTCTAATTACCCTAGAACGGTCGTTCACTGTCTTAAACACTTCATCAACCAATTCTTTAGTAGCTGTTGCGGGGTCATAAAAGGTAAACTCTACCTTCTCTTTAATAAAATCGTAGTTTTCTCTTTTAGGAAAAGAACCTCCAAAAGCGTTTTCGTACAGGCCAGAACTGCCTGTTAACACCAATGCTTTTACAAACTCTTGATGAGCTACTGTAAATACCAAGCCTACATGCCCCCCCAAAGAGTTACCAATTAAAACCACTTGGCTTAATTTTTTAAACTTGAGAAAACGATGGATATATTTCGAGAGGCTTTTTACACCCAAGGTTAATATGGGCAGCTCGTAAATAGGTAAAATTGGAACAATAACCCTGTACCTGGACTTAAAAGTGTTTAAAGTATGCTCCCAATTACTCAACTCTCCCATTAAGCCATGAAGCAACACCAAAGGCTCTCCTTCTCCAACCTCTATATACTTAAACCCTTCTTGTTCTATTACTTCAAAATTCATAAATATTTATGTGTATGTTTTAGCTATATGCTAAGTTAGCAGAGTAATTGTAATTAATAGGAATTAATATAATATTTTTAAAATCCTATGGTGAAATCTGTTATTAAAAAAACTAAGCTAACTGGCTTTTTATAATTTCGCCTATTAATTTACCTTCGGCTTTACCTGCCAATTCTTTATTAGCTAAGCCCATTATTTTGCCCATATCTTTAATAGATGCAGCTCCATTTTCGGCAATAATTTTAGCAATAATCACCTCTATTTCTGCTCTTTCCAATTGTTTTGGTAAAAATTGAGAAATTACATCTATCTCTTCTTGTTCTATTTGATAAAGATCTGTTCTGCCCTGCGTTTTATAAATATCTGCCGACTCTTTACGCTGTTTAACTAACTTTTGTAAAATTTTTATTTCAGTATCTTCATTAAGCTCTTCTGTTTGGCCTTTTTCTGTTTTTGCCAATAGTAGTGCAGCCTTTATTGCCCTAAGCCCTCTTAATTTTACTTGGTCTTTAGCCAACATGGCTTGTTTTATTTCTTGATCTATATTTGTTGATATCATAATTAATGTAGTTAACTGTACAAATTGGTTAATCGTTTTTCGGTACCATGTTAACGAAATTAACGATTTAAACGATTAAACGCCTTAATCTCTTTTTACCAATGTACCCGTAGCTTGTGCCGTAGGCATAATTAGCATATCGTTAATGTTTACATGGGCTGGCCTACTTGCGGCATACCAAATGGCATCGGCTATGTCTTGCGCAATTAAAGGTTCCAAACCATCGTACACTTTTTTAGCCCTATTTTCGTCGCCCTTAAAACGTACAATAGAAAATTCTGTTTCTACCATTCCAGGATGTATAGCAGTTACCTTAATACCATAAGGCAAAAGATCTGCACGCATGCCTTTACTAAGCGCATCTACCGCATGTTTGGTAGCACAATACACGTTTCCGTTAGGATAAACCTCTTTACCGGCAATAGAACCAATATTGATAATATGACCTTGCTTTCTTTCCACCATCCATCCCGAAACCACTTTGGTAACATACAATAGTCCTTTTACGTTGGTGTCAATCATGGTATCCCAATCGTCTGTATCTCCTTTATCTATCGGATCCAACCCTTGGCTTAAGCCGGCATTGTTCACTAGCACAGCTACGTTTTTCCACTCGGCAGGCAAAGTTGTTAGCACATAGTTGATGTTCTCCTTATCCCTAACATCAGCTTGTATCTTCTTCACTTTTACACCATATTGATCAATAAGTTGCTGAGCATGAGTTTCCAAAAGATTTTCTCTTCTAGCAATCAAAATCAAATCATAGCCTTGTGCTGCAAACGTATTTGCCGTTGCCGCTCCAATGCCCGAGGTTGCTCCTGTAATTAATGCGATTTTGGCCATCAGTTTTCTTAGTATTTTAACGCAAAGTTATGCTTTTTCTTAGAAGCCGATTACTCAAAAAACAAACTGAAAGTAAAATTTCTTAAAATGGCTTTGTCAATTGGGGCAGCAAACGGATGATTTTCATGTTTTAGCACATCACCAAAAGAATGTGAAACTTTTAGTTCTGGCGACATTTTAAAATATTCGAAATAAAGATCGAAACCAATTCCGGCTTCGTAAGACCCAAAACTCTTTTTATTTTTAAGGACTTTATAAATTAGCGCTTTATCCATATCGTTTGTTTTCTTTCCTGAAGCCAAATCTATGGAGTATTTTGCCCCCAAAAGTAAATAAGCCCTAAAGTCTTTTCTTCTTTCAGATTTTAATTTGACACCCAAGGGAAACTCTACCATGGTTGCAGCAATTTTTTGTCTTGTTTTACCATCAGTAAAATCGTTTGGCACATAGAGCGACGGCAGTTCATACTGATAATCTACCAACCTATCATTAAAAACTAATGTTGGTGTACTTCTTAAATCTAAATTTTTGTTTAAACGTTGATTAACCACAAAGCCGATCCCAAACCCAGTAGAAAGTGGGGAATTAATGGCATTTAATTTATCAGTTATAGGCCTATTATTTTGCTCGTAATCCAAGAAGACATCCTGCCAATTAGGACTTCTAATTATCTTAAATTCGGAAGCAATATATTGAAAACTAAACCCCCAATTAAAACTTTCCTGATCTATACCGCCGCCCCAATTTTGGGCTTTGATATTGGTATGTGATGCAAGTAGAAAAAATAGAATTAGTAATAGGGGTTTCCTCATTTAACACCAGTGTAAATAGCACTAATTCCAAACGTTAAAGAGCGGTGTTTGGTATATTGGTAGCCAACTTTATCCATCAGCGAGGTAAAGTCCTTTCCATCAGGAAATGCCTGAACCGATTCTTCTAAATAGGCATATGCTTTTTTATCCTTTGAAAATAGCCCGCCGAAAAATGGGGTTGCATACTTAAAATAGAAATGATACAGCTGTTTAACTGGAAAAACACGAGGTTTAGAAAATTCTAGAACCACTACTTTACCACCTGGTTTAAGTACCCTAAACATATCTGCCAATCCTTTTTCTAGATTTTCGTAATTACGCACACCAAAAGCTACAGTAATGGCATCAAAGGTATTATCTTCAAAAGGCAAACCTTCCGAATCTCCTTTTTGTACTGAAAAAACGTGACCTAAGTTTCGTTCTGCAATCTTTTTCTTGGCTACTTCCAACATCCCTTCCGAAATATCTACCCCTATAATTTGCTGAGGCTTTAATAACTTGATCGATTCGAAAGCAAAGTCTCCGGTTCCAGTAGCTACATCTAATATTTTTTGCGGATTGGCTGACAAAAGCTCTTTTATGGCTTTTTTACGCCAAATAATATCAATTCCTAAAGACAAAAAGTGATTAAGAAAATCGTAAGTACCTGAAATATTATTGAACATACTGGCTACTTGCTCTTTCTTAGTTTCGGCGCTAGAGTACGGAGTAATTTGTGGATTCATGCTCGACAAAGATAGGCTAAAGTTTTAATGTTGAAAGGTTGAAATATTGTAAAGTTAAACGACAAAAGGCATTAAACAATATTTAAACATGGAAACCTTAGCACCTTACAGCGTCAATGCTTACCTTTGCACCATGATTATTAAATCTGCAACCTTTGTAGTTAGCAACACCAAAGTTTCGGCTTTGCCACTTCCCGATATGCCAGAGTACGCTTTTATTGGGCGCTCTAATGTGGGCAAGTCGTCACTTATTAATATGTTGGTCAATCAGCATGGTTTAGCTAAAACCTCTCAAAAACCAGGAAAAACGCAATTGATCAATCATTTTTTAATTAATGAAAAATGGTACATTGTAGATTTACCCGGCTATGGTTATGCTAGGGTTTCTAAAAGCAGTAGAGAGAAATGGGAGAAATTTATCAGGGCATATCTTACTAAAAGAGAAAGTTTGCAATGTGTTTTTGTTTTGATAGACAGCCGTTTAGAACCACAAAAAATTGACTTAGAATTTTGTTCGTGGTTGGGCGAGTGCCAAATTCCTTTTGCATTGGTGTACACTAAGGCCGATAAGCAATCGGGGCCGAAAACAGACCAGAATGTTACCAAATTTAACAAAGCATTATTAGGCTGGTTTGAAGAAGTTCCCCCATTTTTTATTACTTCAGCAGAAAATGGACAAGGCAAGGAGAAACTTTTACAATTTGTAACAGAGGTAAACGAAGATTTTGTAAAGCCAATTGTTGATCCTAAATTTTATACTGCTCACCATCCTGAAAAATAATTATCAGTTTACATTGTATTAAATGAAAAAATATTTTTCGCTCGTATTATTTGCCCACTCTATATTTGCAATGCCTTTTGCCTTTATTGGGTTTTTCTTAGGCGTAAGTACCACACCCCATCCGTTTAATTGGTATTTATTAGTTGCAGTACTATTGTGCATGGTATTTGCTCGTAATGCTGCCATGGCTTTTAACAGGTACCTAGATAGAGATATTGACGCCAAAAATCCCAGAACGGCTACAAGAGACATTCCCGCAGGAAAAATATCGGCAAAAGAAGCCTTAATTTTCGTAATTATTAACTGTGCACTTTTTATTGCCACTACATACTTTATTAATCCACTTTGTTTCTATTTATCGCCAATAGCAATTTTTGTGGTGCTATTTTACAGCTACACCAAACGTTTTACGGCATTGTGCCATTTGGTTTTAGGAGTTGGACTAGGTTTGGCTCCCATTGGTGCTTACATTGCGGTAACAGGTCATTTTAGTATTGTACCTATACTTTATTCGTTTGCCGTACTGTTTTGGGTAAGTGGTTTCGATATTATTTACGCGTTGCAAGACGAAGAATTTGACCGTGCCGAACAGTTACATTCTATTCCATCCGCATTGGGTATAAAAAATGCCTTGCGCCTGTCTTCTTTTCTGCATCTGTTATCTGCTGCTTGTGTAATTACGCCTATTTATTTTATAGATTTTGGTTGGCCATACTATATAGGAGTTGCGTTTTTCTGTGCCATGCTCATTTATCAGCATCGCTTAGTTAAGCCAAACGATATTAGTAAAGTAGATAGGGCTTTTGCTACCACCAATGGCTATGCTTCGGTAATATTTGCCATTTGTTTTTTAGTAGATACTTATTTAAAATACAAGTCTTAGTACTTTTTTTTTTACAGATAACGCAAGTCCGTTATCTTTTCTATTAACACTTAGCGCACTTCGAACTATCTATTTCGAACAGTCTCAATGTATTTACCAAGAAAACAATGAAAGCTGTTATTCGATTTAAGTAGGGCATAATTAAAACAACCATCGATTTAAGTAATAGCTGAAACCTAATGTAAAAACAATGAGCCCGATAAAATACCGAGCTCATTGCCTATAATTATTTTTCACCCAAACTGGGTGCTGTTTATTTCGTGAAACAGTTTCACATTGTTAAATCTGTCAACCTGTTTCTTTTCAGTTTAACTGAACTACGCGTCTATCTTCGCATATTTCGCATTACGTTCAATAAACTCTCTACGTGGCGCTACTTCATCGCCCATTAACATAGAAAAAGTATGGTCGCATTCGGCTGCGTTTTCAATAGTTGCTTGCATTAATATACGACGAGCCGGGTCTAAGGTAGTTTCCCATAACTGTTCTGCGTTCATCTCTCCCAAACCTTTGTAACGTTGCACGTGTACGCTATCTTCTTTACCCGCACCTTTTAAACGTTGTATGGCAGCATCGCGTTGTGCGTCGTTCCAGCAATATTCAAAATCTTTCCCTTTTTTAACCTGATAAAGTGGCGGTGCAGCAATATAAACATAACCAGCTTCAATTAACGGTTTCATATAACGGAAAAAGAACGTTAAAATCAAGGTCGTAATGTGCGAACCGTCGATATCAGCATCCGTCATGATAACGATTTTATGATAACGCAACTTAGTTAAGTTCAATGCTTTATCATCATCTTCGGTACCAATACTTACGCCCAGGGCAGTAAACATATTCTTAATCTCGTCGTTTTCGTAGATTTTGTGTTCCATAGATTTCTCTACGTTCAAAATTTTACCTTTTAAAGGTAAAATGGCTTGATAATTACGATCGCGACCTTGTTTAGCGGTACCACCCGCCGAGTCGCCCTCTACTAAGAACAATTCGCATTTTTCTGGATCATTATCAGAGCAATCGGCTAATTTTCCTGGCAAACCAGAACCACCCATTACGCTCTTGCGCTGAACCATTTCACGAGCTTTACGAGCAGCTGCCCTAGCTGTAGCCGCCAAAATAACCTTATTGATGATCAATTTAGCCTCTTTTGGATTTTCTTCCAAATAATTACCCAAAGCTTCGCCCACGGCAACATCTACCGCCCCCATTACCTCAGAGTTACCTAATTTGGTTTTGGTTTGGCCTTCAAACTGCGGTTCTTGCACCTTAACAGAAACAACCGCAGTCAAACCTTCTCTAAAATCATCGCCGGTAATTTCCATTTTAAGGTTCTTTAACAACCCAGATTTATCGGCATATGTTTTTAAAGTACGTGTTAAACCACGACGGAAACCTGCAATATGGGTACCACCCTCGTGCGTATTAATATTATTCACGTACGAGTGTACATTTTCAGAATAACTATCGTTGTACTGAAAAGCTAGCTCTACCGGAATACCATTCTTAATACCTTCGATATAAATTGGCTCCGGCAAGAAAGAAGCACGTGTACCATCTAAAAAGGCAACGAACTCTTTTAAACCACCGTCAGACTTAAAATTTTCAGACAAATAGGTACCGTCTTCATTTGTCTCACGCTCATCGGTAAGCGTTAAACTAATTCCTTTATTTAAGAAAGCTAACTCACGTAACCGACCAGCTAATGTATCGTAACGATATTCGGTAGTTTGTGTAAAAATAGTTGGGTCTGGCGTAAAAGTTACAATGGTACCCCTCTTATCTGTTGCACCAACTTCTTTTACATCGTACTGCGGAATTCCAATTTGATATTCCTGCATCCAGATCTTACCTTCGCGGTGTACTTCGGCCTTTAAATGTGTAGAAAGTGCGTTAACGCAACTTACCCCCACACCGTGCAAACCACCAGAAACTTTATAAGTATCCTTATCAAACTTACCACCTGCGTGCAAAACGGTCATTACAATTTCTAATGCCGATTTGTTTTCTTTTGTATTGATACCGGTTGGAATACCACGGCCGTTATCTTCTACCCTTATAGAATTGTCTTTTAATATATTTACGTAAATAGTATCGGCATGACCGGCCAAGGCCTCATCAATAGAGTTATCTACAACTTCATAAACCAAATGGTGCAAACCTTTAACTCCGGTATCACCGATATACATCGAAGGACGCTTACGAACAGCTTCCAAGCCTTCTAAAACCTGTATATTATCGGCCGAATAGTTTGAGTTTGGATTTTTTTCTTCGCTCATATTTCATTAAAAATTTAAGATTCAAAAATAACCATTTTTTATGGATTTACGGGCATTGTGGATAACTATTTAAACAATAAAAACACCTAAATCACATTATTAAAAGACGACTTTTAGGATAGTCGGATTTGATTTTTATATTTGCTAAAATTTATAACAACAGAATGACACTAAACACAGTAAAATTTAGCGGATTAGCTACTGCAATTGCCATCGTATCGGTAATGAGCGCTTGCGGAAATAAAGAGACAAAAACAGAAAGTACGGCAGCAAAACCAGCTGTAACCTTAGATGCAAACAAGGATAAAATCGTTTTCGTAGATTCGGATTCACTTTTAAACCAATACGAATATTTTAAAGTGCTTAAAACCAAAATGGAAGCCAAAGGAAAAGCTGCCGATGCAGACCTTAAAGCTAAAGGACAAGCTTTCCAACGCGATATGCAACAATACCAATCGCAAGCCAACAGCATGACCGCAGAACAAAGAGCTGCCACCGAAGAAAGATTGGGCCGCAAACAACAAGAATTACAAGCTTACCAACAAAACGCTGGTGCAGCTTTTCAAAATGAGCAAGCTAAAGAGCAAGAAGCACTTTACAATAAAGTGGCCGATTATCTAAAAATCTACGCGAAGGACAAAGGCTATAAAATGGTTTTAAAATACCAAAAAGGCATGGGCGATATTCTTTTTGCTGATGAAAGCTTAGATGTTACCCATGAAGTAATTAAAGGCTTGAACGAAGCTTACATTAAAGAAAAGAAATAATTCTTTTTATAAAATCTTTTAAAGTCTCGCAATTGCGGGGCTTTTTTTTTGCTAACACCTAAATTACAAATTACTTCGTAATACGACTTTTCTACCATTTTCTTCTTCCCGTAACATCGCACAACTTTATGCCCTCTAAGTTGTTAAAACTACACATATGCACAATTACCAACAACAGATAGCCTTAGAACTCCAATTTTGGAAAGCGGAAGTAATGAAAAAACCATCGCTAATGAATAGCATGGCCACAAAGGTTCAAGGTAAAATTAACAGTTACATCCCGCAGAAAGTGCATGATGCCATTACCATAACCATTAAGCAGATGGTAAAAGCAGTACTTTTTGGCTCGGAAATTACGAGTACTGATTTACCCCCAGCAGAAATGAGCTTAATACATAGAGAGGCTTTGGTAAAAGCGAAGATCGCTAGTTATTGTAAAACTGGCGCAGCCGAAGGCGGTATTACCGGTGCAGGTGGTTTTTTAATGAGCATGGCCGATTTCCCGATACTAATTGGCATTAAACTAAAACTACTCTACGAAATTGCTGCACTTTACGGCTTTAACACTAGCGATTTTAGAGAACGTTTATACATCCTACACATATTTCAATTGGCTTTTTCCAGCAAAAAAGGTGGCCAAAAAATCCTTGCGCAAATGGAAAATTTTGACCAAAAACTACTACTACTTCCAGAAAGCGGTGACCAATTCGATTGGCAAACTTTTCAGCAAGAATACCGAGATTACATAGACTTGGCGAAACTCGCACAACTACTTCCTGTGGTTGGCGCTGCTGTTGGTGCCGTTGCCAACTATCAGCTTATCAGTAAACTGGGAAAAACAGCCATAATGAGTTATAGAATGAGAACATTAAATACTAGTGCATAGCCTATAACCACTCCGTCAACCTCTATTTATTTTCAAAATCTAACCTAATAGAGAAAACGTTACTATAAAGTGCATCAGCACTATTACCAACATTGGTTAGCGCATAGTCTAAAGAAAAATTTTTGATTTTAATACCCACACCCATATTAGGCTGGTAAGTATAAATTTGTTTTCCAGTAAAGTCGGTAGATTTTTGGATATTACCTACCCCGGCCCGCAAAAAAACAGTTTGCTTAAAGTCAAAAGAAATTCCTAAAGTTGGGTCGGCACTTACCGGATCGGCACCTATCAACACATTTCTTTTCCCGTCGGTAGTTAAATTAACGTTGGTTTCGGCCATAACATTAAACTTTTCGTTCAATGGAGTACCATAAGCCGCTCCTAAAACAATGCGAGGCATGGCAGTTTCGGTAGAGCTTTTCGGTATATCGTTACCTGTAGTGGCATAAACTGTAGAAAGCTTATCGGCATTGTAGCTCCACGAGTTAAACGTAGAAGTAATATCTTTTCCAACTGCGGCAAACTTCCATTTTCCTTTTTGATATTGCACCCCCGCATCTAAACCAAATCCCCAAGATTTACCATACGCTCCTACTAAACGTCGAATTACTTTTACGTTAGCACCATAACTTAAACCATCGCCTAAACCAATACCATTTTTGCCCTTTTTGCGAGCATAAGAAAAAATAAAGGCATAATCTGCTGCCGAAAACTTCTTAACCCTGTCGTAATTGATATTTCCATCGGCATCGATCAGCTCAGAAGTATCGGGAATATCATCTACCCCAAACCTTAAAACCGATGCCCCAATTACCGCGGTGTTATCTTGTACCGAAGTGGCAAACGAACCATAATCGTATTTGGCAATGCCTGCAAAATATTCGGAGTGCATAAAACTTACCTGTTGCGAAGTTTCCAAACGGGCTAAACCCGCAGGATTCCAGTAACCGGCAGTAACATCATTTACGTTAGCTACCACAGCACCCGACAAGCCAAAAGCAGTAGAACCTACTCCAATATTTAAAAATTCGTTACTGTATTTTCTTTGTGCACTTGCCGAAGCCACAAAAAGAAATAAAAAGACAACTAGATAACGTTTACGCATGGTTTATATTAACCGATTTTCAATCTCTTCAAATATAACCATAAAATCTACTTGTAATTTGTTTTTATAAAATTCTAGTACAACATTCAAATCATAAATATTTTTTTCGCTAAAAGGATGTTCCCAAACACGCATACAAATACGCTGTAAAGCATAACCTATATTATCAAGCTTTTGATAACTCAACAAGTAGCGGCTAGATTTAAAACTATTAAAAAATTTGAAGAAAAGCGGAGTGTCGTCAATTTTGCAACTGTGGAGAAAACCGATCAGATCATCCTCTGCTACAGCCTCCAAGTTATCATAAAATGAAGTGATAACTATTTTTTGCTGCTCAATGAGCAAATGGTCTAAAAGCAATTCCACCCCAATATGTGCTAAAAAAGAGGGGCGCACTGGGCTATCCTTCAATATTGGAACAAGCAACCGCTTCAATTCTTGCGTTTTCTCGCTAAAGAAAGCTGAGGAGTGAAACAAAAGATCTACATGCAAGTGCCTTTTCCAACCTTGCAACAAGTCACCTAAACCTACCTTATCAAAAAGTTCTGGATGTTTTTCTGGATGGACATTCCAGCTTTTGTTCGCATTTTTCAAAAGATCGGGTAAAACAGTACCTAAAACAATATTAACGTTCGGTGTATTTCTGTCAAAGTAAAAATGAGAAAGGAAGTTCATATCTGTAAATATAGCTATATACATTGTTAGTTGATTGGTTGTTTCGTTGGTGAGTGAAGGATTTCTAAAAAACTGAAAAACCAAAAAACTAAAAGTTATCTTTGCCCTAAAATCGCTAATGATGATACCATCATGATTTTTAAAGCCCAAAAGGGAATGAAAAAACTTGATTATTATCAATAAAATAAATTAAACAGATGAAAAATTTTGTAGAAGAATTACGTTGGAGAGGTATGTTACACGATATTATGCCCGACACTGAACAGAAACTGAATGAAGGTATGTGTGCTGGTTATATCGGTTTTGATCCAACTGCCGATTCTTTGCATGTAGGTCATCTTACTCAAATCATGACCTTGATCCATTTTCAAAGAGCAGGACACAAGCCTGTTGCTTTGGTTGGCGGTGCAACGGGCATGGTGGGAGACCCTTCTGGAAAATCTGACGAACGCAATTTGCAAACTGAAGAAATGGTTGCGCATAACCTAGCGGGAATGAAGAAGCAACTTTCTAAATTTCTAAATTTTGAAGATGGCGGAAACGGTGCCGTAATGGTAAATAATGGCGACTGGTTTAAGAATTTCAATTTCCTAGATTTTATTCGTGAAGTAGGCAAGCACATTACGGTAAACTATATGATGGCCAAAGACAGCGTAAAAAAACGTTTGGAGGGAGATAACGGACTTTCTTTCACCGAATTTAGCTATCAATTAATTCAGGGTTACGACTTTTATTATTTGTGGAAACATCATAATTGCGTTTTGCAAATGGGTGGCTCTGACCAATGGGGTAATATTGTTACTGGCACAGAGTTGATCAGAAAAAAAGACCAAGGTACAGCTTATGCTTTAACTACACAGCTAATTAAAAAAGCAGATGGAACTAAATTTGGCAAAACGGAAAGTGGAGCAATTTGGCTAGATCCAGCAAAAACTTCGCCTTATAAATACTATCAGTTCTGGTTAAATTCATCGGATAGCGACGTAAAATCCTGGATTAGAATTTTTACGCTAAAAGGAAAAGAAGAATTGGAAGCTTTAGAAGCACAGCACAATGAAGCACCACACTTGCGTATTTTGCAAAAAGCATTAGCCGAAGATATTACTGTTAGAACACACTCGGCAGAAGCTTTGGAAACCGCCATTAAAACCTCTGAATTTTTGTTTGGCAATGGTTCTTTAGAATTTTTAAACGGACTTAGCTCGGCAGAAGTTTTGGATATTTTTGAAGGTATTCCGCAGTTTAAAATCTCAAAAGACGATTTAGCCGTGGGCATTGACACTCCTTCTTTATTGGCAGAAAAAACAACCATTTTCCCTTCAAAAGGCGAAGTAAAGAAAACAGTACAAGGTGGCGGTTTAAGTATCAACAAAAACAAAGTAGCTGACTTAAACACTACTTTCTCTACTGAAAACCTGATAAACAACGAGTTCTTGGTAGTTCAAAAAGGCAAGAAAAACTACTTTTTGATTATAGTAGAGTAAAAACCATTTTTCCTTTAATAGGATGCCGCAAATATTTGCGGTATTTTTTTGCTATTACAGACAAAATGTATATTTTTGTGTATAATTGTCTGATATGAAAAAAAAGAATGATGAATTTTCAAAACTAGAAGAGCCAGCGGCAGTTTATAGCTTGCCTGTTGTACATACCCCACTCAATGTAATAATGGGAGGTAAATTCGATCATCCTTCTGATTACGACCTGGTAAACGTAGCCCGTAAAGGCATTGCTAAAAAAAACCTATTGGCATTGGCAAAAAAACTTTCTTTAACCATAGAAGAACTCGCAGATATACTTCATATTAGTGAACGTACATTACAACGTTATACGCCTAGTACTTTAATTAAAACCGAACATGCTGATAGGGCAATTGAACTTGCCAAGCTCTACGAACGTGGTGCCGAAGTTTTGGGAAGCCATGAGGCTTTTAATAGGTGGTTGCGCAATTCTAATTATTCTTTAAAAAATCAAGTTCCTTTAACACTTCTAGATACCAGTATAGGTTTTACCATGGTGCTAGATGTTTTAGGCAGGATAGAGCACGGGGTTTACAGTTAATGTTAGTATATCGTGTTTCATCGCCTCAATATGCAGGTGATATTAGTGGTACCGGTGCTAAGCTTTATGGCGGCCGTTGGAACGAAAAAGGCACTGCTGTAGTTTATTTTGCTTCGAGCAGAGCAATGGCCCTAATGGAATTACTGGTGCATTTAAGGCCCCAAGATTTAGATAGAAATTATGCCATCGCTGTATTCGAGGTACCAGATGACAAGATTTACAAAGTAAGCTTAGAGTTATTGCCCACTGATTGGAAAAGCGATGAAAATAAACCTGCGCTTGCAAAATTGTGCAAAAGATTTATTGATGAAGGAAAATATCTCTTAATGGAAGTTCCTTCTGTTTTGGTAGAAGAAGAAAGCAATTACGTTTTAAATCCTTCGCATACGGATGCGGCAAGAATTAAGTTAATTTCTCAACGACCGTTCTCGTTTGATCATCGGTTAAAAAAATAATCTACTGTACTAATAAATTGCACCCTCTTACATCGGCATTATCAAACCTACCCATAATCTCAAATCGGTTTTCTCCGTAGATTTTGCCCAAGTCTTGCGTAGCTATAAAAGAACAAGAGTTGATATTGGCTAAATCAATTACGTTGATGCCACCAGTAGTATGCGATGTAGATAAAATAGTTAATGGGTCAGAGGTATCTCTTAACAAGATTTTCATCCAAGGTGGACATTCGAAAACACCATTTCCTTTAGAGTAACCCTGAGAGAGCAATTCAGTCATTCCGTACTCGCTGTGAATAGATTTTACTCCAAATGCAGCACAAAGCAATTGATGAAGCTCAGCACGCACCATTTCTTTTCTTTTGCCTTTCATACCCCCTGTTTCCATTACAGTTAGTTCTGGAAAATCAATTTGATATTGCGCTGTAAAATCGAGCAAGGCGTAAGTAACTCCAATTAAAATGGTTTTTTGCTTCGATGATTTTAGTTCACCTAAAGTTTGATAAAGTTCTTCATGATTATGCAAGAAATAGCCACTTTTTGGATGCGCACTTTGCTTCAGCAAATCATCAACCATGTAAATTAAAGAAGAGCCTTCTCTTTCTAAATACGATGGCAGTAGTGCTAAAACACAATAATCATCGGCTTTGCCATAAAATAATTCAAACGCTTTGTTATAGCTCTTTTCGTAAATAGAAAGGTCTTGCACCAAATGTTTGCTAGTAATTTGCCCAGTAGTTCCCGAGCTGCTAAAAGCAATTTCTACAGGCTTATTGCTAGAAATAACCGAATGTGATTTAAAAAAACTAATGGGCAGAAAAGGAATATCATTATAATTTTTAATTTCTGCAGGAGTAACTTTTAAATACGATATATATTGCCGGTAGATGTCGCAATTTTCTGCTTGATACAGAAATATTTTTAGTGCAAGATCGTTAAACTCTTGCTCGTTGTTAATAGAAAAAATTTGCCCAGTATTGATATTCACTGGGCAAAAATACGAAGTTTTTTATCTATTAAGCTTTTGCTTTCGACTTAATGGTTGCTTTTCTGAAATGGTAGCCACACAAGCCGCTAATACCTGCAACTAAACCACCAATTAGCGTACTAACTGCTAAAATTGCTGGCCATACTTTTAAGCCAAACATTTCGGCTACGCGGTTAGCTAAGATATGATTATTTGGAAAGCTTTTGTACAAAGCCATGCCAGTCCATAAAATAAGAATAGCAAAAAATGGTTGCCAAAAGGATATTTTATCCGTTTTGCCAATAATGCCACAAGTAGCGAAAGAAACTACAATAACCGCCCACCACGGGAAGAAACTTTGCAGTATAAAAGATAGAATAAGTATAACGATGAAAACCATTGTCTATTGTTTTGAAATTTTATAGTGAGAGATAATTTTTCCTCCTTTATCGTCTGGAGATTGCATGAAGAACAAATCGTACAGTTTGCCTGCTGCCCAAGTGTCAATCATATTGTCATAAAATGGACTTCCGGGATTTCCCGACTGTCCTCCCGGATAAACACCATGACCTTTTGGTGTTTTACCAAGTTCAATTACCATTCGCCATGATGGCCCATTACTTTGCGACAAGGCATTTACCGTGCTTTTAGACCCACCAATTAGCAGTTTTTTTGATCCAAAACCTGGAATTTTTGCTAAATGTGGAACATTGGAATTTTTAAAATTACCCCATTGCCATTCTTCTCCAATTGGTCCGTATTTGCGTTCCAAACTATCGCAAGCATATTTGAAAGAAGAATTAACTAAGTCTGCTAAGCTTTCTTTTTTTGAGGTTTTCACATTATCGAACCATTTTGAATTAGGGTCTTTCTGTATCAACTCAATGGTACGATCTCTAGACGGGTAGCGCATTGGAATGTCTTTGTCTCCAAAATCGTCATCCCATATTTCTGTAGATAAGCGTTTCGTCCAAAGATCAAAAACACTTGCTGCAACAGATTTCGCATCAAAGTATTTATTCCACTTTGTGATTAAATTATATGATTCTTTCTGTGTAGCGTTTAATTCTGCACTATTAACCAATGGTAAAATGTAAGGTATTAGGTTTTCGGCCATAATACTGTACGAATCCATTTGCAGGTTACGCATACTATCTGCTGTGATATTTGTCATTGCAGCTAGTCTATCGTTAATCCGTTTACCTCTTTCGTAAGGAGAAAATTCCCAGTTAATATAATAAGGATAAGTAGTATCTGTAGAAGATTGATTTGCCGAGCTTACAAAGTTACGTGGTGGGTTTTTAACTGTTGGGTTTTGCGATGCTGGTATCCAACCTTGCCAATCGTTGCTTGGATCAGTGCCGTCAAGAATAAATTTACCTTGGTTTTTCCACTTCAACGGAAATTTTCCGTTAGGCGTAATGGCGATATCGTTATCTGCGCTGGCAAAGATGAAATTTTGTGCTGGCGCAGTGAAGTATGGTAAAGCTTTGCGATAATCATCGTAATTTTTCGCTCTGTTCATCAAATAAAAAGTTTTCATTTCATTTGATTTGTCGTGGGCTATCCAACGGAGGGCATGCCCCGTAGGCACGTTGTTGGCCCTGCTGTAATTTGGTTTTTGGAAATAAACAATTGGTCCATGATGTGTGTAATACACCGTATCTATGATGTCTTTTGCCTCTTTAATTTTTATCATTTCATACCTCGGTTTAGTGGCATTCCATTTATTATTATACCAATACTCTTTGTGCTTGTTGTCCTTAAATTTAATTTGATAGAAATCTAACACATCAGCTGCCACATTAGTTACCCCCCAAGCAATGTTTTGGTTAAAACCAATAATCACTCCGGGTGCGCCCGGAAGAGAAACGCCATAGGTATTGATGCCTGGGGCATGTAGCTGTATCTGGTACCAAATAGATGGCAAACTCAAGTCTAAATGCGGATCATTGGCTAAGACAGGAAAGCCCGAGGCTGTTTTTACGCCAGACACCGCCCAGTTATTACTCCCAATACCTTCAACCTTTTGTTTGGTTGCAATTTCGGTAGTCATCATCTCGGTAAATGATTTTGGCGTTGGAGGAATAGGCAGTGGTTTAAAATCCCATTTAGTACCTACTGGAATAATAGGATCTTCCTTAAACGGATAATCTGGAAACAAGTCTTTCGTGATAGCTGGGCCATATTTTTGGAGAATATTGGTCATATAAAATTCATCAGAACCCATGGCCAAAACTGCCGACATTTGTTTAAGAAGCAATGCACATTTAGTTGGTGTCCACTTCTCAGGTATAAAATTCAATAACTTATATTCTACAGGCAACTTACGCTTGTCTAACGATTCGATGTAATCATTGATACCTTGCGTGTAAGCCAATAACATCTCTCTAGATTGAGTATCTGCCATCATTCCTTGCAATGAATTTTCTGCGCCATACATCATCCCCATCCTACGTTGGTATTTATCCACTTCAATCGCTTTATCGCCAACTACTTCAGAAATTCTTCCGGCAGCAAAACGAGTTTGAAAATCCATTTGCCAAAGGCGGTGCATGGCTGTTACATAACCTTGCGCATAATACATATCATGATCATTCTGTGCAAACACATGCGGAATCATACGGTCATCAAATAAAACCTCGATTTTATCTTGAGCGTTTTTCAATATTATTTTTTTGTTTTTAACAGGCGATGTATTTTCTGCGTTTTGCCAAAACCCCGTAAAAGGATTTAGAAATTTTAATATTGGAGGAAGATCGCCAAATTTAGTATTTAAGGTGTACCCCAATAGTATAGGAATTACAATGCAAATTAATGCTTTAACTCTGTTCATTTGGTTAATTAGTTGTTTCTATGCCTCGAAATAAACTTCGAAAATTAGCAGGCAATTTAATTATTAAATAATTATTAAGCTAAATCTAACTTTTATTTTCAAAAAATACTATGCGTGCATAATTTTTTATTTGTAAGTTTTAAAAATTGTACTAAGTTTATGTTAAAATAAACAATATAAACTACAGAATGTATGAAAAAAACTATTACTAAAGCATTTCTTGTGCTTTGCGTTTTGCTGTGGACAGGGTTTGTGGCCAATGCGCAAAGTATTGTGGTTAGCGGTACCGTAACCGATAAGCTAACCAAAGAACCAATTCCAGGAGTAAGCGTAACAGTGAAAGGGAAAACAATAGGTTCTTCTACCGACCAAAATGGTAAATTCTCTTTTTCAACCACCGAAAAGCCACCCTTTACACTTTCTGTAACGTTTGTAGGTTTTAATACGGTAGAAAGACAAATTACAGGGGCTGCGTCGAATCTTAGCTTCGAACTAGAATCTGGAGCCATCTTAGGTCAAGAGGTGGTGGTTTCTGCTTCGAGAACACCAGAGCGTATTTTAGAATCGCCGGTAACTATTGAACGTATGGGACAAGCACAGATTAAAGAAGCTGCTGCTCCTTCATTCTATGATGCTATCCAGAATATTAAAGGGGTGGAAATGAGCACACAAAGTTTAACTTTTAGATCATACAACACTCGTGGTTTTAACGCCAATGGCAATACCCGTTTTAATCAGTTAATCGATGGAATGGACAACCAAGCGCCAGGTTTGAACTTTTCTGTAGGTAACATTGTAGGTATTACAGAGCTAGACGTAGATAATGTAGAGCTTTTGCCAGGTGCTTCCTCAGCATTGTACGGTGCAGGTGGTATCAGCGGTACTTTATTAATGACTTCTAAAGATCCGTTTAAATACCAAGGTGTTAGCTTTCAATTGAAAACAGGTTTAAACCATGTGAATGATAATACTATACTAGCAAATGGTAAACAAATAAACCCACAAGAGTTTAAGCAATTTGATATGCGTATGGCAAAATCTTGGAACAATAAGTTCGGAGCTAAATTTGCCTTTTCATACTTACAAGCTAAAGACTGGTTTGGTACTAATCGATCTAACTTCGATAGAACTACTAATAGTCCTAAATCGGGTACTCGCCAGTCTGATCCAAACTATGATGGCGTAAACGTTTATGGCGATGAGGTAAGTCAGAATATGAGAGCGGTTGCTAATTCAGTTCAAAATGCAACTAGAGATGGTGTCGCTAAGGCTTCGAGTGGTACAATTCCTGATATAGTAGCTCATATGACAGCTAATTTACCTCTTAATGCAAGTCAAACAGACATAGCAAACTATCTTGGAGCTTTTCCTGCCGGGTTACGTCCAACTATTCAAAATTTGATTCCCTTTAATTTTGGTTTAAGAACAGGCGTAATTCCAAACCAAAATGTATCTAGAACTGGTTATGACGAGATTAATTTAGTAGATTATGATACCAAGTCATTAAAAATGTCTGGAGGTTTGTATTATAATTTTACGCCAACAATACAGTTGTCGGCTCAGGCTAATTGGGGTACAGGAACATCAGTTTATACTGGGTCTGATAGATATTCTCTAAGAAACTTTAATATTGGCTTATATAAATTGGAGTTAAAAGGAGAAGATTTTTATATTAGAGGATATACAACTCAAGAGCGCTCAGGAGATTCTTATATTTCTTCTATTTTAGGTAGTTACATCAATGAGAAAACAAAAAAATCTACTGATTGGTTTCCTCAATATGTAGGAAATTATTTTGGTGCTAGAGCTCAAAATGGACTTTCAAATGAAGAAGCTCATGCTTATGCTCGTTCGATTGCTGATGCAGGTAGACTAGATCCGAATAACCCAAATCAAGCTACAGCTTTCCAAAATTTTGCAAATCAGGTTAAAAACACCTATATCAGTCAAACTAATATGGCTGCTGGTGTTTATGGTGCTAAGTTTAATGATAAATCGAACCTTTATCATTATGAGGGGATGTATAATCTTTCAAAATTATTTAACAATGCAGTAGAGTTTCAAGTTGGTGCTTCTGCTCGGAGGTTCGACTTAAATTCTGGAGGTACAATTTTTGATGATTTAACTAGAGAGATTGATATTGATGAATATGCTGCTTTTGGTCAGTTGGGTCGTAAATTTGGAGAGAAGTTTAAATTAACGGTAGCTGGTCGTTATGATAAAAGCCAAAATTTTGAGGGTCGTTTTACACCTCGTGTAACAGGAGTTTGGACAGTTGCTAAAAATTCAAATATTCGTGCTTCATTCCAGACAGGCTTCCGTAATCCAACTACTCAAAACCAATACATTGATTTATCAGTTGGAGGAGGTAGTCAACGTCTAATTGGAGGTTTGCCTTCTTTCTTGGATAAATATAAGTTATTAACTAACAAACCTATTACTGAGGCAAGCTATAGAGCTTTAGTAGCAGGTTCTACTAATGCGCCAATTGCATATAATTTCGATCCGAAAGGGGTTCGCCCAGAAAGCGTAACAGCTTATGAATTGGGTTACAAAGGTTTGTTAGGATCTAATTTTTTAATTGATGTTTATGGCTTCTATAACGAATATAAAGATTTCATTACAGCGGTAAGCGTCTATCAGAATAAGAACGCAGGAACGGCCCTTTCTCCAGATTTTGTTAAATTTGGTGTGCCTGTAAATGCTACAGGTAAAGTTACTACCTATGGTGGTGCATTTGGTTTAGATTATGTTAGGGGTAAATATACCTTCTCTGGTAACGTGTCTTACAACAAACTAAACGATTTACCAACAGATTATCACAACGATTTCAATACACCAACAGTACGCTATAACTTAGGTATCAGCAACCGCGAAATTGTTAAAAACATAGGTTTTAATGTAAACTATCGTTGGCAAGACAAATTTACTTGGTTCTCTTCATTTGCAGGTGGCGAAGTGCCAGCATTTGGAACTGTAGATGCACAAGTGAATTTAAAAATGCCTTCAGTTAATTCAGTGCTCAAAATTGGTGGTTCAAACATCTTGAACAAATACTATATCACTTCTTATGGTAACCCAGAAGTTGGTGCAATGTATTATGTTTCGTTAGCGTTTAATCCATAACAATTAGGAGTTTAAAAAACAGAGCGCCCCGAGAAATTTCTCGGGGCGCTCTGTTTTACCATAAAATCCATCAATTGGTTCGGGTATTATTTCAAAAAGGTTATTAGTTTTTGCATGGCCAAAGCTCGGTGACTAATTTTATTTTTCTCGTCCATATCCATTTCGGCAAAAGTAATTTCGTAGCCGTTAGGCTGAAAAACCGGATCGTACCCAAAACCATTTGTACCGCTTGGCTTTGTTCTGATTGTTCCTTCAATGGTACCCTCAAACAAATAATTTTCGCCGTTTTGCAATAGCGAGATTACCGTTCTAAATCTAGCGTTACGGTTGGTTTGGCCTTCCATCTTCTTAAGTAACAATTTTAAATTCACAGCATCATCTTTTACGCCACTATACCTTGCAGAGTAAATGCCTGGCTCATTATTTAACGCCTCTACTTCTAGCCCACTGTCGTCGGCAAAACAATCGAATTTAAAATTATCGAAGACATAAGTACTTTTTAGCGTAGCATTTTCTGCAAACGTATTTCCTGTTTCGGGAATATCAACCAAACAATTAATGTCTTTTAAGTTGAGTACTTTATAATTTGGAGCTAATATTTTAGCTACCTCTTCTGTTTTATGTGCGTTATTGGTGGCAAACACCAGTTCTTTTAACATCGTATTATAAGTTTTTTAGCGTAGCCCAAAGTTGCTTTTTCGCAGGAATGTCAATTTCAAGATCGTGAAGGTTGTGTGTAAAAATCATTTTAACCTCGTTAAATAAGTTCAATTTATGCAGGGCTTGTTCGGCCAAGCCTAATGTCTTTGCCGATACACCGAAAGAGAGTACCAGTTTACATCGAAAAAACAATTGCAACTGCTCAAATGTTGCCGTACGGTAAGCAGCGTAGTTTACCAAAGCAAAATCGGCATTTTTTAGGTTGATAGACAACACCAGCTTCCTCAATAATTCTGTACCTTGCGGGCTACTCACCGGGTTTTGAGCATCGTTTACCAAAATGAGGATCGATTTCTCGTTTTTCCCTAAATATTTAAAGTTTAATGCGGTATGGTATGTACTAACTACCTCCTCTACTTTAGGCAATGTTGCCTCTGGGCTTGGTGTCCTTTCTGCAATAACTGGCTGCCCCTGTTCTTGGTCTGCAGCTGTATTTAAACCTTGTAAATGCTCTTTATTAGTTTTAGCTTCTGCAAGCCCGTTATCACCAACCAAATAAACATCGTCATTAAAAAATAAACGTAAAGCTTCTGCGTTAGTTATAAGTTGGTCGCTATTCATTTTAGTAAAAATTTTCTGTTAAAATTAGTTAAATATCTTATTATAGCACCTCAAATTGTTAATTTTATCCATTAATCATATAAACGCATCTTCAGTGAAGAAAACCTGTTTAGTTTTATTTTTTACTTTTACTGTAAGCTCATTACTTGCACAAAATGTAGCTACAATAAACACCATACCAATTAAAAGCGAAGAGTTTTTGTGGGTATATCAGAAAAATCATATAGGGCAGGCTAAGTTTGATTATAGTGATTTGGCTGCCTATCTAGATTTGTACGTAAATTTTAAACTTAAGGTTGCAGAAGCCAAAGCATTAGGTTTAGATACCGTTACATCATACAAAGAAGAAATTGCAGGTTACGAAACTGTATTAAAAACACAAAAGAAAGTTTTGTCTAATGCTAAAGAATATGCCTATATCATGAACGAATACCGCGAAGGTGTGCTCATGTTTAATGTATGCGAGCAAAAAATATGGAATAAAGCACAAAGTGACCATGAGCAGTTAAAAACCTATTTTGCTAACAACGCGAATAAATATGAGGGCAAAAATTTCGAAGAAGTAAGGGGGCAAGTTGTTGGGGATTATCAGCAACAGCTGGAGACCGACTGGATAAATACTTTAAAATCTAAATACAAGATAAAAATTAACCATGCAGAGTTAAAAAAATTGGCCAAGCAATAAAGCTATAATGTTAGCTACTACGCTTAATAATTTTAACTTTGCACATTATTACAACAGAATCAGCATACTAATGAAGAAAATTTTATCAATAGCAAGCATTTTAATTTGTTTGTTTTTGAATGTTAAAGCGCAACCTAAACCAAATTTAGATAAAGTAGTGGCGGTAGTAGGCAGTAATATTATCCTATTGTCTGACCTAAACCAGCAATATGCAATTTACCTAAACCAAGGTAATCCTGCCGATCCAAAAGCCAAATGCTATTTTTTACAACAAATGTTGGTGCAAAAACTGTTAAAACAACAGGCAGAAATCGATTCTATTGTAGTAGAAGAAAATCAAGTAGATGACGAACTGGACAAGCGTATGCGCTACCAAGTACAACGTATGGGTGGCCAAGAACGTTTAGAACAATTCTTACAAAAATCTTTATTACAATATAAAGATGAAATGCGCCCTGATGTAAAAGAAGGTTTGATTGCACAAAAAATGCAGGCAAAAATTACCGAAAATACTACCGTAACCCCATTAGAAGTTAAAAAATACTTTGACAGCTACCCTAAAGATAGCTTACCAGATATTGGGGCCGAGGTAGAAGTTGGTGAGATTGTTTTACAGCCAAAATTAACTAAAGCCGAAAAACAAAAATTTTATGATAAGCTGGAAGCTATTCGTTTACGTGTAAAAAGTGGTGAAGATTTTGGTTTCTTAGCAAAATCATACTCTGAAGATCCAGGTTCGGCTTCTGAAGGTGGCGATTATGGTTTTATTGACAGACAGACCATGGTAAAAGAGTTTACAGCTTGGGCGTTTAAACTGAAAGCGGGCGAAATGTCGCCAGTATTTGAGACCGAGTATGGCTACCACATTCTTCAAGTGATAGAGCGCAGAGGAGAACAATCGCATGTAAGACATATTTTGATACGCCCACAAAATACACCGCAGAGCTTAGATCGCGTAAAATTAAAGGCAGATAGTGTTTATCAAGATATTTTAACTAAAAAATTGCCATTTGCCACGGCCGCGTCGCTATATTCTGACAATAAAGAAACCCAATACAACGGCGGAATGATGCTATATGCCGATAATCAAACATCTAGAACAACGTTTATACCGGTAGAAAAACTAGACCCATCTGTTTTTGTGGTGGTAGATACCATGAAAGTTGGCAGCATTTCTCAAGCGGTTCCTTTCAAGGATCAACAAAGTGGCAAAGAAGGCTATAAAATATTTTTCTTAAAATCTAAAATACCGCCACACAAAGCCAGTTTAGAGCAAGACTATCCTAAATTCAAAGATCAGGCGCAACGCGAAAAAGAATCGAAGGTAATGAGCGAATGGTTTGAAAAACGTAAGGAAACCACCTATATTAGGGTTGATGAGGAATTTGAAACTTGCGATGAGTTAAAACTTTGGATTAAAAAATAGTAAACAGCCAATGCAGTTTAAAAATGAGGTAGAAGCCGTTGATGCCCTGCATCAGTCATTTAAAAATATACAAGCCGAAATTGGAAAGGTTGTAATTGGACAAGATGAAATTGTAAAATCGGTGCTCATTGCTATTTTTAGTAATGGGCACTGCTTATTAGTGGGCGTGCCCGGCTTGGCTAAAACTTTGTTGGTACAAACAGTTGCCAATGTGCTAGACCTCGACTTTAATCGCATACAATTTACGCCAGATTTAATGCCCAGCGATATTATTGGAGCAGAAATTTTAGGAGAGGACAGGCATTTTAAATTTATTAAAGGCCCTATATTTTCTAACATTATTTTGGCCGATGAGATTAACCGTACTCCGCCAAAAACACAGGCAGCTTTACTAGAGGCCATGCAAGAAAAAGCAGTGACCGCAGCGGGCGTTACACACGGTTTGCCCCAACCCTTTTTTGTATTGGCTACACAAAACCCAATTGAGCAAGAAGGCACCTACCCTCTGCCCGAAGCACAGTTAGATCGTTTTATGTTTAATATTTCGTTAAATTATCCAGCATTTGCGGATGAATTAACAATTGTAAAAAATACGACAAGCAATAAAACTGCGCAATTAAATAAAATTATTAGCGCTAGCGAAATCCAATATTTTCAAAAATTAATACGAGATATCCCTATTACCGATAATGTACTGGAATACGCTGTAAAATTAGTGGCTAAAACTAGGCCAAACAGCGAATTTGCTACCGCAGAAATTAACAACTTTATTTCGTGGGGCGCTGGCCCAAGAGCTTCGCAGTTTTTGGTACTAGGTGCCAAATGCCATGCTGCTGTTTCTGGCAAGTATGCCCCAGATATTGAAGATGTGCAAGCTGTTGCCGAAGCTATTTTGCGCCATAGAATTGTACGTAATTACAGAGCTGAAGCAGAAGGTTTAACTACCGAAAAAATTATCAGAAACTTGTTTTAATCAGGTTTAAAATTTAGAGATATTGTTTTACTATTTACTCTTAGGAGCAATAGTGCTTTTAGCCTAAAACCATGTTTCCTAAAATCTATTCGCATTTGTTAAGCATAGCCTAGCCCTAAATCTACCAAATGCGCAATGGACAGCCCTAATATTTAATAGCTAATTTACCAATAGTAGTGCCGCTTTCTAATTGCTCGTGGGCTAATTTTAATGTTTCGGCAGAAAGCCCATTCAACGTTTGCGTTAAAGTGTGTTTTATTATACCCTCGTCCAATAAATTAGCCATCTTATTTAAAATATAATGCTGCTGTATCATGTCCTCAGTTTGAAATATGGAACGTGTGTACATAAACTCCCACGAGAAACTTGCGCTTTTAGTTTTTAATTTGTTTAAAGCAATGGGTGTAGCGCTACCCGTAATAGAAGCAATATGCCCTTGCGGTTTTATCAGCTCGGCCATCGCATCCCAATAACCATTGGTATCTACAAAATCGAGTATAAAATCAACGTACTCGAAACCTGCACTCCTAACCTCTTCTATTAAATTTTGATGATTTACCACCACATCTGCCCCCATTTGCCTACACCAAGCTATACTTTGGGGCCTAGATGCTGTGGCTACCACGTTTAGCCCAGCTATTTTTTTGGCCAACTGAATAGCCACTGAACCTACTCCACCAGCACCAGCTATAATTAATACGGTTTTGCCTTTATCTTTTTCCGCACTGATCCGAATCCTATCAAATAAAATTTCCCAAGCGGTAAGCGAAGTAAGGGGCATTGCTGCCGCAGCTTCATTGCTCAAGTTTTTAGGTTTCTTCCCTACAATACGTTCATCAACCAGCTGAAACTCTGCATTACAACCTGGTTTATTAAGGTCGCCAGCATAAAAAACTTCATCGCCAACTTTAAAAAGAGTTACATTTTCGCCAACAGCCTCTACTACCCCACAAGCATCCCAACCAATAATCTTAGGCAGCTCCAACGTGGTATCTTTAGCCGAATTTTGCCTAATTTTATAATCTACCGGATTTACCGCTATAGCGCTAATCTTTATCAACAGCTCATGTCCTTTCGGAGATGGCTTATCAAGCTCAAAATCTACAAAACTATCAGGTGATGTTATTGGAAGTGAAGTTTTAAACCCTACTGCTTTCATGATACATTATTAAAAAACAAAGTTAATCATTTAGCTTTATTTTAAATAACTTCTTAATAACAATCGAACCCATTATGTGCTATAGAAATTCTCTAAAACTAGGTCTATAGCGCAAAAAAATAAAACTATCAACTTAAAACCGTACCTTTGCGGCTTATTTTCAGCAACATGATTTCAGTTTCAAACCTATCGTTACGTTACGGAAAACGTACATTATTTGAGGATGTTAACCTAAAATTCACACACGGCAACTGTTACGGTGTAATTGGCGCAAACGGTGCGGGTAAATCTACTTTCTTAAAAATCTTATCTGGCGATGTACAGCAAACCAGCGGTTCGGTGGCTTTTACGCCTGGCGAACGCATGGCCGTGCTTAAACAAAACCACTACGAGTTTGATGAATTTCCAGTAATCGAAACCGTAATGATGGGACACCAGCAATTGTACGACATCATGAAGGAGAAAGACGCCATTTACTTAAAAGAGGATTTCTCTGAGAAAGATGGCGAACGTGCTGGAGAATTAGAAAATATTTTTGCCGAAATGGATGGCTGGAACATGGAAAGCAATGCAGCTACGATGTTAAGTAATCTTGGTATTAAAGAAGAATTTCACCATAAGTTATTAAAAGAATTAGATGGCAACCAAAAAGTACGCGTGTTATTGGCGCAAGCTTTATTTGGCAATCCTGATATTTTATTGCTGGATGAGCCTACCAACGATTTGGATATTGATACCATTGCTTGGTTAGAAAATTTCTTGGCCGATTACCAAAACATTGTATTAGTAGTAAGTCACGATAGGCACTTTTTAGATGCGGTTTGTACGCACATAGTAGATATTGATTTTAGCAAAATGAGCATCTACACGGGCAACTACAGTTTCTGGTACGAGAGTTCTCAATTAGCATTGAAACAACGCTCGGATCAAAACAAGAAACTGGAGGACAAAGTGAAGGAGTTGCAAGAGTTTATCCGCAGGTTTAGTGCCAATGCCTCTAAATCTAAGCAAGCAACCTCCCGTAAGAAGGCTTTAGATAAAATCGATATTTCTGAAATTAAAGCTTCTAGCCGTAAATATCCGGCTATTATGTTTAACAATAATGGTGCTCGCGAAGCTGGCGACCAAATTTTACAGGTAGAAAAACTAAGCAAGACCATTAATGGCGAAGTGATGTTCAAAGACATTAACTTCATGGTAAACAAAGGCGATAAAATTGCAGTACTTTCGCAAAATAGTTTAGCTACTGCTGCTTTCTACGAAATTTTAAACGGCAACGATAAAGACTATAAAGGAGAATTCAAATTTGGGGTAACCATTAGCATTGCTGATATTCCGAACGATAATACAGCGTTTTTTGCTAACAAAGATGAAAACTTGGTAGATTGGCTACGCGAATACTCGGGTACCGATGCAGATGAGCAATTTGTACGTAGTTTCTTGGGTAGAATGTTGTTTTCTGGCGAAGAGGTATTGAAAAATGTAAAAGTACTTTCTGGGGGCGAAAAAATGCGCTGTATGTTTTCTAGAATGATGTTACAACAAGCTAATCTTTTATTATTTGATGAGCCTACCAACCACTTAGACCTAGAATCGATTACAGCCTTAAACAACGGCATGAAAGATTTTAAAGGCACTATTTTGTTTACTTCACGAGATCATGCTTTAACAGAATCGGTAGCTAACCGTATTATTGAAATTACGCCAAAAGGCATTATAGATAAATTAATGTCTTATGATGAGTATATTAACAATAGCGATGTAGCAAAATTAAGAACAGAGATGTATAACTAATTTATAGCTATTTAACGCTATACTAAAATAGCCCCGAAAATTTCGGGGCTATTTTGGTTTTTAATGATTTACAACCTCATTTTTTGGCCAGATGGCTATAATATTATCTTTGCCGAAATAAAAAGCCGCATTAGCCAAAGGGCTGTACATACAAAAACTAATAGCGTTTTTGAAGGCTTAAGAACTTTTAAAAACCCTTATAACCTGAATTCGATTGTTATTGTATTGATTATTAATACGCTGATAGCGTATTTGTAACACTTACCCTGACCACGAAGTAGCTGCGAAGCAAAATAAATTCAGCGCTTGCTCCGAGTATCGGAGGTGACGCTAAATTTACTCCGTCTCCCGAAATTAATTCGGGACTAGCTTTAACGGCTTGTTTTAGCGTATTTAATAATCGAACTTAGGTTTATAGCAAATTGGATAGAGGATTGTCAAAGTTTAAAACCGCCTTTACCTTTTCCCTTTATCAATTGCTTTGTTAACCACGTCTTGTATGCGTGGGCGTATGTTCAACTTGCCTAGCATTTCGCTCACCGTTGGGTTTACCCTGTTCGTTAAGATCACATAAACCATGTTACGCGATGGATCTGTCCAAACACCAATCCCGGTATAACCGGTATGCCCAAAAGTTTGAGGCGAGGCAAACTCAGAAGGATATTTCTTTGTCAAATCTGGATCCCACCTATCAAAGCCCAAGCCTCTTCTACTTACATCAGATTGTTTGGATGTAAACATTTCTACTGTTTGTGGTGTAAAATATTGTTCGCCACCGTATGTACCTTTATTTAACAGCATTTGGTTATAAATAGCTAAATCGTTAGCGGTACCAAATAAACCTGCATGCCCGGCAACACCACCTTTTAAAGCAGCTCCTTGGTCGTGCACATATCCTTCCAGCAATGTTTTTCTAAAAACCTTATCGTCTTCTGTGGGTACAATTCTACTTTTCGGGAACCTGTTTCTTGGTAAAAAACCAGTGGTTTGCATTCCAAGCGGGCCATAAAAATTTTGCTGTACATATTGGTCTTCGGGCATTTCGGCAATATGTTCTACAATGTCTTGCATCACATACATGCTTATATCGCTATACACGTATTTTCCTCTAGTTTTTATTGGCGAATTCAACATTTTTGGCCACATAAAATCATTGAAGAAACCCTTTCTGATATAATAATTATCGGCCACCTTTGTAGGATAGGCCGCAGAAGAATCTCTACTATAATCGCCTTCTTTTATAAAATTATGGAACGGGATATAAGGAATGAAACCGGCTTGATGCAACATTACTTCCCTCACGCTAATTTCGTTCATGGGCGTATTTCTGGCTTTGGCAATATAGTAGCCCACATTGGTATCGAGCTGGAGCTTGTTTTGTTCAACTAAACGCATTACACTAGGCGTTGTAGCCGTTGTTTTGGTTACCGATGCTAAATCGAAAATATCCGTAACCTTGTCTGCCTGTAAATTATCGTAGGTATGATAGCCAAAAGCTTTATTATAGATGACCTTTCCATCTTTGGCAACCAAGACTACCATTCCGGGTGCGGCTTTTTTAACAATCCCTTCCTGCACAATTTCATCAATTTCGCTAAGGTCGTTGCTATTTACGCCTGCATCTTCTGGCACGGTATATTTTAAACGTATTTTTTTAGTATCGTAACCCGAATTGGCCAAATACTTTGTAGAAAAATGGGCCGGTAGCTTTTGTGTGGCAGCTATACCCCCAAAAATAATTTGTGGCACCACCATTGCTGCTTCTTCATCTAAGTTAGGGCACCAAACTATGGGAGCATTCACTTGGTCGAAATTTTGCAAAGTAGCCCCTTCTGCAAAAAGCGCCACTATTACCTGCTTATTTCTAGAAAGGTTCTGTATAAAACTTACTGCCTTTCCGGTTCTGGCCAAATCTCCGTTTAAAGCCACCACAATGGTATTGTAAAACTTCAAATCGTCTTCCAAATCGTTTAAAGAGGTCGAATCTGCATACTTTAAGCCATCTACGGGGGTTAATTCTGCGTATTTATTCAACAAACTATCAAAAGCCAACTGATATTTAAAGCCTAAATTTACCGTAGCCATTTTGCGGTTGCTTAAGCCTACAATAGGCACAATTTGCTTGTAATTGTTTAACAGCACAGTATTTAAAATGGCATCGTTAATATGGTGTAATCTCGATGTATTTTTTCTATGATCTTGGGCACAGGCAGTAAGGGAAGTTAATAAAACAGAACAGAGAACGATGAACCTAGCCAGATTGTTGATTTTCATTAGTTAAAATTTATAATATACGTGTTTTTAGCAATGCCAAAGACCGCCTTTATGGTGCCTTTTTTAGTAAAATTTAAGAAACTGTTTAAAAATGAT
>NZ_DHDZ01000032.1:0-11043 GCF_002399615.1 Pedobacter sp. UBA4863 | reverse complement strand
ATTGAAATTTAAACAGTTTCTAAGTTCTTAATTATTGTTGTTTTTTAAAGTGCTGTGCGGAGTCATAAACTTTCTCTCCATTAACGTATGTGCTAATCACTTTGTTTGTTATAATTTGCTGATCGTTAGCTTTCATTAAGTCATTTTTCATGATGACAAAATCGGCGAGTTTACCAACTTCTAAGCTTCCTTTTTCATTTTCTTCAAAATTTGATTTTGCTGCCCAAATAGTCATTCCTCTCAGGGTTTCTTCTGCTGTTAAAGCATTTTCTGACTGATACCCTCCTTCTGGATAGCCTTTTAAATCTTTTCGGGCCGTAGCGGCATAGAAGGTTAGCATCGGATTAATTTGTTCTACGGGGAAATCTGTCCCAAGGGCAACCCAACCATTTTGTGCTAACAATTGTTTATAGGCATAAGCACCTTTTACCCTTTCTTTCCCTAACCTATCTTGTGCCCAATACATATCTGAAGTAGCATGTGTTGGCTGTACAGAAGGCACTACCCTAGCGCTTCCAAATAAATCGAAATCGGCTGTATTTACTACTTGAGCATGTTCTATACGCCAACGTTTATCATTATTTTTTGGCAATATGCTGTTATAAATCTTTAAAACCGCACGATTTGCAGAGTCTCCAATAGCATGTGTGCACATTTGAAAATCATGTTCGTTAATTTTCTTTGCTACTTTTTCAAAATGCGCTATATCGCTCAATAAAAAACCTTTTTGGTTAGGCATATCATTATAAGGATGTAACAAGCAGGCACCACGCGAACCTAATGCCCCATCAGCAAATACTTTAAAACTTCTTACGTTTAGCCTATCTGTTTTTATTTTACCTCTTTTAATCAAGAAATCGTAGTTTTTTTCCGCATCTGAAAGCATTACATACAATCGCATTTTCAAACTTCCCTCGCCATGCAGTTGCTCAATTGCTTCTACCGCCAAATAGTCTAAACCACAATCGTCTATGGTAGTAAGTCCTACCGCAAAACATTTTTGTTGTGCCTGCAACAAAAGCTCTTTCATTCTTTCTTTGGTGATATCGGGAATTTTAGAACTTACCAAGCTTATGGCATTATCAATTAGCATGCCGGTAGGCTTTCCTTCTTTTTCTACAATATCTCCACCTGTTATAGGGTATGCTTTGGTAATTTTTGCAGCGTCTAGTGCCTTTTGGTTTGCAATAGCGGCGTGTCCATCTATACGGGTTAGCAGTACTGGCCTATCAGGAAAAAGTTCATCCAATTTTTGCTTGGTAGGAAATTGCTGATTGGGCCAGTCATTCTGATCCCAACCTCTCCCTATTAACCAGCCTTCGGGTTTATTTTTAGCAAATTCTTGCAATCTGGCAAGTACTTCTTCCCAAGAACTTGTTCCTACTAAATCTGCATTGTTTAAGCTTTCGGCATAACCAAAAAAATGGGCATGGGCATCTATAAATCCTGGATAAATGGCATTACCTTCTGCATTTACTTCTTCTTTAGCAGGATAGGTATTTCTAATCTCGTCAGAGCTGCCTAAAGCTAAAATTTTCCCATCCTTAATGGCCATCGCCTCTACCACTTGAAAGTTTTCGTTTACGGTGTAAATTTTAGCGTTGTACACCACTAAATCTGCTTTTTTAGAATTGCACCCAAAGAAGATTGCCATAAAGGCAAAGAAGGGCATTAGATTTACTAATCTCATTGCGATAAAAATCTTGGTTATAATTTTAAAGGTATAAAATTTCAGCATAAAGCAACCTCGTTTTCCTTAACAATTAAGAAAAGAAAATACAAATTACAGCTATTTACTACACATTTATATTGGTTTTTGGTGTTTTTATCACCTTATTTCTACCAGAAAACCTAAACAGTATTTGCTAACCTATCTTCTACAAACACAAAAGGCAACAAGCTTTTTATTCCGTTTACTTTAATAATTTGTCCGTTTAAGCAATAAAACAGTACTGCAATTGCCGATTTTTGTTTTTGTTCGAACTCTGCCATCACCTGTAAACACGCCCCGCATGAGGTTACTGGGTGTTTAATATCAAAATTTTCTGTAAAAGCCGTAATGGCCATAGTACTTATCACTGCGTTGGGTTTGCCCGAACCAATGGCAAACAACGCTACCCGCTCGGCACACAGACCAGACGGATAGGCCACGTTTTCCTGGTTACTGCCCAATATTATTTCACCGTTGGCAAGTTTAATTGCCGTACCTACTTTAAATTTAGAATATGGAGAATATGAAGTCTGTAAAGCTTCTTCAGCCCTTATGCACAACAATTTATCTTCAACAGACAGCTCATTTATATTTTCGTAAGTTTCGTAGGTGATTTTAAAATCAAGTATATTCATATATTAAACATACAAATTAGAATTAATAAATCAACTTTGTTAGCGTACAATTTAACTCAGCTTATACCAATTAAAATTACAATCGTATTAGCTTGGTAACTAACCTACAATAAAAGCAAAAAGCTAAAAAAAACAAATCTTATATTAGCAATTAACGGCACCTTATTAAAACTTTATACTTTATTGCGTGTTTTATTCATTAGCAGAAATGCTACATTTTATATATTTACATTCACCATCAAAAAATTAATCTCGCTTGAACAAGTATTTAAAAAAAGGTCTGAAAATAATTATATGGATAGTTGCCAGTATTATCTTACTGGTAGTGTTACTTGCATTCTCTCTAAATATTCCGGCAGTACAAAATTTCGTAAAAGATAAGGCCATTGGCTACCTTAAACACAAAACTAAAACCGAGGTAAGCTTAGAAAGTATTAAGATAGCATTTCCAAAAGATGTGGTGCTTCATAAATTCTATATTGAAGATTTAAACCAAGACACCTTACTTTATGCCGAAAAACTTCAGGTGGACATTAGCTTATTAAAACTATTGAAAAACACGGTAGAAGTTAATTACATTGAATTAAAAAACATTAGAGCTAATGTAAAACGCATAAATCCAGACACTACCTTTAATTTTTCCTTTTTGGTTGATGCCTTTATGAGCGACCAAAAAAAGCCTGAAGAAAAGGTAGCACAAGACAGTACTGCTGCCCTCAAATTTTCGGTAGATAAAGTGCATTTTGAAGATATTGGAATTACCTACCGTGATGATGTTGCCGGCAATAATGTAAAGTTTTACCTCGGCAAATTAGAAACCAACATTAAAGATTTTGATTTAGCAAACCAAAAATATGTAATTAAGAGTTTTAAGGTTAATCATACTTCTTTGTGGTATTTACAGCAAAAACCTTTAACTCAACTGGTGCAGCATTTAACCAATAGCATAGACAGTGCCCAAATAGAACAAGGCAAACTACCAACTATCGAAGTTCAGAAATTTGAATTTAACAATGTAAAAGTTAATTACGACGACCAATTAACGACAACCAATGCAATAGCCAATGTAAAGAAACTTCATTTCAACAATTTAAAAGTTGATTTAACCAACGGAAATTACACTACAGACCATGCCGAACTAGCCAATTCGCTCATCAAGTTTGCATTTAAACCTGCACCTAGTAACAATTTGGATAAGGTAAAGGACACTGTTATAGTAGAACCAGCTTCGGTGGCATTAGTTATCAAAAAAATCGACCTTGTTAATAACCAGCTACAATTTGACAACCTTAGCGCCAAACCTTTAAAAAAAGGAATGGACTTTAACCATTTAGCCATTAAAGAACTGAATTTAAGTGCTGAAGAGGTGAATTACAGCAGTAAAGGTATTACCGCAAAAGTTAAAAGTGGCTCGCTGAGCGACAAAAGCGGATTTGTTTTAAACGCTTTAAGGGGCGAAGCAATTTACAACGACAAACAAATTAAGTTGACAGGTTTTGTAGTGAAAACGCCCTACACCAGTATCGAAAACGAAACAGATTTAACGTTCACTACCCTGGATGATTTAACTAAAAACCCAGAACGTGTAAAATTAAAAATCGACTTAAAAAACACGACTATAGGCTTAAAAGATGCCACCTTTTTTAGCAATGCTTTGCCTCAACAATATGCCAATCAGCAACTAAAAGTAGATGCTAAAGTAGATGGTTATTTAAATCGTTTGAACATTCCAAAGCTACAAATCAGCGGTTTAAGAAACACCCAAATAGATATTAGTGGTAAAGCGAATAATGTAACCGATGTAAACAAAGCATTTCTAGACTTAAACATCAAGAAAATTCATCTTACCAAAGGTGATATTTTGGCTATTGTGCCTAAAAAATCATTACCAAACAACATCGAATTACCCAATGTAATTGATGCCAACGGTAAATTTAAAGGCTCAATGACCGATTTTAACACCAACTTAAATGTTCGTTCGGATATGGGCACTGCGGTTTTAGCTGCCAACATGAATGGCCCAAAAGGAAAGGAAAAGTATAGCGCAAATGTTAGCCTAAACAAATTTAACGTAGGTAAGTTACTGAAACAACAACCCACTTTAGGCAGGATTTCTGCAAAAGCAGCTGTAGTAGGTATAGGTTTAGACCCTAAAAAAATTAATGCAAAATTTAATGCAACCGTATTAAGTGCCTACTACAATAAATACAACTATAGCAACCTTAAGCTATCGGGTAATTACGCTAACCAAAAAGTGGCTATAAAAGGAAATATGCCAGACAGCAACGCCAATTTTGAATTAACGGCAAATGCAGATTTGGCAAAAAAATATCCAGCGGTAAAGGCAACCATTGCACTTAAACAAATTGATTTGCAGAAATTGAACTTTAGCACCTCCGAATTAAGGTTTGCTGGAAATATTAATGCAGACATTAAAACGGCAGATGTAGATTATCTTAACGGCGATGTTTTTGCCACAGGTTTGCAATTGGTGAAAGACGGTAAAAAGTTCAATTTAGATACGATCCAACTAAATGCAGTTACTACCCCTACCGAAAATAAATTAGCACTAAAATCAGAATTAATTAGTGCCACTGTTGATGGCAAATACCAACTGAGCAAAGTGGTCAATGCCATTATCAACCAAATTAACAAATACTACGCTTTTGGCGAAGTAAGCAATGTACCACCGCAGCGCATACGTTTTAGTGCAAACATTTATAACCCCAAGTTTTTGCAAGATTTTGTACCATCGCTCACTACATTTGTACCCGCCAGAATTAACGGATTAATTGATACCGAGAAAGACAGTTTGTTGATGAATGCTGTTTTCCCAAAAGTAACCTACAATGGCATCAACCTAGATAGCATTAAGCTAAACATCGCTAACCAAGATAAACAACTGAATTACAAATTGCTTGTAAATAGCATCCAAAATTCTTCAATTGCCTTATTTAACACAGAAATATCGGGTGCTGCCGAAAATAATAAATTAGATTTAAACGTCTTCTTACGCGACCGTAAACGTAAAGACAAATATGTACTTGCAGGTGTTTTTCAATCGATTAACAAAGATTTTCGCTTTAACCTAGTCCCAGAAAAGCTAATGTTAGACTACGAAAAATGGGCCGTAGCACCAGAAAACTATATACAATTTGGAGAATCTGGAATTTTAGCAAATCAGTTCAATATTAGTCAGGGTTCGCAATTACTGAGCATCAATAGTATTACCAAAACACCTAATTCGCCATTAAAGGTCGAGTTTAAAAACTTCCAAATAGAAACTTTGATGAAGTTTGCAGAAACCGACACCGCTTTAATGGGTGGCGCAATTAACGGAACGGTAAACGTAAAAGATTTAGTAACTACCCCAAAATTTGAAGCAGATTTAACCGTCAACAAACTGCGCTACCAGAAAGACGAACTGGGCGACTTAAAAGCCATCGTTAACAACAACACTACAAATGCTTTTGAAGTTGAGGTAAGCTTAAAGGGCGTTCACGAGCTATCTGCCAAAGGTTTCTATTATACAGCACCGCAAAGCAATTTAGACCTTGCCGTAAACATCCATAAAATTGATCTGCGACAAATTGAAAGTGTAAGTGCCGGACAGATTAAAGAAGGCAAAGGAACTGTTTCGGGAGCTTTTACCGTAAAAGGCGAGCTAACTCAACCACAAATTATAGGTGCCTTAAAATTTAACGATGCAGGGATGCGAATTGCCTATATCAACTCTTATTTTACCATACCAACCCAAGAAATTGCTTTTAACAACAATGGAGTTCTATTTAATAATTTCACGTTAATAGATTCGCTAGGCAAAAAAGCAACCATTAACGGCACCATTAACACCAGCAATTTTAGTAACGTAGGCTTTGGCTTAGATATTAAAACCAACAACTTTAGAGTAATGAACTCTACTGCCAAAGACAACGATATGATTTATGGAACAATATATGTAACCAGCAACATTCGTGTACGTGGCAATTTAAACCAACCCGACGTAAATATGAATGTTAGGGTGCTAAAAGGAACTGAATTTTACTACGCAATGCCAGTTAACGACCCATCGGTGATAGACCAAGAAGGCATTGTACAATTTATAGATGCCGATGCGCCACCCTTTAACGGGCAGAAAGATTTAAAGGCCGATAGCGTAAGTAAATCGCCAATAAAAGGAATTAATTTGGTAGCAGATATTAAGGTAGATTCCGAAGCAGAATTAAATGTAGTAGTAGATCCGGCCAATGGCGATATGCTAACCGTAAAAGGTGATGCTAATTTGAATGCGACCATGGACCCCAGCGGCAAAATTAGCATGACTGGTCGCTACGAAATTATAGATGGTTCTTATAGCTTATCAGTTGGTCCCTTAGGTAAAAAACCCTTTAAATTAGTAAAGGGCAGCAGCTTAGTTTGGACCGGAGAACCTACCGAAGCAAATGTAAACCTTACAGCACTTTATGAGGTAAATGCCGCACCAATAGATTTGTTAAACACTCCTGATGACCCGACTACCAAAACAAAACTACCTTTTCAAGTTTATTTGTACATGAAGGGCGAATTGTTAAAACCCATCATTTCATTTAAAATAGATTTACCAGAAAACGAACGTGGCACCGCCGTAGGAAGTCAGGCGTACACAAAACTACAAAGTGTAAACAGAGACGAAAATGAACTTAACAAACAGGTTTTTGCATTATTGGCACTCAACAGGTTTATTACAAACAACCCTTTCCAAAGTTTAGCCGGCGGTGGTGGCGGAGTATCTACCTTGGCCCGCTCTAGTGTGAGCAAACTGCTAACCGAACAGTTAAACAACTTAGCTTCCGATTTAATTCAAGGCGTTGATCTTAATTTCGGGGTCAATTCTTCCGAAGACTATTCTACAGGGAGCTTAGCGCAAAAAACCGATTTAGAAGTTGGATTATCGAAAAAACTGTTGAACGACAGGCTAACCGTAACCGTAGGAAGTTCATTTGCTTTAGAGGGCCCACAACAAGGCAACCAAGATGCCACCAATATTGCAGGTAATGTAAACGTAGAATATGCGCTCTCTAAAGATGGCCGCTACCGCCTAAGAGCTTACAGGCGTAACCAAAACGAAAGCATAATTGAAGGGCAAATCATCGAGACTGGCTTAGGCTTCACCTTAGTAGTTGATTACAATAGATTTAGAGAAATATTTCAGAAACGCAGAAATAGGAACAATGTTGAACAAAGACCAAAAAATGAGAAAACTAATTAAAATAGGAGCTTTCATATTGGCATGTTCAATTTTTGCCAATTGTAGCAATACCCGTTATTTAAAACCGGGACAAAATCTTTATGTCGGAGCCGAAGTAAAAGTCAATCCAGATTCTTCTTCTAAAATAGACAATGCTAAACAGGTAAAAAGTATTTTGGAAACCAAAACCAGGCCTCGCCCCAACAAATCTATTTTAGGCCTAAAACCTAAATTATTTATCTACAATTTAGCTGGCGAACCTAAAAAACCAAAGGGAATTAGAAATTGGCTACGTAATAAAGTAGGCGAACCACCCGTATTAATGAGCGAAGTAAGGCTTAGGTACAATAACGACGTGCTAAAAAGCTATCTAATTAGCCAAGGTTATTTACAGGCCGAAGTTACCGGCGATACTGTAATTAAAAGACGACGAGGAAAAGCTATTTATACTGCCAATACTGGCATTCGTTATAAAATTAATGAGGTTACCTTCCCGCCAGATACTGGTGACCTAACACATATCATTAATCAAAACAAAGATAAAACGCTGTTGAAAGCAGGTGATTTCTATGATTTAGAAACCTACAAAAATGAACGTATCAGAATTGATAACGACCTCAAAGAAAGTGGCTATTTCTATTTCAGTCCGGAGCATTTAATTTTACAGGTAGATAGTACCATTGGCAAAAATTTGGTAAATGTAAATGTACAAATCAAGAACATTACCCCCGATGCCGCACTAAAACCCTATACCATTAGAAATATCAACATCTACCCAAGCTATAGCTTACGCCGAGATAGCGTACTAAGAAGACTGGCACCATTAAAATATAATGATTTCAATATCTATGATAATAGAAACACCTACAAACCAAGGGTATTTGACAGGTTAGTCTTTTTTAAAAAACAAGAACGTTACAACAGAAAAGACCACAACCAATCGTTAAACAGAATGGTAAACCTAGGTGCTTTTCAAGATGTGAGGGCCGAATTTTTGCCCATAGACAGCTTCAAAAATAACCAACTAGATTTAAACATCTACCTTACCCCATTAAAGAAAAATTCGCTTACTTTTTCGGTAACAGGCACGAATAAATCTAACAACTTTATAGGTTCCGAATTAAAAATTACACAAACTACCCGCAATATTTTTAGGGGAGCAGAACAATTAGATATTAGTGCCAGCGGCGGCTTCGAAACACAGTACAGCGGGCAAGCAAAAGGCATTAACTCTTACTCGCTAAAAGGCGAAGCAAAACTTACCCTACCACGGTTTATTGTGCCATTTTATAAACCCAAAAGCACCAATGCCTTTATGCCAAAAACCATTGTTTCGTTGGGTTACGAATTACTAAGTAGAGATACAGTTTATAAACTAAACTCGTTTAAGGCACAATATGGTTATAACTGGAAAGAAAACCAGTTTAAGGAGCACAACTTTAACCCAGCTGCTATCAACCTCGTTACTTCTAACAAAGACACCGCCGATTTTGCCTATAAAGAACTTGTTAAACAAAACCCCGGACTACAATATACCTTAGAAGATCAGTTCATTGTTGGCAGCAATTACAACTTCACCTATACCAACCAAATGCAAGATAAGCGCAGGCATAACCTGTATTTCTTTGGAGGCTTAGAAACTAGTGGAAATGTATGGGGCTTATTTGTTAAAAATAGTGCCCATGGCGACAAAAGGCTATTTAATATTCCGCTTACTCAATTTATAAGGGTAGAAACCGATTTACGAAGCTATTACAAATTAAACACCGGTGTAACATGGGCCAACAGGTTAAACTTTGGCTATGGTTACGCTTATGGCAGCAGCAGTTTATTACCTTTTGTACGTCAGTTTTTTGCTGGTGGAAGCAATGACATTAGAGCTTTTAGAGCTAGATCCATAGGTCCGGGCACTTATCAAGTAATAAACAACAATACCGGCTTTGCAGACCAAGGTGGCGATATAAAGATGATGCTTAATTCTGAACTTAGGTTTAAGTTGGTAAGTATTTTACATGGTGCAGCCTTTGTAGATGCTGGAAATATTTGGTTACGCAAGGAAGATCCCATAAGACCCGGTTCGGCATTTAAGTTAAAAAACTCGCTAGATGAGTTGGCCGTGGGTACAGGCCTAGGTTTAAGAATAGATGCCACTATTTTCGTTATACGTGTAGATGGTGCTTTTCCAATACGCAAGCCTTATTTACCTAGCGGACAACGTTGGGTAATTAACGATATAGACTTTAGCAACAAAAACTGGAGAAGAGATAATTTAGTCCTGAACATTGGCATCGGTTATCCGTTCTAACCCCATGAACTACATTTATAGCGCAAAGAACATAGCGTTGCCATACAGCAATTTAGCAATAAAACAATTAACAATCCCAATTCGCCCAGTAGGGGCTTAGGAGGTAACAATAAAACAATGATAAAAGCAATTCCTAACAACATAAAACTCTTTTTCATCCACACCTACCACCTTTTTGTGGCAGCGGGCAAAGGATTTATAGAAGACCGGGTAATGAAATTAAGTGCGGCACTGGCCTATTATACCATTTTTTCGCTCACACCACTCATCATCATCATCATTTCTTCGGCCTCGCTTTTTTTAGGCGACAATATGGATCCAAACACTAAATTATTTGGAGAAATTAGCGAGTTTATTGGCGTAGATGCCGCCAACCAGTTACATAGCTTTGTAAACAATGCCAACCTCTCTGGCAAAAGTACACTGGGCTTAATTATTGGTATTGGTACGTTAATTATTGGTTCTACCGCAATTTTCATTGAAATACAAGACAGTATAAACCTAATTTGGAAAGTTAAAGCAGTTCCTAAAAAGGGCTGGAAAAAGTTAATTACAAACCGCTTACTGTCCTTTTCTCTAATTGCTTCCTTAGGGTTTCTTTTATTAGTATCATTGGTAATAAACAGCATAGTGGTGGGCATAGGCGGCAAATTAGACATTTACGCCGCAAAAATTGGCATTGAAGAGGTTTCTGGCTTACTAATGCTTGTGGTAACCAATGCACTTACTTTAGCCGTGGTAACCACCATTTTTGCCATTATTTTTAAAGTATTGCCCGATGTAAATTTGAAATGGAAACCCGCCTTAGTAGGTGCGCTATTTACCGCCCTACTTTTCAGCTTAGGCAAATACGTTATTGGTATCTATATTGAAAAAGGCAACCCGGGTTCTGCATTTGGCGCCGCAAGTTCAATTATTGTAATTCTGGTATGGATTTACTACACCGCTATCATTTTGTATTTTGGTGCAGAGTTTACGCAGGCCTATGCCGAAAAATTTGACACCGGCATCACACCATCAAAATATGCCGTGCACCTAAAAACTATTATCATAGAAAAAGAAGTAAAAGAGCTGCCTCCGCAACATCCTGAAGATACCGTTGCGCCCGAAAAGGAATAAAAAAATAGCTACAGATTTAGAAGCTGTTTAAATTTCAATAAGAATA